>NC_019701.1:3690000-4290000 GCF_000317065.1 Pseudanabaena sp. PCC 7367
ACCGATGCGGAAATCCTAAAGTCTTCTTTGCGCGATCTTGGCATTAGCGTCAATGCCAATGCCGATGTGCGTGGTTACAATGGCCAGCGTGTGCGGGCTGAAATCGTAGCTACCCTCGAAGGTGACTATGATCTAGGTTGGTCTCGCAATGGCGATGGCTCTTTTGATCTGATCGCTGACCTCTGGGGTGTTGCCAAGAAGCATAACCAAACTGAGTTGATCAACTCGATCAATCAAAAGTATGCGGTTACCAAGACCCTCAGCGAAGTCAAGCGTCCTGGCCTGAGCAATGCCAATGTAAGATTGGTTGTACAGTAGCCGAGCGCACAAATCGTACAAATTCTTCTTAAACTACCTAGGTTTCAAGTTCCTTGGGCTAGCCAAATGCTAGCCTTTTTGTTTGGCGTTACCTATTAGAAATCAAAGTAAATAAACGGTAGATTGCTCTGCGGTCCAAACATTGCCACCAGATACAAACTAATTGGCACTAAAAATAACTTAGCCTGCCAGGTAAGTTGCCACTTGGCGCGATCGCACCTGTAGGCAAAAATCATCGCCATCACGATCGCCAGACACAGCAAACCAATCTGGGCTGGCGTAACCTGCAAGGTTTCCACATAGATCTTCAGGCCAAACTGTGGATCGGCAGCCTGCCCCCACAATCGATTTAGCATCACCTGCATATCTGCCCACTTTGGCAATCGAAATGGAATCCAGCTCACCAATACTGCTAGTTGAGTGATCAAAATGCCTAGGATTTTGCCCCATTGCGATCGCCAGAACTCCACAAAGCCATTGAACCTGGTGCCCACCACCATAAACAAACGATGGGCGATCAAATAGAGGCCATGCAATCCACCCCAGAGAATGAAGCCCCACTGTGCTCCGTGCCAGATCCCGGCCACCAGCATCACGATCAACAAATTCAGGCAGGTAATAATCAAGCCACGCCGCGATCCCCCTAGGGGAATATAGACAAAATCGCGCAACCAATGACCCAGTGTAATATTCCAGCGTCGCCAGAACTCACTGATGCTGGCTGCCAGATAGGGAAAGTCAAAGTTTTGTGGTAATTCAATCCCTAATAGCAGGGCACTTCCCCTGGCGATGTCGATGTAGCCGCTAAAGTCAAAATAAATCTGTAAACCAAAGCCAACCAGTGCTAGCCATAGATCAACACTACCCGCTCGTTCAATGTTGGCCAGGGAAATATCCACAAATCGACCTAGATTATCAGCTACCAGACCTTTTTTAATCGCCCCAGCCGCAATCAACCACAGCCCCTCGGAAATGTCAGCAAGTTTGGGGTGAGTTGGTGAAACCAGTTGTTTAGCAAAGTCCTGATAACGTACGATCGGCCCGGAGAGAAGTTTTGGAAAGAAGGACTTATAGGTGAAAAAGCCCCAGAAATCCTGAGTGGGGGCAGTGCCGCGATAGACATCGATCAAAAAGGCGATCATCTCGAAGGAGAAAAAGCTAATTGCGATCGGCGCGATCACATTCTGGTCTGCCCAATTAGCTAACTCAATTCCTCCCTGCCAACTGGCCAGAATGCCAATGTTGCCCATCAAAAAGGAAATATATTTAAACCCCAGCAGCAATAACACATTAAAGCCAATCCCCAAGCTTAATAGGGCAATGCGATAGTTACGCTGGCGCGATCGCTTGATTGCAAAACCCAAGCCAAAGTTAACTAACGTACTAGCAATCAACAGCGCTACTGCTTGGCGCTGTAACAACATATAAAAAAGTAAACTCGCCGTTAGCAAAATGCCAAGGCGAGCCTGCAAATGAGGAGTTAACCAGTAGATCACAGCAATGCAAATTAAAAAAGCACCGTACTCGACTGATAGAAAGTCCATACCTAATTAGCCACTTCTGTTTTGAACTGCTCAGTTTCCTGTGCAGCCCCAGTAGAGGTTTTCAGCGGCAACCATTCCGGTAAGGTGGTCGAATCATTCTCAACCTGCAACTGCACACAGGCAATAGTATCCGAAAGTATTGAACTTGCCATCATTCCGGTGTGAATTTCTAGTTGCCCGGATGGCAGCGCTTCAAAAATTAGATGTTGACCAGGAAATGCAACCCGCTCAAAATACCAATCAGGCACGTTAGTAATGCGTACCACCTGAATCTTGCTGGTTGTGTTGGTGTAGCAACAAACTATTTTTTGATTGCCCGCAGGCACTGGATCAAGCAATTGTGACATAACCATTTTTTTCGCCAAGCAGACTGAACAGCCCAGGTTTATATTTCTTTGATAAGTTGTCGCTTACTATTTGAATTTATTTTTAGTTTGAGTCTAGCCAATTAATTAAAATTTATTAAATTAGCTGAATGGCAATAATTTAGATCGCCAAAAGACTAGAGCATTAATCTTGCAGGGCAGATTAGCATAAACAATTTGTAAGATTTGTAAATCCTAGTAGTGGATTGTTTAGCGATCGCCCCCGATCCTTCCATGCCGATGTTTTTGCGGAGAAAGTATTAATCACTTTTTCTCAGACTTGGTCAGACTTAACTTGGTCATACTTAGTTAATAAGCATAGACAGTAACAACGTCAAAAAATGATTAAAAACTAGTTAAATCTATTTACAGCAAAAGTTAAGTACCACAAAAGTTTTAACCTTGCTTCCGACATTGCGATCGCCAGTAAATTTAAGCTAACCATAAACTCTGATAAGACAGTAGCATCGATCTAATTGGGCTAGTTGTAAAAGCTATTACCAATGAGCCGCTTTTATGCTAAAGGGAGAAACATTTATATCTTTAGGTAAGCCCAGGATCTAGATGGTACAGGTAAAATAAGATATGTGAACTTTTTTTGCGTTACGCTTCTTTTAGTAAATTAAATATAAATCAGGCTTCAGCCCAATATATTAATCCAAAATATAATTATGTCTGCCGTCGATCGCATCCTCTATGTCCGCCTGCCATGTAACCCCATTTTCCCGATCGGGGTGGTGTATCTGGCCGATCACATCCACAAGATTGCGCCCCAGGTAGAACAGTCCATTTTTGACATGGGTACTGTGGCTCCGCTGGATTTCCATAAGGCACTAGACCAAAGTATCGATCGGTTCAAGCCAGATTTATTAGTTTTCTCCTGGCGGGATATTCAAATTTATGCGCCAGTGGGTGGGCGCGGCGGCAACCCGCTCCAGAATGCATTTGAGTTTTACTATGGCAAAAGTCCCTTAACACGGTTACGAGGGGCATTCAATGGCTTGCGGTTATTTGGAGCCTACTACAGTGAGTTATGGCGGAATTCTTTGCTAATCCGCCAGGGCGTGAAACGGGCTCAGCGCTATAGCCCCAGGGCCAGGGCGGTGATTGGTGGTGGTGCGGTTAGTGTTTTTTATGAGCAGCTTGCTGGAATGATGCCCCAGAATACGATCATTTCCGTGGGTGAGGGTGAGACGCTGTTGCAAAAGCTGGTGTTTGACCAGAGTATTGCCAATGAACGTTGCTATACGGTGGGCGTAACTACACCCCGCGATCGCCTGATCCACGAAGCCCCAGAGCCGATCGAAAAGAGCGCCTGTGATTATGACTACATCGAATCGATCTGGGATAAGTTTAACTACTATTTCCGCGACAATGATTTTTACATTGGCGTGCAAACCAAGCGCGGTTGTCCCCATAATTGCTGCTATTGCATCTACACCACGATCGAAGGTAAACAGGTGCGGATCAATCCGGCTGATGAAGTGGTGGCGGAAATGCGCCAACTTTACGATCGCGGCATTCGCAATTTCTGGTTTACTGATGCCCAGTTTATTCCGGCGAAGCGGTTTATCCCCGATGCGATCGAGCTATTGCAAAAAATCCTGGCTTCGGGCATGGATGATATTAGCTGGGCGGCCTATATTCGCGCTGATAACCTCACGCCGGAGTTGTGCGATCTGATGGTGGCGACGGGGATGAATTACTTTGAGATTGGTATCACCAGCGGCTCCCAGGAGTTAATTCGCAAGATGCGGATGGGCTATAACCTGCGATCGGTGTTGCAAAATTGCCGCGATCTCAAGGCGGCGGGGTTTAATGAACTGGTGTCGGTGAATTATTCGTTTAATGTGATCGATGAAAATTTTGATACGATCCGCCAGACGATCGCATATCACCGAGAGCTGGAAGCAATCTTTGGCCGGGATAAGGTGGAGCCTGCGATCTTCTTTATTGGTTTGCAACCGCACACGCACCTGGAGGAATATGCGATCAAAAATGAGATCCTGAAGCCGGATTATGACCCGATGAGCATGATGCCCTGGAATGCGAAAAAACTGCTCTGGAACCCGGAACCGCTGGGATCGTATTTTGGTGAGGTGTGCCTGGAGGCATGGCAGCGGGATGAAACCGATTTTGGTCGCGCGGTGATGGACATCCTGGAGGAGCGATTGGGCAGAGCCCCGCTGGAGGAGGCTTTGACTGCGCCGATTAGTTTGTCTGCACCGGAAAAGAAGATGACCGCAGCGGTTTAGGTTTATTAATTACAGTTGAATATCTAGAAGGGCTTGGGTTTTCTCAAGCTCTTTTTTTTTTGTTGATGTGTAGTCCCCTTGCGGGGTAATGGGTTTGAAAGATTTACACCACTCCAGTAACACTAAGAACTACAAAAACTAGTTTCAGTCCCCTTGCGGGGTAATGGGTTTGAAAGTAATCTATGCATCGAGATTGTGTCATACCAAGACTGGGGTTTCAGTCCCCTTGCGGGGTAATGGGTTTGAAAGAGGCATGTATTTTTTTGTTTAACCCTAGGAGGGTGATGGAAAAGAGTTTCAGTCCCCTTGCGGGGTAATGGGTTTGAAAGTTTCTCACAGGAGCCCCCCACCGATGGAGAGAATGTTCTTGTTTCAGTCCCCTTGCGGGGTAATGGGTTTGAAAGCAATCTGGCTGCGCGGGCAGGGGATGTAGAGATAAAGTTTCAGTCCCCTTGCGGGGTAATGGGTTTGAAAGTTCCATACAAGAACCTATGCTGCTTTCTGTGATGAAATGGTTTCAGTCCCCTTGCGGGGTAATGGGTTTGAAAGACGCACGACTTTATGGTTGCGATGGAGAAGGATGAAGTGTTTCAGTCCCCTTGCGGGGTAATGGGTTTGAAAGAGCCCCTATTTTGAGCCCATACCCAGAGCGGCATCTGGAGGTCAAATCTCCATAGGTCATATTTACTGAGAAAAACATGCCATTATTGCCACTAAAAACAAACTTTGGAGAGCTGAAACCCTTGCTAGGCAAGGCATCTCCAGAGGTCAACGTAACTATGCGGTTTTCAAGGATCTGGCGACCTGTGGAGATCACATAAACAACCTACTAAAAAATACCGTAAAAGTCCAGCGATCGAGCATTAACTTATGTAAAACCATTTCAATCCCAACGCCATCTAGTCCAAACCAGCGATCGCCATTAGACTAGAACCTATGGCCTTAATCAAACCCTTACCCACCCAACTAGTCCACCTGATCGCCGCCGGGGAAGTGATCGACTCCCTCGCTGCCGTCGTGCGGGAATTGGTAGAAAACGCGATCGATGCCCAGGCCACCCGCATCAGCCTAGCGATCAAAACTGAAAACCTTGCCAATTTATCAGTGCAAATCACCGACAACGGCATTGGCATCGACCTAGCCAACCTGCGACAGGCTGCCGCGCCCCACACCACCAGCAAGATCGCCAGAGCCGCAGACCTGCAAGCGATCGAGAGCTTAGGGTTCAGGGGTGAAGCATTGCACAGCTTGGCGCAACTCGCCGAATTGCAAATTTGTAGCCGCACCGAAACCGCCGACGCTGGCTGGCAGGTAACTTACGATCGCAATGGCCAGGTAATCGACGCGCCCAAAACCGTAGCGATCGCCCCCGGTACGATCGTGCAAGCGCAGCAAATTTTTAAATTCTATCCCGCTCGCCTGGAAGCCTTGCCCAGCATCTCGCAACAACTGCGACAGGTGCAGCTAATCATTCAACTGGCAGCGATCGCCCATCCCTACATCACCTGGCAGGCCAGCCTAAATCAAAAGAACTGGTTCAATATCTGGTCAGGGAAATATACCCACGATATTTTGCCGCAAATTGTGCGATCGCTCCAGCCCCAGAATCTTGTTACTGGGATTATTTCTGGTGCGGCGGTGCTTAATGAGATCGCGCCTAATAATATAGATATAAAAGGCGATCGTGATGATCTGGCGGAACAGCAGCAAATAACAGAAAATCAAAAATTCACCTATGCCAAAGCAGAGCAACATCAAAAGCAGTCTGAATTAGAGCATTTAAAAAACAAACAAACCGATCGCCTAGAGCCGGAAATTGCGATCACCCTGGGACTGCCCGATCGCGCCTCCCGCCATCGCCTCGATTGGGTTAAGGTTGCCCTCAATGGTCGCATGATCGATTGTCCAGAAATTAGCCAGACCATCATCGCCGCCTTTGCTCGCACCCTGCCTCGCCATCGCTATCCGATCTGTGTGGTGCATTTGCAACTGCCGCCGGAGCAGATCGACTGGAATCGATCGATCGCCAAAACCGAGGTCTATATCCGTCAGATTGAGCATTATCAAGCAAAGATTAGCGATCTGATCGGTGAAATCCTGCGCCAACCACAGCGATTTATTTTGCCCCGACCGATCGAGGTCAATCCGCTCCAGGATGCGGCGGCGGGTTTGTTGCGCGAAAATTCGATCGGCTATAACCCCAAATCAGACAATCAGACCAATCCTATTGCCGAAAATACGCCACTAGCACAGGGTGTAAAGGTAGTAGCACAAGTGCAAAACACCTATATTCTGGTGGAGCACGATCGCGGCCTGTGGCTGATTGAGCAGCATGTCGCCCATGAGCGGGTGTTGTTTGAGCAGTTGCAACAGCAATGGCAGGTGGTGGCGCTAGAGCAACCGATCGTGTTGGCGAATTTGACCCGGTTGCAGATCGAAAGGTTACAGGAAATTCCATTACAAGTAGAAACGTTTGGCGATGGATTGATGGCGGTGCGATCGTTGCCCCAGATTTTGCTTGAGCAGAAAGATCGCAAGGAAATTTTGATCGAACTCAGCCACCAGAAAGATTTACCTCAGGCAATGGCAACCCTGGCCTGTCGCAGTGCAGTACGCAACGGCACTAAGTTGGAGATGCGGCGATCGCAAGAAATTTTTCGCCAATGGCAACGCACCCGCAATCCCCACACCTGCCCCCACGGTCGGCCAATTTGTTTGTCGCTGGATGCTAATGACTTGGCCAGATATTTCAAACGCAATTGGATTGTGGGTAAAGGGTAGGGATCGATCGGCTAACTATCGCTAGCTTGAGTCTTATTTTGTTGATATTCTATGGATGCAATCGATCGCTTCACCCAAACTCGCCTTAAGTCAAATCGCATAGCCATAAACATAGACATATAAGCACAATGGGGACATTGCCAGATCTACCGGATTTAACTAAACATGGTTACCAGGTCACCGACGAATTTGACCAGGATGATAAGGGCATGTGGCGCAGCTATCGGGCGAGCCGCCTCAAGACTAAGCGACCCGTGATTATCAAGCTAATCCCTTTGCAAAGGGATGATGATCTGGCTGCCTACAAACCCCAGATCCAGGCTTTGCTGAAGCTGAAGCATCCCGGCATTGCTCGTTACATTCATGCTTTTCGGATCGCTGAGGGTCTGTGCCTGGTACGTCAGTATATAGAAGGAGCGATCCTGGATGGGATGGAGTGGGATGATCCTAAGCAAATCAGGGCGATCGCCATTAACCTGATGGAAACCCTGGTGTTTTTGCAAGCGCAACAACCAACCATATTTCACCTCAATATCAAGCCCGCCAACATTATTGTGGGGATGGAACTGAAAACCTATCTGCTAGATTTTGCCCTGACAACGGGGAAAAGTTCTGGCACGAAGCCATCGGCATTTGCTGCCCCCGAAATCAAACGCCGCCGTCCACCCAAGCCCAATACCGATCTCTATGGGGTAGGTCTAGCATTAGTTTGTTTGATTACTGGCACCACTGGCGATCGGGTCAGTGAATTATTCGATGCTACGGGCGGCCTCCGGTTCCGGCGCAGCATCAACGGCGAAATTAGCGATCATTTCCTCGATTGGCTCGACAAGATGACCAATCGCCTGAATAGCGATCGATATGCTGACCCCAGCGTAGCCCTGGAAGCACTGCAAGAGATTGATTTTGAACGGAAACCAGAGCTAAAAATTGAACCAGAATTCATTCAGCTCAAGGCTAAAAACATCGGCGATCTGCTGCGCAGCAATATCATTGTGAGTAATACGGTTGCCGATACGCTCTTGGAAGGTAGATGGGAAGTGATGCCCCATCGCAGCGATCCCAATCAAGCCAGTGGCCATGCCTGGATCAGGTTCGAGCCACCTAGTTTTGCCGAAAATCGCACGGTTTGCCAGGTCTGTGTTGACACCAACAAAATTGTGGCCGGGAAAACCTATCGCCGCACGCTGATGCTGCATGCCAACTCCGCAGCGGAAACCCATACAGTTGAACTAGAAGTCAAGACAGCACCTTTGCCTAGCCTGACGATTCCCTATCAAAAGTTAGCGATCTTAATTGTGCTAGCAACTGTAGGTAGTTTCCTGGTAACCTCAGCGATCCATGCCCTGACCCCACTGGTGCCCGTGCCTGAAAATTTTAATGAGGCGATCGCTTATTTTGGTAGTTTGGATAAGTTTCCACCGAATGTTGATCTGGCGATGCTGAAGGATATTATCCAGGAAGAGAATTCTACCCAGATCTATTCAGCCTGGGGTGGCCTGTTGATTGGTTTGGGTTCAGGTGTTGCCGCTGGTGCTTATGCCGAGTCTTCTGATATTTATGCGGTGCGGAATTCCTTTGGTGCGGCAGCGATCGCTTCTATTTCATTACGGCTCATCCGTATGTTTGTGCGCCTATTTTGGGCGATCGCCATGGTGGGCATTATCGTCGGCCTAGTCCTGGGAATAGTTGTAGGCTATCTGAGTGCTAGTAGCCACAAAGAACATCTGAAATTAGGATTTCCAAAAGGTTTTGCCTTTGCTGTGCCGGCTCTGGCTGCTATATTTAGCCTCACCACTGGAATCGCATTTAAGTTAAGTTTTACTGAAGATTATATTCAATTGCCTTGGCTGCCCTGGCTTGCCGCGATCAGTGCGATCGGCTTGGTTGGCACGGCGGGGATGCATATTCTACGGCAAAAAACTTTCCTAGAAAATTACCAGCGGCGGAGCAGGCGCTTAATCAAACCATAGGTAGGCAGGGCTAAAGATATAGTGTGAGCCAATACTTATATGATTACTATAGGTAAAAGCTGGCTTACACATTTATTTTTGATTTCATCATATAGCCGTCATATAGCAAAATGCTTTCCTATTAAGGATCTTAGCGATGCTAGCTTTGTAGAAAGCAATATATATCATATAAGGTTTATGCCCAGAATGGCACATACCTATAAAGCTTCTTGGATTTATTGGAAGGATCATAGCGTTTTATCAAATCTGCATTAAGGGTTTCAGCTATAATTCTTGATGCTATTGACTGGTTCTTGTCTTCAATAGAGAATCTTTCTCTTAAAGAAGAATTTGTCATAACATCCCTAGAAACATATCTTAAGCAAGCATGTTGATAACACGCTCTAATTTTGTCTTGATTATCCATTTCTGCTAAGTCTTTGTGAGCATAAAGAATTGCCCTAGTGTGATTATTTCCAGTAACCTCAAATTCGGGCGCTGGCAACTGAAAAATTTCAACTTCACGAATGACTTTATCAATTCCACTTCCCCTCTCTTCACATATTTTTATACGTCGCATAAAAGCGGCAAGGGATTCATTTCTCGACTGAGGTGGACAATCTATGAACCTTAGAGTGTCTATAAGAGGTATTCCAGGATTTGTAATTTCAATTCTGTCGGAGAATATTTCGATCATTGGCCCTGTTCCAGACATATTAAAGTCTTGGTGAATAAGAGCATTTGCAACTAGTTCTCGAATCGCTATTTCGGGATACATTGGCACTTCTTTCCTAAGTGCTTGAGATATAACTTCATTTTGAGGTAGCTGGCTAGTAATATATGAGATTAAACCTTGAAATCCTATTGCATAACCACGACCACCTTGTATCTCCCTGATAGTTTCAATCTTATTACAGCCTTTATAGGTTATAACTCGTACACGCTTTCTGGATAATGTTTCAAATTTATCCAAGCGCCTCGCTAATAAGATTGCTCCCAAGTTCGTAATGCTATAACTTCGTGGAAATTCTGCTTGGATGAATTTTTCAGCCACCATCCTAGAGATTATTTCTGTTGCCTCTTCTGGCTGTCTTTGATCGATCAACTCAAAATATCTTGAGAAATCAATTAATTCTAATAGTTCAGGAATTGGTAAATTTTGGTAGGTTAATCTACCTTCAAAAGTCAAGCGTGAAAGAAGCATCCAAATCTCCCGCTCTTTTTCTGGATGCTCTGATAACTTTTTCTTATAGCTTCCAATCCTAACAAATTCTTCAGATTTAAATTTTACTGGTATATGGTCAGCGCACGGAATCTCGGCAATAACAATTTTTTTATTATTGAATAGAAATTCATGCATTTTAAAATTAATTCTTGGCTTTAGCTTTGTGGAGAGCCAGTTTTCAAGTTCCTGGCCTTTAATTCTTTTTTCTCTGGGGCAAAAATCAGTGCCAACAATTTCGTGATTACCATCTTTAACACCCCAAACTAGATATCCATATTGCCTGCCAACTATAAGCGCTGAATTAGAGAGAGCGGAAAAGTATTCGCCAATTTCTTGTGGATCTGAGTTGTTCTCTTTGAATTCAACCCACTCCGTTTCCTGTGCTAGTGCGACAAGCTCTAGTAAAAGTGATTTCAACGTTTCATCATCTTTATTCATTGCAAAACAAAAAAAGAATGTTCAGCTAGAAAACCTAAAATAGTAACTGATTTTTCCTAGCTTAACCTGGATTTAGCAAATCTTTCTGATCCCTAATTCGTTGTTGATAGGAATTGCCTGAAAATTTTATTGCTTCATTGACGATCATTTATCATCAAATTGGAGTTGATTAATTACCCACATAAAACTACTCCAGTTCAGTCAGGCAATTGACGATCGGGCGATCGGAATTAACGAAATTGATTAGAAATACTTAAGATTGCTCGGTTTTGCGAAGCTTGTACCCCAACCCATAAACGGTTTGAATTAAATCATCCGGTGCGCCATTGCTTTTTAACTTTTGACGCAAGCTGCGAATATGCATTTTCACTGCCTCTTCACTGGGTGCATCCGCATCCGCTGACCACAATAATTCCAGGATTTTAGTGCGACTGAGTACGCGGCTCCCAGCCCGTAAGAATATTTCCAAAAGGCCATATTCTTTGGGAGTAAGAGGTAAGGGCTTCATATCAAAGCTGGCAGTACAGCCATTGGGATCTAATTCCAGCTTTTCCCATCGCAGCACAAAGGAAAACTGAGCATCACGCCGCCGCATCAGCGCCCGAATCCGCGCTTCCAATTCAGCGAGTTCAAAGGGTTTGACCAAATAATCGTCCGCCCCAGAATCTAGACCCAGCACCTTATCATTCAGCTTACCCTTGGCAGTCATCATCAATACTGGAATTTTCGAGCCTTTATTACGCAACTTTTGACACAGACCGACCCCATCAAGCTTGGGTAAAATCACGTCTAGCAGGACTAAATCATAGTCATAGGCTTCCAGCAGATCCCACCCGGCTTGGCCGTCGTAGGCCGTGTCTACAATATTGTTGCTACTAGTTAAAGCTAAAGAGATAGCCTCAGCGATCGGCTCATCGTCTTCAACTACCAAAATTCGCATGCCGTCTGATTGGTATTAAGTAGTTATTAATGGTCATTGATATTCAAGAGTTTAGTAATGCCCAATAATGATCTAGATTGATACCAATTTCCTAGAGTGACTATGGTGTAAGCCTATTCTAAAAGATTGCAATCGATCATATTTAATCTGGTTTAGTGCTCATCAATCAGCTATTTGTTGAGTCATTGATTTAACTACATGCGAAAAAGCTGATTCCCCAAAAAATACCCTTTGGCAGGGCAAAACAAAAAACATGTAGCGCAGCAATCCAGACCAAATTGAGCTTTTTGACTGGTATGCAAATGGTTCAAGGCTACATTCAAAAATCTTAGAGCACTTATTTTGGCTGTCTAGTCTATCTAAGGGCTGTCATACTCAGATAGGGCATAAGAAAGGAAATATTCGATCGCTATAGCAGCTAGCTGAGTTAATTGCGTAACTCGATCGGGTTAGGTAATTATTCCTTCCTTTAAGTATAAGTAATTTTTTTGCTAATGGGCAAATTCATTTTGCGATCGACAGATTTTGATTATATGGCTGATTATTTGCTGCGCATATTTGCTACTAAGAATCGATCGATTAGTTCATCGTTTGGGACTGAATATATTTGATACTGAATATATAGGGGTAAGGATTTGCAACTAAACATTCTTAATTAAGTCTTGAGCATATGTTCAAGATTTTGCCGATCATAGTAGGTTGAGTTGCTTCAATTTTGGCATCACCCCACTTCCCAAAAACTCCCTCCCACATGATTACTCAGAAAAGCTTAGAATAGCTAGAGCGGTTTTCCAAAATACTATGCTTGATGCTATTTCAAGTGAGATGTTGTGTAGGTAGAGACCTAAATGCTTTGATCTATAAGGTATTCATACAAAAGAAGTCTTTTGAAGATGCATTAATCAATTAAGTGAGTAATTGCAGGTTGTGCATAGGTCGCCAAACAATGTAGGGAATCGCTAAGAATAGAATAATCATTAGGCATCTTAAGTATAGAAAGGCAAAATGCGAGCAGCAATCATCGGTGCAGGTTTGGCAGGTTTGAGCACAGCAGTAGAACTGTGCGATCGTGGCTATGCAGTAGAAATTTTTGAGTCGCGCCCATTTGTTGGCGGTAAGGTGGGAAGCTGGATTGACCAAGACGGCAACCATATTGAGATGGGTTTGCATGTCTTTTTTGGCTGCTACTATAACCTGTTCAGCCTGATGCAGAAGGTGGGAGCGTTTGAGCATCTGCTCCGTAAAGAACATACCCACACCTTTATCAATCGTGGCGGCAGAACTGGTGAGCTGGATTTTCGCAACTTTGGCGGCGCTCCTTTTCATGGCCTGAAGGCGTTTTTCACCACCTCGCAACTTTCGCTCAAGGACAAGCTCCAGAATGCGATCGCCCTGGGCACCAGCCCGATCGTCCGGGCTCTGGTTGATCCCAAGGGGGCACTCGATGATATTCACAAACTAGATCATATTAGCTTTGCCGATTGGTTCCGCTCCCACGGTGGCTCCCAGGCTAGCATTGAGCAAATGTGGAATGCGATCGCCTACGGCCTAGGATTCATCGATTGTGAAAATATTTCTGCTCGCTGTATGCTCACCATCTTTCAGTTTTTTGCTACCCGCACCGAGGCATCGGTATTACGGATGTTGGAGGGATCGCCGCAGGAATTTTTACACAATCCGATCGTTAAATATATTGAGTCCAAGGGTGGCAAGATTCATTTGCGTCAGGGCATCCGTGAGATTCTATTTGAAGGCGAGGGGGATGCTACCAGCGTGACTGGCCTGGTGGTTGGCAAAGAAGACAGCGAGGAAATCATTACCGCCGATACCTATATTTGTGCCACCGATGTGCCTGGGGTGAAGCGATTGCTACCGGAAAAGTGGCGGCAGTGGGATCAATTTGCCAACATCTATAAATTAGCAGCGGTACCAGTTGTCACAGTACAACTGCGGTTTGATGGCTGGGTCAGCGATCTCGACAATTTGCTCTATGCCGTGGGCGTAGATTTTTCCACCTTTGCCGATCTAGCCGTAACCAGCCCCACTGATTATTATAAAGAAGGTGAAGGCTCATTGTTGCAGTTGGTGCTCACCCCTGGCGATCCATTTATTAAAGAAAGTAATGAGGCGATCGTAGAACATGTTTTGGCGCAGGTGCATGAGGTACTGCCCAATTCCCGCGACTTGAATGTACTCTGGTCTAGTGTGGTGAAGCTGGCAAAATCGCTCTATCGGGAAGCACCAGGTATGGATGTCTATCGCCCCGACCAAAAAACACCGATCGCTAATTTCTTCTTGGCCGGTAGCTACACCATGCAGGATTACATTGATAGTATGGAGGGAGCCACGATCTCTGGACGGCGCTGTGCTGGCGCGGTTTTGGGTGAAAGCAAGGTAGTTCCCACCTGGCCACAGATTGGCATTTAAAGACGAAGGACTTAATAAATCAAGTGCCTGAATGGATTGTGTATAAAGAGTTTCGGTTTGAAGCTGCCCATCTGCTGCCCGATCATGATGGCAAATGTCGGCGGTTGCATGGGCATAGCTGGGTTTGTCTGGTCTATGTCAAGGTTGGTCAGTTAATTGCCGATGGTCCTAAGCAGGGCATGGCGATCGACTTTGCCGACATCAAAAAATATATGCAGCCAATCCTGGATAACTACTTGGATCACTACTACCTCAATGAGACTCTGGGCTTAGAGAATCCTACCTGTGAGGCGATCGCCCGCTGGCTCTATGAACAGCTTGAGCAAGCTAAGCTACCGGGTCTCCATGCCGTGGAAATCAAAGAAACTTGCACCTCAGGGGTTTGGTATAGTGCCGATGGGAGCTTAATGTTGCCGAGCTGAGAATATGGGGATCTTTGCGATCGTCTTGACCTGGCCAAGATTTAGGGCATATTGCTTAAATTATTGTCCTTTACTCAAATACTCAATAATCATTTGCAAAAAGCAAACCTGTCTCTGTAATCCGATCGAGTTTTTAAGATTAATGGATGCTCCACCCGATAGTTTCCTGCTCACCCATGAACCCTTGGATTTGGCGATCGCCTATGCCGCTGCCGATGCTGCCCAAAATGGCGCAGTGGTGCTGATGAGTGGCATGGTGCGTAACCAAACCGGCGACCGGCAGGTTAACTATTTAGATTATCAAGCCTATGCACCAATGGCATTGCGGGTATTTGCTCAGATTGCCACTGAAATTCGCAACCGTTATCCAGCGATCACCAGGGTAGTGATTCATCATCGTTTGGGCAAACTAACCGTAGGCGAAATTAGCGTGATCATCGCGGTGGGATCACCACACCGAGCAGAAGCCTTTGATGCTTGCCAGAGTGCGATCGATACGCTCAAGGATCATGCGCCGATCTGGAAAAAAGAACATTGGCGCGATGGCGCTAGCACCTGGGTCAACATTGAAAAGATTGGTCAGTCAATGATGTAATCGGATTCAGCGATTTTTAGCAGCATATATGTTTGCGAAGGTCTTAAACCTGACCATATGACCATATGATTGCCAAAAAGCTCGCTCGAAGTTGCCCTGCTCGGTGTAGTTGCTCAATAATCTTTACTGTATACTACGCTGGCGAATCCTAAGCTATGATTTAGGCAGTCAGGCCATTGCCAATGCAAAAACAGTCGATCGAGAAAGCCGGGTTCAATATCCGCAATTTACGCCCCAGTGATATTGCTAGCCTATCGAAAATATTGGCTAGTAGTTTTTATTTAGAACCAAATCGAGCCAATGGCTTTGCCCCTGTGGTGCGATGGCTTTATCCCTTTATTTGTTGGGGCATTGCCGCCGATTTATTGAGCCGTTTATCTGATTATAAATTTCGCCATGTTTGCCTAGTTGCCACTTGCGCAGGTTATTCTGAACGCGACGATCGCAGTCCAGTAGTAGATCATGAGCGATCTAAGCCCCAAGATTGCGCTAACTATGCGCCACCAAACTACAAGCCTCATCAACCATCCTACTATCCAAATCTCAACCAGAAACTTACCCACAACTTAAATACCAACTTTGCGCCTTCATCTCAACTCTGGCTAAGTAAATCATTCAATCAGGCTAGATCTGGTACGGATCGATCGCACCATGCCTCAACGCCAGCAAACGAGGCGATCGCCACCGTAGAATTAGGTTTACAAAAAATTTCCCTACCTGCCCACAAATTCAACCTGTTTAAGCACCAGAAGCAATATCCCTATATTTCCAACCTGGCCGTCCATCCAGGATGGCGGCGGCGGGGCATGGCTCAAGCACTACTGCGATCTACCGAACAATTTGCAATTCGGTGGGGACACCGCCAGATTTTTTTGCATGTCTTAGAAAACAATTTACCAGCGCGATCGCTCTATCATCAATTGGGCTACGAGCTTTACAAAGTTGAGACCGATCTCAGCGTGTGGTTATTGGGCTATCCACGCCGCCTACTATTACGCAAGCAACTTAAGTAAGAGAAATCTAGGAACCAAACCAGGGTTATATCAGTCTGATGGGCTATATCTATAGATATATTTATGGTTAGGTTAAATCACTAATTTGGATCACAAAAGCGGTATATTGGCAGCATAATTAGCTTTGCGAGCCCTGCGTAAATCTACCTATAGCAAGTGTTACAGGATCTTGACAATTGTGATACCCAAGATCAAATAGGCGATCGGCCACTGGCAAACAAGATTTGTAGATCACTAAACTCAACCAGTTTTTTGATGTACAATTGTGCCCGGCAACTGAATTAGAGTTGCAACCCTCAAAAACTCAATTTACCTGATTAATATTTAAAATCGTATGAGTAAATCGATCGAAGCAGCTAGCAACACTCAGGGCAATAATTCTGCTAAGAGCAGTCTCTACACCGAGAATATTAGTGCCGAGCTTCTGCATCTTCAATCTGATATTGATGTATTGCTGCAAAAACTCCAAAGCCTTAGTTCCCGCAGACTCCAATCCACAGCTTCAGGCGATTAGTTGAAACTGCTTGCTTAGAATTTTTATATTTCATATTATAGGTGCTAGCCCGCTCAGCGCATTCAGCCCCTAGTTGTTGAGTCTTTTGCTTAGCTTAAACGCTCAGATCACGGCTGAGTGAGATTTTTATCATTCGATCGGATCACAAATATAGTGAATAATATATATATGAGTATGGCAACTATATGGGTATGGCAACGCTAAGAAAAGCCATCAAAGCCCATATCAGTAGCATACAAACTGGAAGTAGCTAATAGTCGCAGTAATGCTTGCTCTACATTTATAGTTCTTTCTTCGCAAAACCATCATTAAATTTATTGCTATAATTCATATATCCTGTAATCGCTTATGTGTGGCAAGTTAGAGGACATATTCAGCGAATCAGCAAAAAACTGTATGCCGATCGCTCCTGAAGCCATGATTCTTCTCGTCCCAAAGTTGGTCTTTTGGCAAGGATGTGATTGTCTATAAAAATATCAATATATTGAGAATCATTAATATATGCTCTCAAAGATTGCAGAGCAAAGGTATCAGTATAAAGTCTTCCTTAACTATCAGGCTTTAGGGCGATCGATGCTGCTAAATATTAAGAGCAAACACAAGCATCAGTAAGGATTTTTGGCAAAGGACGCTTGAGCTAGTCTTGATCTTATGCCCAGATATCTTTATCTTATGCCCAGATATCTTTGCATGTGCAAGATTGCCAGAAATCAGATGGTAAGCAAGGCACAAATGATCAAGTTCCCAAGAAATATTTTTAGTCAGCAGATTGACTAATATGCAGCATATCTCAGTTTTATTTACCAGGTTTATAAATTGATGGATACATTAATCCAAAGAGACCCCTTTGCTTCGGGATTTAGCTTCAATGATTTTCCCCGCCTTGATGGTACTGGTCATGATCCGAGCGATCCCACATTAGGTGGTGTTGGCACTCGCTATCGACAACTCAATCCGATCGATTATGCGGATGGTTTATTCGCACCTGCTGGCGAGACTCGACCTGGTGCACGTGAGATCAGCAATCGATTGATGTCGCAGACAACTTCGATCCCAGATCCAAGAGGCTTAACCGCGATGTCCTGGATTTTTGGTCAGTTCCTTAATCATGATATTGATGATGCCAGACTGGGCACAATTCCCTTTCCGATCGAAGTACCGCCCGATGATCCCCAGATCAATAATCCTGCCTTTGTAGCTCAATTGGGGCGATTTACCCGCAATGCGATCGACCCAGATACAGGCCCTCCCTTCAACGCCACTCCCGCTGCCCAGATTAACCAGGCTACCTCTTGGGTTGATGCATCGGTTGTTTACGGCACCAGCGAGGAACGCAGCAATGCAATTCGCAGTTTTACTGGTGGTCGTCTTGATACCAGCCCTGGTAATTTAGCACCGCTAGATGATACCAATTTGCCGAATGCCACAGTGCCATTCATTCCTAAAGAAGAATTCTTCCTATTTGGCGATGTGCGCGGTAACCAACAGCTAGGCTTGATGGCCATGCAAACGGTGTGGCTGCGTGAACATAACTACTGGGCTGATAAGTTGGCTGAAGCTCATCCCGATTGGACCGATGAACAGCTTTTCCAACGTGCCAGGGCGATCGTAATTGCCGAATTCCAGGCCGTTTCCTATAACGAATATTTGCCTGCCATATTGGGAGTCGAGAATGTGGAAGCCTATGATGGCTTTGATTCCACTGCGGTGGCGCAAACCAGTTTAACCTTTGCTACCGGCGCATTTCGAGTCCCCCATAGTGCAGTCAATGAAACCTTTGCCCTGGTTACCGAAGATGGCACCGTCACTGGTGAAGTTTCTCTCTTTGATGGTAGTTTTGACCCGTTCTTCTTTCGCCAGGGACCCGATCTGGTGGAATCAGTGTTGCGGGGTGCTGCAACTACAGTTCGCGAAAAGAATGATCCTAAATATGTAAATGGACTCCGTAATAGTTTCTCAGACTTGGGCGCAGAGGATATCCAACGAGGCCGCGATCATGGCTTGCCCACCTACAATGTGCTGCGCAATGTACTCGATCGCCTCCAACCAACTGGTCGCCCATTCCCTGAATTCACCAGCTTTAGTCAGCTTACGTCCGATCCCGAAGTGATTGTGGCGTTGCAAGATCTCTATGGCGATATCAATAACATTGATATGATCACTGGGATGCTAGCGGAAGAATTACCCGTCGATCAATTTGGCCAAGCTACTTCCAGTGTGGGAGAAGTAACCGGGGAGATTCTGCGACTCACCTTCCAGCGCTTGCGTGATGGCGATCCATTCTATTACCAAAATCCGATCGAGACCGGTGGTATTTTTACAGATGCCGAGATTCAAGAGCTAAATGGCACCACCCTGGCTGATATCATTCGACGCACTTCTGGCATTAGCAACATAGCCGATAATGTGTTCGTAACTGACACCTTGCCACTACCTGATCCAAATCCAAGCGCGATCGGAGCCAATGATTTTATGGCGGGAGCCGATTCTATGCTTCTTGGCTAAAACTAATAGCATCTGAGGCTCTAACGATCGATTAGAAAATTAGAACCTGGCAATGTATTAAGTATTAAATTAAGTATTAATAAGTTTACTAGCAGCGGCTTATCGGTCGCTGTTTTTTATTAGGGATTAGGGCTGCCAGGAACTTTGCTCACAGGACACAATCCGGTCTAAGTCTGCGATGCGGCGGGGATTCCGAGCAGCACGGGTGCGTTGCTCCATACTGATATTAATCAGTTCCATTTGCAATCGGGTTAAATAGGCCTGCTCCGCCGCTGAATCAATCGGATCGCCGCCAGAGGCATTGTCGATCGCAAAGTCTTCCACATTTTTGCTATAGGAATAATCAGGGTTGAAATTAAATCGCTTGACCAACTCATCTACCACATAACGCTGCTCTGGGCGGGCTGTTTTGAGGAGCTTGCTAATCGGTTGGCGGAAAATTTGATAGCGCAGCAATCGAGATGAACGCAGTTGTAACCAGGCTTCGGAGGTGGAAATCGGCAGATCAGTAGTATATTCGTCTACCTTGGCAAAGGCATGGGCTTCCGCATAGGAAACCTGGCCATCTCGATCATAATCAGCGGATGGAACCGGCTTGCCAGTGCGATCGCGGCCACTCAATCCCGCAAAGAAGCTGGAACTATAATCGCGGTAGTCCGATTCATCCACCGCTGGCGTACAGCCTACCGATGGTTGCGTTTTTACCGTAGCAAAGAAACCACAGCGATTTTGACTGGACAGAGACTTCTTGGGATTGCCATCTTTATAAATAAAATTGGCGAACGAACCGGAATAGCACTGCGCCATCATTGCGGTCACAGTCTTATCGGCGGGTAATTGATCGAGCAGGTTGGCAAATTGCTGTACACTCACCGCTTCTTCGTACCACAACATCATCGCGTTGTTATCGGCATTACGACGATTTAGTGTCCCATGTCCGGTGAAATAGAAAAACAAATCACGATTAGCCGCATTGGCTTGGCGATCGGTGGCTAGCCAGGCTTGCAAATTTTCGGGGGTTGCGGCACCGCGTAGGTGAGGGATTTCGGGCACTTTGTATTTTTCAGTGCCATCCACCTCGTCGATATACCGGATTGTGGCTTCACCATCATTTCCATTGGCAAAAAACATCGCGGCTTGCTCTGGTTCGTAACCAAGCTTGGCCAGGGTGCGTTGAAAATATAGCAAGTTTTTCTCTAGGGCAATTTCGTTGTAATCGGGGGCACCACCACCACCAAAAACTAAAAAACTAGTGGTGAGATTGGCTTTGGTTTTATCGCTGGATAAAAAGGAGACAGAGCAATTAGTTGAGACTGCATCAATACATGCATAATCCACTGGTTTAGTAACTAGATCAGAATCAGGGCGATCGCCCACCTTATCTACTCTCCCCGAACCAGGCACACCGCAAAATTGCAAGGTGGCAAAGGTGGCACCTACCAAAACCAGCAAAATCTTGTGCATCATATGCTATTTCCCTGCGCCAATTTCAACTTATCTGCCGTTTATCTGCAGTGCTACTAACTTTTAGTCTAATCATACCTATTTAGTTTAGCTAATTGCTTAGTCACCCTTAGTCACTTAATTGATGGGGGAATTAGAACCATTGACAGAATAATTTTGGGTTCCACCTTGATACCCTAGTAACAGTAGCTTTTCTCTATGATCGATCAGCAATGGATGGGTAGCTGAGCCAAGCCAATAAATATCAAGCAACAAAATGATCCCCTCGGCTTACTAATTGATCAGGTTGATCAGGATTGATCAGGGGGAATGCATTGGAGCATATTTTACCAAGTTCGATCGTCAAGTACGAGGAGGATTTTTTAACCTATTTAACAATAAACATAAAAACTTTAAAAAATTAGAAATTTAGAAATTGACAGCGGGAACTGAACTAATGAAACTATCCAAGGCAAACCTAGACCAGAAACTAGACCATACCTATGATGCAATTATCGTCGGTGGTGGGGCTGGTGGCCTCTCTACCGCCATTTATTTAGCTCGCTATCGCCTGTCCTGCCTGGTGATCGAAAAGGGCTTGGGGCGATCGTTCTGGATGCAACATTTAACTAATTATCTGGGGCTATCGCCCGACACCCCCGGACGCGATCTCCTCAAACAGGGACAGGAACATGCCCTGGATCTGGGAGTAGATTTTTTGAATGGGTTTGTGGAACATGCCGAGGATAAGGACGATATATTTTCAGTCCGGGTCAAAGTTGGTAAAAAAGATAGTATTTACCCTACTTTCAAATCTAAATATATTGTGGCAGCCAGCGGGCTGATCGATAATCTGCCGCAGCTTGAAGACATGCAAAATGTCTATGACTATGCTGGCTATAACCTGCATGTTTGTATGATCTGCGATGGCTATGAAATGGCAGATAAAAAATGCGGTTTGTTTGTGAGTCGGGAAGGGGCAATCAACACCGCCTTTGTCCTGAACTGGTTCACGCCCTACATCAGTGTGTTTACCAATGGTGAATTTGAAGTGGGCGATCAAATGCGGACTAAGTTAGCAGAGCATGGCTATCCGCTCTATGAAAGTCCGATCGCTAAGTTCCTGGGTGAGAATAACGAGATGGATGGGGTGGAACTAGTAGATGGCACCAAGGTGGAGCTAGAAACTGGCCTGGTGGCGATGGGATCGCATTATTACAATGACTACCTCAAGGATATTGACCTGGAGCGCAATGGCGAGAATATTATCACCGATGAGATGTGCCGCTCCAGTCATCCCCGCATTTTTGCCCTCGGCGATCTCAAGCAGGGACTAAATCAGGTTTCGATCGCGGTGGCGGATGGCACCCTGGCCGCAACTGGCATCTGGCGAGATATTCGGCGTAGCTCACCACCCAGGTTATGGTCTGAGAATGTGGCAGTAGCGTCTAAATAGCTAGAGCTAGCTTCCATCCAGGAGGACATTGCGCAATGCTGGGCCAAGAATGCGATTATTGCAAATATTAAGCACATATCAATTTGCCCGATCGCTTAATGGCAACACCATCTCACCAATAGGCAACACCATTACTGTTAAGTAACTACCTACTTATCAAAACAGGCAAACTAAAATTCCCGCCATGTATTGCCACATGGTGTATACTTCGATATCGCATTTTGGTGGTTTGAGTTAGACCAGAATCTTACTCAAATCCTTAAAATTGCGTCTTTGTTGATCGCCAGGTAGCAAACATGATTAATTCCACCGATCGCTTGCCCCAATCAGACCTTACCCACCTCCAGCAGGAACTCCAGCAAAAGGATCTACTCGTCCAGCAACTCTCAGAAGAGTTGTTCCGATTGGTGAAGGGCAACGTAGCCTTTACACCAAGTAAGGAAGTTGCCGAACAACACCAAACTGAATTGCTAGAGCTACGCAAAAAGGTAGCCAGTTTAGAGCAACAATTAGCCAACACCCATACCAAATTGCATGACCGCGATCTAGAAATTGTTAACCTCCGCCAGAAGGTGGAAGAATTCAGCGATCGCAACAAAGCACTTGACAAGGCGGTGGATGAGTTGCCGATCATGTATCGCAACAAGTTTGCCGAGCGGATGGTGCCAATCAAAGCCAAGGTAGAAATGCTGCAAAAGGAAAATCGCCAATTGCACATGGAGCTACAAAGCCTCAGCTATCGTTTGGCCAGCCGGGTCCGCCCCCAGAAGCTGCAATTACCCAAGGTAGCAGAACCAATGCTGCCCACTTTTTAAATAATGACCAGTTGAATGACCAACAATAGCCAAACCTCAATTTACAACTGAATGACTGAATGTTAGATATTGTTGCGGCTTGCGCAGATCTAGAACGGCGGCGAGCCTGGGTAGAAGCACTCGATCGCCCCAGGGTAGTTATTTCAGCGGCAGGGGAGCTGTGGCTACCGATCGTCTGGACGGCCAGGGGGCCACTCTATGGCGAGGTAATCAGCCGTGATCAGCAGGGCAAATACCAACAGCCATTTCATCTGAAGGATTACGATCGCCAACCCCTCTATCGCTTGGCGCAGAACATGCTCAGCGATCTCCATGCACCACCAGCAGTTTATCTGCTCCAGTTTGACCTGGTTTCTTCAGTTGTTGACTCAACTTTAGAGTTCACGCCTAATCAAGTGGGCAAAGATCACCACAAAATCGGTTTCGATCGCCTGATTCCATTCCCGGCTGAGCCTGCCATTGCTTCGATCGATGTGCAGCAGCCGAACCTATTTGAATGTCACTGGCGATGTTTAACCAATCAACCAATCTATGACCTGATCATAAAATGAGCCTTTAATTGCAGCCGATCTGGCTGTTTTTCGATCAACAATGGGAAACTCATCTTATGCGCATAATCCTAGCGATCGGAAATTAAGCCACCTTGATCAACCTATATATCAAGCCAGCCAACGCAGCGGTTAAACAGCTATATGAAAACCATGATTTCAACCACCTTGGTGATGCAGGGTTTGATCTGCTCATGCCGGAAAAAGTTGAATTTGGCCAGCATTCCGGCTCGGACTTGATTAAGTTAATTGGGTTTCAGATTAGTATCTATGCTGAAGATGCCCAGGGCGATCCAATCGGTTTATTTCTCACCCCCCGCAGCAGTATTTATAAAACACCATTCCGCCAGGTGAATAGCCCCGGTGTAATTGATGCGGGCTATCGGGGTGAAATCAAAGTGCCGATCGAAGTTACGCCAAATTATTTAAATAAGGTAGCTTCTTTACTGCGGCCTAGTCTTGATTTATCAAAATCGGAACGAGAGCAATCGGATGTAGCGAAGAAACAAGCGGCACTACCAGAACCTTTCAGCAGTCCATATATTTCCGAGGATTCAACCCCCATTATCCCCAAATTGGCGCGGCTTTTTCAATTAGTCGATCCGCACCTAAAAGGGTTTAAAGTAGAAATCGTCGATCGCTTACCGGATTCAGCACGTAGCAGCGATGGGTTCGGCAGTACAGGTATTTAGCTGGGATTAACTGGGATTAAAATGAAAGTCACGCTTGTTTCCAAAACTTTACCGCTCGTTGCAGAATCGCTTACCCCAGAAGAGTTTGTCGTTTATACGGCCAGGGTTTCCAATCCGACCAATCAAATGAACACGGAAACAGCACCGAAACTAATTAAATTCCTGATTAAGTATAAGCATTGGTCACCGTTTGAGATGGTGGACTTTTGCTTTGAAATCCAAACCTCCAGGGCGATCGCCGCCCAAATCCTGCGCCATCGCAGCGCCAATTTCCAAGAATTTAGCCAGCGATATGCCCAATCAACCGCAGTAGAGGAATTTGAACCAAGGCTACAGGACAACAAAAATCGCCAGAATAGTTTTGAAATCGATCCTGCTTCTGGTGAATATGGGTTGACAAAAAAATTGGTAGACCAGCATTTCCAGGCTACCTTTGCTCTCTATGAAAAATTACTCGAACAGGGGATCGCCAAGGAGTCAGCCAGAATGGTGCTGCCCATGGCAACACAAACCACCTTATATATGAAAAATAATTTGCGTAACTGGATTCATTATGTCGATCTCAGAAGTGAGCAGGGCACCCAGAAAGAACATCGCATGATCGCTCTGGAGATCAAACGGATCTTGACCGAAGAATGTCCAAATGTGGCATTAGCATGTGGTTGGCGAGAGGAGTAAGCCTAGATTCTAGATTCCTAGCTTCTGGCAAACTGTCTAGCTGGAAAATCCCGCTTCACACTCTGCAAAATATGGTTCTCACTGGAGCGATTGGCTGCACTTGCACCATGACTATGCTCGTTATGATCCTGGTTAGGAACATTAGCCAACCCCAGAGCTTCCAAATTAAAGCGATAGCCTACATTCCGAATCGTTTGGATTAAGTCTGGCTGTTGTGGATGCATTTTCATCTTTTTGCGCAAAGACAACACATGGGTATCCACAGTGCGAGGATTATTGATTTCATCTGGCCAGGCTCGTTGCAATAGCTCAGCCCGGGTGATCGCAGTGCCATCTGCCTGCACCAGCACATACAACAGACTAAATTCCTGTGGCGTAAGATCAATAATATTCCCCTTAAACCGAACCTGGCGCTGAATTAAGTCCACTTTCAATGCACCATAGTCAAGATAGGCCGGTGCTGGTGTCGATCGAATCCGGCGGGTTAGAGCTTCGACGCGAGCCAAAAATTCTTCGATTCCAAATGGCTTAGTTAAATAATCATCAGCACCAGTGCGTAGCCCAGCGACAATATCCAGCTCATTGGTGCGAGAAGAGATTAAAAAGATGAGCGCCTTTTTCTGGCGATGAATCCAGCTACATAGCTCTAGCCCATCTCCATCAGGCAATTCGGTATTAAGTATGACCAGGCTAGGTTGTTGCTTTGCAAAAGCGATTTTGGCCTTTTGATAGCTGGAAGTCTGGACTACTGAATAGCCAAGCTGCTGCAAGCGCCAGCCCAGCAAAGAACTAAGATTAGGATTACCTTCAACTATCAATATGCTTACTGGGGTCAAAATAACACACTCCTGTGAAGTTTGATGCGAGATTACGCAATACGGTTAAACCCAATGCTCCAGCCGAATATGACTGAATGGTGGTCAAGACTTAAATTCATGAGGGAAGGACAAAACTCTATTAGTTATGACAGCTATGGGGGTAAATCCAAGTCAATTCACAGAAGCGATCCTGGCAAGAGCAATTAGTAAAATAACTAATTAAACTAGGCCGACTTAACAGAATCCATTTTCTAGCTGCCCGAAAACTCTTTAATACTGATGCAGTAATAATTGATTGAAGATCTAAGTAGGTTACCTAGATCCAACAAGATCTAATCTGCTAATCCAGCTAAACCATACTGGTTGTTGTTAACAAATTTATAGCAACACAAATTTACAGCAGCAAGCCCCAATAGTAACCAATTCAAAGCAGATTTTTTGTAACTAGCAATACTTAGGCCAATAATAAAGGCGAAAAGCACAATGAATTGATTGCTGATTTAAGCTGATTTAACCAAACGTTAACCATCTTCCCCAAAAACTTTACTACTTAAACTTTGTCGATCGAATTATTAAATCGAATTATCAAGCAGACCAGACCTAGAAATTTAGAATCGCAAATTTAATTAATTGATTTAGATTAGAAAATCCAGGCGCTGACGGCTAGTTGATGGCTAAAACGAGCTGCAAGGGGCTTATCACAACCAGCTTACCGAATAGCCAGGGGATCAAGGTTAGCGATCGAACTGGTTTAAAGCGTCTGCTTTTACACTTTAATATTTGAATTGGGATGCCTTTAGTCCTTGCCAATTCCCTAAAACTAACCAAAGCGATAACCTGACCAATCAATAGGATAGATCTAGTTTGATCATGCCTTAACTATGCAAATGGTAGCAATTCTCTGCAGCTTAAACAATTAAATGGAGCGACCTAATTTAATTGTGTTTTTGCTATTTCAAGTCATTTAATCAGCTAATTAGTTTATACCGAGATATTAGACAACTAACATTCTTTCAAACTCTCAAACCAGCTATGGCACAAGATCGGCATAGCTAATTTAATCATTACAGCTAAGCGATCGCTATTTTACAAGAATTTTGCTTGAGCAGCATTTGATTATCTGGCGGTCTTGCAGAAGTAAGAATATGCGGTGATGAGAGGGCAAGAATGGCTCAAAACCTATTTACTAAAAGACCTTACTTCTATACCATTACCAAACTTATATATCATTACCAATTATTTTACCTGCCAAGTTGTGGGAGCATAGCAAATAGCAGGAAAGAATTAACAAACTGTGGTTAAACGAAACTGCGATCAAGGATTCATGGTCACATTATTTGCGATTGTAAGAAAACCTGATCAAGGTTAGTTTACGGGAAAAATCTCTGGGGAATTAATATGGTTTGCGGGTGTCATGCCTTCCAGCTCTGATGCTAAATCCATCACCAAGCCTTGAATAAGTAATGCTATAGAATTGTACAAACCTAACCCAGTAATTGAACCCCAGTAATTGAACCCCAGTAATTGAACCAAGGAAAGTAACTTAAGGTGGGAGGATACCCATAGTGGCGCAGCCCATAGATCAGACCCTAGAGAAAATTCTGGCGATCGCCGATGCCTATCAAAGGGCAGAAGCGCTGGCTGAGCTGGCGATCGAGTCAGCAAAAGGGGGGCTGGCAGCACCGGCAGCGGAAATATTGCAGCGATCGATTCAGGCGGTGGCTACGATCGAAGATGCCTCGTTGCGCGAGTTGACCAAGTGGGATATTGAAAATACCAAAGCGGCCACGATTGCAATTCAGCTAACCCAGTTTGACGAAGATGAGCAGGCAACAGCGATCGCGGCGGCGATTCCCAGAGCCGATCAACGGGAAGCAACCTTTGCCCAAATTGCTTTCCATCAAGCCCAGCGCGGCAAATTAGAACCCATGTTTGGATTAATTGCCAAAATTACCAACCCTGGTAAGCGGGATGAGGCATTGGCAATGATTGTGGATGAGCTTGTGGCCAGCGATCGCTGTGATCAGGCAATGCAATGCTGTGAACGATTGATTGATGGAATAATCAAGTCGGTGGCCCTGGAAAAGATTGCGATTAAGTTGGCAGAAACGAAGCAATACGATCGGGCGATCGCGGTGGCTCAGTCGATCGAGGCGGGATCGCGCCGTGCCTATGCCCTCGAAGAAATGGTGGTGAAACTGGCGGAGGCAAAGCAATATGCCCAAGCACAGACTGTGGCGCAAGCGGTGGAAGATCCAACGATCAAAGCCCGCATGCTTAGGTCATTGGCGGCAATTACGATCGATGCTGGTTTATATGATCAGGCGATCGATATTGCTAGCAGAATTGAAGAACGATCGCGGCAGGCAGATGCATTGACCGATATTGTGATTGCGTTTCTGGCCGATCACAACTATGACATGGCGATCGAGGCTGCCAATGCAATCCTGGAGGTGGATCGCAAAATATCCACCCTTGAACAAATTGCCCTGAAGCTGGTTCAGTTAGATGAAGGCGATCGGGCAATTGCGGTAATTAAAACGATTACGGATGCCCAGGCTCGTAAAACTGCCCTGGCAAGACTCTCAGTCCAGGCAGCACAGTCGGGACAATTTGAAATGGCGCTGGCGATCGCTCAACTGCTGCGCCAAATCAACCAGGCGGAAGCTGTTGCCAATATGCCAATGGTGGAAGAACAGGAAACAATTATCCAAACTACGCCATTTGTCAATGAAGATGCCTCGGTGTCCTATAGCTTGCAAGAAATTGCTACCCATTTAGCCGAATATCGCCAGTTTGATAAGGCGATCCGGGTGGCGCGAAGTATTGAATCGCCATTGAGCAAAACTAAGGCATTGGCTGAAATTGCGGTGCGTAGTGCAGATGCGGGGCAATATGACCAGGCGATCGAATTGTTGCGGCGAGCGATCGCTAGCTTCCAAAAGGTCAAAAATGAATTTCTATTGCTCTCAGCGCTCACAGAATTATCGATCGAAGCGACTAGTAATAACGATGGCGATCGGCAATATGACCAGAATTTGCAGCAGGTACAAGCCCTCGAAGATTCAATGGAAAAAGTGAAGGCGCTGGCGGCGTTGGTGCTGTCGCTGGCCGAAGCGGGACAGGTGCAGGAGGTGGCAGAATTATTGGTGCATACGGTGGCCAAACTACAAGATGAGCATTTTCCGCATTTAATTAAAAAGCCTGAAGGAGAGGTGGGGGATGAGCCGATCGATGAGATCGAGGATATTAACAATATTCTTGATCAACTTTAGTTTTAACTATTATTCAATCATCTATTCAATCATCTTCCCAGGTCATGCATGGCATTAATCACCGCCGCACATTTTGCCGTAGTGGCTTCCAGATCAGCCCGACTGCTTGATGCTGGTGCTGGCAATACCTCACCAATCCTGACCGTAATCGGATAGGGACGGGGGAAACTGCTGCCACTAGTTAAAACTTTTTCACTGCCCCACAAACTCACTGGCAAAATTGGTGCATTGGCCTTCGCCGCGATCAGCGCTGCCCCCAACTTGGGATCATTGATCCGGCCATCCTTGGTGCGGGTGCCCTGCAAAAACACTCCCGTCGCCCAACCATCTGCCAGGGAAGCCAAGGCAGATTTAATTGCACTGCGATCGCTAGCGCCACGTTTGACTGGATATGCACCATAGAGCCGGATCGCACTGCTCAAAACTGGCACCTTAAACAATTCTTCCTTCGCCATAAACGACACCGGGCGGCCAACACAATTGGAGACGATCGGCGGGTCGAAATGGCTGGCATGATTACTAACTACCACCAGAGCCCCCGTTTGTGGCACATTTTCCACACCATAGATACGCCCCCGAAAATAAGCATGGAGCATGGGGCTAACCACCGACCATTTAAACAGGTGGTAGAGCAAAAGGCTGGCAAAGGGTTCACGCGCTTGGGACATTAATTCTTATGGCGGGGTTACTGGGACTGCTTTTGTATTTTAAAATAACGGGAGTCCAAGCAGGGGATTAGGATTCTAAATCATCGCTATTCGTCTAAAACTTGATGAATAAATTTGGCATAGCCCCAGGCCAAATGGAACTTAAAGTAGCGCTGAGATTGTATTAATTAAAAATAACTAACCTATACTATGCCCCAATCGCAGCCTGTCAAAGTTGCCGTCTTGCAAGCCAAATTAAATGGCGATCGCCACGACAATATTGCCAAAATCATCGACTTAGCGATCGAAGCCAGTGGCAATGGCGCAAACATTATCTTAATCCCAGAACTATTTGAAGGTAAGTATTTTTGTAATCTAGAGCGGGATGAATTTTTTGCTTGGGCTAAGCCTGCCGCCGAACATCCTACAGTTAAGCATTTCCAGGCGATCGCCGATAAACTCAATGCCGTGATTCCAGTCCCTTTTTTTGAACAGGCAGGACAAGCCTACTACAACAGCGTCGCCACGATCGATGCCACTGGCGAAATTCTGGGCATTTACCGCAAAAGCCATATTCCAGACGGGCCTGGCTATGAGGAAAAATTTTATTTTCGACCGGGCAATAGCGGTTTCAAGGTGTGGCCAACCGTGTTTGGTAAGGTGGGTGTGGGTATTTGCTGGGATCAATGGTTTCCGGAATGCGCTAGGGCAATGGTGATGCAGGGGGCGGATATTTTGCTGTATCCTACGGCGATCGGCTCGGAGCCAGATGAGCCCGATCTAGACACCAGAGGCCCCTGGCAAAGGGCAATGGTGGGTCATGCGGTGAGTAATATTGTGCCGGTGGCAGCCGCAAACAGAATTGGTCGGGAAGCTGAAAATCAATTTTTTTATGGGCATTCTTTTATTGCCAACCATCGTGGCGACATTGTGGCGCAACTAGGAGCCCACAAGGAGGGGGTGGGATATGCCAGTTTTGACTTTGCCCAAATTAGGCGCGATCGTGCCTCGTTTGGGTTTTTCCGCGATCGCCGCCCTGAACTCTATTCAATTCTGGTGACGGCTGATGGAGAAACATAGCTATATTAGGTTTGAGCGATATATTGCGTGAGACCACACTAGGCTACCTGATAGCGATCGATATTTGTTTGATTAATTAAAGGAGCTGTATCTAGGTTAGAGTTACTCGGTTGAGATGATTGCCAATATTGACTGCGCAGGCTTTTCCAGAGTTGATAGCGGCTGCCGGCTGCCGATCGTGATGACCGCCGGCACATTCTGCTGATTTAGATTGTGCAAGATCCGGGAGGCAATATGGCGATCGCTCAGATCAAAACAATCCACCAGCCCATAGATTTCATTGTTGTAGGTAATGCCTTCACGCAATACACCATTGCGCCAAAACTTGAAGTGGGAAACACTATGAGATGGAATTAAATGATTATTCATGAGCTTTTGCTCTCATCCAGTTAGCAACACATATAAATTGGTTCTTGCTAACATTTTAACTACGAAAGCATCGGCATGTTTGTGAATAAATATATGGATTTTAGTGATCTCAATCACGGCAAATGCTTTATGCCTGGAATCAGTCAACTAGTCTTAGCGACGACTACTAGTTTTGCGCCTAAATGTTGGTAGTTTGATTGGCACCGTTAGGGTATCCAGGGGCAACGATCGCCCATTGCGATGGTAGACATTATATTGATGTACCACCTGGGTATCGAGGTTGAGGGCACTGAGCCAACCGCTCTTAGGATGATATGCACCAGTGTCGATGCCAAGCCAGCCAGGTCCCTGGGCAATCTGCCCCGGATGTACACCAGGGAACACAAAGGTAATTGTATGACCAGTAATAATGGTCTTATCACTAAAATATCGGTTGGGACTGCAATGGAAAGGCTCACGAATCCAACAAAATTCTAAGGAAGTTTGATCCTCGATCGTCAGGTTAGGATCAACCCCGGCATGGACTAACCAATAGGTGTCCAAGTCCATATATAGCGGCAACTGGCGCATCCATTGCAGGTGCTTGGTCAGCAGATCCGCATCGCCGTAACTTTCTAATGTCGCTGCACCGCCATTGGCTAACCATCCCTGCCACAACATCGAGGTCTCTGGAGCATCAAATGCCTCAATGCACATCTGCTCGTGATTACCCCTAATGCAGGCGTGGTTATTATTAATTACCCATTCAACTACCTCTGAGCTTTTTGAGCCACGATCGATTAGATCGCCAAGGAAGTATAACGTATCGTCAGCATTCAGGTCGCACTCCTCTAGCAGTTGCATCAACCCATCGTACTGACCGTGAACATCCCCTATAACGTATCGGCTCAAGATCTACTTCCCCAGACTCAAATGTCTACTATACCAGCAATGCTTTTATTCGTGTTATTAATGTGGCGTTAAGCCAATCAAATCAACGTATTAAACGTATCAATTAGCTGGCATGTCAGTCTCACACATTAGCACATCAGTAAATCAGTAAATGACTAGGAAATTAGAGCTACTACTAACTACCATTGATGTTAATTGACATTGCATTTACATTTTTGCTTCTGATGCTACCATCCCCAGGTTAGTAACCAAAGATTAGTAACCAATATCTTTATTGTAGTCGTAATATAACTAGCTGCCCTATCTAGACCGGACGAAAGCGCCTGTATTGTAAGCTAGATGCCATAAATATACATGAGCCTTTCGGCTTATTGTGCCATGTTGCTAAGCTACCCATAACCACCTTTTGGCTTGAATTGCTAGGTAGTCAGGTAGTCAATTTAAGTCAATTTAAACTGTTCTGAGTCAGGACATTACTGGCATGATGTAGCGGTAGCCTCACCTCAATACAAGCCCCCCCAGTGTCTGGATCGTTGCTAACGGTGATTTTACCGTGGTGGGTTTGGACAATCTGACGGGCGATCGCCAAGCCCAAACCACTCCCGCCTTTTTCATTCATGTGACGTGCGCGCGATTGATCGACTCGATAGAAGCGATCGAATACATGGGGCAGAGACTCGGCCGGAAACCCAGGCCCCGAATCAATCACTTGAATCAATACCTGTTGGTCTGTTTCCACTAGCTCTACCACCACCAAAATAATTTGCAGCGCCGGGCTATATTTAATCGCGTTGTCCAGCAGGTTGAGGAACAGGCGAAAAATCCGCGATTGATCCGCTTCAAGCTCTATTTGCTCTATGCCCTGATATTCCAATCGAACTCGTTGCTTTTGAGCCAGTGGCTCCAGACTACTCCAGGCTGATTTGATCAGTTGCACCAGATCGATGGTTTGAATATTTAATTTCAGCGGCATACCAATGTCAGTCTGACCCAGATCTAGCAAATCTTGCACTAAATTACTTAAACGCAATATTTCATCGAGCAATCGATCGATCCAAATCCTCAAGTCTGGCTCGATTCTGGCCTGGAGTGTTTCTGCTACCAATCTGATTGAAGTGAGTGGCGTTTTTAGTTCATGTGCCACATCCGAAGCCCAGCGATCGCGCTGTTGAATTAGGGTAACTTTTTCGGTGCAATCTTGGATAAAAATGCCAATATGCCCGTCGGCCAAGGGAAAACTATAACCCTGGAGCGGAATATCCTGCCGCTGATGGGGGTTAAGTGGATCTGGCTCAACCCAATGAAACACCCACTCGGCATTATGATTCTGGCGATCGTCACGGGTTTTTTGAATTAGTTGATCCAACTCATAGGAGCGCACCAGTTGCAACAGGAAACGGCGATTGGTGGCAGATTCCAGACAATTAGGAATACCCAACAAACCACAGGCCGGATGATTGCAAAATACCAGGCGGTTCTCTTCATCAACCTGGATATAGCCCAGCGGCACTTGGTTAATTATTTGCTGCCAGTTATTTTGCTGTGCCTGCAAATGGCTGGTTTTGCGATCGACAGGCGGTGCTACTTGCTCATTATTATTAATTTGATCCAGTTGCCAGGCCAGGGTAAGAGTTGCCAAGGGGGAAAGGGGTTGTTCACTCAGGCCATTTAGATCGCCAAAATCGGCACTAGAACTGTGGCGATCGCTAAACAACCTGGCAATCGATCGCCAACCCTTCCTACTATTTTTTAATCTATTATTACTATGAAGCCTTCTAGCCCAGACCCGCAGGGCAATTACCCATACCAGACATGAGCCAAAGCCCAATCCAAACCATACCAGTGCCACGGCTTAGTCCCCTGTAGATTTCTGGTTGATTCTCGCGCTCTAAAGCTCTAAACTGCTACAGCCTCTGATCTAGCGCTTAAAAGCTAAGTGGTGATGATTATGGCCAAACCTGTTGAATTCATTATGCCAGGGCGATCACACCAACGTAACCAACGTCAGTTCGACGAGTTTAAAACATAGCAGGAGGTAGAGCAGGCAAGCCTTTATGCTGCAAATCTATAGAAGGCTTTTTAGGTAAATAAGTATAAGCCGTCAAGCCAGCAAAGAGATTAACCAAGAAATTCCAGACGCTGCGGTGCCTGGAATGCTCGATTTGAGAAATATTTTTTAACTGGTCATTGACAGTTTCAATTAAGGAGCGCTTGCGCAAGAGAATTTTGTCGATTAATTTGACCAATTTCTGTTTCATGTTTTTCTTGTAGCGAGTAATTAGTTGCAGACCTTGCTCAAAGAGCTTTTCAAACAAGGGTTGAGAGATATAGCCTCGGTCACCAAATAACTTGCCAATTAGGTCTTTGGCCAAGTCTGGCACTGGTTTACGGTCATCAACATTACCCGCAGTAAGCTTAAAGGCAAGTAGTTCACCTCTCTCGTTGATAATTAAATGCAATTTAAAGCCATAGTGCCAACTCATAGAATTCTTGCCCCAGCCCACTAATCCCTCAAACACACGATGGCTCTTGGAACGGCAGGGATGACATACCTCAATAGGTGTTGAATCAATGAAGCTAATCCCGGTTATTTCACCTTGGCGAGTGTGTAAAAAACAGCACAGCAACATCAATGTCCAGGGCATCAATTCAACGAAACGGTTATAGCTAACTAAGTTGGGAAACGCTTTGTGCCAGTGAGGGACAACACACAGTGTGTAGAAATCCTTAAAGGTACGAAATCCTGAACCGTGGAAGGCAATAACTATGGTCATTACTTCACTCAAACTCATACGTGAGCGACTGCGTTTCTCGCGTAGGATTGACGGTAGTTGAGGATATTGCTGACAATGACGTTCAAATTGCTGGCAAAAGTCGTCTACATCACAAAAAATCTGCGTTACATCTAGGTGAGATACAATTTTAGCCATAGCTGAGATTTGAGTTCTTCAATAACAGTCTCAGCCTTTCTTGTCTCTTTTTCTACTCCGTCGAACTCACGTGTAACCAACGTAACTACTATGCATAGACTCGATCGGGCTCACACCTATCTAAAACTTCTAAAACTCAAGTCATTTTAATTTTAATTAATGGCTGAGCCGCAGTATATTATGCAAACCTGAGCCCCAGCTTAACTTGAAACTAACTAAATTAAGATAAGATTAGCTAAATCTAAGCCTTAACCCAAACGATAGCCAAAACCACGCACCGTCACCAAATATTTGGGCTCACTTGGTTCTGCTTCTAGCTTCTCACGCAACCAGCGAATATGTACATCCACGGTTTTGCTATCACCCACAAAATCCGCACCCCACACTTTTTCCAATAACTGCTCCCGCGACCACACCCGTCGGGGATGGCTCATGAACAATTCTAGAATCCGAAACTCCTTGGGCGAGAGATTCACCTCTCCACCACGCACCATCACCCGACATTCCTGGGGATACATGGTAATATCACCAACCCTGAGCACGCTCGGTTCCTGGGCTTGATAATTCAATCGCCGCCGCCGCATCAGTGCATTGCAACGTGCTACTAACTCGCGGATACCAAATGGCTTGCTTAAGTAATCATCGGCACCGACTTCCAGGCCAACAATCCGATCGCCTTCTGTACCCTTGGCGCTAACCATCAGCACTGGAAGATTGCTACCATCTTTGCGAATAATCCGGCATAGATCCAAGCCACTGACATAGGGCAGCATCACATCCAGCACAATTAGATCGATATGCTCATTTCGCTGGGTCATTCCCAGGGCACTGTAGCCATCTTCGGCGATCAAAACTTCGTAGCCTTCGTCTTTGAGCGCTAGGGCGATCGTTTCGCGGATGATCGCTTCGTCTTCAACTACTAGGACAGCACCTAATGATGTTCCAGGCTGTGTTTTACTTAATTCAGGAGACAACATATTTGTTGTAAAAATATGGCGGGTGGATTTAATTTATTTACGTTTGCTGAGCCACGCTAATTTTAACACTGTAGGTTGCTGAGTAAAGTTGTATTTAGGTTTAAAGGTATAGGTTTATACAGAAATCATGAGATTTGGTGATCTTGCATCTGTCGAGACAGGTTTTGGCAAATATTCATCATCAAAATGCTTAAAACCACTGCTCATATTATTGTGCTCTGACGATCTGACGATCGTTGTTCTTGGTTCTTAAGGAGCTGATTGAAAATTGAAAGGATCTCAGGCAATTAACCATGAGATCCCCAAATTAATAATTAATATTGAGTAATCGCCCTATCAATGGCGATCGCACTGTCGAAAGCGATCAATCTACTTACCAGCAGCCGTGGGCATACCCAACAGATCCTCGATCTTGGGCATATCCTCCAGCGGGATTACTCGCCCTTCATCCTCAAACCCAGCGATCTGGTCGAAGTTCAAATAGCGGTAGAGATCGCCCGCAAACGGGTTGATCTTGTTGGCCACGATCTCCATATATTCAGCCACGGTGGGAATGCGTCCCAACAGCGCACAGACCGCCGACAACTCCGCCGATCCCAGATAGACTCTGGCTCCCTTGCCCATGCGATTGTTGAAGTTGCGGGTCGAGGTGGACATCACCGTTGCCCCATCGGCCACCCGCGCCTGATTACCCATACACAAGCTGCAACCAGGCACCTCAGTTCTGGCTCCAGCCGCCGCAAACGCACTATAAACCCCCTCTTCCTTAAGTTGATATTCATCCATCCTGGTCGGTGGGCAAATCCACAATCGCACCTCAGCCGGGGGCTCATTCTCCATCACCTTAGCCGCGGCGCGATAATGGCCAATATTGGTCATACAGGAACCAATAAACACCTCATCAATGCGATCGTTCTCGACCTCCGAGAGCAACTTCACATTGTCGGGATCATTGGGAGCAGCCACGATCGGTTCTTTGATTTCATTCAAATCAATCTCAATCACTTCTGCATATTCGGCATCAGCATCAGCCTCCATCAAGACAGGATTGGCTAACCATTCCTCCATTTTGGCCACCCGCCGCATGATCGTTTTGGCATCCTGATAGCCCCGCGCCACCATATTTTTCAGCAGTGCTACATTGGATTGCAAATACTCCGCGATCGTTTCTTGGCTCAGCTTGATCGTGCAGCCGGCACAGGATCGCTCTGCCGTGGCATCGGTTAGCTCAAAGGCTTGTTCCACCTTGAGATCGGGCAATCCTTCGATCTCCATAATCCGGCCGGAAAACACATTCTTTTTATTTTGCTTCTCGACCGTGAGCAAACCTTTCTGGATCGCCACATAGGGGATCGCATTGACAATATCCCGCAGCGTGACACCGGGTTGCAATTCACCCTTGAACTTAACCAGAACTGACTCTGGCATATTCAATGGCATCACCCCCAGGGCGGCGGCAAACGCCACCAGGCCGGAACCTGCCGGGAACGAAATCCCCAACGGGAAACGGGTATGGGAATCGCCACCGGTACCCACTGTATCCGGCAATAACATCCGATTCAGCCAGGAATGGATAATTCCATCACCAGGGCGTAAGGCCACCCCAGCACGGGTCGAAAAGAAGTCAGGCAGATCGCGGTGGGTTTTTACATCGGTTGGCTTGGGATAGGCGGCAGTATGGCAAAAACTTTGCATCACCAGATCGGCACTGAAGCCCAAACAGGCTAATTCCTGGAGTTCATCGCGGGTCATCGGGCCAGTGGTATCCTGCGATCCCACCGTGGTCATGATTGGCTCACAGGCAGTACCAGGACGCACCCCGGCCACCCCACAGGCCTGTCCCACCATTTTTTGTGCCAACGTGTAACCCTTGCCCGTATCCGTTGGGGCGATCGGGCGAGTGAAGACATCACTAACCGGTAGATCGAGCGCGAGCCTGGTTTTGTCGGTGAGGCTACGGCCAATAATCAAAGGAATCCGGCCACCAGCACGCACCTCATCGGCGATCGTCTCTGGGGTGAGGGTGAAGCTGGCCAACTCTGCACCGGATTCGGCATCGGTGATTTTGCCAGCATGGGGATGAATTTTGATCATCATGCCCGTTTCCAGCTTGCTAACATCGCACTGGATCGGCAAAGCACCAGCATCTTCGGCAGTGTTAAAGAAAATTGGCGCGATCGCACCGCCAATAATTACGCCACCAGCGCGCTTATTGGGAATAAAGGGAATATCGTGGCCAATGTGCCAGAGAAGCGAATTGATCGCCGATTTACGGGATGAACCAGTACCGACCACATCACCCACAAACGCCACAGTGTGGCCAGCGGCGCGCAGTTCAGCAATTTTGTCGATCGCACCAGGATCAAGGCTCTCCAGCATACTCAAGGCATGAAGCGGAATATCTGGCCGGGAGAAGGCCTGTGCGGCAGGAGAAAGATCGTCGGTGTTAATCTCGCCATCCACCTTGTAAACCGCAACGGTAATTTCCTCCGCCAGGGCTGGTTTGTTGGTAAACCATTCCGCCGCTGCCCAAGAGTCAATTACCTGCTTGGCATATTGATTGTCAGCAGCTAATTCTTGCACCTGATTAAAGGCATCAAATACCAGCAAGGTTTTACTCAACGCCTTAGCAGCCTCAACACCCAGAGCAGGATGGGAAAGTAAATCTACCAGAGTCTGCACATTATATCCACCTACCATCGTGCCCAATAGCTCTACGGCCAGAACGGGACTGATTAAGGGTGAGCTAATTTCCCCCTTGGCGATCGCGGTTAAAAAGCCAGCTTTGACATAGGCCGCCTGATCAACTCCCGGCGGAATGCGATCGCGCAACAAATGCATTAAAAAATCTGCTTCCGACTCAGGTGGATTTTTCAACAACTCACAGATTGCCCCAGCCTGAGCAGCAGTGACAGGAAGCGCCGGGATCCCAAGTTTTGCCCGTTGGGCAGCCTCCTCGCGGTAGGCGGATAACACGTCAGACATAACTATTTATCTACCTAATTAATTTCAACAATTCTCAAGATCTAACAATATTTATGGCGTAATTTATGGCGTAGCAGTTTGCGATGCCGTAAGATTTATTACAGATGCATCGCATTAGGGTATTCATCCTAGTAGCATAAGCTGCACAGTTTGAGCTGATTTAGCTTACAGCACTCACATCTGCCATAGAGCCATAAGTCGATCGTAGCTTTTGGTTGAATTGGCTACAAAACACAAGTTAGAAAATAAGAGAACTTTAGTTTTGCACATTTGCATCTAACTAAAGTGTAAAGCAATTACAAATTGTTAAACAACTAGACAGGATCTGGAGGAGTAATTTGAAAAAAGTTGAGGCAATAATTCGTCCTTTCAAGCTAGATGATGTCAAAATTGCTCTAGTTAATGCAGGCATCGTTGGGATGACTGTATCAGAAGTACGTGGCTTCGGTCGCCAAAAGGGGCAAACAGAGCGCTATCGCGGTTCTGAGTACACCGTAGAATTTCTACAAAAGTTAAAAGTAGAAATCGTGGTCGAGGATAACCAAGTCGATATGGTGGTCGAGAAGGTTCTATCTGCTGCCCGCACTGGTGAAATTGGCGATGGCAAGATCTTTATCTCGCCGGTGAATGAGATCATCCGTATCCGTACTGGTGAAAAAGGTCTCGAAGCTGTTTAAATAGCCTTTTGCGGGATAAAAACACTCTGAATACTTGATTTTGTCGGTATTTAGAGCTTGATTCTCACATGTGCATAAACAGGTTATTGATATCGCATTGTCCAAAGAAACCAAATATTTAATTGCTCTTCGGTTCTTGTAACTAGAAGAGTTTTTTATGCTGAATATGATGGAGTGTTGACTTAGCTAAGCGTCTTTTGTGCATTTAGAAGGCGATCGCCTACAAAGCAGTAATAGTCAACGTCGATCGCCAGCAAAAGTTGAGGCTTGGCCATATCTACAAAAAACAAGTGGCCTAAAAGTCACAACAACTAGCTAAATTTTATGCCTGAGATAAATACAAGGATTTCAAAACAAGTTCACATTTATACTCTACTGTTAAAGTAACTATTAAATATGATGGATGCCTGTCCTAATCAAGGCTAGGCGGATTTAGCCGTGTCATGAATGCTTTAAAAATCATCACTTAAGCACAGGAGCATATAGAGTGAATAAGTTTTTTGATGTAGTCAAACCATTAAATTTGGTGGCTACAACTCTGATCGCCTCATCATTAAGTATAAGTATGGGAAGCATTGGCGCAATTCAAGCCCAGGAAACCCAGGATTCGCTCTCCACTGAGCCAGCACCTCAACCGCAAGTGACTCAACCTGAGCCAGATCCAGTAGTTCCACCTGACGATCGCCCCGTCATTCGGGTAGAAAGTTCGCGCGGGACTTGGCCAACTAATGAGGCTCCCTACGATCGCTACATGCGTTTGGGCTATGCGGCGGTTCAGCGCGAAGATCACGATACGGCGGTGCTCTATTTTCGGGCAGCATTATATGAGCGGGCACAAGACAAAGCCGCCACGATCGCCTATTGGAATTCAAAAGACATTATCAATAACGACAATTCATCGCCCCGCACGATCGAACAGGAGTCAACCTACGATCGCTACATGCGGATTGGATATGATGCCACCGAGGATGAGAACTATCAAACTGCACTGATTAATTTCAGAAAGGCACTGGATCAAAAACCCGATGATTACTATGCCACCCAGGCAATTCGTAATATTACTACCTATATTCAGCGCGGTGAGCAAAGAGCAGTTCCGGCTGCCGAAGAACCACTGGATTTTTATGCATTAGAACCACCCTACAATCGCTATATGCGTTTGGGTTATGCTGCTGCGCAACGGAGCGAGAATCGCCAAGCAACCAGATATTTTCGCCTGGCACTGGCGGAACGGCCAAATGATCGCTATGCCACGATCGCCTATTGGAATTCCAAGAATGCAATTCTGGATACCGAAGAAATCACTAGCAGCGATCCGAATACCTCTCGCTACGATCGCTACATGGAAGCTGGTTACGATGCCACGGCCAACGGTAGATATAACGTTGCTTTGGAAAATTTCCAGCAGGCATTGCAGCAAAAGCCCAATGATTTTTATGCGACCCAGGCAGTACGTAATGTCAGTACCTATATCCAGCTAGGTAGCAGCCGCTAAGAATAACTAATTCGATTGAAGTTTGATAGATACTTGTGTTCCTCTCTCTCTCGCCCCAGCAATTGACTTTAAAAGCGAAATTTAAACCCACCTACGACTAAGCCTTAACAAAAATATGTCCATGCAATGCCTATCTTCCCGTTAATTCGTTAGGGGAGGCATTATGATTATGATCTAACAATTTTTTCTTAGTTCTGCTCTATTTGTAACGGCAGTGAATGAATTATCAGAATTTCTGAAAGTTAATGAAATTACGCGTCGCTTTGGTGGCCTGGTGGCGATCGATCGGGTTTCCTTTGCGGTGCAGCAGGGTGAGATTTTTGGCTTAATTGGCCCCAATGGTGCTGGCAAGACCACCTTGTTTAATATTATTACTGGCCTGCTGGAGCCATCGAGCGGCAGCCTTAGCCACGATCGCCAGGATATTACCAAGCTGCGCCCCCACCAGATTGCTGCCAGTGGGATTGCGCGCACGTTCCAAAATATTCGTTTATTTTGTAATCTTTCAGCCCTGGAAAATGTGGCGATCGCCCGCCATGTGCATACCCAGGCTGGGGTATTTTCTGGTGTATTCGGTATAGCCAGGGGCGAAGAAGTAGACACCTACGATCGGGCGATGGAGTTGTTGGAGCTGGTCGGTTTAGCAGATAAGGCCGACCACCAGGCCAACAGTTTTGCCTATGGCGATCAGCGTCGTTTGGAAATTGCCCGTGCCCTAGCCCTAAAGCCTAAGTTATTGCTGCTGGATGAACCGGCGGCAGGTATGAACCCCAACGAAAAGGCCGAGCTAAGCGAATTTATTCGTCAGATCCGCGATCGCCTCAATTTAACTATTTTGCTGATTGAGCATCATGTACCGCTGGTGATGGGTCTGTGCGATCGGATTGCGGTGCTAAATTTTGGTCAGTTAATTGCGCTGGATGCACCGGAGCAGGTTAAAAATAATCCGGCGGTGATTGAGGCATATCTAGGTGAATGAGCAGCGATCGAGATGATTTAAACGAAAAATCTAGAAATAATTACAAATGACTCGTTTTCATCCTGATTCTTGCTGTTAGAGTGTTACAGACTTTTTTATATGATTTTTTAAAAGTATTAGTATGTCTAGATCTAACTGGCATGGTCACTTGGAATTAGAATATGGCAACACCGACCTTGCTACCAAGTTAGTCCATACCCATACCCAGGCTCCGTTTAGGATGCAACGCCCCTTTTATCCTGAAGGCGATCGCATCTGCCACAGCATCATTGTGCACACAGCAGGCGGGGTGGTCGGTGGCGATCGGCTCACCAGTCAAATCAAGCTACAACCCAATACCCATGCTTTAATCACCAATGCAGCGGCAGCTAAGATTTATCGCAGTAATGGCCAAATCGCTGTTCAGGAAACGAAAATTACAGTTGGTGCCGGTGCTTGCCTGGAATGGTTGCCCCAGGAAACGATCGTTTTTGCGGGGGCTGATTATACTCAAAAGCTACGGATCGATTTGGAGCCCAAGGCACTCTGGCTGGGCTGGGATCTAACTAGATTTGGGCGTACCGCCAGGGGTGAGGTATTTTGCCCTGGCCAATGGCGATCGCATTGTGAAATCTGGCAAGCGGGCAAACCAATCTGGTGCGATCGACAACGCCTGGTGGGACAAATGGAATTATTGGAATCTAGCAATGGCCTGGCTCGCAAAGCAATTTTAGGATCGCTCGTCCTGGCGGGGCAACCAGCCAATCCAGAAATAATTGCCCAGATTAAGCAAGCCTGGTTAGCGATCGTGAGTGCCGAACAAAATTTAATTAATTATGCCGATGCCAGCATTCATGATGCAGGGGTAACTAGCACAATTTTGGGATTGGTCTGTCGATATCGCGGTAATTCAAGTCACCTGGCGAAGCAATGGTTTAAGCAAATTTGGCAACTTTTGCGATCGGCATATCTGGAATTACCCGTTTGCCAACCGAGAGTATGGCAGTAGCTTGGCTCTTATTTTTATTTAGATATTATTAAAACCATAAACATAAAACCATAAACATTAAGCCAAGCAAGCTAGATTTAATTCTGAAGTTTGCAGCACCCTAACTAATTGATAACAATTGCCAATTGTTGCTCAGAAAGACGATCGCACCTCCAGATCGAGATATATCGAGATATATTGTAATATCAGCAGTGGTTGAGGAGTAGTGATTGAGGAATAAGGTATGCAGCTATCGCCCCAGGAAAAAGACAAATTATTGATTTTTACTGCTGCCCTGCTGGCAGAACGCCGCAAGGATCGCGGCCTAAAGCTCAATTATCCAGAAGCCGTGGCCTATATTTCGGCAGGGATTTTGGAAGGGGCGCGGGATGGTCGCACGGTAGCAGATTTGATGACCTATGGCACAACATTGCTAAACCGGAATCAGGTAATGGAGGGGATCGCCGAAATGATCCATGAAGTGCAGGTCGAAGCCACCTTCCCCGATGGCACTAAGTTGGTTACGGTGCATGAACCAATTCGTTAATAGAAGTTGTTAGAAATATCAGGCAGAGATAAGCAATTGATTGCCGCTATTAGCTAAGTTCCTAGCAGATCATGGCTGGATTCAGAGGAAATAATCCCACCGCCTTTGAGATCAATCTAGTCAAAATAATTGTTGCCGAGAATACATTTACGCCAAATCACCCATGCTAGCTTAGCCTATGGATCAGTATGCCTGAAGATACAGGATCTCGATGGATACTTGATCAGGCAAGTTTAGCCAGGGCTTCAAGACAATTAGGCGATCGCTCTATAAATATTTTCTAAATTCCAACTGGTTGCATACAAGCTAGGTCATGTGCTGGCAAATGTAATAGTTGAGTTGAAAGTGTACATAGGAACCGATCGCCAGAATTAGGCTCAAGATTAATAAAAGATTAATCGAGCTAATAATATATTGTCTTTAACCAGGTCTTAACTTATCCTAAGCATAATAAATAAGTGTGGAGTGAGATTAATGTTTAAATTGTGGTGTCGAGGACTCCTCAGCATCCCAGTAGGTGCGCTTGGGCTATTGCTATGCCTGGGCAAAACCGCTAATGCTGAATCGATCGATCCGGTTTCCCAACTATCAACTGCCGATCAGTCTATTCAAGCTGATCAAGCTGCAAAAACTACTGAGCAATATGTAGCCCAGCTTAGTGAAGAATCAAGCCAAACCGTGGCTAACCTGGATTACCTGGATCAGGTGCAAAGATATTCCCAGGAAAAGTTCCATTCCAACAATCCAGCCCCCCAGCAGTTATCACAGGTAACTTCCGTTTCCCAGCTAAGTGATGTGCAACCTACCGATTGGGCATTTACGGCCTTGCAATCGCTAGTAGAGCGCTACGGCTGTATTGCTGGCTATCCCGATCGCACCTATCGTGGTCAGCGAGCCATGACCAGGTATGAGTTCGCCGCTGGCTTGAATGCTTGCTTGGACAAAATCAACGAAATTATTTCCTCTGGTTTGGCCGATAAGGTTAGCAAAGAAGACCTGGCTGCGTTGCAAAGACTTCAAGAAGAATTTGCCGCTGAGCTAGCTGCCCTACGTGGCCGTGTTGATGCGCTCGAAGCCAAGACCGCCCAACTCGAAGCCCAGCAATTTTCTACCACCACCAAGTTAAGTGGGTTGGCATTCTTTAACCTGACTGGTGCCACCGGTAGCGATATCCGCCGAGAGATCGGTAGTCGTGATGCCTTTGGTAATCCCATCAGTGAGATCGTTGAGAACGACCCGAATCTTACCTTCAGTGGTTTGGTCTGGTTAGATCTCAAAACCTCGTTCACTGGTGATGATTTATTAACCACTCAGCTTGCGGCTGGTAATGGTACTTCCCCTGCTAATGTTTATGTGTCGGCAGGTAAGTTTAACTCCGATGGTACGCCATACTTTGACCAGACCTCTGGTTCGGCAGCGAATGAGTTTGTTTTGCGCGAATTGTCCTACAGCTTCCCTGTATTTGGTGGCAAGTCGCGGATTGTGGTCGGGCCCCGGGTTAATTTCTATAAGTATTTTGAAGCCAATCGCTTCACCCTCTTGTTTAATGGTGTTAGCAGCTTCAACGCGATCGATAGTACCTTCTTGAGCATCGTCAATCGTGGTGCTGGTGCAGTGTGGCTGCAACCTCTGGGTGATAAGTTTGACTTCCACCTTGGTTATTTGGCCGAAAGCAACGAGTTCTTTACCTCCAACTCGGCTTCCAATCCCGATGAAGGGTTGTTTGGTGGTACCAACATTCTGGCCGCAGAATTGACCTTCAAGCCCTCTGAAAAGTTTAACCTCCGCTTTATCTATGCTCGCACCAACATTCAGGCTCGTGATGGCTTGGTCAGTGGTGAACCGATTCGCGGTTTGGCCGATGATGGCTTTGGTGGTGCAGTTAATAACTCCCAGTCCAACACCTATGCGGTCAATATGGATTGGTTGATTACTGATCGCTTTGGTGTATTCGGTCGTTATGGCTTCACCGACACCAACATCAACCCCAGCGATGGCGCGGTGCCCAAGGGGAATCTAGAAGCTCAAGCATTCCAAGTTGGTTTCGCCTTACTTGATTTGTTCAAAGATGGTGCTAGAGGCACAGTCTCATTCTTGATGCCCTATGACATCACCAGTGGGCGCGAGAATCTAGTTTCTGGCGGTGGTGATGGTAGCACTTCCTATGAGTTGGAAGCTGCTTACTATCTGCCTTTGACCAAAAATATTGCCATTATTCCTAATGTTCAATACATCTGGAATTTCAACAACTTCTCTGGTAATGATGTGTTCGTAGGTAATCTGCGCACTCAGTTCAATTTCTAGGGTTTTAGTTGAATCATCGAATCATTGGCAATCTGTTGTCAATCGGTTATCTGCTTTTTGAGTTAGAGCGATCGCTATACAAACTAATTTTGTGGTTTCGTGAATCTAGCGATCGCTTCACTTAAATATGAATTCAATAAATTACCTCACATAAATGACAGCTTGTCTGTCAATAGCTAAGACATTTGTAGGGCAGGGGATTGAGAGATCTCCTGCTTTTAATTTTGACCTAGGCATAGCTGTTTCCTAAATTCACTAGCGATCGCGCAGAACATGATCCAGAACTGGTATATATTGAGAGAATTAAATGATCGCAATTTCTCTGACAGACTTAAGCAGCTAGCCAAAGGAGAGTTGCTCGCTTCCAAGCATCAATTAAGTTAACTTAGTTGTAAACATTCTCGACAAAATCAAACTAGTTAAGCAATATGATCCCAGGCGAACTAATTACGGCAGCAGGCGAGATTGAATTAAATGCTGGGCGCGAAACTACCACGCTGATGGTGGCAAATACTGGCGATCGACCAATTCAGGTTGGTTCCCATTTTCATTTTTTTGAAGCGAATCCAGCCCTTGAGTTTGAACGCGATCGCGCCAGGGGAATGCATTTAGATATTCCGGCGGGAACGGCAATCCGGTTTGAGCCCGGCGATCAGAAAGAAATCACCCTGGTTCCCTATGTGGGCAGTCGTGAGGTATATGGCTTTAATGGCTTGATTAATGGGGCTTTGTAAGCCTGGTTGGGTAAAAATCGAGAATAAAGAGGAGTTAGAAGCACAATGAGCTATCGCATGAATCGCCGCGCCTATGGCGACACCTATGGCCCCACGGTGGGCGATCGCCTCCGGTTAGCCGATACCGAACTATTTATTGCCGTAGAGCGTGACTACACCACCTATGGCGATGAAGTTAAATTTGGTGGCGGTAAGGTGATTCGTGATGGCATGGGACAATCCACGATCGATCGGGCTGGTGGGGCAGTTGACGTGGTGATTACCAACGCCCTAATTCTGGATTGGTGGGGCATAGTCAAAGCAGATGTGGGGATTAAGGATGGTCGGATTGTGGCGATCGGTAAGGCTGGGAATCCCCATATTCAAGACAACATCGATATTATTATTGGCCCTAGCACCGAAGCGATCGCTGGCGAAGGTAAGATTCTGACCGCCGGTGGGATCGATAGCCACATTCACTTCATTTGTCCGCAACAGATTGAAACTGCGATCGCCTCTGGGATCACTACCATGCTTGGAGGCGGCACGGGCCCGGCCACGGGTACAAATGCGACTACCTGCACGCCTGGTGCTTGGAATATTCACCGCATGTTGCAGGCAGCGGAAGCCTTTCCAATGAATCTAGGTTTCCTGGGCAAAGGGAACAGTAGTCAACCCTCTGGATTGGCGGAACAGGTGGAAGCAGGGGCAATGGGTCTCAAGCTCCATGAAGATTGGGGCACGACTCCTGCGGCGATCGATACCTGCCTGAGTGTGGCCGATCAATACGATGTGCAGGTGGCAATCCATACCGATACTTTGAACGAAGCGGGGTTTGTGGAACAGACGATCGCCGCCTTTAAAAATCGCGTCATTCATACCTACCATACCGAGGGAGCCGGTGGTGGTCATGCGCCAGATATTATTAAGGTTTGTGGTGAAGCGAATGTGTTGCCTTCTTCTACCAATCCAACCCGACCCTATACCCTCAATACCCTGGATGAGCATTTAGACATGCTGATGGTCTGCCACCATCTCGATCCTGCTATTCCCGAAGACGTTGCCTTTGCGGAGTCGCGGATTCGCAGAGAAACGATCGCCGCTGAGGATATTTTGCACGATCTGGGGGCATTCAGCATGATTGCCTCTGATTCCCAGGCCATGGGTCGCGTCGGCGAAGTAATTATTCGCACCTGGCAAACTGCCCACAAAATGAAGGTGCAACGGGGGCAATTATCAGCAGATACGCAGGCCAATCATCAGGCCGATAATTTCCGCGCCAAGCGCTATATCGCCAAATACACGATTAACCCCGCGATCGCCCATGGCATTGCTAATCATGTGGGCTCGATCGAGGTTGGCAAGCTGGCTGACCTTTGTTTGTGGCATCCGGCCTTCTTTGGGATCAAGCCAGACCTGGTGCTAAAAGGCGGCATGATTGCCTGGGCACAAATGGGTGATGCCAATGCCAGTATTCCTACCCCGCAACCAGTTCATATGCAGCCGATGTTTGCTAGTTTTGGCGGCGCGATCGCGGCAACCAGCCTCACCTTTGTTTCTCAGGCGGCGCTTGAGAAGGATATTCCCAATCAAATTAAACTCAATAAAACCGCCGTGGCTGTGGCTAACAACCGTCAGATCGGCAAGCAAGATATGAAGCTGAATGATGCCTTACCAAAAATCGAAGTCGATCCAGAAACCTATGAAGTAAGGGCAGATGGCGAACTATTGATCTGCGAACCTGCTACCCTTTTGCCCATGGCACAGCGCTATTTCTTGTTCTAACAATCTCCACTAAAAACACTATGCATCTGCGATATCAGTAGGCTCAGCAGAGCTAGAACTAGACAATAGTTCCGTATGCCCACGGCGCTCCGCCCAACTTTTGGCAGAATTATAATTAGCCATTGCCCGTTGTGAAATTGCAGTCAGGCTAATCCGGCCATCTTTAGGTTTATAAGTACCATCTTTCACCATCCCCTTAACCGCCTCGTAGGCCTCATCAAGGCGCTCATCCGCCGCACCAACAATCCCCTGGGTATGTCCTTCACGGTTTTCTGTACTAAGCGATCGGGTAATTGCATCCTGGGCGCGATACTGCCGCCCTTCCACTGTAATTTGTTCAACGCTTAGGCCACTAATTTCCGCCGCTTTATTCACCAACGCCGCCTCGGTCATTTCCACCTTATCTTCGGTGATTTCCAGGGCTTCCTTGACCTGATCTAATTTCTTAGAACTGCGAAACCAATGTTGGTTATGTTGATCATCAAGTGGCACACATGCTCCAGCAAGATAAGCTTCGACTGCTTTTGTAATCAAGTCTGGTCGTGATTGCCCTTCGCCCAAAGCCGCATCGATCCTTTCGAGTAGCTCATAAGCAAGCCTGACAGTTCCAGTTTTGGACATCAGCCTCAACCCAAATTATTAACTAGACGATAATACAACTAAGTTGTAGCCTTAACCCTATTAAAGTTATTTATATAAAGCAATACGATGTAATTATCCCGCATAAACGGGGATCTGTACATTCTCAAATATTTTGGTCAATCCGTCTAGTGGCCAACAAAACAACAAAATAGCTGCCACAGCCAGATTCAGCCATAGCAGCATCATAAAAATTCGTAAGAAATGTAAACAATGATACAAGTTATCTGCAACTTTTAAGGACAGGTGACGATCGCCCCTAAATTGCCCCTATGCAAAGCCTAATTGCGCAAAGTCCCCAGTTGACTACCGATGGCCCAAGCTCAGAAGTAAACAGCAATAGCAGGCAAAAAAGGTTAGCAAACAAGTAGCAATAATTCTCCAGTTTTTTGAAAAGAGTGGAGTATGAATTGCTGGGTTGATAAAACGTATCGATCGCACTGGTTAAAAAATTATCGTTGCGATGTAGATAATTCGCAAATGCATAATTGTCAAAGCTATCTAAGGCCAAAACCAAACTTTTTTCCATCTATTCACCTCCTTGAGCAAGCAGTCTTAATTTCTATCTATAGAATACTACAACTAGTTTGTAGTTGCAAGCATTTTGAACTATTAATTTACTGCTATTTCTGGGCATTTGTATTATGGAATACACAATGCATTGGTAATATGTTTGTATGTCAACTATTCATGACTTAGCGACAGATCAATAATGCTGCTCCAGCTTGGTTTAGATAGTTCTGATCATGATAAATAGCAATCCCATTAGCCCCTTGCTTACTCACATTTGCAGCCTAATATCTTAATATCTATGGGCTCGTAAAGTGTCGATGCAACTTTATTAAAGTGATTTAACCACTAATGCATCTTTGCATAATTTTTTATGGACAAATATCTGGAAAATTTTGTCTCTTGTCTGATATCTTACTGACGACGGCACCAACCCAATATGTAAGCGCGATCGCCAATATATCTAGATATCTAGCTGCTAAAATTGACCACCATTGATCGCAACAAGGCATCTGTCCAAATCGCAGCCAAAGGATAACAGAGCACACTGAGTTATTTAAAGCAGGATCTGGCTATGACCTAAATTAACCTTAAGCTTTAACTTGCAGCATGCGCATCATGTTAATAGTGGGATTGTAGTTAAGTTATATGTTGATCTACCCAGGATGGTGAAGCTATTAATCTGTCAAATTATTATTGATAGATAGTATTTTGATAAAGCTCTTAACATGCAAGTATTTCAAAATATGGCTGCTCATCATGATGAAATTGACATAGTGCCATGTATCTCTATGTTTTGGTTTGAACACTGTTAGGTTTGTTGGGGTTTTAGCTTACAATTTCTATTCAATACCTGGCAAAGTGATTAGAAGGAGGAAGATGAAATGACGATCGCCAGCTTCTCAGATTTTGTTGACCCCGTAGCTAAGCTACTCAGCTATGGCGAATGCCAGGATATGAATTACCAGAAACTGGCGGACTATGGCAAAGAATTTGGCATCACCACAGAGCACATTCCAGAGCTAATTCAGTTGGCACTGACCCGAAATAATCCTCAATTCAAACCCCAAAAGCTGGAAGCATGGGGGGCGGTTCATGCCTGGCGGGTTCTGGCGCAATTAGAAGCCAAAGCAGCGATCGTGCCCTTATTAGACCTATTCGATCGCTCTACAACTGATGAATGGGTTGATGAGGAAATGCCTCAGGTTTATGCCGCGATTGTGCTTAAGCATGAAGATGAAGTCTTTACCGCTCTCAGTGGCTATCTAGCAGATACCAGCAATTCCGATCATGGTCGCGTCACGGCAATGGAATGCTTCCTGGCGATCGGCCAAAAACACTTAACCCTCAATGATAAGAGCATTGCTGCCCTAACTACCCAACTAGAAAAATACAAGCAAAATAGCATCGACCTGAACAGTTATCTGGTGGATGATCTAATTCAATTAGCTGCCGAAAGCGCGGCACCAGTAGTGAAAAAAGCCTATGATGCTGGCCGAGTCGATCCGATCGTCGTGGGCGATTGGGAGGAATTAGAATATGCCTTTGGCCTCAAGGAACCGCCGCCAATGTCTGAAGAAGACAAGTTCCATATTCGCGGCATTCTTGATAGCTTAGAGAAGTTGACTGGCGCAGGAGGCAGCGATCGACCTCTTAGCGATGAAGAAATGATGCGGATGGCTGGGGAATATAATCCAGCGATGATGCCAGGGGGAATGAGCAAATCCCAAAAATCGGCCAAGCAAAAAACAAAAAATAAACTGGCGAAACAATCGCGCCAGAAGAATCGAGCCAAGAAGAAGAAAAAAAAGAAAAAATGAGCCTGGCTGGGTTTGGCTGAGTCCAGGTTAGGCTAAAATTAGTTGCCCAAAGTCAATACATATTGAGCAAAATAGATCTAGACAAGATTAATTAACATATAAATACAAAATAATTATGGCTCCCCGGTTGTCAAAACCCCCCGACAAAAACGATCCCGACTACCAAAGATTAGAAAATAGAATTAACTTTGCGCTCCATGTAGGCATCTTTGCCGCGAGTAATTCCTGTATCTGGTTTGTGCGCACAATTACTTATGCTAACTGGGACTGGACAATTTTATTAACCGAGTCCTGGCTAGCACTATTGCTGATTCATGGGATCTGGGCTTTTGCCACGGAGCGAAATCTTAAACAATCCACACCAGAATAGACCCAGCACCCAGCATCTAACCTAAGCACAAACATACATAAATGTTATGACGATCGAAGCAGAAAATATTGAAAAGCTCGCCGCCACGATCGGTGAGGAAATATATATAGACGTAGCTAAGTGGCATCTCTATCTTGCCAATGCCCACTTGCATAAACCCCTGGCAGAGCGGCTTTATCCGATGGTGGAAGGTGGCAATGCCGATCGCGTCGAGGAGGGCGAAGTAATAGCGATCCTGCGCGATTTTAAGGTTGCTGTGGGTGGTGGCCGCAAAGAGCTACCCTTGATTGATCTGTTGCCCCCTAATGCGGCTGAGGATATTACCAAAATCTTAATTCGGGTCAGTCGGGATTTTTAAGTGCAAATGTCAAACCCTGATTTAACCGTCACTGAGATTGCGGTTACGGTAAAGCTATTTGCCGCTTTTCAAGAAACCATTGCAGCGGAACAGATTGAGCTGAATTTACCAGCCCGATCGCCCGTGGTGGCAGTTTTCGATTACTTAGTGCAGGATTATCCTGAGTTAGAAAAGTGGCGATCGCATACCCGCTTTGCAATCAATCTAGATTTTGCCCCGCCAGACACAGAGTTACAAGATGGCGATGAAGTGGCACTGATTCCACCAGTCAGTGGCGGATGAGTTTCCAGGATCTGCGATCAATTAAGAAGTTCAGACCGAGGATTAATTGGTCCAGATATCAAAGTTGCTAGCTCCCTGAAAATTAAAATATTGCAAGTCTAGATCTGCTAATTTGCTTGATTCGATCGCAATCGCTGCCGCAAACCCAGGATCGATCGCTAAATCTGCAAGCTGCCAACGTTGGGCTATTTGGCGATCGCCCTGAATGCTCAAAATTTTGGCAGGCAAATCCGGCGCAATATTTAGCTCCACCTGCTTAAGCTGGACAATTCCCACCCCCACTGCTTTTAGATAAGCTTCTTTACGAGTCCAGGTTTTAAAAAATACCTCTTGTCGATCTACTGCGGGCAAAGATTGCATCACTGTATATTCCGACTCCGCAAAAAAACGCTTAGCCAGGCGATCGGCATGGGGCATGGGGCGCACTTTTTCCAGGTCAATGCCTAATTCATTGGCATAGCTAAAGGCATATAAGGCCAGGTCATTGGAATGAGCCAGATTGAAATATAGTTCAAGATTTTGCGATCGCCTAGTGCTCGCCTCTAACCGTTGCTGACTATTTTGGGAGTGATTTTCCTGGCCAAAATTTAAATAGGGCTTACCCCGATTGCCATATTTAAACTCTATTTGCTGTGGTGATTGGTTTAAATAATATCCCAACAGAATCCGCAGAATGCCCCGCCCCGCAATGAATCGATCGCAGCGCTGCGGAATTTTAAGTCGATCGGCTCTGGCTAGTTCATCGGCGCTAAGCAGGTTTTTGAATCCGGCGATCTTATCTATTGGTAAATTTAACTCAGCTCGCCAAACATGAATGGCGCGATCGTCCAACTGCTCAAAATCTGGACGATAAGTTTTAAAATTAAAATCCTGACTGCTAGCCAAATTCCTGGCCTCCTAACGGCAATATTCAAAATACAATAGAAAAATAGCCCGATCGAATCGATCGACCAGGCCAAAATGTAATTGATGTAATTTACTTAGGTGCTGATTAGCTTAGCGCTTAACCAGTTTTTTGCTCATCTTGCGCAGGCGAATTGATTCTGGCGTAACCTCCACCATCTCATCAGCGGTGATATATTCCAACGCCCGTTCCAGGTTCATCTCCACCGGCGATTGCAACTGCACTAGTTCTTCACCAGAGGCGGCACGGTGGTTAGTGAGCTGTTTGGTTTTACACACATTCAGCTCTAGATCCTGGGGGCGATTGTTCTCACCCACGATCATCCCCTTATATACCTTAGTGCCAGGGGTGATAAAGAAAGAACCGCGATCTTCTGCATTTTTGAGCGCATAGAAAGTTGCATCGCCTTCTTCAAAGGAAATCAGCACCCCATTACGTCTGGCCTCAATCTCACCAGCCAAAGTGCGGTAATCAAGGAAGCTGTGGCTCATGATCCCTTCACCACGGGTCATCCGCAAAAACTCACCCCTGAAGCCAACCAGACCACGGGCAGGCACTACAAATTCTAATTGAGCGCGACCATTATTTACCTGCATATCCCGCATTTCGGCACGGCGTTGCCCCAATCGCTCAATACAACTACCCACCGCATCTTCTGGTACATCCAATACCAAAAATTCAAATGGCTCATAGGGCTGGCCGTTAATTTCGCGGTAAATTACTTGAGGCTGGGATACCTGGAACTCATAACCCTCGCGGCGCATCGTTTCGATCAAAATACCCAGATGCAGTTCGCCGCGACCACTGACACTGAAGCGATCGGGGGAATCGGTTTCTTCTACCCGCAAGGCCACATTGGTTTCTAATTCTCGATCGAGGCGATCGCGCAGTTGCCGAGAAGTAACAAACTTACCTTCTTTACCAGCAAAGGGTGAATCATTCACACAAAAAGTCATCTGCAAGGTTGGTTCATCCACCCGAATTAGCGGTAAGGCTTGCGGATCATCCGGGCTAGTGATCGTTTCACCAATGTTGGCATCCACAAATCCAGCCACGGCCACAATATTACCAGCCGAGGCAGTTTTTAGCTCTACCCGATTGAGTCCCTCAAAACCAAATAGTTTGGATACTCGTGCCTTAATGATCGAACCATCTTCACGGATCAGCGCGGCCTGTTGGCTTAAATTAATTGTGCCATTGTGAATTTTACCGATCACGATCCGGCCTAAATATTCTGAATAATCCAGCGTGGTTACTTGAATTTGTAACGGCAATTCCGGATCACCAACCGGCGGCGGTACATTGCGCAAAACTGCCTCAAACAAGGGCTGCATATCCTCGTTTTCTTCTTCTAATTCATCCTTGGCAAATCCACTCAGGCCAGAGGCAAATAGATAGGGAAAATCGCATTGATCGTCGTCTGCGCCCAGCTCCACAAACAAATCAAACACCTTATCCACCGCATTGTGAGGATCAGCGGAAGGGCGATCGATTTTATTGACGATCACGATCGGGCGTAAACCTTTTTCAAGGGCTTTCTTGAGCACAAACCTGGTTTGCGGCATTGGCCCTTCGGTTGCATCCACGATCAGCAAGCAACCTTCAACCATGCCCAAAACACGCTCTACTTCACCGCCGAAGTCTGCGTGTCCAGGTGTATCAACAATATTAATCAGGTTATCTTTAAACCTGACCGCAGTATTTTTCGACAAGATCGTAATGCCGCGCTCACGCTCTAAATCATTAGAGTCCATGACGCAGTCTTCGACCTGTTCACCTTCGCGGAATACACCGGATTGTTTGAGGAGGGCATCAACCAGGGTGGTTTTGCCGTGATCGACGTGGGCAATGATAGCAACGTTGCGGATATGGGCAGACATGGAATGTTACAGATCCTTAGAAGATTTATGGATTCTTTACTATTATGCTTGACTTTTTGTAATATTGCGACCTGCATAAGTATTTGCTATCGATCGGAATAAGTCAAGTGGTGGCAGTTGACCTGGTTTTCAGGAATATTTATGGTGGCTATGATCTTTGCCTGAAGGACGATTACCAGATATTGGGTAAGTTATTTATTATGCCAGTGATTAAATTCCAATATGCCAATAAAAATAAAAAAGTCCCTCAGTGTTTTGAGAGACCCTTAGTAAAGTTTGATTTGAGTTCGATAAAACTATTAAGGCGATCGTCAGCAAAGGTTAATTAATTGTATTTACCTCAATGTACTGCAATGTACTGCCGCTTCGATCGAAATAAAGCCCAAACAAGCCAAGCCATACGCTCAGAAGTTAATCTTGAGCTTGAATTGAGGCTTAGCTAGCAACTTCGACCTTTGATAGCACCTCTTGCAGCTTGGCTTCATCATCCTTGGTCAATGAAGTACGCAAAACCTTACCCTCATACTGGCTGAGATCTTCCAATACCTTATCCGGCGTGACCTTACGCACCAGCACAAACAAGGCCGATGAACCTGGCTCCAGGGTATTGGTTAATTCTTTAATAAAATTATCGTCTACGCCAATGTCAGCTAGGGCACCGGAGATCGCGCCCGCCGCCGCCCCAGCCACCAGGCCAGTTAGGGGTGCAAATAAAAACGTACCCAACAACAGCCCCCAGAAACTACCACTCAGGGCACCGGAAGCAGTCAGGTTATAAACCTGTTTGATTTTTACATTACCATCGGCTTTTTTGATCGCAACCGCTGCATCTTCAAGTGCGACAAGGTGCTCCTTTTGCAATCGCAGCAGCTCCATGCGTACTTCTTCAGCCTTGTGCTCGTCTTTAAATCCAACAACAATTAGTTCACTCATGGGTTAACCTAAAATCTTCTACAATCGCGTTACAGCGACATATATAGGAATCTAAGCACCTGAATGTGAACTATTAGTGAAGGGGACTAAGATGCAAAGCTTTAAACAAAAAGAAGCCTAAAATCGCCGACCATCGATCTGCATTGAGGCAGCATCAGACACGCCAGGAATCTCAGGATATTCGCCTCGCACTGTGTAGTAAAGGCTATAGAAAAAGCAAAACACCATCCCCATAAAAATTGTATTGGTGATCACTTGCTCGATGAGTAGACCGCCAGGCAGCGTATTGAGGCCAAATCCCAAAAGAGTGAGCGCTAGCGTGGCAATAAATAAACCAATTTGCAGCAAAAGTGCCTGCATCGTGTTCAGGCGAATAAAACGACTGAGGCGATCGCTTCTGATCACTAGAAAAAACAACGCCATGAAAATAATAAATTCACCGCCAATGCCAGGTAAGATTGAAAACCGCAGCAAAAACTTATCAATCAAAATAAACGGCAGCAATGGATAGACCAAAAATTTGAACTGCGGGAAAATATGCACACCAAACTCCATTGCCCCAGAAACGGGCAATAGATAGGGCAGGCTGCCAAAGAAGCGATCGATATAGTCTTGGTTATTTTGCCAATTCATAAAATTATAGGTAGATGAATAAAATTGATCAGATATTAAGCAATTAGAGCATAACTAGACATTAGCGCCTTCATACATGTAATCGTACCAAAAACCCCTGAACTTCTTGCTTATATAGGTCAGGTACGCGCAGGCTGATCCTGTCTCGAAAAAATGGACGCGTGCGGCTTTATATTCTTGATCTAGTTCGTGAAACTTCATGATTTATCTTGATCTTGACTGCGGTTTACTGCTGATTAACTAATTCTGCCCTAGAGTTTAACTTAGATGCCGACATGTTCATTGGGTTGGCCATAATCACTAACCAAATCATGGCTTAGCATCATTTAGGGCGATCGCATCTGCCATGATTAGCAGCCGTAGCCAATCGATGGTTAATCACGCGTTGCAAATTTCATTAATCTTACTTTTGCTTTGGCTTTGGGGCTGAATGACGGCAGAAATAGAAACCCGCCCCGATCGCCACCAGGTACAATAGCCAGGCAATCCCATATACAAAATTGCCAATGGTTTGATCATGGGTTAGCAAGCCGGTTCTGCCCAACAAATAAAACCAATCGTGGGTAACAGCCTCACCGCCCAGCAATGGGATTAATTGCGATCGGGCATCTTTGAGGTAGCGGGAAACATCAAACAGATTGATCGATAACCAAAACAGGCAAACCGCCGCCGCATAACGTTGTTTTTGGCACCAGAAAGACACAATAAAGGCGATCGGCACGATCAGTTGCATTAGCGTCCCACCCATAAAACCAATGAACTCTCCTAAAATGCCAAAAATCAGGTGGCCAGCCTCATGGATCAGTAAATTAAAATTGTGAATGAATAAAAATTGATCATAGTTGCGAGCCCCCCTAAAACCATAGATCGCCAAGAATAATATAAAGATAGTCCGGAGTGGATCGAAGCCTAGTTTCAGCCTGCCGGATATACCGAGCCGTCGCAAAAATTGCGGTATTTCGATCCCCGCTTCACTTTCTTTACTTTGTAGCTGTTGGTTATGCCTGGGATACCTGCGCGGCATATTTTCTGTTGAAGTAACTATGCTAAGAATATGCGTGTGGTGATAAACCACTTATCCATAGCATAACTATAGTAAATGTGACTTGGGTAACCAAAGTGCCTTTAAGTATGTAATAATGATCCAGCAGGAAAGCGCCCTCATGGCTCAGGGGTAGAGCATCTCCTTGGTAAGGAGAAGGTCACGGGTTCAAATCCCGTTGAGGGCTTTAGGTTTGAAATTATGGCAAATAAGCGAAGCGGGGTAGTGGTTAGTCCTTACTCATTTTATGCTTGACGTTTGCTCATTCAAGATCCCAACATTGAAGCGTATTAATACTTAGCTAGATACTTTCGGTTTATCTACCACTGATTCTTGTTTTTGCTCAAGTGCTGAGAGTTTTACTCGATATCTTGCTTCCCGCCGCATCCAAAATTCTGGGGTGCTGCCTAAAACCTGTGACAACTTGTGGGCCACATCCTGCCCATAGGGTGCTTCCCCAGCAATCAATTGATCCACAAACTCAACAGGATATTCTAGCTGAGCGGCTAAATCCTTATTTGTCCATTTTAATTCTTCCAAGATATCAGCGATCGTATCGCCAGGTGAGGTGAACCAATCCGGTGTAAACGGTTGCTGTATTCTAGTCATGGTAATCACCAATAAAAACAATACGAACTTGAGTTATTTGCGACCAGTCAATACTTCCATCTGTTCTGACTGGTGTGGGATTTTGGTCTGATTCAAACAAAAGGCGTTTTCCGCCATGAAGGTCTAGGGCAAATTGTCCTGTACGATCGCCTTTAAGAGGATGTGGGTGACCAGCCCTAAGCTCTTGAACTGAATCAGCGTCAAGAATATCATCAAGTCGTCGCTTCAACTTCATAGCACAATCCCTGCCTAGCGCCCTTATGGCAGAATGCTCTTGCTCACATAGCTTTTGCAGCTTCTTGGTTTTAAAAGTCACCCTCATTCTAACCCACGCGATCAATTTGCTGTGCTTATCATAATCCAAATATTTTATTTAAAAGATTTAAATGTGATTAATTAATGGCTCGCCGCCAACGATCGCCCCAACTCTAATTTTTTCTGTCTTTTAGTAGTTATGCCGATCGCTCATTCTGATTAAACTTAACTTGGGTTGTAGAGAGAATAAGATCTATGCCCAATCAGAAACATAGCAACTTTAAGAATTCAAACCTATGCATTTGACTTGGCTAGATAACAACGGTTGGTTAATTGAACTGGGAGGGCAAAGAATCTTGCTCGATCCCTGGTTAGTTGAGCCACTGGTATTTGGGGGGATGGATTGGCTATTCAAGCAAGAGCGACGATCGCCTATGCCAATTCCTGAAAATATTGATTTGCTGCTGTTATCCCAAGGTTTGGAAGACCATGCCCACCCGCCCACATTGAAGCAGCTCGATCGTCAAATTCCCGTTGTTGCCTCGCCCAATGCGGCTAAGGTAGTTACTGAGCTAGGTTTTGGCAATGTGACTGTGTTGAATCATGGCGAGAGCTTTAATCTGACTGAATCAGTCACAATTAAGGCGATCGAAGGTGATCCGATTGGTCCATTTGTGCTAGAAAATGCCTATATCTTGCGGGAGGGAACGGCAAGCGATAATCAAGATGGAGAAGATCGCATTAGCAGTATCTACTACGATCCCCACGGCTATCACTATGAATCGCTCAAGGCAGAAAAACCGATCGATGTTGTGATTACGCCCTTAATGGGGATCTCAATTCCCTTGCTTGGCCCGGTGGTCAAGGGTGCAGACAGCGCGATCGACGCGGTAGACCTATTGCGTCCCAAATTAATCATCCCCACCGCATCGGGGAGTGATGCCAAAATGACAGGTGTTTTGACCAGGGTTTTAAAAGCTGATGGTGGCGCAGAAAAACTCAAAAATTTAGCCGCTGCCCGCAATCTGACGGTTCAGGTGATCGAACCAAAACCTGGCGATCGCTTTTCCCCGGCTCTTGCCGTGCCAGTCTAGATTAATAATGGGGCAAATTCACTCATTTAAATTGCGCTAATACTAAGAATATTTACTTAGTTAATGATTTTTAATTATTGTTAACGATGCCACACAAAACCTAGCAAAGTAAGCAATATTAATAATCCAAAGCTTAGTTTAGGCTGCTGATCGATCGCCCTAAGTTTCACAATAAAAGAGCAGTGATAGAGCGTTACCATTTCTGTAACCACAGTATTTACAGGCCGATCCAGCCCTAGAATAAATGTCATCATCTCGGATGAAACTAGCTCAATATAGCCAGATGGGTGAAGCGGGAGATGTGTCGATCGCTTAACCTAGTTGGTAATTATTTTCAGGACTTCTCCACCCCGCCCGTGACGCGGGGTATTTTTTAAGTAAAATTTACTACTTTTGGCAAACTTTTAATGTTATTAAATAATCACAATAATAAGGTCGAGTAGAATTAACATATAACTCAATTGTGCTGCCTGGTCTGCTGTTTGGGCTCCAATGTCTAGAGTAGAAAATTTCAATCAAATCGCCAGCAATTACAATGTGTATTCTGTTGAGCATATACACCAAACAAGGCACAAACTTGCAGTGAAGATATGCAGCGCAGTTGGTAAATCAGTTGAATAAGTCAGTTGATAAGACAAATGACAAATAGGGAATAGTTGCAAGTAATAATCGATCGACCTTGTAACTGTTTGTGCAATGCCGGATTTAAGAGGAGAAATTATAGCCATGCATGTTTTCTTTATTCCCATGCTCAGTTTTCTGATGGTTGTGACGGCTTTTTTAATGTTTGCTTTTGCGTTTAGCTATTTGGTCTGGTCACCCAAAACCAAAAACCCCAATGTGATTGCGGCTGAGGTAATGCAGTTCAGCGAGCAATTTACCAATTTTATTGTGATGTCCGGTATTGCTTTGGGGGTGGGGATTTGCTTTTTGGCGATCGCTAATTTCTGGCTCAATTTCTAGGTTTTTAGGGCGATCGCCAGCTAAATTAACTAGTTCAATCTCAAGATATCAGCGCTTAACTACTAGCTTCAATAGAACTCAATAGCCCTTAATAGCCAGGTATGACTGTTACTTAACCGAGTCACTTAACCGAATCAGTTTATGCCTGGCTTAGTTTATTAGTATCCCTGTATGCACCAGATACTTAATTCATATGGGAGCCAGAATAATTTAAAAGAGTCGCTTGCTAAACCAGAATTCAACAGATTCTTGCAACTTTTAGCTTGTCGTTATTAGCGATCGCCGAAAAACTCTATTGCAACCTTAGCGATTTGTTTGATCAAACTATTGCTGCAAATACTATTACCAGTATTTTCATTACTCACCAGGTTAACTAACAACACGTAAGACCAAGATAAAACTAATCACCGCGATCGCCATCCCCAGATGAATATTCCGGATCTTGGCCAAAATTGGCTGCACCTCGTAGGTTACCAGCAGGCGATCTTTAGCGAGATCGGTCTCTGGCTTTTGCCATTCCTGCCCGTCATACCAACCGGTCTCTTCATATAAAACCTTGTCGCTCTGTAAGCGGTTTTTGACATAGATCCAGGCTAGCCAGATCCGCAGCAAGGGCAGACTTAGGCCGATCGTAGCGCCAATACTCCCCAAACAGACAAATTCAACTAGATGGCGTGAGGGCGAAAAACTAGATGCTGCCACTGGCCCCGCCACCACCCAGCAACCAAGCCAAACCCCTAATAGAATTCGGTAAAGCGGCCACCCGGATCTGGTTGCCCAGCAATAGAGAAAGGCATCTTTGATCGCCAAATATTCATTCAGCGGCTGTTGTTCTTCCGGAACGGGACAGGTCATATGCCCAAGCGTTGATAGATTTGGTCAAGATGTTGCATGTGGGCTTTGGGATCAAAGCATTCAGCCAGGATCTCTGGTGGCAATAACTCAGTTACCTTGGGATCAGCACTGATTAACTCTCGGAAGTTGCCCTCTGGATTATTCCAGGCCACATGGGCATGTTTTTGCACGATCGCATAGCTGTCTTCCCGTGACAGCCCTTGTTTGACCAGGGCAAGTAAGACTTTCTGGCTGAACACCACGCCACCATAGCAATTGAGGTTGCGCGCCATGTTGTGTTCATGCACCAACAGGTTTTTAACCAGGCTAGAAAATTCCGACAGCATGAAGTAAGTGAGAATACAGGAATCGGGCAAAATTACCCGCTCGGCGGCGCTGTGGGAAATGTCGCGCTCATGCCAAAGGGCAATATTTTCTAAGGCGGTGGTGGCATTCCCTCGCAACACTCGCGCCATTCCAGTTAATCGCTCCGATCGGATCGGGTTCCGCTTGTGGGGCATCGCCGAGGAGCCCTTTTGTCCCTTGGCAAAAAATTCTTCTACTTCCAGTACGTCAGTGCGTTGCAGGTTGCGAATTTCTACTGCAAATCGCTCGATCGAACCACCCAAGAGAGCCAGCGTTTGCACAAAATCCCCATGACGATCGCGCGAGATCACCTGGGTCGAGGCACAATCGGGCTTGAGGCCAAGGCGTTGACAGGCGATCGCTTCGATCCTGGGGTCCACATTGGCATAGGTGCCCACCGCACCGGAGATTTTCCCAACCGCAATCCGTTTGGCCAGGGTATTCAGCCGATCGCGGTGACGCAGCATTTCCGATAGCCATCCGGCGAGCTTGAACCCAAAGGTAATTGGTTCGGCATGGATGCCATGAGTTCGCCCCGCCATGATCGTATAGCGATGCTGTTGTGCCTGGTAGCGGATCGCCTGGGTGCAAATTTCTAATTGTTCAAGGATCAGGTTCAGGCTGGCGATCATTTGCAAGGCCAGCGCCGTATCCAACACATCCGAACTGGTTAAGCCCAGATGAATATAGCGCCCCGCATCACCAACATGTTCATTTACATTAGTCAAAAAGGCAATGATATCGTGGCGGACTTCTGCTTCGATCGCATCGATCCGCTTGGGATCAAATTTTGCCTTCGCCCTAATCTCTGCTACGGCCTCAGCAGGAATATAACCTAGCTCAGCCTGTGCCTCACACACAGCGATTTCTACTTCTAGCCAGGTTTGATATTTATAGTGGTCGTTCCACAGCCGACCAATTTCGGGTAATGTATATCGCTCTATCAATGTTTGCGCCTAATTAAATTTTCTGTTTTCTATTTATACGAATTTTATCTAGATCTTAAAATCTGGATCTTTAGATTTAATTATCTATATGCTTGTCGAATCGATCGACAGCCTCATCAGCCTCATCTCCTCAGGTTAAATGGCAATTATTCACTGATTAACTAATCGCCTGAAATGCCAAACCGCGATCGACAAATCAACTAAGGCCAGCTTGAATAACTAATTTATGTACTCTTAGTACCAAAATTTTAGTACCAAAATTAAATTTACATTAAGTGATCTTACCAAATTTACCATCCCTGCCAAATTAAACCAGACTTGGCATTACTTGGCATTACCTTTGTAAGACCAGCAAAGTATAACCATGCATTGCTATAGCTTACAGCCAGGTACAATGACTGACTCCAACTTGCCCTAGTTACAAAAGCTCAGTCTTGCAAAAAGTGAATCCAGCAAGCGATATCCATCACCATAACCAAAGCTGGGCAAGTGACCGTATGGGGCTTGGCGGGAGAAAATAAAATCCTCATACTTGCGCCATTGCGGTTCGGCCAGGGAAGGAATAAACCAGGGGCGCTGGATCTGCCAGCCTACTTTGGGGGCAAACTTAAGATAGGTATCGGCAAATTGCCAATAGTTTTCAGCATTGTAGGCAATCAGTCCACCCAATGACTGCCAGATCTCCAGTTGGACAGTAAACCCAAACCGATCGCTACTATAGCCAGTCCAGAGCCGATCGAGATGCAATAAATCAACACAGGGGAAATTATGAATATCGCCTTTACTAATTTGATTGAGCTGAGCGCGATCGAGCAGTTGCAGGATGATCGCATTGGTGAGGCTGTCCGCTTCCTGCCATGCTCCGGCTTCTAGCAATTGTTGAAGTTGACCATAGGCGGGTACAAGCTGATGATTAAGTGATTGGCCTGGTTGATTGACGACATAATTACTTAGATTATTTGGGGTTGGTAGATTTTGTGCCTGGGATGAGTTTTGTGGTTGAGCTAACGATCGCATTGGCCTGACTGACTTAATTGGCGCTCTACTGGAAGGATATTTGGCGATCGCTGAGTTGGTATTGTTGGTATTAGGCTTTTGATTACTTTGCTTATTTTGAGCATTTTGCCTTTTCTGGCGCTTGAATGCAGTGGGGGTGGCTGGGGTGATTTTGCCACGGGCACTGGCGGAAGGTTGCTTTGCGGCAACATTACTAATTTGATTATTAGCTGGGCGGGGAGAATTAGCTGAGCCATTTTTAGGATTAGAGTTAGCTTGCAGATCAACCAGAGCCGCGATCGCGGTTTTATATCGATCGGCCACTGCCCGACAGATCAATTGATCTAATACTTTGCCCAGGGTAGCTTCTTGCTGCTCAGACAATGGCTGTGGTAAAAACTGCCGCCAGATCCAAGCATCACGCCGATCGCAAAATAGCTCGCCGGTCGTGACATTGGTCAGCAATTGAATGCAGGTTACACCTAAGCTATAAAGATCGCTGGCAAATATCGGTTTACCGCGCAATTGTTCCGGTGCGGTATAGTCCAAACTACCGATCACTGTGGCGGTGGTGGTGGCAGCAGCGGCAACCTTCGCAGCACCGAAGTCCACTAATACCGGCAGGTGATCCCGATCGCGCCGAATGATATTTTCTGGTTTGATGTCCCGATGAATCACACCCCGGTCATGAATAAATTGCAACACGGTTAGTAAGTCATTAAGCAATTGAGCGATCGCCATCGGGCTAAATGCTCCGTTTGCTTGCAACTCCGCCGCCAGGGTTTGTCCTTCAATTAGCTCTTGCACCAGATAGAGTTGATCCTGCTCAGCAAAACTGGCAAATAGTTCGGGGATCTGGGGATGCCGACCCAATTCATATAATTGCTTGGCCTCACGATTGAATAGTTCGGTGGCCTTGCGCAACATTTGGCTGGAAATATTGCTGCTCTGGATTTGCGGCAAAAACTGCTTGATTACGCAGGGCTGATTAAACTTATCCAGATTGATCGCCCTGAAGGTTCGTCCCATGCCACCTTGACCGATCGGGGCGATCGCCTGATACATACCCCGCAGTACCAATGGCATACCACAATTTTCGCAAAACTTTAGTGAGTCGGGATTTTGGGGTTGCTTGCAATCGGGATTAAGGCAATATGCCATCTAGACCCAACGACCCACCACAACCCTGACCGAGCCATCTTTGAGGGTTTCTTCTTGTTCGACCGTAAAACCTTGATTTTGCACCGAAGCCATCAAAGACTTATGGGCATAGCGGCGGGAAACCTCATTCACAAAGGCTTTTTCATCGATCCGCGCTCCCCAAAAATCTGCAATCAGTTCGTAGTTTTCGCCCCGCTTGCGGAAACCAAGATCATAACCATTTGCCTGCCGTACCACGTAATCAGCCTTGACCTTGTTGCCAGCATAGCCACGCACCATCGTGTCGCGCTCTACCTGGTAATCAAGTTCCTGTAATACCTGCTCCAGGATCTCGCCATTGTTAATTTGAACCTGAATCGTGGTGAAATGGGACATTTGCTGCTCTCCTTGGGCAAAAGGATCAACTGCGAAGCTAAAAATAATAATTGGAGGCGGATCTACTAGCAAGCTAGCGATCGCAATATTGGTTAACTATGGGGTTAATTATGGCGATCGTCTTTTAGCTATGAATACAAGCTGATTGGAATCGATCGCACCCCCACATACCTAATATTAGCAACAATGCTAAGTATTTTGGTGGGTTTTGGTTGGTTATGACTATAGAGCATTTAAGCCAAAAATCAAGATCTTAAAGTATAAAAAGTCAGGCTGGTGCTGCCATAGTTGCGCCGATCGCTAACTTGCAAATCCCCCACCCGATCGGGTAATTGCTGCTTGCGAGCATGTTCAGCGGCGACGATCGCATTTTGATTTAATAAATCTGGCAAAAGCTGTAGCACTGGTAAATATAAATCGCTCTGATAGGGTGGATCAAAATAAACCAGATCGAAACCTTGCTGGTTTGAATTTTTTTGGTGAAGGATTAAATCTTTAGCATTAGCGCGATCGCCTTGGCTCCGATCGATCACTGCTTCTGGGCGATTAACCGCAACTTGCTTAATTAATTTGGGCAACACCTTCAACAGATCACCGCGATGGAGCTGCCAGATCTCTGAACTCTTTTTAGGTTCTTGCTGATTATTCGTAATACTTGCCGCGACTTGCCGCCAGTTTTGTTTAATTAAATTGCAAGCCGCCGCCGATCGCTCGATCCCAACTACAAACTCAGCACCGCGTAGGATCGCCTCCGCCCCCATTGCCCCCGATCCAGCACACAGATCCAACCACCAACAACCAGGTACTTTATTTTGCCAAATATTAAATACCGCCTCCCGCACCCGGCTGGCCGTAGGGCGAGTGGCTTCACCAGCCAGGGTTTTTAGTTTGCGATCGCCAACTCTCAGGGACATCTATATCTGCGATTACTTAATTAGCAGCACTAATATCAATATAGCCAGGTTGAGTTTTAATCCGTTCTAGCCATCTATTAATCGCCGGATAGGGAGATAAATCAAAGTCACCCTGGGGAGCAAGATTAATATAAGCAAACATAGCCATATCCGCGATCGTATATTGGTTGCCCACCAGAAATGGATTTTGCGGCAAGCTCAACTGTTTCTCGATCACCTCCAGGGCAGCATAGGCTTTTTGACGCTTGAATTTAATTACTTCGGCATAGCGATCGGCCTGCTTGAACATTTTGATCCAGACTCGCACTGGGCCAATGTTGGGGGCAATGCTAAATTGTTCAAAAAATAACCAGCGCAGGATTTGGGCTCGCTTCAGGCGATCGTCACTATAAAAATCACTACCCTCGGCCAGGTAACACAGCATGGCACTGGATTCGAGTAAAACTTCACCGGAGTCTAATCCCAGAACTGGCACTTTACCAGCGGGATTGATACTCAAAAATTCGGGTGGGAAGGTTTCCGGCTTAAACGGGTTAAGCTCGATCGCCTTATATTCAAGGCCAAGCTGAGCCAAAAGCAATCGCACTTTGTAGCAGTTGCCGGAGGGCTGGAAGGTGTATAGTTTCATGGCTGTTTGAGTTTGAGACTACAGGGCAGAGGGCGATCGGCACAAACTAAATCCTGATCTGCGTGGAATCAATCAGAAGTTAATGACATGAATTGGCGATCGTTATTACTTTACACCCTGCCCTAACCTGGAATTACAATACAATAAAGGCAAATATCAGGAGGAAAGGGCGATCGATAAGGGTAAATCGAGGATGCGATCGTGAGCAGATACATCTACGAATTCTGGATTTGGACTGATACAATTTCAACAGCAAAAATATCAGAAATACTCGGCACACAATCAAGTGAACCATATGACCCTGAAGAGGACGATAAAGATACTCTTTGGACTTATCAGGTTACCCAAACTGAATCAGATCTACCCTTTGATTTTGTAAATGAGTTTTTTAAAATTCTGGCGGGAAAGTTTGAAATCCTTAATCGTTATGGAATCAAAAATTCTAACATTTGGTTTTGGCTAAACCATGAATATGACCAGGAGTGTAATTTAGAAATATCACCAGAAGATATGGAGCGAATGGCCGATCACGATATTCCACTATGTATTACATGCTGGAAAAATGATGGTGGCTACATCGATTTAGAAGCAGAGACAACATCTAAATATATCTACAAGCTGCAAATCAGAGCTGAGCAAGTAACGCCTTCGGAAATCTCATTAATTCTAGGTCAAAAAGCCAGTCGATCGATCGCTAATACCTGGGTTTATGAGGTCACGGAAATGGAATCAGATCCTGCTTTTTACTTTGTGGATGAGTTTTTTAAAATTCTAGAAGGCAGATTTGAAAGCCTATATCAACTGGGTATTAAAAATTCGGATATTACCTTCTGGTATCTTTACGAATATGACCAGCAATGCAACATGGAGTTTAATCCCAAAAAAATGAAGCGGATGGGGGAGAATGGCATCAAGCTGTGTATTACCTGCTGGGAAAGAGGTGATCCTCCTCCAGGTGATGAAGAGGATGTCCCCGATGATGATTCAGAATCATCTGATTATGGCCAAGCCGCTTAGTAATCTGAGAGTAAGGGGGATATTCAATGATTAAAACCATTCTAAAGCTACCCTTTCCATCTACAACTTTTGAATGTGAGCCAACGCTTAAATATCTCATCGGCCGCGATCATGAGCTTGTATTTGTGTTGCTAGACGAGGAGGATAATAAATACGAATACTCGATTAATTTTGAAGGGATAGAAGCCTATAAGTGCACGTACTTATCATCAATCAGTGCCGAGATGGTCGAAGCCTATGACAAGTTGATCGATTGTGGTAGGAGCGATTGGTTGATTGAGATCGAGAAACAATGCCGGTAGTCATGCAGAAGTAAGGATAATGGGATAGAAGATACAAAAATTCTCTCTCATGGATACATCTAAGCTAACTTGTCCAAGATGCAATTCACTCAAAATTGTCAAAAATGGCAAAATTCACAACGGTAAACAAAACTTCAAATGTAAACAATGCAATAGACAATTTGTAGCCAATTCTAAGAAGAAATATATCGCTAATGAGACTAAAGCTCAAATCGACAAACTTCTGCTAGAGAGGGTTTCACTCGCAGGTATTGCCAGAGTTGTAGGTGTATCACCAAGATGGCTACAGCAATATGTTAATCACAAATATGCTCAAGTGCCCCAACAAGTGCAGGTACAGGCTAAAAAAAAGGGCACTTAACCATTCAAATGGATGAGCTGTGGTCTTTTGTAGGCAAGAAACGAGTCAAGGTTTGGGTTTGGTTAGCTATAGATGTTGATACTAAGGAGATCGTAGGAGTGCATATCGGGTCTAGAGATGAGGTTGGTGCTCAAGGATTATGGCAGTCTTTACCACCCGTTTATCGACAATGTGCTGTTTGTTACACTGATTTCTGGCGTGCCTATGCTCAGGTAGTTCCGAGTATGCGTCATCAACCAGTGGACAAAGGTTCAGGCTTGACAAACAAAATTGAGCGATTTAATTGCACTCTTAGGCAAAGAGCTTCAAGACTGGTTCGCAAATCTCTTTCTTTCTCGAAAAAGTTAGCTAACCATGTTGGCGCTATCTGGTTATTTGTGCATCATTACAACTCATCCTTACTTGTATAGCACTACCTAACTATAAAACCCCTTTAGAGCTGGGAATGGTGCTGGCACGGCGCAGATCGATTTCGATCGCCATCCGCAAAGCTCGCGCAAACGCCTTAAAGGTAGCTTCAATAATATGATGGGAGTTGATGCCCGCTTGCTGGCGAATGTGCAAGGTAATCAGGGAGTGATTAACAAAGCCCTGGAAAAATTCGCGCACCAGTTGGGTATCGTAGTTACCAACCCTCTGGGTGGGAATTTCCAGACCATAGGCCAGGTGCGGCCGACCCGAAAAATCCATCACTACTTCCACCAGGGCTTCATCAAGGGGGGCAATAAAATGACCAAACCGGGTAATCCCTTTCCGATCGCCCAGCGCCCGATCGATCGCCTGACCGATCGTAATACCCACGTCTTCGTTGGTGTGATGATCATCGATGAAAAGATCGCCCTTGGCTTTGATGTCTAGATCAAGCAAGCCGTGGGAGCAAATTTGATAGAGCATGTGATCCAAAAACGGAATGCCTGTGTCTACCTGCCCTTTACCGCGCCCATCTAGATCAAGCCTGACCAGGATGTCGGTTTCTTTGGTTTGGCGATGTACTTCGGCGATCCGGTTTTCTGGCGACATTTTTAACTTGGGTTAATTAGCTATTCAATTGTATCTCTTCGTAAAAGATCAATAGTGACGATCGCCCCGTTCCTAAAAAGCTAAGCGATCGCCCTTTGATTAATATGCAGCTAAAGCCTAGATCTTAATTCCCGCCTTAGCCATCTTTTTCTTAAACTGTGCCCAGGTAATATTTCGCTCAATATATTCAGGCACCTTTGGATTATAGGGAGCCTTAGCCCGATCGACCTCCAGAATTTTGGCATCATCAGGAATCACCGGCATGTCAGGATCAAACGCAGTTGGATGCATCAATGAACTGGAAAACCCCTTAAAGATCGCCACCTCATCAAAATGGCCATCGGCTTCCAAACGCACAAATAAAACTTCCTGGGGATACTTGATTGAGTATTCCTCCAGCCGCTGACAGATTCCACGTACCATGCTTATTTCCATAGGAGCGTAAGATAATCCTAACTAAATGAACTACAAATCAACAAAGCTAACTGAGTTAATAAAATCAAACTGATTAGACTGCATGTTCAACTATTTAAGGCCACTTCCGATTGATCAATGCCTGGCATTAATTTGGGCGCATCCCTAATTGCGATCGCGGTATTTTTAATTGCACTGGCGATCGGCACCGCCAAAACCAAGCCCAGCAAGCCAGCGATCTTGGCACCAATCAGCAAAGACAACAACAACCAGGCCGGATTGAGGCCAATGATTTCGCCCAACAATCGCGGAGCCACAATGTTGTCATTAATTTGCCCAACTACCAGCGCCACTACCAGCACCTGTAGACCCAAGCCGAAGTCCTGGAGCATCACTAATGCAGTAACGATGATGTTGCCAAACACGCCACCATAGGGCACAAAACTGACTAAGCCTGCCCCAATCCCGAACAAAAGTCCATAGGGCACCTGCATAATTGTAAAAATTATTGACAAAACTACACTCAACAAAATTGCCAGAATGCCCTGGCCAGCAAAGTAATTTTGCAAGCTCTGGGCGATCGACTCTTCGATCAAGTGATTGTGCCTGGTGGGCAACCAATCAAAGATGCCATCCCAAAAGTTCTTGCCGCCTAAAATCAAGAAGATCGCCAGTACCAGCGTGATCAAGATATTAAAAATGCTACCCAGGGTACTAATCACAAAGCTAATGCTCTGCCGTGCCAGCGATTGCAATTCGTTGGTAATCTTTTGTACCGGTTCGGCCACCAAATTACCCACATCCACTGGCAACCCCTGGGCAAAAGGGGAATTAATAAATTGTTCAAGTTGCTGGCTACCGGAATCAATCCAGCTAGGCAGATTGGTAATTAGTTCTTTGAGCTGATTGAGCAGCAAAGGCACCAGGAAAAAGCCCAGCACTGCCAGCAAAATCAAGGCAGCGGCAAAAACCACCGTGATCGCCAGGGAGCGTTTGAGGTTAATTCCTTCCAGCAAGCGGATCGGATAGTTGAGCAAAAAAGCAACTAATCCCGCCGTGACCAGAATGCTAATAATTGGCTGGAGGTAGGCACATAAAAGTGACAATAGCCAAACATTCAGAAAAACTAGAGGAAATATGATCGCCAGCTTGATTGATGGTGGCTGTTTTTCCATGAAATCAATCATAGAATTGCTTTACTTGAAGTTACTTGAAATCAATAAGGTGGCAGGGATGCAAAGTAGTTATATCAAATTAGCGATCGCTTAATTCTTGATTAGCTATAAAAAACGAGGTTGGGCATAGCAGCAAATATTTAAGCTTAGCCTTAGATTAACTTTAGATTGACTTTTAAATTAAAAAAATACTTTTAAATCAAAAAAACAGTTTCAAAAAATTGCTAACAAAAGGCTGGCAACGTAGCCAAAAGAATTATTGACTACTCTGAGCCTATTGCCTACTCATTCATTCAACTACTCATTCGATGACAAACCATTTGGTTGCTCTTTGGCGGGGAATGGGAACATAAAAGCGATCGCTGCGCCACCCACAAAACCAGCCAGGTTCCGCACGATCGGCATCAAATCACTAGTGCGGCTGACTATTGGGCCAATGCCAAAGGCAACTAATAACATGCCCCACAGCGGAGTCAAGATCAAAGCCCAGCGCCAGGCAAAAATTTCACCCTCTTGGCGGGGATGACCAGCAAAACCAAACACCAAACCACCCAAAATCGAAGTGGCCAGCGTTAGCAACCACTGCTCTTGGGGTAATCCAGGCACCACCAAGCAACCATCTTGCTCTAAGCAGGTCATAATCGTAGTTACAGCCGACATGATTGATTGATCTTGCCCCCGATCGCGCACGAAAAACTGATTGCCATAGCGCGATTGCAATTCAATCCAGAAGCCACGGGGCAGCAAATCATAGACCTGATCGCCTACGCTGAAGTTGAGCAGGTTATTACCACGAGAGTCGGCCACCAGCATCACGCTGCGATCGTTTAGACCCCAGAATTTTTTAACCGCTCGACCAGGGGTGCGATCGACCTGGGTCAGCACCTTGACTTTCCAGCCCGTTTCTTGCTCAAAGGTGTCCAGCTTCTGGTTCAGCGCTACTTCCTGGCTATCGGAGAGGAATCGACCCAGGTCAATAATGCTGGTAGCTTCCTGGGGCAATAGTTCCGGTGCATTAATGGCATGGGCAGGGGTTGGATTTGCGATTACCGTAAAGATGATCAACAAACTGGCGATCGCCATAGAAATGAGCTTAGGCATTGGAGTTTTATTCATAGGTAAATCTCGATCAAGCTCTAGTTAAATTAAAATAATATCGTTAAAGATATGTTGGTAGTGCTGAACAAGTAAGGATTTAGGCGATAGTTGAATATCTATAATCCAAACAAGCTAAGCTCCGAATTTCAAATCGATTGCTAATTATCCTTACTACTGCATGACTACCGATATGTTTATCTAATAAAAGGATTTTTGATGTAAGTTAATTTTTCTTTACATTATAGCGGGGATCTTCCTCTTTCTGTCCCCAGTAGCTAGAATGTAGACCTTTGCTTAATTTATGCATAACTACAGAACCTTTAGCATTATCTATATCTCAGAATTTAGGTATTGTAGGTATTCAAATATTAGGTATTCAAATATTTAGATATTTAGATGCGCAGATAGGCTAGGTTTGATCGATCGCAGCCTCAATTTCAATTTATGGTTGCAAGTAAAGCCCCATGCCCCCACTAATTCAATGGTATCCAGGACACATCGCCAAGGCGGAAAAGGCGCTCAAGGAGCAGCTTAAGCGGGTTGATGTGGTGATCGAAGTGAGGGATGCGCGTATTCCCTTAGCCAGTTGCCATCCCAAAATGAACGAATGGATTGAAGGGCGATCGCATTTATTGGTCTTAAATCGGGTCGATGCAATCCCAGCTAACATTAAGATTGCTTGGCAGGATTGGTTTGTTAGCCAAAAGCAAACCCCTTTCTTTACTAATGCCCAGGCAGGTAAAGGGGTAAAAGGACTGCTCAAGGCTGCTGCAACGGCTGGCTCCCATGTGAACGATCGCCGCAAAAAGCGAGGAATGTTGCCGCGCCCCGTGCGAGCGGTGGTAATTGGCTTTCCCAATGTGGGTAAATCGGCGCTGATTAATCGATTGCTCAAAAAACGAGCCGTAGCAAGTGCTAATCGCCCTGGCGTTACCCGCCAACTGCGCTGGATTCGTATTTCTGACCAGATTGAATTACTCGATACGCCGGGAATTCTGCCACCATTGCTAGATGATCAAGATGCTGCCTTGAAATTAGCGATCTGCGATGACATTGGCACTGCCTCCTATGAATATCAACTGGTGGCGGCGGCGGCGGTGGAAATATTGGTAACTCAAAATGCGCCCCTAGAGGATCGCTATGGGCTGGCCTATGCAAATGATGAGCAAAGTTCAGGCATGGGCTATCTGAAAGCAGTCGCCCAAACCGATCGCTATCAGGGTGACCTTGAGCGGGTGGCGCGCCAAGTTTTGCACGATTTTCGCAAGGGACGATTGGGGGAGATTGCGATCGAAACTCCGCCTAACCAGAAATAATAATATCTAGCGATAGACCGATAGAATTGAGGCTATTGAATGGTCATTTCCTAAACATCCTGTCGTTTCTACCGCTGCCAAATAATCTTGATACTATGGCCAAAGCTGAGGAAAAAGCAACAAAAGATCACTTAGCCGATCGCCAGCAAATTGAGGCATCGCCAACCTTACGCAAAGTAGTAGGCGCGATCGCCATCCTTTACGATCAGAATGATCAAGATGATCAGAATAAATATTTGATGCAACTGCGGGATGATATACCCCAGATTATCTACCCTGGGCAATGGGCTTTTTTTGGTGGCCATGTGGAACCAGGCGAACCCCCAGAAATTGCGGTCAGGCGCGAGTTGGCAGAAGAGATCAGCTATGTGCCGCCAGAGCTGGAATTATTTCGCACTTATAAATTCACCTTCAGCGATCGCCATACGACCCGCCATGTTTTTCATGGTGCTTTGAGGGGTGATTACTTAACTCAATTGCACTTGAATGAGGGCTGGGGGATGGATTTTCTGACTCCGGCAGATATCCGGCGGGGCGATCGCTATGCTGATTGTGCGGGGATGGCCAGGCCGATCGCAGCTTCCCATCGCCAGATTATGCTGGATTTTTTAGATTTTGTTGATACCAATCAAATTGATCCTACTGAGCCTTAATTGAGTTTGGCTTAGCCACTTATTTTCACCCAACCGGATCAACCATTCAGATGAGGTTGGAGCCTGAATCTGATTCTATGCTTTTAGCGTCTTCACACTAATTTGATCAGCATTGAGTGGTTAGATTGAGAGAGTAGAGCGGTTGAGGATTGCCAATTCAAGTCTAATTTTGTGATGAGCGCAGTGGCTTTCCCCATAGCTATTTGAGCATTTGTGTAATCAGACTATTAATTATTAAGCTATTAATTATTAAGAATGCGATCGCAATGGAACACAATCGCCCTAAATCAGTCCTAACCAAACAATGATGAGAATAATACTTAGAATAAATTGCTTAAAAACCGCAAATTCTCTCACTAAATCTAGATCCTCTGGCCTGGTAAAGCTCGATTGCCACCTAAATTGCAATTAGTTAGCGAGCAAATCTAGAAAGTTAAAGTTCGGTTCAATCGAATTCGGGAGCAAGATTATGCCCACTATCGCCCTAGTTGATCAATTTGCTAATATCCCTTCTAAACAGCCGATCGTAACTGAATTGGCCTTAGGAGCAGCCAAACTAAAAATTGTTTATCAGCCTCAGCGCAAGAGCGATCGTGTTTTGAATACCCTGCAAGATACGTTGGCCATAACTGAGCAATATCTAGAGCCAACTGAATCTGATACCAGGCCAGAATTTATCGATCGCACCAATCGCTATTTTGCCATCCAGGGCGATCGGCTCATGCCAATCAACCCCCATCACCACAATAACAATTCGCTTAGCGCATAATATATTCAGCGCTTTCCAAGTAGGTTAATTAAGCGGCAACCAAATGGCTAAATTCTACGATCGGCTCACGACCGAGCTGCATAAATTCATTGCTAAGCAACAGATGTTTTTTGTGGCCACGGCTCCTAATGAAGGCAGAATTAATTTATCACCAAAGGGGATGGATACTTGTCTGTGCCTTGATGATCAAACCCTGGCCTATTTAGACCTGACCGGCAGTGGCAATGAAACGGCTGCACATATCCTGGAAAATGGCCGGATCACAATTATGTTTTGTAGTTTTGCCACAAAACCTTTGATTTTGCGTTTGTATGGTCAGGGCGAAGTAATCAAACCACGCGATCGCAAATGGCCAGAACTAATTGATCAATTCCCAGCATTGCCAGGTGTCAGGCAAATTATTTGTTTACACATAGAATCTTTGCAAACTTCCTGTGGTTTTGCTGTACCGGTGTATGAGTTTCAGGAACATCGCCAAAAGCTGGTGGAATGGGCAGAAAAGAAGGGCGATCGCGGCATCGAAAATTACTGGCGCAAAAACAACCTGCAAAGTATTGACGGACTGCCAAGTAACTTGCTTGAAGATTAATTAAATTAGCGATCGCTCAACAGATTAAATAGTCAAATGCTTAAATACTTTGTGTTAATGCTTAAGCTAATCAAGGTGTGAAAGGGCTAAAAAACCGTCTGGTCGGTCGAAACGGGGTTGCCCCCAGGTAGGTGGGCGTAATCTCCCATTTGCCATCTTTTTGGATGTAGGTGGCTAAGAAAGTTTGATCATCATCCTGCAACAAAATGCCATAGTCATCATCACCAGTAATTAGACCTAGCTCTTGCAAGAGTTCATAGCGTTGGATGTAATCTGCGGCGAACCAAACCGCTGGATCGACCGTAATTTTTACTACCCGTTCGTCTGGGTCAATGATCCAACCAGCGATCAAACCCTCGCCATATTCTTCAATATGCCAATACAGGCTGGGGACTTCCAGTTGCAGTGGGATCGTAATTTCGGTGGGAATCTCTTGCGGATCGACCTGTGCTTGAACGCTGGCAATCGGACTGCCTAGGCCAGCCAAAGCCGCGATCGTTAGGGTAATCAAACCTGCGATCGAGCCTCGTAGGCATAAGCCCGATCGATTAAAAGTGCAATTAACTCGATTTGCTCGATTCATGATTGGCAAAGTATTAAGAGACTCGGATCGCAATCCATTCCCGCTAAGTCTATTTTACCCAACTCAGTGACCAAACCAGTACAAATCAGTTACGCCCTGGTTACACTTGCAAGATGACTTAATCACCCCCACAATCGCTTGCCTTCCTTGGTATAGAGGCGATCGTGGGTATCAAACAACAGCTTGGGAATGTCTAGTTTCTCTGGGCAACGGGGCAAACAATCGCCACATTCAGTGCATTTATTCGCCTTGGTGCCAGGAAACCAATGGCCAGCATTTTCAAACATCTTATAGCGATACTTGCCAAATTCCTCCATCCCAAAAGCTACTGCCATATTCCGCAACCGCAGCACTTCTGGGATATTAATCACCTCTGGACAGGGCAAACATTCAAAGCATTGGGCACAGCGATCGCTCCCCAGACTGAGATAATTCTGGTTCATCCGCTGCAAGATTTCTAGCTCCTGGGCATCCATTGGTTGATCATTGTCCCAGGCCAGAGCATGACTGGTAAATTGATCGGGATTGGCCGCGCCCAGGCTGAGGGTATGTACGCGTGGGTCGGCAAGCAAAAAGCGATCGTTAAATTCGATCGGTGTATAGGGGGCGCAAAGCTGCTTTAGCTTCTCCGGTGGTGTATAGAGCATCCCACCCTTATCAGATGGGGAAATAATAAATACACCCATGTCTTTTTGATCGGCAAGCTGCACAGCGGGTTCGTTGTGTTGATTGAAATAGTAATAATGCAGGTTGATCGATTCAAATAGGTCAGTTTCGATCGCCGCCAGGATTACTGCCAATGGGCCGTGGGTCGAAAAACCAACATGGCGAATAATTCCCTGATCTATTGCTTCGCGCACTGCCTGCATACATCCATCTGGCTTTTGCACCATTTCGATGTGTTCCCAGGTATTGATGCCATGAATATCAAAATTGTCGATGTAGCTAATGTTCAAGCGCTGGAGCGATCGCTGAATCAGATCGCGCATGGTCTGGGCATCCCAGGTGGGGGTAATCTTGGTGGTAATCAAGAGCCGATCGCGCAATTTGTGTAAACCCGCCTTGAAGGCCGCGCCGATATATTCTTCGCTTTTGCCGTAGCCCTTGGCTGTTTCCAAATGATTGATGCCATAGTCGATCGCCGCCTTAATTGTGGCGATCGCATTCTCCTCGGATTCCAGAAATCGCATTGCCCCAAAGGAAAAGACCGACATCAACATTTCTGTCTTGCCAAACCGACGATAGCGCATAAACCTCTTCGCTCTTAAGCTTTGGATGTTTTGACTCAGAATAGTGCAAATTTTGCTTCTTAACTAATATAGCCAACCTCGACGGATCGAAATAACCGCATAGGAATTATCAGGACTAAATCACTATCGCTATGCTTAGCCAAGTAATCTCTAGCTCATATAGATCCTAGTGCATCTTCAAGGGACTTCTTGTGTATTGGTATCTTGTGGCTCTTAGCATTCGGGTTACTCCTTGCCCAACATCTCGATTGAAACATCACTAGGAATATTCGATTGTAAGAACGAAACTAGGGCGATCGTCATTTGCAAAAATCCTGCTTTGCTTCTGCCTTGCTGAGTACCTGGAGAGCAGCTAGGTGCAAGATTCTCAAGATTCAAAAGCTACCGATCGGGTGAGGGGAACTAACTCCATTAGAAGGATGCGATCGCCATAGCTAATCTGTCATAAAGAAGATATAAAACAGCACCGGTAGGGGAAATTATGGTCGCAATCGTAACGAAGCCAGAAATCGAGTTTACCTCAAAAGCCCAAAGCGTTGCCTATAAAAAAGTTTTTGATTATTTGAGCGGCTCTAAATTGTTCCAAAACTCGGTGCGAGCTGACCATGTTCAACCAAAGTTTGATCTGCTCCACGATGGCACAATGGTTGAAGTAGAGGTTTTGCCGTGGGAAAAGAATCCCTGGGATCATAATAACTTGGCCGTAGTCAGAGCCCAGAGCTACATCACGATCGGTAGTGCGATGCAAGCTGAGCTGATGCAATTTTTGCTATCGGAGAACAGCAAGATGCGGTTTGGTGCTTTCCATCTCGATGATGCTAATCAGGTGGTTTTTGCGGAGAGTATTTTGGGTGGCGAGAATATGGACATGATGGAACTACAAACTTGTATTCTGTCGGTCGTGACGATCGCCCGCAATTATGATGATCTGTTGGTTGGTAAGTTTGGTGGCCAAAGCGCGATCGCTGACAAGGTGACACAATCGGCTTAACTGCAATAACTATCGGCACTGAGCATGAAAGCCGGAGAATATTCAATTTAATATCACAAACAAGACGATCGAGCTAGATTAAACTAATTCGATCGCCTATTTTTTTATTAAGCTAATTTAGTATTAAGCTAATTTAAGCTAGGCGACTACTGCGAACTAGCTAGCCACACTTAGCACCTTACTTTCCGACTGCAGGAAGCCACGCGATACATTCACCGACTCCAGCACTTGAGCATCGGGTTCGGCCACACAGACCAGGAAAATGTTCTTAAAATCAACGATCGCGGCTTGCTCTCCTCGCTGCGTAATCTTGGCCACCAATTCCAGAGTTTCCGAGGCATCGGTGGTCATTTTGAACATGCTGAAGTTCTGGCCATCAGTGACTAAACCAGGCAGTGGTAAATCAATATCAGGAACGCGGATGTCCCTGGCTTGGTATTGTTCCCGCGAGGTCAGCATCTGACATGCACCAGCAACCTTAACCTGTTTGCTTCTCTTTCGTGCCTTTGCTAGTTTAGCCTTTGGCTCATAAATCCAGATACCATAACCTTTGCTGAGATTAGTAACCACCAAGCGATCGCCACGGCTAATTAGTTTAGCTGCCATGCTCAAAGCTTTTGCGCTACTGGAAATGGTTTGAAAGAAGCTATAAAAATTTTGATCAAACTCGATCGCTGCCAATGGCTGATCTAAATCCGGTGTATTGATATGACAGGATTGATATTGGCTACGCTTAGCAAGAACGGCAAAAGTGGCTGGCATGGTGACTGGTTTCATTTTTCGCTGATTGGTTAAGTCGGGCTCTGGTACTGAATTTTTCTAAAGCTAAACTGAATTTTTCTAAAGCTAATCGGAAGATAGATTGTTAAATCTGGAAATGTTACAAGAGATCTAGTTATTGGCGATCGCTGCGGGCATTAGCGCTAATACCAATAAAATATCTTGAATATCTTGATTAACAGGCCAGTTAAGCACTACAGAACTATTTTGATTGTTAATCCTTGATAAGGAAAACTAATGCTACTAAAATCCCCATTCATTTAATTGTAAATGGGGCTGAGCTAAGCCACATCAGTCGTCTTACCGATCCTTTGATTTTTCTTAATATTTCTCTAGATACATAATCAGAGGCGGATCGATCTGCCTGAAGCTCTGCATCACATTAGTATCACAGCGGATTAATGCTGATCTGAATTACTAGATCGTAGAGCGTGATTTAGGTATAAGCGATCGCAATAGATCTAACTTATGCATTCAAAACGTAGTAAAGATAACTTCTTAACCTAGACCTTGGCAGCTTAAATTAGTTGGAAGGGTTAGCTGGCATCAATTAATTAAGATTAATAATATGTCACGCTAACAGTGTTTTAGAAGGCATAGTTTTAGAAGACATAGTATTTACCAATCAGATTGAGTATCTATAGATAGATAGAAACTATGGGCGATCGTGTTAATCAGGTTGGCAATAGGTTAATTAGTGATGATTGGGATTGCAATGCACTAAGCCAAGAACTGGTCAGGAGATGGAGAAACATTAATGAACCCTGCAATGATGATTGATAGTTTTACAGCTTTGTCCACCAACCTAGCAATAATGGATATCAGGCAGTTTTTGCTGATCTTTCATCCCATGCTAACGGTGGCAATCGTATTCCCGCTGATTGGGATTACGGTGATGATGGCCTGGCAAACTCGCCAACGCCGTATCCAGGTAGATGCAAACGGCAAAAGCAAGATCCCGGCGATCGCTGGCTCTGAGCATGTCAAGATTGGTCGGTTTCTGGCTTGCGGGGTGGTGGGTACATCCCTGTTGGCCTTAGCCTATGCGATTAGTGCTAAGTGGCAAAAAGCAGAGTTCCGCGCCGAGAATAATATTACTAACTTCAATGTGATATTTCTGGTGGCGATTTTCATTGCCACGATCGCTTGCCTTGTATTTTTGCTTCAGGCCAGGGCTAAGCTATGGCGGGGAGTGTTTGCCACCCTGACTAGTATGGGTCTGATTCTAATTGGTTCCCAACCTGGGGTATGGCGTTGGAGTGCCAAATGGTACATATCCCATTACTACTATGGGATCGCGGCAGCTATCTTCATGATTATTTCGGTGACCGTGATCCCGGAAATTTATCAAGATCGACAATCCAAAAGCTGGCGGATTATTCATACCTTGCTTAACTGCTTTGCCCTATTGCTGTTCTTTGGTCAGGCAATGACCGGAGCCAGGGATTTATTTGATCTCGGTGCCGTGGGCTTGCCATAGCGATCGCCAGCAATAACAAGGTAGGAGTAGATCTTTTGAGAGCAGGTAGTCTAGGTACTTCGCAATACCTCGCCCAGTCTGGCGGTCAGCACTGTTAGACTTGCCCCGATCGCTTAATTACAGGTAATTCCTTGCCAAGCCAGTTAAAATATGGCAATTGGGGCGTTAACTAAGATAGCGATCGTATCTTTGGCAATTTGGGCAATTTAGTTGCTAATGGATATCCTAGCGATGGAATAGATATTTAGCCATAGGATCGAGCCTGCCTCAAATTTGACTTTGCTAAAAAGCCTTGATTCCATAACAGAATAATCGACTAGCCGAAATTCAACCATGCTATCCGTGTTATATGGCAGCACAGCTAACTGATTAATACCTTGGGGTTATGTTTGCAAATAATTTAAAACAACTTTTTACCAATCCAGCAAAATTCTTGGGGCAACGATCGCTACGATCGCCTAGACGGGCTGGCCTGATCGCTATGGCCTTACTAATTGGGGCACTCACGCTTTCTAGTTGTGGCAACTCCCCTGAGTCGATCGCTTCTGCCCCCCCTGCTACTGATGCCGAGCTAGAGCAACAAGTCTTAGAAATTATTCGCCAGAATCCTGATGTAATCCTGGAAGCGGTACAAATTGCCGATCGGCAGAGACGCGAGCAACAAGAGGTGGCACAGCGGGAAAAACTTGAACAAATTAAAAATGACCCCGAAGCCGCGATCGGCAAGGCTCCGGTAATCGGCGCAGAGAATGCCGAAGTTATTATTATTGAGTTTTCAGATTTTCAATGTCCATTCTGTAGCCGCACCCAGCCAACCCTGAAGGCATTGCTCGCAAAATATCCCGACGATGTTAGCCTTGCCTATAAGCATTTGCCCCTGGCCAGAATCCATGATCAGGCAATCCCCGCCGCCAAAGCATCCTGGGCAGCCCAACAACAGGGTAAGTTCTGGGAATATCACGATGCCCTGTTTGAAAATCAGGCAAATTTAAGCGAAGAGTATTATCTGGCGCTGGCAACCGAGTTAGAGCTAGATCTCGATCAGTTTAATAGCGATCGTAATAGTGAGGCAGCAGAAACTGCGATCAACACAGATTTGGCAATGGCTGAGGAATTAGGTGCAACTGGCACGCCATTTTTTGTGGTGAACGGTGTGCCTGTGTTTGGTGCATTGGATCTGGCTGATTTCGAGCAATTGATCGCCGAAGTTAGAGCCGATAACTAATCGATCGCTACCTATCAACTAAGCGGCAACTGGCTTCTGCCAAGACATCATCAACATTCTCCGCCCCAAGTCCACGTCCTTGGGGGAGCATTGCCAGTCAGGATGGGCAGTCATCAATAAGCTTTCCAGGGTTTCCTGGTCGAACAAATGCCACACCAGAGTGCCATTTACTTCTGCTGCCAGGGCATAGCAGTTTTGACCCACACAATGAATTGCATATTCACTGGCGATCCGCTTGTAGGTCATACTCTGGCCGACTTGTAAATCTCTAAATTCAAGCACGACATTGCGCAAATCCGCGATCGACTCAGCCAGGAAACCAGGCAGCGGCAAAACTTGCGAACTGTCCCCATTGACTGCGATCCAGTAATTTCTGGATGGATCGATCCCTTCTAACCAGAGCGATTCATCATCCAAACGATAACGGGGGGCAAGCACACAGGAGTTAGTCATAATTGCTTATTATTAATCAGTATTAATTAGTAAATAAACAGCGGTTAAAAGCGCGGCTTAAAAGAAAATAAATTTAATTCTTTTTGCATCTACCAGAAGGAGCAGATTGCCCTCATCTTTTGGGCAGGTTTAATAAACTATCGGATATATCGCTACATAAGTCAACTAAAGTTAACAATCCTTATGTTTTGTTAATAATATTGATAAGATTTACTTAGCTATATTGCCAGCTAGAGCAACTAAGCCAATCTATTTCTCTATTTCGAGGCTTTGCCCAGAATCCATGCAGGCTAATGCTTCTTGTTTCTATGCCACGATCCAATTTTTGAACTTGGCCAGGGGGTGTTTGACTAGTTTGATGCTCTCCAGCGATCGATCGCTAAGCAATGATAATCCTGGTGATTATCCGTAGAACTTGCCTATAATAAGGATTAGGTGATTTCTTGCCAGCCAGGTGCAGATGAACTAGCAATAACCTGGTTAATTACTGGTTAATTAGTCAAGCCTGCCTATTTAACTGAAGTCTTATATATCTGTTATATCTGTCTTTAGATAGGGCGATCGGCTGCCATTGCCCAATAGCTAGTAAATAGTCACAAGATCACCACATTGCAACTGCTTTAACTGCTTTAGACCTGAGCAAATGGCACGTAGATCCAGATCGTCAACCAGATCAACCAGACAAAAAGGGCTTACCCAAAAAATGCGCGATAAACTCAAAGAAGCCCAGGAATTGGCGGAGAAAAAGTATCGCCAGGCATTACGCGGCACCCAGAAGGGTTTGGAGAAAGTCGGTAAAATTGCCGCTGATAAGTTGGATCAGGCCGATGATTGGGCTTTAAAAAAAACCAATGAAGCGCTTGAAAAACAAGCCCACAGGGGCGATCGGGAAAAAGCAGATTCCACCTCTGCCAGGACTAAATATAAAGATGGGCGATCGCCAGAGCCGAGTCGGGAAAGCAGCAGACGCACTAATAAATCTAAGCCATCTAAACATTCTAACCATGGCAAACACAAAGATTTAGATGTGGAAGAACGCTTAGAAAAAACGGTGGAGCAGTTGGGCAAAGGGGCATCTAAGTTGGGGAAGCGATTCAAAGGAGCCTGGGAAAAGCTAACCGAATAGCCGAATAGCCTAAATAGCCGAGGTGATCGCTAGGACTATTAGGACTATATTGATCGATTTTTTGCGTAGCTGCCCCGCGTCTTATCATTTGCCTTTCATTCACCTTTGCGGCTCGCATTGATCAAGACAATTATGTAAAGATGTAAACGTCTACCGTATAAAAATGCCAGCCAGTCAGCTAACTAGTATAATTTTGCTGTTTGCTCCGTTTGCCTAGTTCGTTTGGTATCAATTCCGCTAGACTTGAGATTAGAAACCACTTAGAAATATCTATGCAGACAGCACCGATAGAACCCATAGATAGACAGCAATCTGCACCCGCTGCCGCGCCCCTCGAAAATTTGGGCACGATTCAACGCCGTAAAACTAGACCCGTGAAGGTGGGGAACGTCACGATCGGCGGCGGCTATCCGGTAGTCGTGCAATCGATGATCAACGAGGACACCCTCGATATTGATGGAGCTGTGGCCGGGATCAGAAGGCTCCATGAGATCGGCTGTGAAATTATGCGGGTGACAGTGCCTAGTATGGCTCATGCCCGCGCCCTGGCCGAAATTCGCACCAAGTTGCAGCGCACCTATGTGAATGTACCGTTGGTTGCCGATGTGCATCACAATGGCATGAAGATCGCCCTGGAAGTGGCTAAGCACGTTGATAAGGTGCGGATTAATCCTGGTTTGTATGTATTTGAAAAGCCCAAGGACGATCGCACTGAATATACCCAGGCCGAGTTTGACGAAATTGGCGACAAGATTCGGGAGACCCTCAAGCCGCTGGTGCTTTCGCTGAAGGAACAGGGCAAAGCAATGCGGATCGGGGTGAATCATGGCTCCCTGGCGGAAAGGATGCTGTTTACCTATGGCGATACGCCCCAGGGGATGGTGGAATCGGCGCTAGAATTTATCCGCATTTGCGAGGAACTGGATTTTCGCAATCTGGTAATCTCGCTCAAGGCTTCGCGGGTGCCGGTGATGATCGCGGCCTATCAGCTTATGGCACGGCGGATGGATCAATTGGGGATGGATTATCCCTTGCATCTGGGCGTAACTGAGGCTGGTGATGGTGAATATGGCCGGATTAAATCCACGGCTGGGATCGCTACGCTGCTGGCTCAGGGCATTGGCGATACGATCCGCGTTTCCCTCACCGAAGCACCAGAAAAGGAAATCCCGGTATGCTATGGCATTTTGCAAGCGCTGGGATTGCGCAAAACAATGGTGGAATATGTGGCCTGCCCGTCTTGTGGCCGTACTTTATTTAACCTGGAAGAAGTGCTGCATAAGGTGCGATCGGCGACGGCTCATTTAACTGGCCTGGATATTGCGGTGATGGGTTGTATTGTGAACGGCCCTGGCGAAATGGCGGATGCGGATTATGGCTATGTGGGCAAGACCCCTGGGGTGATTTCACTCTATCGCGGCAAGGAAGAGATCAAGCGCGTCCCCGAAGAAGATGGCGTGGCGGAGTTGATTGCTTTGATCAAAGATGACGATCGCTGGGTCGAGCCTTAAAGCTTTAGCCTATTGGCTTGATATTAGTTCGATCGCCTCAGGATTGAGCCCCAATTGCAAGTAATCGAAATAATTAATCCCAGCGAGCTTAACTGTGATCACCTCCAGCGTATGCGGATCTTGAAAATGATCGAGCTTGGTTTCTGGATGAGGATAATAGATTAAGCCTGGGCGTGGCAAACCATTAAAAATAACCAGACAGATCGAAAAAGAAAAATCCTCTGCTGCATGTTCCGGTGACCATTTCACCTGGCGAAAGGTAAATTCTGGTTGCAGGATTTTAAATTCTTTTGGCGCGATCGACACATTCAACGTGCCCTGATAATAGCCACTCAAATCCATCCCCAGGGTCTTGAAGAAAGGAGTTTGCATGGCGATCGTTCCCGCTGGGTAAGGGCTATTTGCCGCCAAGCCAGAGGCAACCTGATGCCCAGGTTTGACCAAGCCATCCACAAATTGCCAGTCTCTTGTGTCTCTCGTCAGCATTCGTAGTGATCTAAAACATCTCGATCGCCTTTGCAAAGCACTGTGCAACCCATTAGTCTTTTCTATACTAGCTACAAGTTAAGCAATGGTGAAATAGTTTTATGTTGGCAGATGGAGCTAACCATCGTCGGCAAAATTTGCACGATCAAACTTTAGGCAATTGAGGAAACTCCAGCGAAATAGCAAATGACAGAACTTCAATCCCATGTATAGATTGAGGTATTAGACTTTTTGCCTAAGGGCTATGGCAAAGCGATCGCTGAATTCCCTGTGAACTTCTTGGTGGCTTGATTAAACTTTTGTAATCATCCGGCTCACTGATGTTCCTGCTTGAGGGGGATTGGGCACGATCGATGTAACTAGCCAGCCCAACTAATTAATCAAATCTTGTGAATCGGTCAACATCCACAAAGATCCCTTAATCTATAAGTTTAAACGCTTAAATACTTAAATACTTAAACGCTTAAATACTAAGCTCCGCATTGATGCTCGATGCTAACCCTATGCTTAACTGCATTTATCCCTAAATCAATACTTAGGTCAGGCAGATGGAATTCAATCTTTTAAACAACCGTTACAAAGTGCTCAGGGTGCTGGGCGAAGGTGGGTTTGGGCAAACTTTTCTGGCAGAAGACACCCAAATGCCGTCCCGTCGTCAATGTGTGATCAAGCAGCTCAAACCAGTTACCACCAATCCCCAGGTAGAGCAGATTGTGCAAGAACGCTTCCAGCGCGAGGCAGCAATTTTAGAAACCCTGGGCCGTGGTCATCCCCAAATCCCAGAGCTATTTGCTTATTTCAAAGAGAATAATCAATATTATTTGGTGCAAGAATGGGTTGACGGTAAAACCCTGTCTGAAAAAATGATGACGGAAGGTCTATTTAGCGAAGCCACCGCCGCCAAAATGTTGCAGGAAATCCTGCCTGTGCTCAACTTCATGCATGGCCAGGGCATAGTCCACCGCGACATCAAGCCAGAAAACATTATTATCCGGCGCATTGATGACAAACCAGTTTTGATTGATTTTGGCGCGGTGCGGGAAACCATGGGCACAATGGTTAATTCGCAAGGTCAAACCACCAGCTCGATCGTGATTGGCACACCTGGCTTTATGTCATCGGAGCAGGCCGCCGGCAGACCTGTCTTTTCCAGCGATCTCTATAGCTTGGGCTTAACCCTGGTATATTTAACTACCGGTAAAATGCCCCAGGATTTACCCACCGATCCCAACACGGCGGAAATTGTCTGGCGCAACTATGCCCCTGGATTGAGCCCGCGTTTTGGGCAAATTCTAGATAAATCAATTCAATATCATCCCCGCGATCGCTATCATTCGGCAGCGGAGATGCTGGGTGATTTGCAAGCGGGAATTAGTGAATCGACTGTGGTTTCTGGTGGCATTGCCCCCACGATCGCCCCTGCTTCGCCCTATTCCGGTGGTGTACCGCCCACAATCCAGCAACCACCAAGCCCCTACCCACAGCAACCACCAAGCCCCTACCCACAGCAACCACAGAGTCCCTATCCCCAACAGCCACCTACCCCGGTGCCCTATCAACAGCCATCCAGTCCCTATCCGCAGCAACCACAGAGCCCTTACCCACAACAACCGCCCAGTCCTTATCCTCAGGCGCAAGGAACACCGCCGCCCTATGTACCACCGACAGATCAACAAACCTATCAGGCTTCAACACCGCCTAGCTCCGGTGGATTTCCCAAGTTATTGATGTTTATTGGTGCGGCACTGGTTGTGGCGATCGGTGGGGGGATGTGGTTGGCTCGCTCCGGTGATGACAATTCAATTTCTACGGTCACGCCAGCATCACCTAGCCCTACGTTTACGCCAATTCAAAGTTCCCCCGATCCAGTTAATTCGCCCAACCCTGCTTCCAACCCTAGCCCTGATCCTGCCGGTGCAGGGCCTTCGACCGATACAACTACTGCAACTACCCCCAATGTTTCTACCGCCGACAACTACGGCGCGATCGCCCGATCGCCAACCTCCGGTTATAAGGGTTTCTCCTGGAACTATAGCAGCCGTGATGGCGCAGAAGAACGCGCCCTGAATGAATGTAGTAGCACTTCTGGCTCTACCGATTGTGAAGTCCTGGTCTGGTTTCGCAATGCCTGCGGCGCGATCGCAGAGTCGGATGATGGCGGTGCTGGAACTGGTTGGGGTGTTAATGAGGAGCTGGCCCAGCAGTATGCGATCGAATCCTGTGAAGGGATTGGGTCTGGTTGTGAAGTCACGCGCACAATTTGTAGTGGTACTGAGTAGATTTATTTAAATCAAACAATTTGAATTTGGTCAGTAATACCTTGAATACCCTTTAGCATTATCAGAAACTAAAAACTAAAAAGCTAGCCCTGATTTAACTCAATTGGCTAGCTTTAAATTTAATTTGGGTTATTTATTTAATTAATTGCGATGATCGCTACTAATTATTACTAATTACCTACTACCTAACCTAAGTATTAGTTCTAGTTAGAAGATGGCATTAGCTGACGATTTTCATCACTACCAGCGATCGCATCCTGGCGCTCTACTTCACGGCAGACGATTTTATTATCATCATCCACATCCATCTCCACCGCAGCCCCTGCACGCACCTTGCCAGTGAGGATTTCTTCAGCCAGGGAGTCCTCTAACAAGCGCATGATCGCTCGACGTAATGGACGTGCACCATAGCTGGGGTTATAGCCCTCTTCCACCAGGCGATCCATGAACTTAGTAGTTACACTCAGTTCAATATCTTTCTCGCGCAATCTGACAAATACTTCCTTGAGCAACAGATTGGCAATTTCCTTGACCTCGTCCTTGGTGAGCTGACGGAAGACAATAATCTCATCTAGACGATTGAGGAATTCTGGGCGGAAGTACTGTTTCAACTCTTCATTGACCAGCGATCGAATCCTTTGATATTTGGATTCTTCTTCATCTTCGGCAATATCGAAGCCCAGGGTGATTGCGCCCTTCTCGATTACCTTAGAGCCAATGTTAGAAGTCATGATCAGCAAGGTATTCTTGAAGTCAACCGTGCGTCCCTTGGAGTCAGTCAAACGACCATCTTCCAGGATTTGCAACAGCAAGTTGAATACATCGGGGTGAGCTTTTTCAATTTCATCGAACAATACCACCGTGTAGGGGCGACGACGCACCGCTTCAGTGAGTTGACCGCCTTCGTTGTAGCCCACATAGCCAGGAGGCGAGCCAATCAGCTTGGATACCGTGTGCCGCTCCATAAACTCAGACATGTCCAGACGGATCATGGCATCTTCGGAGCCAAAGAAGTAGGTGGCAAGCGCCTTGGTTAGCTCAGTTTTACCAACCCCAGTGGGGCCAGAGAAGATAAAGCTAGCGATCGGTCGATCGGGACTCTTGAGGCCAACCCTGGCGCGGCGAATTGCCCTGGAAATAGCCTTAACTGCTTCTTCCTGGCCAATAATGCGCTGATGCAGGGTATCTTCCATTTGCATCAACTTGGCGGACTCAGACTCGGTTAGCTTGCTCACTGGCACACCAGTCCAGGAACTGACAATATAGGCAATGTCCTCTTCGTCCACGACTGGAGAAACTTCTTCGCCTGTTTCTTCTGATTTTTTGGCCTGGGTGATCGAGCGGATTTCTTGCTTGATTTCCATCTCCCGATCGCGTAGTTCCCCGGCCTTGTCAAATTCCTGGGCTCTGGCCGCTTCTTCTTTTTCCTTGACGACCTGGCGCAACTCTTTGTCTAGTTCTTTGGCCGCCGGAGGCAATTGGGAATTAATTAACCGTACCCGTGAGCCAGCTTCGTCGATCAAGTCGATCGCCTTGTCGGGCAAGTAACGATCGGAAATATAGCGATCGGATAGTTTGGCTGCTGCTTCAAGCGCATCATCGGAAATTTTTAGTTTGTGGTGCTGTTCATAGCGCTCACGCAAACCATAGAGAATTTCGATCGTTTCGGCCACACTGGGTTCACCGACATACACAGGCTGGAAGCGACGTTCTAGAGCCGCATCCCGCTCGATGTGTTTGCGGTATTCATCCAGGGTGGTTGCCCCAATACATTGCAGTTCACCTCTGGCCAAAGCAGGCTTGAGGATATTAGCAGCATCGATCGCCCCTTCGGCAGCACCAGCACCGATCAGGGTATGGACTTCATCAATTACCAGAATCACATTTGAAGCCGATCGAATCTCGTCCATGATCTTCTTCAGCCGCTCTTCAAATTCACCGCGATACTTGGTACCGGCTACCAGCAAGCCAATATCAAGGGTGACTACGCGCTTTTCTTGCAAAATATCTGGTACGTCGGTGTCGTTAATCCGCTGTGCCAAACCTTCGGCGATCGCGGTTTTACCAACCCCAGGCTCACCGATCAGCACCGGGTTATTCTTGGTACGACGGCCAAGGATTTGAATTACCCGCTCAATTTCCTTCTGGCGACCAACTACGGGATCCAGCTTACCTTCCGATGCCATCTGGGTTAGGTTCGAGCCAAACTCATCCAGGGTTGGGGTTTTGGTACGTCCCTGACTGCCACCAGAGGGCACTTCAGCAGTCTCGCCTAACATGCGGATGACTTGGGTACGCACCTTGGATAGATCAACGCCAAGGTTTTCTAATACTCTGGCTGCAACCCCTTCGCCTTCACGAATCAGCCCTAAGAGCAAATGCTCAGTGCCAATATAGTTGTGGCCAAGTTGCCTGGCTTCTTCTAAGGAAAGTTCTAAAACGCGCTTTGCTCTTGGCGTAAAGGGAATTTCAACCGCCACAAACCCAGAGCCGCGACCAATAATTTTTTCTACTTCGATGCGAGCATCTTTAAGGTTTACTCCCATGGATTTCAGCACTTTGGCAGCAACGCCAGTACCTTCTCCAATCAACCCTAAGAGAATCTGTTCTGTGCCAACAAAGTTGTGCCCCAGACGACGAGCCTCCTCTTGGGCCAGCATAATGACTTTGATAGCCTTTTCTGTAAAGCGTTCAAACATGGCGTTCTTCCCACTAGTTGGTGCGTTCCGGTTAGTGATAATACTAGCATAGGCTATATGTGGGTTGATTGGTACGGGTTTCACCCATAAAATCCCTATAACCTAGTGCGGTTATGACCTATACCTGAGGGCGGATAACTGACATAAGATTGATTTAAATCCAAATAAATTTGTTTTGAGGGAATAAAACGATCGATCGCTATGCCCCATTATCTATCTCTGGTCGATCGTTGTTGCCACTGTTACCAAATATGAAAAAATGTCGTGGCTAAATCATTTAAATTATTAAATTATCTAATCCAAGTTGCCGATCGCCTTTGAATTTTTAATTGTTAATTCCTAGGCGCTGGTTACAAAGCATCAACGATCGCTACGGATCGATCAACTTTACTCCCTTCCGGTTCGGCACCTAATTCAAACAGCTTCGCCGTAACCCGTTGCCAGATCTGTTCTTGCCACTCTGCCAGCAACATCCCAAATTCTGGCTCCTGCAAACCCTTTCGCCACATGATCAAAGCATCTTCACCCGTGATTTGATAATAACCGTGCCTGCGCCCCACCTCCAGAAAATCAAAATTTTCATAAAGCTTAATTGCATACTGGTTTGATTCTCTTACCTCAAGTACAGTCCACTCCGCCGCATCATCCCGCGCCACCTTGAGCAAACCCCACACCAGCAAATGCCCAAACCCAAGGCTCTGCCAATCTGGCTGCACTGCCAGGATTGTAATGTGGGATTCCTCTAGTACGCGCCATAAACAGCCATAGCCAAGCACCTGCTTAGCCTCATTAATCAGCGCGATCAAGGTGCTTTTGGGGTTTTCGATCTCCTGCTCATAGGCTTGCAAACTCCACAGCCCACCCAGGCAGGTATCATCGATCGTTTTGATCTGCGTTAACAGCTCTTTACTGACCTGGCATAGTTTTAGCTGATGCATTTATTTAGTGATCATGAATAGCGCTAAAACAATCACCAGCACGCCCACAATAATTAGCAATAGCATCATGGCGATCGCCCTCTTTAAATTTCAATTAATCAACCTCATCTATTATAAAAACGCAGTCCTGCAAGTAGTTAGCTTTGGCTATGGGGGTAAGGTTTGCTCAAGCACCAAATGGCAACGTTTGCCCATAAGATCAAGTTTTACTCAACTTGAACTCGACAATTTATACTTAATAGATACTTATAGCCGCTAACTTTCTGCTACTGGCGATCTCGTGAGACTCTATGACTTGGTTAGCGATCGGTTTTGATTAAATCAGCGTTACTCAGTTACTCAATTACTCAGTTTATCTATCGGTAAGATTATGGGCTAGTTTCTGAGCTATGTGCCCGAATAAGTTTTCTAGTAAATTTCCCAGTAAATTTCCCAGCGAGTTTTCAAGTGAGTTTTTAAGTGAGTTTTTAAGTACGTTGCTTACAAAACAAAGCCTTTTGTAATTCCGCATTCCATCGCTCCGCATAATCACAATCGCTATATTCCTTGAAATATGGCCCACCCAGCGTGTAATGCACCAACGAAACATCAGGATCATAATCATAGACCCCCACCAGATGATTCCAGCGTTTGGGCAGATCGCCAATCAGCGCCTCAGACTCTAACCATTTAAACTGATGCAAATTCAAGCCAGTCGCCCCATTAACATAATTTGGGCTCAGCGATCGGCATTTGGCATTATTAAACAACATCACACTCGACCAGTTTTTCTTGACATATTTCGTCTGGGCTTGGCCAAGGAACTTGGTACTTTCCTGGGGAGTATAATCATGCTTGACCACCATCACCGCATAGCGATCGTCACACAGAGCCCACAGATTGGCAACATCATCCAGCATTAGCATGTCGCAATCCATAAAAATCGACCAACCCTGATAACCAGACAAATAGGGCGTAAGAAAACGAGAAAAGGAAAAATCAGTGGATTGCAACGGATGGCGATCGCGGGTCATAATCCCACCTAGCTGAGATAACATCAGGGGCACGATCTGCACCGGTTGTGAAGCGCGACAATGAATGCTGTGTGCCAGGACATGAAAGGCGATCGCTTCCCTGGGGTCATAGCCAATATAAACATTAATCATTAATTGCGAATTAACCCCCAAGAGATGATTAGATATCTTGCCTTAATTACTAAGCAGATTAATTACTGAGCAGAAAACGAATGTATCATGCTCCTAAATTTAGCTGATTGGGTAGTGTAGGTGATAGCGATCGTAAACCAGGCTAGCTCAAATGATTGATCCAGCATAATTGCCAAATTCTAAATTGGATCTGCTCAAACTGCCTCTAAAACTTGCAATATATTGAAAGATTGAAATTAACAATGGATATCCAAGGCACTCCTCCATCCGAACCCCAACTCTTGACCTTGCAAGATCTGAACCTGAGAATGCAGCTATCTGAATTGCCGGTAGTGGCTCAAGATCATATGCAGCAACAGCGCTGGCCAGAGGCGATCCTGTGTTATCACAAATTGCTGGAGGTTTTGGCACAGTTTGAGGCATTTGGGCAGGCTCAGGCTATTAGTGAGAATAGCAATTCAGCCGATGTCGATCGCCCTGACAAGAATGAAGTTCCGCCCCAAGAAATCCTTAGCAATGCCTGTTGTGGTTTGGGAGTGGCACTTAGCAAGCTGGGGCAATTAGACGAAGCGATCGCCAGTTATGAACAAGCCCTGGCCGCCAATCCAGAGGATCTCAGTGCGCTATATCTGCTGGGGGTGGCCTATAGTCGGCAAAATCAATGGGATAGTGCGATCGCCAGCTATCAGAAGGTGCTTAATCTCCAATCGGCACATATTCCGGCCAGAATGAATTTGGGAGTAGCTTTCCTGCGTTCTAGCAACCTGAAACAAGCCGTGCGTGAGTTTGAGCAATTAGTTACGATCGCGCCCAATTCCAGTGATGCCCATTGTAATCTTGGCATTGCCCACCATCGTTTGGGTGAGCTAGAAACTGCGGCAGCAAGCCTGGAAACCGCGATCGCCCTGGAGCCTAGCCACATGCAAGCGCTCTATAATCGGGGCAAAGTGGCGGAAGACCAGGATCAGCCAGAAGCAGCGATCGGCTATTATCGCCAGGCATTAAGCATTGAGCCTGATGATATTGATACTTGTTGCAGTTTGGCATTTGTGCTCGATCGCCAGAATCAATCAACCGAGGCGATCGCCCTCTATCAACATGCAATTAGCCTCAATCCCCATGAAGCAGATGCCCTCTCCAATTTGGGTGCTTCGCTGGTGCATCAAAGAAATCCCCAGCAGGCGATCGATTACTTTGAACGCGCCCTAAGTGTCCAGAAGAATCATCTGGCGGCCAATTTGAACCTGGCTCATGCCTGTTTCATGCTGGGTAATTTTGCCAGGGGGTTTGAATATTACAAGTGGCGCTGGTTTATGATCAATCAGCCCAAGCGAGACTTGCCAGCCCCATTGTGGGATGGTTCACCGTTGGCGGGTAAAACGGTTTTAGTTTCGGGGGAACAGGGGGTTGGTGATGAGGTTTTGTTCGGGAGCATGATCCCGGATGTGATTGCGGCTAGCGATCGCTGCTGGATTGAGTGCCAACCGCGATTAGTGCCTTTGTTTGCGCGATCTTTTCCAGAAGCAACGATAATCCCGAAAGAGGGACAAGAAGCATTAACCATTGAAAAGCCGGAAAATATTGATTTTGTTTTACCGATGGGCAGCATGGGGCAATGGCTCCGCCCTACGATCGAGAGTTTTACCGATCGCAATGGTGCTTTTATGCAGCCGGATGCCGCGAAAGTGCAAGCCTGCCGCGATCGCTATTTAAAGCTTGCATCTAGCCAAGAGCCTGAGAATCTTAAGGAGGTGAGTCAGGAATCTTCCTCTGATCAACCTGTCAATGTTCAAGTCAGCGATCAAACGAAACCAAACCGTAACCTAATTGTTGGCATCTCCTGGCACAGCACCAATCGCAAAAAATATCCTGCTCCCCTGGCAGATTGGCTACCAATTTTGAATTTACCGGGGATTACGTTCGTGGATTTGCAATATGGTGATTGGGCGGATGAACTGGCCCAGATGCAAGATCGCTATGACGTAGACATCTATCATGACCCCAATATTGACCAGATCGCCAGCATTGATGATTTTGCGGCGCAGGTGGCGGCGGTAGATTTAGTAATTTCGATCAGTAATACGGCGGTGCATATGGCCGGAGCGCTGGGTAAACCGTTGTGGTTGCTGCTGCCCTATGTGCCCGAACCCTGGTATTGGCTACTGGAGGGTACAACTACCCCCTGGTACGCTAGTGCTAGCCTGTTCCGGCAAAGACAATGGGGTGATTGGGATGGCGTATTCGATCGGGTTGCCAATGCCCTGAGCGAGTTAGTGGCTTTGTATCAGGGGCATCCAGGTCATTTAGGTAAAGATCTTGAAGATAGCGCTGAGCTTGATTTAGAGCAAAACTTAGAGCAAATTAAAGCGATCGCGGAGCAGGCTGAGCTGGCCACCAATCAAGAGGCAACCAAACCAGGCCAGAAAGGAAATCCAGCCAATCTGGCGCAACGATATTTACAACGGGCACAAACCAGTTTGCAGCGGGGCAGGTTTACGGAGGCGATCGATAATTGCCAAAAACTAATTGCCCTGGAGCTGGAGCAAACGGAGTTTCAAGCTGAAATGGCCAAAGCCTATACAATCTGGGGCAGAGCCTTGCAGCAAATGGGCAAGCCGATCGACGCTACTAAGCCCTACGAACAGGCGATCGCGCTCCAGCCAGATCTAGTTTTTGCCCATTGGTTCCTGGGACAAAGCTATGACCAGCAAGGGCTACCAGAATTGGCTCTGTCGCAATACATTGAAGCCCTGACGATCGAGCCGGAAACGTTCACCGCCGAGTCGCATTTTTTGTTGGGCAACAGTTTGGTGGAGCGGCATCGCTATGATCAGGCGTTGGAATTTTACCAACGGGCGATCGAGCTAAAACCGGGTTATCTGGATGCCCATCGCAATCGGATTAAGGCCCTGGCTTTGCAGGGTAACTTAGCGGCGGCGGTGCAAGCCCAGACTGATCTGGTGGCGGCTGATCCAGATTTGCTCAGTGCCAAGGAATGCAATGAGTTGGGTATGCATTGTATTCAGGCGGAAAAACTAGCCGAGGCGATCCACTGTTTTGAAAATGCGATCCAGATTGATCCTGAAAATGCCGATGCCCATTTTAATTTGGGTAACACATTTGCACAACGCAACCAGGTGAGGGATGCGATCATTTGCTACCAGGAGGCGATCGCCATTGATCCCAATTTTGCTCAGATTTATTTCAATCTGGGGGTATTACTGTTGCCCAGTGAAAAGCAATTGGCCGATGCGATCGATTTTTTGCGGGCGGCGATCGACCTGAAGCCAGAATGGGCAGAGGCACATCAAAAATTGGGCGAAGGGTTATATGACCTCAGTCAACAAACCAACTCGCCAAAATACTTAGCAGAGGCGATCGCTAGCTTCAAAACTGCAACCAGACTCAAACCCAGCCTCACAGTGGCTCACCAGGCATTAGAACTGGCAACTTCTACCCAACAGGCATTGCCAAGAATGGCGCCACGAATAGATCCTGATGATCCTGATTAGCTAGCTGGTAGTTAGCAGATGTTGAATTTAGCTTGACAACTGCAAAATTATTTAGCTGATTAGACAGCTATTGGCAAACGGTGGTGGTGCTTTGCGATGTAACTACATTGCTACCGTCAGCACTTTCTGAACGGTAAACCTTGCTTTCAGTGCGGCAGTCTTGATCGCCTAGTTGATATTCATCAACATAATCATCGGCATATTCATCATAATCTTCATAGTCTTCGTAATCTTCGTATTCATAGTCATCCGTATTGATGCCTGAATCGTTAGAATCACTCCTGAATCGATCGCGGCGACGACGTAGGCGATCGGCTTGGCTTGGCTCTGGCGCACTCTCAATATAGATTTCGCCATCATCATCAATAATTGTGGTAGTGCCATCCACACTAATATTCACATCATCAGCCTTGGCGATCGCATTAGGCAGGATTATGATTGTACATAGGGCAATTAAAGCCATACCCGCCCAGCGGAAATGGTGTTGCTTTGGCATTTTGAATACCTCACTTAAGTCAAATTTAGAGGTTGATTGATTCTCGATCATGGAGGAAGCTACCCTAGAAGCCTTACGCTCTAAGGCAGCATCTCTGAGCTAAGCCCACAAAGTCACTATCTGACTAAGCTGGACTAAGCTGGGGCTTATTTTTTCTTGTCATGGCCATACTTACGGCCGCGACCAGGATTGCGGCGATCGCTACGGTTCTGGACATTGGTCTGGGTAGCATTTTGTTCAACATAGTTGTCGTTACCATAGATATCAACTCCCTGGTTGACTTCCTGGTAATTGTCCTGGTTCGGGGCATTTTTATCATACTTGTCCCGCTTGCCAGGTTTACCAGGCTTGTTGCCACGGCGGTTGGTGCGATCGTTCTGAACATTGATTTGCTCGGTCTCCTGGAAAACCGTGTTCCCATTCCCGTCAATGGTAGTGGTCTGATTAATAATCTGGGTATTAATCTTGTCCGCACGAGCAGGCAAGGCAGTTGCGCCAACAGTACCAAAAGTTAGCAATGAAACCAAGGCAACTAAATAGGTTCTTTTCACGATATTTACTCCATCTATAGTCTTCAGTACAAATTGATAAATTGTGCTGAGCAGTATTTATTCACACATGTGGCAAAATTTCAGTGAGCGATCCTAAATTAAAAGCTCGCCGCTTTGTTGCCGTGATTCAGTTGTAATAAATCTGAGTAGAATGCTTGAATGCGTCCCCAGTTCAGTAAACTCAACCAAGATGCTGCGATCGTTTGAGTAGATCGCGTTTTGCTTGGCAAATTCCTTTACCTATCAATTTATTCAAGCTATTTCATAGCTGTTGATTATTTGTATGCAGCACACATACAATTACCTGATGTTTGCCTGAGTTAGATTTGATTATTTGGCATTCAACAGAGAATATGTTTGAGAATGAATGCGAAATAATTATCAGGCAAAAATACTTACGACATATCCTCTATGGGTGCATTGACGGTACGGTTTTTACGAATGTTCCCGATCGGCTCAAAAAATTTTTTATTGGCTCATCAATTGCCAGGTAAGAATTTCAGCGATTTTAGGGCTGATCAGGCAAAAAGTTTCTTGAAAAAGTTTTTGAAAATACGATTTAGCAATTAATTTCTTCGCTGGCGATCGCTGCCACTAATCTAAGCTGGCCACATCCCTTTGTCGCTTGGCCTCATAGAGAATTAGCGCCGCCGAAACCGCTAAATTGAGTGATTCCACCCCATTTTCAAGTGGGATACTCACCGCCAAATCGGCAACCTGGGCTAACTCCGCCGACAGGCCATTGCCCTCGTTGCCTAGCAAAATCAAACAGGGTTGGCTAAAATCCGCTTGCCAATAGGTCAGCTCAGCATCAGCATTGGTGGCAATCACCTTAATGCCCTGTTTTTTGTAGGTTTCTATAGTCTGGACTAGATCACCTTGCGATCGCAAATTAGCCCGAAACCATTGTCCCGCCGAGGCTCTGATTACCTTGGGGCTGGTTAAATCAACACTATCCTGACTGACCCAGATTTCATCAATGCCAGCGGCTACGGCAGTGCGGATAATTGCGCCCAGGTTACCGGGGTCTTGAATGGTTTCTAGCACCAAGCCGATCGAGTTGATTCCTGAATCTCTGGCTGAATCAGGCAGGGGCAAGGTGGCAATCACACCGTCGGGGTTCATGGTGGTGGCGATCGCTTTGATCACAGCCTCGCTAACCGGTTCAAGCTGCTCTGCTCGCTCTAAGACCTCACCATAGAGAACTGGGTTTTTTTGTTGCCAAACCTCGGTATAGCAAACAGTAGCACAGGGGAAATTAGTGGCGATCGCCTCGCTGAGGGCATGGGTGCCTTCGATCAAAAACAAACCCTGCTCGCGTCGGGCTTTGGTACTTTTCCCCAGTTGCCGCAGGGCTTTTACCAAAGGATTGCGAGTGCTGGTAATCATTTAGTTTGCTTGGGTTAATGCGGAACCCGGGACTTGAACCCGGAAGGTTTTATCCACATGATTCTGAGTCATGCGCGTCTACCAATTCCGCCAGTTCCGCTTATTTATCTATTTTATTTGTTCGCTCTGCTGCCTAGCCTGAATCAGTAATCGATCGCGGTTAATTAAACTTATCCGCATACCAATTAACTTCAAGCATCGCAGTTTTATATTCTTTCCTAGCTGGGGGTATATGTCAAGATGCATAGTCGCTTTTTGCTCAGGGATTTTTGCTAATGCATCTTCAAGAGCCTGCTTTTGGATCAATACTCTAGTGCATCAATACCCAATACCTAGAAGATCTAGAAGATATAGCTCCACATAGATCAAGCAGTCGGATTACTACTTGCCCAATATCTCGATTGAACTAGCACTAGTAGTTTGTCAGATTTGGATTGATGAGCAGGCAAGCATTTCAAAATACATTTACTCACTATAACTACTTAGGGCGGTTCTGGAGTCATTGGCGATCGAGAAGTTGCAGCACAGCCGCTTACCCTGAAAAATAGCGCGATCGCTTCAACCCGAATATTTATTGATGAATAATTGTTTTAGCTGCTTTAGCTTTTTGTTTCTGGCGATAGGCACTGATGCCGAAGATACTACCTAGGGCAATTAAACCCAATCCAGACTCAAACTCAAAGGGAACCGCTGTCACCGTAGGATTTAGTGAATCATCGATGCGACGAAATCCAAAAATCGGCGGAGAGCTAAGTTCAATAATGCCTGCCGAAATGTTAACTGTCCCACCGGCATCAGTTAAGCCACTCCCCCCAAAAGTCAGTTGCAAAAAGAAGCCACTAACAGGACTGGTGGTAAGAATATTCTCATCGCCTGACTGAAAGCCTGTATAGGTGATTGAGGCGCCAGGATAGCTATTGCCATTCTGAAATGGAGCGACAGAGCCTGCAGTGGAGGTGATATTGATGTTTGAGTAGGTACCGTCTGGGCCTGCAGATGCAACGTAGTCAAACGTTCCTGAAATGGTACCGCCGCCATCCACAGCATCATAGGCAGCGTTATTTATTGTCCAGGTCAATGCCTCAGCAGCAGATGGATTGAAGCCGCCGATCGCCAGGGTGATCACAGCAGTAGCGGTACTAAATCTAAGCATTTTATTGTTACTCCACAAAAAAATCCGCCAGATAGAATCTTCTATCAAATTCCCAGCTTACTGGAACGAAGCTAGAGCCGTAAATTGGGCATATCGCCTATATCTTTTTGAGTATGCGGCGGATGGGGCTGAGGCAAAATCAGGTAAAGACTTTTTAACTTATGTTGAACTTATGTTGCGATCGCGTTGTTAATTAAATGTAAAACGTAGCGATCGCCTGAATTGATCGTAAAGAAATCAAAGCATAGTGTGGGTTTTGGGCTAGGCTGCGATCGAATCGCTTTGCTTTTAGTAGTTGACTGAGTAGTTGGATTAAGAAACCCGATCGGTAAAGGTATATTTTCTCAACTACTGGGTATAATGAATCTACACTATCTACATAGGATTACCGATATATGACTTTACGTTTAGGTGATACCGTTCCTGATTTTACGCAGGACTCTACCGAAGGCCCAATTCATCTATATGAATGGATGGGCGATAGCTGGGTTGTATTATTCTCCCACCCCGCTGATTTCACGCCAGTTTGCACCACTGAACTAGGTACAGTGGCAAAGCTAAAAGATGAATTTGCTAAGCGCAATGTTAAACCGATCGCCCTGAGTGTTGATGATGTTGAATCACACAAAGGCTGGGCTGGTGATATTGAAGAAACCCAAGGCGCAGCGGTAAATTACCCAATTCTGGCCGATGGCGATCGTAAGGTTTCTGATCTTTATGACATGATCCATCCCAACGCCAGTAATACCCTTACGGTTAGAACTGTTTTTGTGATTGACCCCAACAAGAAACTACGTCTGAACCTGACCTATCCGGCTAGTGCGGGACGTAACTTTGATGAAATCCTGCGCGTAATTGACTCCTTGCAGCTTACCGATTACCACAAGGTAGCTACGCCGGCCAACTGGAAAGATGGCGATGATTGTGTAGTTGTGCCTTCGATTAAGGAAGAAGCCGAACTAAAAGCGAATTTCCCCAAAGGCTACACAGTTATCAAGCCATACTTGCGGATGACTCCTCAGCCCAATAAATAGGGGTTCGAGTTGGCAGGACTTGCCTAGCTGCAAATTCTAGCTGCAAATTAAATTAATTAAGGGCAATTGCTCTAGATTGTGCCTAAATTGCAACTCAAATAGTAACAAATAGTAAATTAATAACTATAACCAGTCGGGAGGTAGGGCTTACTTACCTCTCGATTTGGTGATTGGGTAGATGGCAGTTTTTGATTAGCTGGATTGTAAAGATTTTTTGAGAGCTTTTGGCCTGGCCTAACAAGGATTAGAACGCATTGATGAGATTGGCTGAAACTTTTGCTAGCTCAGGATCTAGACGCACATACCAATTTACGCAGTCACAATGATTGCGGTTGGCACTTAACTATGCAAGCCAACACCAGCAAGCTTTGGATTTAGCACGATCGCATTTCCCCCTCACTGCCTGCCTAATTACAAGCCCTGCCCCATCACATCAGAATGAATCGGAATAGGAGGGACAGCAAAACTAACTAAAATGCGATCGCGCCAGAAATAACTACAAGAACAATTTATTTAATTATTTAATTTGGTGGTTGGGTGAAACAATAAGAAGCTTTACCAGTCCTCTTCTTCGGTGCCGTTTTTCTCCCACACTTCTAGGTCTAAATCTTCTAAATAAACCATCGCACTGCGGATTTGGGGCATGGTTCCCTTTAGTTCCAAACTAAACCAGCCATCATCGCGGGCATCTTCACCCAGCAACGCTGCCGTAATATTTACAATCAAGCCATGCTCAGATACCAACTTGGAAATAATTGGTTCTTGGTGTTGGCTGTGGGGGACTCTAATTGTAATGTTGGTGTGGGTGACTCGATCGTCACCAGCGATCGCCGCATTGCCAGAACTGGAGAAAGGATAATCAGAAGTTTGCATAATCATCTTACGCCTCTAATATCATATTGATGTAATTTTAAGAAAAGATATTTCTATTGTGTGCACCTTCCACCTTAACCAAAGGCGATCGTTATAGGAGTGATCCAGATAACCATTAATTGTGATTTTGAGGGAAGTTTTGTTAAGCAGCCGTTAGGTTTTTCTGCTTTCCATAACATTTGCATTTCTCAATCCAACTAGGGCAGCCGTTAGTAATTATTAGTGGCTTTGTTGCATGAATCGAAGAAAGGGACAATACTCCTGCCAAGATTCTCCAATTTAGTCTTCAACCAGGTAAGAATCAGGCTTGCATAGCATCATTATACGATTAAGAGCCACGCACTGTAAAAACAGCTCCACCGCTTGATTATCAAAATTTCGTGAGCGTAACTTACCGCCAAAAATAGTCTTCAATCTAAACATAGTAGTCTCTGCCAGTGAGCGCCGATGATAGCCAGTCTCTCGTTTCCACTTGGCACGACCAACCTTACGGATGCGCCGTAAATTTTGGTCACGCGGATGCGGTGGTGCTTTACAATTGCCATGTTGCCAAATTTTGGCATTTTTGCGTGGTGGAATTACTGACTGGGCTTGTCTAGCAGCAATTTCATCATAACAGTCACGATGGTCATACGCACCATCCCCAGATACTTGCTTAATTTCATCCTCAATCTGATTAAGCAGTTCAGGTAGAATTTGGCCATCATGATATTGGTTGCTGGTAACCACTGCCGCAAGAATCTCACCGCTTGACTCATCTACGCCCAGATGAATTTTACGCCAGGTGCGACGCTTACCTATGCCATGCTGACGCGTTTTCCACTCTCCCTCTCCGTAAACTTTCACGCCGGTGCTATCAACCACCACATGTCTCGCTGCCTGAGTCTTTTGATGGGGTAACTCGATCGCTAATTTGCCCATCCGTCTTGAAACTGTGCTGTGGTCTGGCACCGGTAAGTCTATGTTCATCAGGGTAAATAATGATTCGACCAAACCGGTGACTTGTCTGCCTGCCAATCCATATATGCTCTTGAGCATCGCAATCGTCGCAATCGCTTGGTCACTGTATCTGTTTGATGGCCTCTGTTGCCGGATCGCTCTGGCTCTAGCCACATCTCTATTGCCTCCTTGCTAATCCAGAAAATTAGACTTCCTCTCTGTTTGAGGCTTTTGTTATACTCTTGCCAGTTGCGGACGCGGTATTGTGGGGGTTTTTTCATGGTAGTTAAAACGTACCATAACCTACCGCTCCGTTTCTTTTATGCAACAACGCCAACTAGCATTAATATTTTTCTTGATTTCCTAATTGCTTGATTGCTTGGGACTTACTTGGTCGCATAGGTCGCATAGATTGATCGTTAAAAGTCTGTTTCAGGATTGGAACTCTTGCAGGAGTTTGATCTTGCAGCAAGGCAAGCCTGATTTTAGCCCTCCTCGATCGCAATTTTGCGAAAGAGAACCAAGGCGCTTTCTACTTAACTTTTTGCTTTTTACTTTGCAAATTTTCCACCGATTGGTCATGCCAGGATATGCCAGGTTATAAATAACGGTGGGTAATCTCAAACCATATACTAATTAACTTACCTATTAACTTACCTACAAAGTTAGTTGCCCAATTCATGCTGGTTTGGTTAGGCTAGATTGAATTAAATGATTTAGTTTTAAAATAGTTTGAATTTAGCGATCGCCCTAGTTTGCATGACCAGGTCGATCATGTTTTAAATAGATGCTGTTTTGAATAAGTGCCTCAAATCAGCCTTTAAAGAAATATAAATCCAGCAAGATAAGTAATTAAATATTTTAAGTATTAAAAGATGGTTAAACCCCATAGAATCTGGTCATTGATTGTAGTTCTTTTGCTAACCATAGCAACCCAATTTTTGCACGTGGATAGTGCCAGTGCTTCGATCACAGACTGGTTAGAAGAGCAACGCTTCATCACCAGCGTGTGGAAGATAGTCAATCGCTCCTATGTGGACGATACATTTAACCATCAGGATTGGTATAAGGTGCGCAAGCAATATGCTGGGCGCAAGTTTAATAGTCGGGATGAGACCTACGATGCGATCCAGGAAATGCTAGAAAGTCTGGGCGATCCGTTTACCCGATTGCTGCGACCCAAGCAATATAAAAGCATTATGACCAGTACCTCTGGCGCTCTGACTGGTGTGGGTTTACAAATTGCGGTCGATCCAGAAACCAGGGATTTGGTAGTGGTTGCACCGATCGAAGGTTCACCAGCCGATCGCGCGGGCTTGCTTTCCCACGATCGGATTATGAAGGTGAATGATTTACCCCTCGATGGTTTGTCGCTGGATGAATGTGCCAACCTGTTGCGTGGTGAAATTGGCACCGAGGTGAAGCTGTCGGTGGCGCGATCGGTGCTCCCCAGTACCGAGGCTACATTGGCCGTTGATGCCCCCGAAATCCCAGAATCGGCCTTTGAGCTGAAGTCAAAGTCAACTAATAAACAAAAATTAAATCAGGCTAAGAATTCCTCTGCTACAAATAAGCAATCAAATCAAGCAGAGCAGGAAAAAAACTTTGATGTGACGATCGTGCGGGAGCGAATTGAAGTCAATCCCGTGATTGCCAAGCTCAACCGTGAACAAGGCCACAAGGTCGGTTATGTACGTTTGAATCAGTTTAATGGTAATGCGGCAGCGGAAATGAAGTCAGCGATCGCTAATTTGGAGAAAAAAGGAGCCGATCGCTATGTACTGGATTTGCGCGGTAATCCTGGTGGCTTGCTCACTGCGGGGGTGGAAATTGCGCGGCAATGGCTATCGAAAGGGGCAATTGTTTACACCGCCGATCGCAATGGCATTCAAGAATCATTTACCGCTAAGGGTAAAGCACTCACTGAAGATCCAATGGTGGTACTGATCAATGGTGGTACAGCTAGCGCCAGTGAAATCCTAGCCGGGGCGTTGCATGACAATGGTCGCGCTACCCTGGTTGGCACCCACACCTTTGGCAAGGCACTGATTCAATCGCTGGTAAATTTGGGGGATGGCTCTGGGATCGCACTCACGATCGCCAAGTATGAAACCCCGAACCACACTGATATCAACAAGGTGGGCATCGATCCGGATGTGGAGTTTCCGTTGAATGTACCAATCACCCGCGACCAATTGGGCACCAAGGATGATCCTCAGTATGTGGCAGCATTGGAAGTCCTTAAGCAGCAGGAACAACAACAACTAGCTGATGCAGCGTAACCTGTAGCAGTTTAAGCAGTAATCCCCAATCAAGAATAATTAATGAGGCAAAAATTCAAAATTTCCTGGCTACCTCTAATTCTAGGAGGGTGGCTGACAATCTGTTGTGGTTTGCCAAACATAGCGATCGCGGCGGAAACATCAGCCTCAGAAGCATCGGAGGCGATCGCCCAATTTCAACCGCCAACCGCGCCTACCCAAACCCTGATTTTTGCCACCGAGCCAGCCTTCCCACCCTTTGAGTTTAAGGCTGCCAATGGCGATCTGGTGGGGTTTGACATCGACCTGGTTAATGCCGTTGCCACCGCTGCCAACTTTCAGGTGGAGTTCCAGAGCTTGCCCTTTGATGGTCTTATTCCGGCACTGCAAGCCAAAACCATTGATGCGGCCGTTAGCGCGATCACCATCACTGCCGATCGACTGCAATCGGTTTCTTTCTCGCGTCCCTATTTCAAGGCTGGCCTAGCGATCGCCACCAGGTCAGAGAATACCGATATTGCCAGCCTGAGTGATCTTGAAGGTAAAAAGATCGCAGTGCAAATTGGTACTACCGGTGCATATACCGCAGCAGCAATTACCAATGCCGAGGTCAGAACGTTTGATTCTGCGCCCCTGGCTTTGCAAGAATTGGCCAATCGCAATGTGGATGCGGTGATCAATGATGCGCCAGTTACCCTATATGCAATCAAAAACAACGGTTTGCAGGGAATTAAGGTGGTCGATCAGCTCTTGACGGAGGAGTTCTATGGCCTGGCGATCGCCAAAAACTCCGATTATCTGGAATTAATTAATCAGGGCTTAGCAACAATTTTTGCCAATGGCACCTATGACCAGATTTATCGTGACTGGTTTGATGGCCAGCCAGCGGAGTTGCCAGAAGTAGTGCCGATCGCTGCCACTGAATCTGAGCATAGCTTGCCCTTTGGGCGATCGCTAACCGTAATAGTTACTGCCCTGCCGCAATTGATCAAAGGCACCTGGATTACTTTAAAACTAACGGTTGTCGCGCTGTTGGGGGGGATGGTGCTGGGTTCGCTGTTGGGGATCGCGCGATTGTCCAGGCTGGGTTTGACTCGCGGCGTTGCCAGGATTTATATCGATCTGTTTCGTGGTACGCCATTGTTGGTGCAGCTTTTCATGATTTATTTTGGCTTGCCTGCTCTGGCGCAAGAGATCGGTCTTGAATTTAATCTGTCGCGTTTGGCCGCCGGGATCATTGCCCTCAGCCTCAATAGTGCCGCCTATATTGCTGAAATTGTGCGAGCAGGGATTCAATCGATCGACAAGGGACAATCGGAAGCAGCGCGATCGTTGGGCTTGAGTTCGCCGCGCACGATGCAGTTGATTATTTTCCCGCAGGCGATCCAGCGGATGTTGCCACCCCTGGGCAATGAATTTATTACCTTGCTCAAGGATACTAGTTTGGTTGCGGTAATTGGCTTGGAAGAGCTATTCAGGGAAGGGCAATTAATTGTGGCGCAAAATTATCGATCGTTTGAGATTTATGCCGCCGTGGGTGTGATCTACTTAATCCTGACGGTGATCGCCTCTCAGGGGTTTAGTTGGCTAGAAATACTCATCAATCCCACTCGTAAATTCAGCAGACGCAAACCCAACCCAACAAATCTAGAACTTAATTAATTATTAATCTAAAATCTAATCCTTTACTTAGCTGCCTTGAGTCGATTACTAATCGTGCGCAACACACCATTGATAAACCGATAACCATCTTCACCGCTATAGCGCTTGGCCAATTCGATCGCCTCATTGATCGCAATTTGGGTTGGTGTTTCCAAATACATTAGTTCTGCCACCGCAATCCGCAAAATTTTCTGGTCAATCTTGGGTAAACGGTTTAGTTGCCATCCTTCCAGGGCAGCAGCGATCGTTTCGTCAATCTTAGCGCGGTTGGCATTGACCGTTGTCAAAATTTCGATCGCATATTCTTTGACCTCTGGTTGGCGGGCGAACTGCACCATCAAAGGAAATTCCAGCGCTTGTCCGACTCGATTGATCGCCGTTCCGGTCAGGTCGATCGCGGCCTTCAGCATCACCTGTGAGGTATTTATGTCAGCGGTACGAATTTTGCTATTAACTAATTGGTCTTCACTCTCAACCAGCTTGTCATTGCCCCGCTGCACCTCTGCGCCAGCCGTCAACAGCATTTCTCTAACTTCATCCACCAGCGATCGCACCGTGGCGATCAACATATCATCAACGGTCTTGTTTTGGAGTTTTTCGGGCTGAGTGGGTAATTGCCCCATACTCAATAGGGCCAACTCTCTGGAAACGTGGCGGGCTTGCATAGCTCTTCAAGGTAATGGAAAATTAGACGGATGTTTATTATGCAACCTTTTAATCCTAACCACAATTATCTATGACTACATATACCGCCAAACTTCATCACCAAGGGCAAACCTACACCATCTCTGTACCTGAAGATCAAACCGTGCTGGATGCTGCCTATGAGCAGGGTTTAGAGCTACCTTGCTCTTGCTATACTGGCGTTTGTACCACCTGCGCGGCGCAATTAGTCTCAGGTCAGGTTGATCAAAGTCAGGGCATGGGTACTGGTGGCATGGGTGAAGAACTCGATGCGAAGGGTTACGTTTTGTTGTGCGTATCGCAGCCACTATCCGATCTAGAAATTGTGACCGAGAAGGAAGATGAGGTATATACAATCCGGTTTGGTGGCAGCAGTGCCTAAATATTGGCAAAGTTGGCAGCAAATTTAAGTGGCTATAGAAGTAAGGATTTTCAGCAAATGACGCTTGAGTCAGTCTCGGTTCTATGGCCAAAAAACAAAATCATTACAGGTGCAGGACTACCTGAATCTATAAGCAATTTTTTTGCTCGCTATGGTGCAGAGCTGATTCAGCGATTGGGTGAGCATTTTGTACTAGTCGGGGTGGCCTGTGGTTTGGCGATCGCCATTGGCATTCCCCTGGGCGTGATCATTACCAGGAAAGCCAGCTTGCGTCAACCAGTGCTGTTTTTTGTAAACACCATGCAAACAATCCCCAGTTTGGCTTTGTTTGGGTTTCTGTTGCCGATTCCATTGATTGGCGGGATTGGTGCGCGTACGGCGATCGTGACCCTGTTTCTCTATGCCTTGCTGCCGATTGTACGCAATACCTATGTGGGCATCACCACGGTTGACCCAGCGATCCGCGAGGCGGGTAGAGCCATGGGCATGAGCGATTGGCAACTAATCGCCTGGGTAGAATTGCCGTTGGCATTAAGCGTGATTGTGGCGGGAGTGCGGGTGGCGGTGGTGATCTGCGTAGGCACAGCGGCGATCGCGGCGGCAATTGGCGCTGGTGGTTTGGGTGAGTTTATTTTTCGGGGACTATCCACCGTGAACAATATCCAGATTTTGTTGGGGGCAGTCCCGGCGGCGCTGATGGCTTTGTCGCTGGATTTTGGTTTGGGTTGGTTGCAAAATAAGCTCGATCGATCGCCAGCAAACTAACAAAGTCGCCGTGATTCAATTGCTAGTTGTAGATCAGGTTAGAGTTCCCATCTGGAGATTCAGTAAGAGCATAATCATGGCGATCGGTTTCTGCTTTGCCTTCCGCCTGGGTTTTGCCCATAAACCAACCGCGATCGCGCAATTCCAGACGCATTTTGCGATATTGCAATGGCAAGGCATCCGATTGCACATGTAGCTCAGCGCCAAGATCAAAGGGGATTTGTTGGGGGCGCTGCGACTCAACCACCGGGCGATCCTGCTCAAAAATATTAATTACCCGCTTGCGGGAATCCCGATCGGCCCAACCGCCCTTAAAAAAGCTGCGGAAAGAGACCCATTTGCTCACCGTGGTCTGAGCATCGATCGGCACATGGGAGGTGTAGATCGCCAACATGCCAAAGGAAAGATGTACTTCCAGCACCGTAATATTCGGCAGAATGAAGGCAGTGCGAGTTTTGACCCGATCGGCTTTTTTATTGTTGCCCAGCAAGAATCGCCAGATCCCACCAGGTGGAGTTGGCTCCAGCATCACGGTTGTGCCCGCACCATCGGGTTGAATTTCTAGCTCATATTCTGCCACTTCCGGCGCATCGGGATTGCCAAACGCCCCCGCATGGACAAACGGCGCATGGGCAATATCCAGACCATTTTCAACGATTCGCTCATAGTTAGCCGACCAATTAAAATCACCACTGATTGCCTTTAAATCTGGATTATAAAAATGCGGCAATTCGGGGATCGGTGGCCTTTCGTCGATCGGCAGGTCGCCCCAGAACAACCAGATCCAGCCGTATTTTTCCACCACATCATAGGTAGATACTTTTGCCCGATTGGGAATCGACATACCTGCCGGGTTAGCAGGGATATCCACACATTTGCCACTAGAATCAAATTTCCAACCGTGGTAGGGACAGGTGAGGCAATTATCATTTACAGTGCCATTGGCTAAGGCTGCACCCCGATGTACACAGCGATTATCCATCGCCAATACTTTTCCAGCAGCAGTACGATAAACTGCAAATTCCTGATTAAAGGCCTTCACCAGGCAAGGAGTTTCGCTGATCCGATCGCTAAATTCAACTGCGTACCAGAAATTTTTAAACATGGATAATCTTGATGGAGGAGTGGAATGAACTGGAAATCGATTTAAGGCGCTGGCGATGGTTGGCGGCAGCCGTTAAGATCAAGGCTTAGGCAAGATCGACTGCCATCGATCGCTATTTGGTTATTAAGAATGCATAGTCATTAGCTAATACTTTTCAAAGCAAGGTCTTGTGTGAGGCTGATTAAACCAGTAATATTTGCACTTCAGCGATCGCAATTTTGTGATTAGATATCGCTTTAAGTCGCTCTGGGAAACCTTTAAGCCAAAATGACTAAACCTGCATTTTTAACTAAACTTGGCTTAAACTTGATTTGGCAACATTTAAATTGATGGCCACGGCAATAATTAAAGATTGTTTTTATGATGATTATTATCAGTCAAACTATTAGTTTGCTCTCCCTACCGCAGGTATGGAAACTGGCGATCGTTGATCTGCTCCCAAAGTTAGGTTTTGCCACAATCTGATCTATTCACTAATAGCTTCAGTAATCTTCCCTGTTTTGAAAACTAGTTAAAACCGATCGCCAATTGCCAATTAATTCTCGTAATTCTCGAACACCTAATCCGTCATGAGCCCAAGCCCAGAGCAACCAAATCATGCAAATCTAGAGTTAGCCACCGCCTGTTTGGTAACGGGCAATCAACTTTTTGGTCAGGATCAAGTTGATGCGGCAATCGCTAAATATCAAGAAGCCATTCTGCTCAATCAAAATTATTTTCAGGCTCACTTCAATCTCGGCATCGCCCTACGTCAAAAAGGCGATCTAGATGCAGCCCAGGCCGCCTATCAAAAAGCCCTGGCGATCGAGCCAGACAGTGCCAAAGCCCACTACAGCCTGGGGAATGTGTTGATGGATGCAAAGCAGTTGGCGGCTGCGATCGAGTCCTATCAACGGGCGATCGAACTAGACCCAGATCTCGACTCGGCGCATTTTATGCTTGGCTATGCCGATCAAGCCTCCGGCCAACTTGAACAAGCCATATTTCACTATCAAAAGGCGATCGATGCAAATCCCCAACGGGGCGATGCTTACTATAATTTGGGCTTAGCCTATGGCAGCCGCAAGCAAACGAACCTGGCGATCGCTAATCTAGAGCAAGCAGTCCAGCTTTTACCCAATGACCTCAAAATAAGAATTTCCCTGGCCAAGGAATATAAAAAAGCTGGCAATTTCCAGGCCGCCCAACCCCACTATGAACAGGCGATCGCAATTGATCCTGATCATGCAGAGACCCAGTTCCAACTTGGTTATGTTTATCACCAAACTAACCAGCTAGATGCAGCGATCCGGCAATATCAACGCGCGATCGCCCTTGACCCCAATTACGAGCTAACCTATAGCAATCTGGGGGCAATTTTGCGCCGCCAGGGTGACCTTGAGGCAGCGATCGCTATGTATGAGCAAGCGCTTGAGGTTAATCCGCGCAACACCTCTGCCCTCTATAACCTTGGTAATGCATTCCTGGCCAAGCACCAGATTGAAGATGCGATTGCCTGTTATCGCCAGGTAGTCGAAATCAAACCCGATGCGATCCATGCCCATCAGGATTTAGCCAATCTTTTATTTAAAACTGACATTGTGGCAGCCAGAACCGCAGCGGAAGACTACCATCGCGGCTGTGCCCACATTGATCCGATCGCCACCTTGGCAAATTTAATCAGCACGAATATTAAGTCGGATTATTATGATGTCGCGCTTAAATATTTCCTGGAAGTAGAAGCGCATGTCTATGCTAACTTGAGCCAATTAAATCCAGAACAACTCAAAACCCTCTATCGTGGTTTGCTGTTCTTTGTGCCGTTCCTGCGCGATGACGCGATCGTGAATGCTAAGTTTTTTACCACCATAGCGACAGCCTACCGGGAAAAAGTAGTTAAACCGCAGGTGGAAGCTGCCATAGGGCAATTGGCCGCAAATGGGATTCAACCTCCCCGTTACGAGTTAGAACAAACTCACAGCAATCAAAGTGAGCAGAGCCGTAATAAACCCAACCAAGAACCTCTACGGATTGGCTTCTTGTCGGATAACTTCAAGCGCCATTCGGTGGGTTGGTGTAGCGCTGATTTCATTACTAAACTGCGGGATTTTACCCCAGAACTATATTTTTATGCCGCTGATATATTTACAGACGACGATCAGACCCAGAAATTCCGCCAGGTAGCCAAGGGGTTTTATAAGTTCACGGGCGAAAAAGCCGAAGATCGCTTAGCGCCTATGCTTAAACAAATGTGGCAAGACAATCTGGATGTGTTGATCGAACTGGATTCAACCATGTCGCCGTTGCCCGCCTATATTCTCTATGCCAGCCCTGCCAAGGTTTGTATGTCCTGGCCAGGGTTTGAAGCACCGTTTATTAGCGCCAAGCATTATTTCATTTGCGATCGCTATACCCAACCAGCCGATCGGGATCAGTATTATTTAGAAAAACTATTTCGGGTGCCCCATTCCCACATGGCGATCGCCGGGTTTAAAAGTTTAACGATCGATCGGGCGGCTGAGCGTCAAAAGCTGGGCATCACCGATCAGCAAGTAGTTTATCTCTATGCTGCGCCAGCCCAAAAGTCCAACCCCGCTAGCATTGCTGCCCAGGCTCAGATCCTAGCCCAGGTTCCTAACAGCATAATTTTGCGCAAAGGTGCTCAAGATCTCGATACCGCCAAGGCGCTCTATGCGGAATATTGCGATCCCTTGGCAGTTAGCAGCGATCGGATCATTTTTCTACCTCGCACTAACACCGAAGAAGAACACCGAATCATTTATCAGATCGCCGATGTTGGCCTGGATTCCTATCCCTATAATGGTGGCACCCATAACCTGGAATCACTCTGGTTTAACTTGCCCGTAGTGACGCTGGTGGGTGATCAATCGTTTGCCAGGATGGGTTATTCATTTGTGGCTACGATCGGCTTGAGCGATAAGAAAGCAGGCATTGCCCAAAATTGGCATGAATATATTGCCGAGGCGGTGCGATTAGGGGGCGATCGGGACTTGAGAAATTCGCTCAAGGCGCAGTTAGCCAAGTCTAAACAGCCGGAATCTTTATCACCACTATGGAACCCCGCCAAATTCGCCCATGATCTCTATAATCAGCTGGCGCAGATGGTGCAAAAAAATCCGATCGAAAGATCAAGTAAATCAGAAAATCTCACTAATCCAGTCACTGTCAAAGCTGTAAAAGTTGCAAAATCCACCAGTGAATCATTTAAGCAACTTGCCCAGGAAACCGCAAAAATCCTCAGCCAGCTAGAACAGAATCCGGTTAATCCTAATTTAATTGGTCAACTGAGATCCTTGCGCCGCCGGATTGCGGAACAATGGTTAATCTTACCAACCAACCAGCTAGCTAATGCCTATCGTGGCGATCTTGGTAAAGCCCATGCCCAACTACTGCACAGTGAGTTGCGACTGCGAGCATTGACAGTAGAGGATGAGCAAATCCTGCAAGATCTTTATCAGCGCATTAATACGGGAATTGATCCAGGTATTGATCCAAATATTAATAATCCCAAAAATAATCACGCTCCAACTGCAGCAACCTCGCCACCAAGCCAAGTTACTGATAGTTTGCGTGGTTTGATTGCCCTGACCTTGTTTAAATATCCCCATCAATTGGCGATCGCGGTCGATCACTTATTTGCCCTGTTGATGGCTGCACCGCACTGGTTATTTGGTGGGTTGCTGCAATTTTGTTTGGAAGCACCAGTGATGTTTATGGAGGTGGGCGAAGGCGATCGCTATTGCCAATTTGTCAGCCATCTGGTTAGTTTTCTCAAGCAGCAAATCAGCAAATATCTCCAGCCTCGACATAATCTTGACCATATTGAAGATGTTGATAATCCAGAACGGCAATTCTGGCAGAATGTATCCCGTCAATTTGTGTTGAATTCTTATTTTGTGCCCGCCTACTTCAACCAGCAGAATTTACGCCAGCTCTATCAAGACCGCGCCGCGATCGCCAGAACCTCTTTGCAGGCCAATGGTTATCAATTGGATTGGCAGTTTGCCCCCAGACCCAGCGATCGCCAAAAAATCAGATTGGGCGTACTCAAACAAAACTACAACCCCTACACCGAGACCTATTCAACCCTGCCACTGTTTGAGCATCTTGACCGCGATCGGTTTGAAATTTTCCTCTATGCCACTACACCCAGTGATCATCCCTTTGCCAAATACTGCCAGGGGCTGGGCGATCGTTTTATTCCACTCCCCACGAATCCCAAACAACAAGCGGAATTAATCCGCCAACATGATCTAGACATCATGGCGATCGGCACGAATATCACCGCAGCGATCGAACCAATTACAGTCCTGGCCTTGCATCGATTGGCACGAGTGCAACTCACTAACTTTTGCTCGCCCGTGACTACGGGTAGCCCGAATATGGACTATTACATCTCAGGGCAATTATGTGAGCCTGTTACTGATTTAGATAGTGTTGCTAATTCGGAGAATTTTAACACTTCAGAGGATATTGACACTTCAGAGCATTTTGATGATTCAGGAGATTCAGGGGATTCAGGAGATTCAAAGGATTCAGATCGATCGCCCGCAGTGCTTGATGCCCATACCAATCAGCACAAGCAGCACAACCAAAATAACCAGAACAACCAACAATCACCAGAATTATTGAGCCAGCCAGCGATCGATCATTCAACCACCTTACCGATCACAACATCCCCCCATTATCAGGAAAAACTAATTACCCTAACCGGAGTAGGCTATTGCTTTAATTACCAGCCGATCGCCCCGACTCCAGGTAGGCTCAGGCCAGGACGAGCAAGTTGGGGGGCAAATCCGGAAGCGATCGTATTTATTTCGGGAGCCAACTTCTATAAAATTTTGCCAGAACTACGCCATGCCTGGGCTAAAGTTCTCGCGGCAGTGCCCAATTCAATTCTGGTGTTATATCCCTTTGGCGGCAATTGGCGACGTAAATACCCGATTCAAACCTTTGTCAGTCATTTGCTGGAGGTGTTGGCCTGGTATGGGGTTAAGCCAGAGCGACTAGTGACCCTGCGTAATATTCCCACCCGCGCTGATGTAAAAGTCTGTCTACAGCAGGCAGATATTTATCTGGATTCGTTTCCCTATGGTGGTGCAAATTCCACGATCGATCCGCTGGAAGTGGGCTTACCGACGGTGGCGATGGATGGTGAATGTCTCCGCAATCAGCAAGGGGCGGCTTTATTGCGGCAATTGGGGCTAGATGGCTTAATCGTTAATAATGAAGCTGAATATATCGATCGGGCGGTGCAACTGGCCACGGATGTCAACTTGCGCCATAATTTTAGCCAGAAAATCCGGCAAGCAATGCAGCCAACACCGCTGTTTTTGGATAGCAAAGCCTATGCCGGACAACTAGAGCCAATTTTTGAACAAATGATTACGCAATGGCAACTTAAACAGGAACAGAAGCAAGATCACGATCGCCAGGATCAACACCTTGATTCACTGAATGATCCACTGGAGCCGCAAAAAAAAAAGTAGTTACATCACAAACAAATGTAACCAATCAATTTAATTACCCCGATCACTCCAATCGATCGCAGCCAATCGATCCCCCTCCCCAGATCCATAGTCTCAACCCAACTCAAACCCGATTCGAATCGCTTCAATCGCCTGCTGAACTATTACAACAAGCGCGATTCCATTGGCGGCAGGGAGAATTAGACCAAGCGATCGCAGTCTGCCAAACAATTATTAATGCCCACACAGCTAACCGATCTGAATCAGGAGCAATTGGCGCAGAGCCGGAGCAAGGGATCGACCTGGCCGCGGTCTATTTCCTGATCGGCAATGCCTACAAACAGCAGGACAATCTCCCCCAGGCAGCCAGTAGCTACACCCAAGCGATCGCCCAGCAACCAGATCATGTCTACGCCAGGTTTAATCTGGGGATTGCGCAACATCAACAAAACAAAACCGAGGCAGCGATCGCCAACTTCCAAGCCGCCGCCCAGCTATTGCCAGACAATGCCAAAATCCAATTTAAGCTGGGCAAAACCCTGCTAGAAAATGAGCAATGGCGATCGGCAATTAGTAGCTTTGAGCAAGTAATTGAGATTGATCCTGATTTTTGGGAGGCGCATTATAATCTGGGTATTTGTTGGCGTAAGTTAGAGCAATATGATCGCGCGATCGCTTGCTATGAAAGGGTTAAACCACTCCAGCCCGATCTCGCTGATCTGTATTACAGCTTGGGCAATGTGTTGCTGGATGCGAACCAAATTGACGAGGCGATCGCCACTTTGCAGCATTGCCGCCGACTCCAACCAACCCATGCAGAAGCGCTTGGCAGTCTGGGGTATGGGTTCTATTTAAATGATCAATTAGATCTAGCCCTGGAACATTATCACCAGGCGATCGGATTAGACCCAAACTTGCACTTGGTAAGAACGAACCTGGGCGAGACCCTACTGGAGCTGAATCGGTTAGATCAATCGATCGCTGCCTTTGAAGCAGCCCTGGCGATCGCCCCCGATCAGGCCGAAACCCATGTTAAATATGCCAAAGCTCTACTAACTAATGGTGAGCTAGGGCGTGGTTTTACTGAGCATGAATGGCGTTGGCAAATGGCAAATTATCGTCTACCCAACTGGTCACAACCACTCTGGCAGGGGTTTGAGTTGTCTGAACATAATCGATCGATGCAATCGGTTCCAACAGAATTAACCAACAAAACTCTTTTAATCTGGGCAGAACCAGGCCAATTCTTTGGCGATACGATCCATTTTGGGCGCTATTTACCCCTACTAGCGACGCGATTGCCCCAAACCAGGATAGTTTTGCAATGTCATACTGCGCTGGTTAAATTACTAGAGACGATCGCCGGGCTCGAGGTAATAACCGCCGCTCAATTACCCCAGCTAGAATTTAACTATCACTTGCCTGCATTGAGTCTGCCTCATATTTTTCAAACTAAGATTAATGATATTCCCGATCGCGTTCCCTATCTGGAAGTACCCGCATCGGCGCGATCGCCACAACTAGCTCAAGTTTTTAATGCTAGTAAAACTAATAAATATAAAATTGGCATTGTTTGGGCCAGTGGCAAACGTTCCGGCACTTGGCTCAATCGCTTCTACCGCCATAAATCCTGCCCACTAGAGCTTTTCTTGCCGCTATTGCAACTGCCAGAAGTTGAACTATATAGCCTTCAGGTAGGGGAGGATGCTAAGCAATTAGAACCGCTAGGGCTTGAATTTATAGCAAATAGAGAGGGCGATCGCTCCGTAAACCTAATCACAAACCTCAGCCCATATATCCAGGATTTTGCCGATACCGCTACCCTGATTGAACAACTAGATCTAGTGATCGCCGTTGACACTGCCGTTGCCCACCTGGCAGGAGCAATGGGAAAACCGACCTGGGTATTGCTAGCGACTGATGCAGAATGGCGCTGGCTCCGCGATCGCATCGATTGTCCCTGGTATCCGACCATGCGCTTGTTCAGGCAAACCCATCTGGGCGATTGGCAGGGTGTTTTTGACGAGATACTAGCCGCCCTGGCGATCGAGCTAGGCATTTGAAATTTTGAAATCAAGTATTAATTAGCATGAAAAAACCCTACTTAAGTCAAGTAGGGCATTCAAACAGCCAATGATTTTAAAACTCTGAAAAACTTTAAATAATAATTCGATTTAAGTTAGTCCTGGAGCCGGATCGTTAGTTATTGAAGAAGCTACAATCTCAAATCAACTATCGATCCACCCCGAATCTAAACTTACTTTTGCAATTACCTGATTAAAGGCACTGCAACTACTCAACCGGCACACCTCTATACTTGAGGCCATGTGCTTTAGGTTGACGAGGCATACGCTTGGCAACATGTTGATGAATTTCTGCACCACGATATTTGCCGATCGTTTTACCTTCAGTAGTTTCTACTGATACGTTTTTGGGGTCATATTCAACGCCACGGTATGTAAGTCCCATAATCGCCTCCATTTATTAATCCTACGTTTGTTGGTTTAGAAATGTACAAGAATAAATAACTTAAAATTATTTGAAAATCATTTATTCTAGAGGCGCGTTCCTTCGGGTTGAGTCCCTACTTCCGTCTCCCAAAAACATCCAGTGCGCTTTAGCCTTCTGAATATTCTCTAGCTTTCCGCTTTCTCGGTTTTTACTAGCTTTTGGCTAGACCGTAATTAATGATGCTTGAGAGATGAACGATTTACTTTCTGTATCTATAGTTACATTTTTGCAAGTTCTTGTCAAGGATGTCTTATGCAATGCGCTAAATCGCCGATCGCTATTCAGGCAATGAAACCCTACCCAGACTTACCATAGGAGCAACATGAGTTTTTTGTATAAGCAAATCAGGGGGTGACCTATAACAAAAGTTAATCAAAGTATATCTTGGCTGGAAATATGTCAAAACTAAATCTGGGCTGCTTGAATTCGCGGCGAAAAATTAAGATCCTGGCGATCGGGGCACAATATTCCCAATAAACGCTTCAGTAAACGCTTCAGATTATCTATCTGCTTAGTGCTCGTGCTTTCTCAAACAAAGGTAGTGGGATTAGAGTCGCCAAAACGCAATCCTGCCAGTTAAAGCATCACAACTTGCAGATGTGCTACTAATAATTTGCATGGGGATTGAGTAATCTAATTAGATAATCGCTCAAATAACTCAAACAATAAATATCTGGATCAATATCAAGTAGATATTATGACGGTGCGCAATCGAATTTCTCAGCTTCAGCCACATTTCTCAATTAATGCCATTAATACGATCGCGGCGATCGGCTTAGGGCTTGCCTATGCGGGAGTAGGTCTATTTAGCCCAGCACCAGCTTCAGCCCAGCTAGCCGGTAATCTGACCGTAGAGATTGATAACCTGCGCGATCGGCAGGGACAAGTTTGTTTTAACCTGTTCAGAACTAGTGATGGTTTCCCTAGTGACAAGCAAAAGGCAGTCAAAACCGATTGTATTGAAATCGCCGACGAGCCCCTTGAGATCAAACTCACCAGCCTGCCCTATGGCAACTATGCGATCTCGCTCTATCACGATCGCAACGCTGATAACACTCTCAATCGTGCCGCCTTTGGTATGCCCTCGGAAGGCTATGGCTTTTCTAATAATCCCAGAGCCCTGACCGGCCCAGCTAACTTTGGCCAATCGATGTTTATTTTGGCTGGCCGCAATACCAACATTAAAGTCAAGCTAACTTATCTTTAAGTTCCTACCAACTTTAAACACAATAATAAATCACTGAAATTAGGTGAAGTTGAATATAAGCAGTATAAAAGCCGACACAAAAGTTGAATATAGATTTATAGCGATCGATGATAGCCATAGATTGGCTTAGAACATGCCTGTTTTTTTGCTGTAATTCCTGCTAAAACCTTAATTTACTGGGCAAATCCAAGCGGCTAAGCCTATATTGGAAATAGTAAAACTTCCTATGGGGTCAATAACGTGCGCGTACTACTCATTTATCCGGTATTTCCGCCGACCTACTGGTCCTACGACAAAATTTTAGAACTGGTCGATCGCAAGGTGTTATTGCCGCCCCTGGGCTTGATTACGGTTGCCGCGATTTTGCCCCAGGAATGGGAGTTTAAGCTGTGCGATCGGAATATCCGCGATGTGACCGAGGCGGAATGGGAGTGGGCAGAGCTGGTGATCTGTTCGGCCATGATCGTCCAGAAGCCAGATTTATTGGAGCAAATTCAAGAAGCAAAGCGGCGTGGTAAGACTGTTGCGGTGGGCGGCCCCTATGCCACATCTGTCCCCTCGGAAGTACGAGAGGCAGGCGCTGACTTTTTGGTATTAGATGAAGGCGAAATTACGCTGCCCATGTTTGTAGAAGCCCTGGAAAGAGGCGAAACTAGTGGCACCATTCGCACCGAGGAAAAGCCTGATGTCACAATTACACCAGTACCCCGCTATGACTTACTGGAACTAGATGCCTATGACTCGATGTCGGTGCAGTTCTCGCGCGGCTGTCCATTTCAATGCGAATTCTGCGACATTATTGTGCTCTATGGCCGCAAACCCCGCACCAAAACCCCGGCGCAGCTTCTTGAAGAACTAGACTGCCTCTATGAATTGGGCTGGCAACGCAGCGTATTTATGGTAGATGACAACTTCATCGGCAATAAGCGCAACGTTAAGTTATTGCTCAAGGAATTAAAAGTTTGGCAACAGGAACATCAATATCCATTTAGCTTTAATACCGAAGCGTCAGTCGATCTGGCTCAAGATCAAGAACTGATGGAATTGATGGTGCAGTCTAATTTTGATGCGGTCTTTCTGGGAATTGAAACGCCCGATGAAGAAAGCTTGAAACTAACCAAAAAGTTTCAAAATACCCGTGACTCGCTCGCCGATACGATCGATACTCTGATTCGAGCTGGCCTGCGGCCAATGGCTGGCTTTATTATTGGTTTTGATGGTGAAAAATCTGGTGCAGCGGATCGGATTATTCAGTTTGTGGAAAAGGCCACGATCCCAACAGCTATGTTTGGCATGTTGCAAGCCCTTCCCCATACTGGCCTGTGGCATCGCTTAGAAAAAGAAGGACGATTGCGGGTTGATACCAAACAAGACATTAATCAAAGTAGCTTGATCAACTTTGTGCCCACCCGCCCAGTGGAAGAAATTGCCCAGGAATATGTTGAGGCCTTTTGGACGCTTTATGATGCTGAGAACTTCTTGGATCGCACCTATCGCTGTTTCCTAAAGCTAGGCTCCCCGCAGCATAAGGCTCCATTTAAATTCCCTAGCCTGGTTGATTTGCGAGCCCTGTCGATCGTGGTGTGGCGGCAGGGCTTCAAGCGCAAAACCCGCTGGAAATTCTGGCATCACCTGTTTGGGATTATCAAAAATAACCCATCAGTATGGGAGCAATATTTAACTATTTGTGCCCATAACGAGCATTTTATGGTGTACCGCCAGATTGTGCGTGATGAAATCGAACAGCAATTGGCGGAGTTTAAGTCCAGGGAACTGCAAGAGGCGGAACCGATCGCCAGCTAAATTATTACTCTTGCCGATCGGTTCAGTGGCTCAATAGCTCATTTGTTTCGCGCCAATACTAACCGCGATCGATCGGGCACTTTTGCTTTCGATGCAAACTTGTTCAACCTTAAAATAGCTAATCCCAGATCATTCATCAAATAATTTGGGGTTAGGCATTTGGGTGCTGCTGGACACCCAGAGTAAGATTAACTAATGCAGTTTGGTTAGGAAAGAACCATGAGCAAAGTAATTAGCATAGTAGTGTCTTTGATTGTGCCAATGTTCATCTTTCAGTTTGTAAAGGTGCTGGCACGAGGGGTCAGATATGTCAATTCGGCCTCTTCAGTAACATCAGGGCTGAGAATGATTGGCTTTGGCGATATGCAAACCGGGATTGTGGTGATGATGCTCTTGTCACTAATCACCTACATTGTGACAATTCAAATTGTTGGCAAGCGTAGCGATTATTAGGTTAGTAAATCGATGGTAATCAATATAGTTACCGAACTTGATTTATATATGGTTAGCGATCGTAACTATTTAATTAATTAAGTTATAACTAGAAAACTCAGTTAAAGAACGAGCCAAGTTTTCGGTAAATTAGAAAACTGGGGAGTTTGCTTGTGTAGCAGACTTCTTCGACCTGTTTAGATCCAAAAACGTTGTATTAATCATCAATTTACATAAATAGCTTTAGAAATAGAAAAATTAAAAAATAAATTATGACAAAAACAGTATGGGTATTCCCTGGGCAAGGTTCCCAGTCCGTTGGTATGGGTGCAGATTTGCTGGTGGTGGGGAAAGAAAAACTCGACCAAGCAGAGGCGATCCTGGGCTGGTCGATCGCCGAAAAGTGCCAGAGCAGCGCCGAGGAACTAGCCAAAACCCAATTTACCCAACCCTGTTTATATACAGTTTCAGCAATCCTGGCTGACTTGCTCAAGGCTAAGGGGATAAAACCTGATTTGGTGACGGGGCATAGCTTAGGGGAATACACGGCACTTTATTGTGCTGGCGTGATTGATTTTGCCGCCGGTTTAGAACTGGTTAAACAACGATCGCTGTTGATGGCGGCGGCCAGTGGTGGTGCGATGACGGCTTTGATTGGTTTCGATCGCCCTTTACTAGAAGAAACTGTTGCTAAGACCGAAGGGGTAATTATTGCCAATGACAATAGTGATTCCCAGGTGGTGATTTCTGGCACCAATGAGGCAGTGCAAAGCATTTGTGATGCGGTAAAAACTAAGCGGGCGATCCCCCTGGCGGTGAGTGGTGCATTCCATTCGCCAATGATGGCTGAGGCGGCGACTAAGTTTGCCCTAGCCCTAGCCCAGGTAGAATTTAATGATGCCAGTGTGCCTGTTATTTCCAATGTCGATCCCTCTGAGGCAACTAAGTCGGGCGCAACCCTGCGCGATCTGGCGATCAAGCAAATGACCTCACCGGTGCGTTGGCGGCAGATTTGCAATTATCTGGCGGCAAATGAATTTAAACAGACGATCGAAGTGGGGCCTGGGAAGGTCTTGACGGGGTTAATTAAGCGCAGTGTGCCAGGTATGGCGTTGGTAAATGTGAGTAATCTAGAGCAGGTTGAAAAGGCAGGTTAGTCTTTTTTGTCAATTCGCCGCGCCTAAAATTTGCGCCACCGCGATCGCTACTTCGGGGAAAGCCTGCGGGGAGAGGCTCTGAGTACGATCGTAGCTGCTTACTTCTGCATAGCGATCGGTTGCAGGCTGACGATGCACCTCAATGCATTGATCATTCAGGTTCACAATCCACAATTCTTTGATGCCAGCTTCCGCATATAGGGGCATTTTGGTCTGGCGATCGAAATCGATCGTGGTGTCTGCCACTTCAACTAAAAGGTAAACATCAGCGGGAGTAGGATGCGCAGATTCGTAATAGTCATCTTTTCGCCTGAGCAAGCATACATCGGGTTGTGGTAAAGAATGGTTAGCGATTTGAATAGGATTCTGGACATTGGTAATAACTTTCTGCCCTAGTTTTTGCGTAAAAACATCGATTAAACGCATGACGCAAGCAGCATGTTTAGAACCGATCGGCGACATTTGAATGATCTCCCCACGAATTAGCTCAACCCGATCGGCAGCAGTCAACACGCCAACTTCGTGCATCCGATGATATTGCTCAACGGTGAATAATTTTCTGAGTAGTTGCGTAGTCATAAGCACCTCGGCCAAATGAAATTTATTAATCGTCACTGTTAACTACTCTGGCCGAGAATTTGCGCCACCGCGATCGTTACTGCTGGGAAAGCTTGGGGGAAGAGGTTCTGGGTACGATCGTAGCTGCTTACTTCTGCATAGCGATCGGTTGCAGGCTGATGATGCACCTCAATGCATTGATCATTCAGGTTCACAATCCACAATTCTTTGATGCCAGCTTCCGCATATAGGGGCATTTTGGTCTGGCGATCGAAATCGATCGTGGTGTCTGCCACTTCAACTAAAAGGTAAACATCAGCGGGGGTAGGATGCGCAGATTCGTAATAGTCATCTTTTCGCCTGAGCAAGCATACATCGGGTTGTGGTTCGGAATCAGTTGGTAATACTACTGGACTTTGAACACCAACAATTACCCGATCGCCAAGTAAATCGCTAAATAACTTATTAAGTCGAAAAACACAGGCAGCATGTTTAGAACCGATCGGCGACATTTGAATGATCTCCCCACGAATTAGCTCAACCCGATCGGCATCGGTGAGTACGCCAACTTCGTGCATCCGATGATATTGCTCAACGGTGAATAATTTTCTGAGTAGTTGCGTAGTCATAAGCACCTCAGGTAGCGATCGGTGAACTATTCAAGGATTTGCAACATTAAGTTTTAACCAATACAAATAAGCTACTTACTCAATAGTTGATTAGAGATTCAGATGATGATCCTAATTTTATGCTATCTATAATCTATCCGTGATTTATTCATAGTCGATCTCCCTAACGCCCTTACGCTCTCTGCTTTGCTCGACACTTTCACGCAACCGCTCCCGCAGCGTATTTACATCACCTACGGCCGGAATAGTAAGCTGTGGCGTAGATTTATCCGAGGTATCCAGTACCACATTCCCCAAACCAATCAAGCGAAAGAAAAAAGGTTCCTCAACGGTTATATCCTTAACTCGATATAGCTCTAGCTCATTGGTGACCCGATTAAAAATGCCCGTGGCAAAGCGCACCCGCTCGGTGGTGATTTCAAAGGTTTGCGATCGCACTTGCAAAAAGTGGTAGGCGGCGAAGGTGAGGGGCAAAAGAAGTGCCAGCAGCAAAATCCAAAATTTAGTTATCACTGCCCCAGCAATAATTACGATCACCATCAAAAATGACAATGCATATATGCCCAGGTTCAGTATTTGTGAGGGCGCACCACGCCAAATCACCCGTTCTTCGCCATTTCCAGTCATATCTGTGGTCTGCTCCTAACTCAACCGTATCCTTCAAGTTTAAAGTGTAAGCGATCGCTAGGTTAATTCAGTTAAGTTGGCCAAGCGCTGAAGCTGCTGAGCGATCGATTGTAATCTCAATTCCCGCGCAATCGTCTCAATAATTAACCAGAGCGTTGGCAACCTCGATTCATAACTAGCTATTGAAATTCAAACCCATTTTGATCGGCATAGCGGTGCAGAAAACGCATCACCCGCTCCCAGTCTTCATCATTGCTCACTTCAAAGCTACATTCCGCTTCACCTTTGGGATTTTCTTCGTCTTCGCCAAACTTGAACTTAATTCCCGTGGGCGTAACCTGAATATCCCCTTCTTCATCGCGGAGCCACAGGATATCGATTTTGTTGGTGAAGCTGCGAATATTTTCGATCGCTCTGACCTGCTCAAAAAATAGCACCACGATCTTGACTTCGGTATCACGGCGCTTGCGCAGGCTAATATTGGCAAGCTCTTCGTCTAAGCCTTCAATAAACTGGACTCTTGCAGTCATTATTGGTTCTCCCTCAAGTTGATTTTTCGCTAATCAGCTATTTAATCAATCGCAACCTTGCCAATTTAAATAATTACAGCTATGCATAGGGACAATCACTAAAAGCGATCGCTATTACAACGCATTCCCGCCAGAAGTCTTGTGACACCATAAATGAATTATTGGTAAATATGGCTTCCAGCCGTGGTTATGGCCTTTAGTCAAAGTGGCAAGCGGTTTAGCACCTTACACATTTAGTACATATCTAGTACATCTGCTATGTCAAGAATTCTTGCAGCGCAAAAGGTCTAATTAACAATCAATTAGCTAGCTCATAGACTCTTTAGCTTACCATTTGAGGCTGATTTAACTTAAGGCGATCATAGTTCCTGATAGCCATCCTCTTCCCAGGTGACCGTTTCCAGCAGATCGGTAAATGTCACACTCACTTGTTTTTCAAGACTATTGATGTAGGCTTTCTCTGACATAATCTTAGTCTGGTAATAGTGTCCCAGTTCAGGATTAGTTTTGAGATCGGTTTTCTCCCACAGATGGTATAAGTAACGGAATTTTTTCTCGCTCATAGCTAGTTGAATCTTGGCAACTGCTGCTCTGACCACCATCGTCGGGCGTAGCAAAGCCACTTTGGTATTTTCATCCAGCCATAGTAAATGATGCAATTGTTGTGCTAGTTCTGGCAGCTCGGCACATGTTACCTGTAAGTGATGAATAAGGTGATCTGAACTTGGTTCTTCCGCCACCAAGGAAGTTTCGCCGAGATCTAACATCTCCAGGATCATTTGCCACAGGTGGCGGTGATTAGAAAAGCTAAAAATAATATCCGCTTCTCTCAGAGCTTCCCAAACCATATGGCGATGTTCAGGGAAATGTAAATAGATTTGTAGAATTTGCATTTCCGCCAGTTGGATCACTGAATCATAGCGGATGTGTGACTGTTTTTTATGCCCATACCAGCGATGTCGCCGCAGTTGCCTCCGCAAGTCTTGTTCTAGCTGCAATAGTAGCTTGGCATTTCCCTGTGACAACTTTTGGGCACAAATATGAATATAGTGAGTGCGAATATCTTTATCCAATAGTAGATTGAGAAATTGAGTCAAAGCTTTACTAGCCTTCTGGAACTGGTCAGCTTGGTCAAGGCTATAATTCTCCAGGGTGCGATCGATTTGCCAGTCCAGATAGAGCGGCGCAGCTTCTAATAGTTCTAAGTAGGCATCAGCATTGTTTTGTTTGCTGTCTTGTTTGAGGAACTCATCCGCATCCTTACCATCGGGCATGGTCAATACCCGCAGTTGCACCGTGCCATTAAAGACCAGATCCTTAAACCCAGCGATCGCCTTTTCCGCCGCCGTTAGTCCTGCTTGATCCGCATCAAAATTCAGCACTACTCGCTTGGATTCGCTGTAGCGCAGCAGTTGCCGCACCTGGTTTTCACTCAGAGCTACACCCATTGTGGCCACAGCCTGTTTGATTCCTGCCTGATGCAGCGCGATCGCATCAAAATAGCCCTCCACCACGATCGCCCGATCGCCTTTTGCAATCGCATCCCTGGCGTGGTTCATGCCATAGAGAATCGTGTTTTTCTTGAATAGCTCCGTTTCCGGTGAGTTTAAATATTTGGGCTGATCATCACCAAGCGACCTGCCGCCAAACCCAATTACCCGATCGCGGGTGTCGCAAATTGGGATCATGAGGCGATCGCGGAATCGATCGTAATAGCCATTACCAGCTTTGCGCGGCACAATCAAACCCGCTTGCTCGATCAGGGTAACCGGTAGACGTTTTTGCTGCACCAGATAACCATGCAACGTATCCCAGCCAGGGGGAGCATAGCCCAATTGAAATTTCTGGATTGTTTCCAGGCTCAGTTGCCGTTTTTCGATTAAATAGGTCAGCGCTTCCTTGCCCTGGGGTGAATGCAGCGCGTGCTGAAAGAAGCTAGTGGTTTGCGCCATAATCTCATAGAGGCGCTCCTGGTGCGACAATTGCCGCTGAATCTCCTGAGCTTTGCCTGGTTCCAGGGTGCGGATCGAGATGCTATTTTTGCGTGCCAGATCGATCACCACGTCGGTAAACGATTGCTTGCCGATCTCCATCAAAAACTTAAACGCATTCCCACTCACGCCGCAGTTAAAGCAGTGATAAAGCTGTTTGACCGGATCTACAGAAAAGGCACTGCTATTGCTGCCACCATGAAACGGGCAAGCACCGCGCAAGTTTTTACCACTCTTGCGTAAAACCACGTATTCAGACACGACATCAACGATATCAACGCGTTGACTCACCTCATCGATCGTGTCCTGGTGGAGCTGAATGCCTGCCATTAGTGGGGGTTACGCTGCTGCGATATCAATGCTCAAGAATGCCTAGAAATCCCTAAAAGGGTGGGTGAATATGACAATACTCTATGTTCAAGCTAGATCGGCTTAATGCCAGCTTCAACCAATTACCAGCAATCAATAATTACTAAAGAGACAAAATTAATAGTTAGATTATTTATGGCGTGTCGGCAGATCGTAAGTTGCCTGAATATATTTGAGTCAAGTCTACCAATCCCAGACGATTAAATGGTTTGAATTAATTGAATGAATTAGGCCAATTGCCTTATACAAACAACTAATCAAGGTAGATCTACCTGATTAAATGCCACCATATTTGTAAATTAAAGCAAGGCGATCGAGTTATAGATAATCCAGATTAATAAGCATAACTGAAGCAAGCTGTTAATGCTGTATCTGGGTAAACTTTATCGATTTAGTGTCGTCCAAAATGTTGATTTGGGCAATAGATGCAGGGCATTAAATTTTTCAAGTTACATGACTACACCATAATACCCTATCAAGATTGAGATGATTAACTTTGAAGATGGCAGCAGTCACATTCTCATTTTTTTTGATAACGGAACGGATATTTTTGTGTAATGAAATTGAGGCGAAAACTTAATTGGCTGTAGGATAGTTAAGATCTGAGGATAGTTAGGATTTATGGTCGCTCATCAGGAAATGAATCATGATCGAATTTAGGTTTGATATCAAAAGCACGACCCAAGCTGCGGCAATGTTCTTGAAGCTTAATGGCCAAGATCGCCCCATGAAATATTTGGGGCTAGTTAAACTTCTCTATATGGCCGATCGTGAGGCTCTACGACGCATGGATCAACCAATTACAGGAGATAAATACTGCTCTATGGACTTTGGTCCTGTGCTTAGTGAAGTATATGACCTGATTAAAGGTAATAGACTTGTGCCAGAAGAGGACAGGGCTTTTTGGGCTGAGCACATTTCCGATCGCCAAGATCATGAAATTACTTTGCTTAAAGATCCAGGCAATTCTGATCTATGTGATGAATTTGAGAATATAATTAGTGAGGTTTATAGCAAATACGGGAATATGGATCGCTTTGATCTAGCCGATCTAACTCACTGGTTCCCAGAATGGCAATATCCTAATGGAAGTTCTATACCAATTCCTGCAGAGAAGATTCTTGAGGCTCTTGGCAAAGATGCTCAAGAAATCGCTGAGATAGAAAGTGAAGTGGCAGCAGAGAGATATCTGGATCAGATTTTGAATGTCTAGTGGCAGCCCTCAAATAAGTCTCAATGTTGGTGATTCCCTATTAATCCAAACCCCTCCGCGAGGCTGGCATCTTTATATAGTTATTGCGCCAACTACAAGTAGTAAGTATCTTTTCGTAAATGTAACTACGCAAACCCCTGATTCAGAGACCTCTTGTGTTTTAGAACCAGGAGGTAATATGCCTACTTTTATAAGGCATCCGTCAGTAATTGCATACAAAAAATATCCAAGGGAATATGATTCCAATCAAATAGCGAAGCTAATGTCGCTAAGAATGTGTAAATACAAATCTCCTTTCCCACCTGATATTTTGAGAAATATACAAGATGGAGCCTTAGTCTCACCGAACCTCAAGAACAAGTACAAGAACTATGTGAGAGGATATTTGGGCTTATAGGTATTAAGAAGAATTGATACTCAAAATAATGCTCGAACACCTAAAAATTGCCGTAATCCATGAATGGTTTGTTGATTATTCCGGTTCGGAGCGGGTAGTTGAGCAGATCTTAAAAATTTTTCCCCATGCCGATCTTTTCGCCACGGTGGACTTTCTGCCCGATCGCCTACGCGGATTCATTCAACATAAAAAAGTACATGCCACCTTTATTCAAAACCTGCCCTTTGCCCGCACTAAATTTAGATCCTATTTGCCACTGATGCCCCTGGCGATCGAACAACTCGATCTTTCTAGCTATGATTTAATTATTTCCAGTTGTCATGCGGTGGCCAAGGGGGTACTGACTGGCCCCGATCAGTTGCATATTGCCTATGTGCATTCACCGATTCGTTATGCCTGGGATTTGCAACATCAATATTTAAAAGAATCCGACCTAGAACGTGGGATCAAAAGCTGGCTAGCCCGCTGGTTCTTGCATCAAATCAGGCTTTGGGATTGCCGCACCGCCAATGGGGTCGATCATTTTGTGGCCAATTCTAACTTCATTGCCCGACGAATTCAAAAGGTCTATCGGCGCGAGGCCAGGGTAATTTATCCGCCGGTAGATGTGGCTGCTTTTAGCCTAAATCAAGATCTAGCCAAAGTGACTGATATCGATCGCCACCCTGAACAGCCTGCTCAAGGAGCGATCGCAGCGATTAAGAAAGATTTTTACCTGACTGCATCGCGGTTTGTGCCATACAAGAAAGTTGATTTGATTGTGGCCGCGTTTCGGCAGATGCCCAGCAAACAATTATTAGTGATTGGTGATGGGCCCAACCTACCTCAGGTACAGGCGCTCGCCCAGAACTGCCCAAATATTACGTTGATTGGCTATCAACCGCCCGAAAAATTAAAAACCTATATGCAACAGGCCAAAGCCTTTGTATTTGCAGCCGAAGAAGACTTTGGCATTACGCCAGTGGAAGCCCTAGCAGCAGGCACACCAGTAATCGCCTATGGCAAGGGTGGAGTCTTAGAAACAGTGATCGGGCTGGATCATGGCCATGCTCAGAACTTGGCGCAAGAACCATTACGATCCAACAATCGAGATCTCGCGGATGGTGAGCAAATTGAGCTGCGATCGCCCAAATCACCCACCGGTATATTCTTCCGGCATCAGACTGTTAATAGTTTGGTTACTGCCGTGGAAAAATTTGAATTGAGTTATGATGAAATCTCCTCTGCATGTTGTAATCAGAGTGCATTAAGATATGCGCCAGCACGTTTCCGTCAAGAGTTTGCCGACTATGTTAATCAGGTCTGCACCGCACATTTTGGTGATAGGCTAGGATCTTAAGATAAAAGTTATAGCTTGGTTAACAAAATGCTGAACCAGTCCCTAATTACCCTGGGTATAGTGGTAAGTTGACTTTGAGTTGGTAGCAAGTTAGTAGCGATCGCCCCATTGTGCTAGATTATTTTACCCCTAAGCCGATCGCTAATCGTGATCTTTAAGATATCCAGTCTTTCAGATATTTTGCAACAGCAACGTTAAAGCAAATTCTATGGGTTGACTGCGATCGTAATGCCCTTATAGCAAAGGTTGCAGCAATTTTTATTTAGCATTTAACCAAATTTGATATTATTCCTGGTAATTGCCAATCCAAGCGTAAATTCTCACCTTTAATTTAATTTAGTCTGTTAATTAATCTGCGTAAACATATAAAGCCAATTTAAGCCTGTTTGATGGATATGACCTCTGCCGCCCCTCAATATTTAATTCCGATCTTAGTTGTGGTCACCGCCGCCGTGATTATTAGCTGGGGCTATGTGCGATCGCGCCAACTAGGTAAGCTTGGTTTGCTGTCATGGTTGCAATTGGTTGTCCTGATGGGGCCTTGGCTGGTTTATTTTGGCTTGTTTCTATCTGGGATATTTGTCAATTTTGCCTTGCTCTTATTGCTCCTGGTCATCTCCACCGTGGGCTACATTTATGTGGGTGCAAAACTAAGGCAAGCTGCGATCGCTGAGCGCGAAAAATTGAAGCAGAATATGATGCTTGAACAACGCTTGTCAAGTAAAACAAATGCAGATCAAGCCTCGAATGGTGATAGCCAGGAGGAAGCCAAGCAGGAAGCAGAACAAGCCAGACTTAGCTCGGAGATCGGTGCAGCCCTGCGCCAGCTTAATCAACGGCCACAGATGCCCAAAGAAGATATTAAAACGATCCAGGGGATTTTTGGGGTGGATACGTTTTATGCCACGGAAACCCTGCCCTATCAAGAAGGGGTGATCTTCAAAGGCAATTTACGTGGTGAACCCAGCGAAGTCCATGCAGAGCTAGCGGCAGCTTTGCAAAAAAGATTACCAGATAAATATGATCTGTTTTTGGTGGAAGGCCAAGACAAACGCCCAGTGGTGGTGATCTTACCTCAAATTGATATTGATGCAGTAAACCCCATGCAACAGAAAATCCTGGCCGGATTACTGCTGGTGGGTAGTTTTGCCACCTGTGTAGCGCTGGGCAACCAACTGCAAGAAATCGATATTATGCAGACCAATCAAATTATCAACGCCCTGCCCTTTGCGATCGGCCTGGCACTGATTCTGGCCGGACGAGAACTGGCTCAGCGCTGGATTGCCACCAAATACGATCTAAAAATCAGTGTGCCCTTTTTCTTGCCATCCCTGCAACTTGGCTGTTTTGGTGGATTTAGCCGTTTTCTTTCGCCCCTGCGCAATCGTCAAGCGCTTTTTGATGTGGCAATCGCCCCCTCGATCGCCAGTGGCGTACTTTCCTTACTAATGTTTGTAGGTGGCTTACTTTTGTCTAGCAATGGCATGGGCAATGTGGAAGTGCCGACCCAAATATTTCAATCCTCTTTGCTGGCTGGCATTCTCGGTAAATTAACCCTGGGCGAAGCGCTACATGCCCAGTTTGTGGCGCTCCATCCACTGGTGGTGTTGGGTTGGATTGGGTTAGTAATCACGGCCTTGAACCTGATGCCGGCTGGGCAACTGGATGGCGGTCGGCTGGTGCAAGCAATCTATGGCCGCAGAACCGCTGGCATTGCTACGGTTTTCACCTTGATTTTTCTGGCGGTGGCTACGTTTGTAAATCCCCTGGCATTGTACTGGGGCGGGATTATTTTAATTCTGCTGCGGGATCTAGAACGACCGATGCTAAACGAAATTTCTGAGCTAGACAGCGATCGGGATGCTCTGGGTATATTCGCGCTGTTCTGGATGATCGCTACGATCATGCCCATGACCAAGATTGTAGCGGCTCGGCTTGGCATCGGTGTTTAGAGCATATTTGAGCTTGAGAGCTTTGCGATCGTTTGCTCTCGCACGGCTCAGGGCAAATTGCTCAGATTTTCGATAACTCTCTCCAGCTAAGGCTCTCCAGGAATTTCCTAATATTAGTGCTACAGGTATTTCGAGATTTGGCTTGTTCTAATAAGTTGTGTTTATGGGTTAGATATGTAGGCATAGGCAGGCATAGATAGTAAGACATACCTACCATTTGCTTAACATATATCTACAGGATCATGCATCACTACATCATTTACTGTTAAGTTATGAAACATAGAAACAGTAAATTATTACATCAAGGAAATAAAGAACATGGCACAGCGCACCACTACCGTTGACGATCGCGGACTTATGAACAACTTCGCCTACGAACCCCCTGTATATGTAGATGAAGAGCAAAGAGTTGGTTTCACTGAGTTTGCCGAAAAGTGGAATGGTCGCTTTGCAATGATCGGCTTTGTGCTGTTGCTGTTGATCGAATTTGGTACCGATCAAGGTTTCATCAACCTGGTGCAGTCCATGTAGAATTCAGTAATTATTAATATCGGTTTGCATAATCGATCGGTTTGGCAATTGGTTTAATGCTCAAATAGCCGGCTTCAAACACTTGGCAAAGCAAGTTGAACTGGTTTTGAACATCTCAAGCATAGTCAGACATAAATGATAAATCCAAGTAAATAGTGTTTAAATGCTGGGGCTAGAAATAGCTCCAGTTTTTTTGCGACTTTATACAATCGTAAGTAAGCGATCGGCAAAATTGAACTTATCGCTTTACTTAATTCCAACTCAGGCATAGTATGATGTCGGGCAAATTCCTGCTGGGTTAAATTTTAGTTTGCTTCTATGTTGAGGCCAATTGAAATATCTGGTGTTGACATTAGCAGGAAAGCAAATCCAAGTTGAGTATGAGTGAGAGTTTACCTATGGGTTTGGGAAAGGAAAGAGGAGCAAGCCGCGATCGCAAATCATCCGTCTGGTGCCGTTTTGCAGCAATGGTGGCGTTGATTGGTGTGGGCACATTGGCGATCGATCAGGCAATGCAGGCGCAGGTAAAAACGCCGTCGCGGACTGCCAAGAAGGAAATGCGATTATTTGAGGACTTGCGACTTTCGCCCAAATTCCAACCCGATCCGCAATCGGTACTAGGGATCAGTGGCGGCGCGGTGGAGATGCAATCGGAGTCTGGCAAAGCCCAATCGGAGACGGGGCCTTGTTTGGGTTTCATTGATACGGTTCCCGATCACACGATCACGCTTACTTCTGGGTTTAGCTATCTCAAAATTCAAGTGCTTAGCTCTGGCGATACGACCCTGTTTGTGCGGGGGCCGGGCGGCAGTTGGTGTAATGACGATGAGGCCAATCGCAACCCGGAGATCGCGGGGCAGTGGCTACCTGGCACCTATGAGGTTTGGGTTGGTTCGTATCAGAAGAATGCTTCTTATCCCTATGTTTTGCAAGTAGGCGAAGTTGAGTAGGGTCTAGTTTTTTAGGCAATGTGTTTGGTTGGGGCGATCGAAAAGGGTCGCCTTAATTTTTTATTTTAAATCTGCTGTTTTTCTATTTTATATCGTTTGATAGTGAGGTAGTGGCGATCGGGGCTTGATGGGTTTATGGGTAACAATTCTGGTCACAGAAAACCTAAGACAAACACAAATGCAGGAGGATTTAACAAGATAGAGAAATCTTTTCGCAGGAGCGCTACTACTGCTGAACTATTATTCAATCAGCATAGAATCAATTATCTACAAATATTTAACCATCGCCGATCAGTTAACTGAGTCAATTGTCATACATTCAGCTAAAATCAACAGGTTAAAGTAAATTACAAATTTTATGCGGTTATCCCAAATGCTGTGGGTCACGTTACGCGAAGACCCCGCCGAAGCCGAGATCAAAAGCCATAAATTATTACTCAGGGCTGGTTACATTCGCCGCATCGGTAGTGGCCTCTATGCCTATTTGCCGTTGATGTGGCGGGTATTGCAAAAGGTTTCGCAGATTGTGCGCGAAGAAATGAATGCGATCGGCGCACAGGAATGTTTGTTGCCGCAACTCCAACCTGCTGAGCTATGGCAAGAATCGGGGCGCTGGGATACCTATACCAAAGCAGAAGGGATCATGTTTGCGCTGGAGGATCGCTCTGGCCGATTGGCTGGACTGGGGCCGACCCATGAAGAAGTAATCACCGCGATCGCTAGGGATATGGTGCGATCGTACCGTCAACTGCCCCAGTGTTTATATCAAATTCAAACCAAGTTCCGCGATGAGATCCGGCCTCGATTTGGCCTGATGCGAGGGCGAGAATTTATTATGAAGGATGCCTATTCTTTCCACGTTGATCAGGCCAGCCTGAAGGCAACTTATGCGGACATGGATCGTGCCTATCGGCATATTTTTAGCCGCTGTGGGCTGAAGTTCAGAGCCGTAGAAGCTGATTCAGGGGCGATCGGTGGCTCCGGCTCCCAGGAATTTATGGTGCTGGCCGATGCCGGTGAAGATGAAGTGCTCTACACCGAAGATGGTAAATATGCCGCCAATGTAGAAAAAGCAGTATCTCTGCCAGCCGAGGCGATCGCTTCACCCTTTGATAGCTACGCCAAGCGCGATACCCCAAACACCACCACGATCGAGAAATTGTGCAAGGTTCTCGATTGCTCGCCTACTGTGGTGCTTAAGCAGGTTTTGTATGAGGCCACCTATGATAATGGCCAAACGATCTTAGTGTTGATCAGCATTCGTGGCGATCAAGCCGTCAATGAAGTCAAACTGCAAAATGAACTGGTCAAACTAGCGACTAACTATGGTGGCAGTGCTTTGATTGGGTTGAAAATTTCTGATCCTGAAGCTCAGGGTAAATGGGCAGCGCAGCCACTCCCAACCGGCTATATTGCCCCTGATTTGGGTGATGATTATATTGGCAAGCAAAAGCAGTTAGCCAGTAAGTTCCTGCGCTTGGTCGATCGCACCGCCGTAGACCTGCAAAACTTTGTCACTGGTGCCAATGAATCGGGGTTTCATGTGGTGGGAGCCAAGTGGGGCAATCAATTTGAATTGCCGCCAGAATCGCAACAGGTGGATATTAGAACTGCAACTGTGGGCGATCGCGCTATCCATGATCCCACCCAAACCTTACAGTCAGCACGCGGCATCGAAGTGGGGCATATTTTCCAACTGGGGTTGAAATATTCCCAGGCAATGAATGCCACCTATACGGCTGAATCAGGACAGGAAGCCAATCCCTATATGGGTTGTTATGGCATCGGTGTTTCCCGGTTGGCGCAATCGGCGGTGGAACAATCCCACGACAAGGATGGCATCATTTGGCCAGTGGCGATCGCCCCTTACCATGTGATCATTGTGGTGCCAAATATTACTAATGCCGAACAAATGGCGATCGCTGAGCAGCTCTATGATCAACTTACTCAGGCTGGGATCGAGACTCTACTGGACGATCGGGATGAACGAGCCGGGGTCAAGTTCAAGGATGCAGACCTGGTGGGGATTCCCTTCCGGGTGGTGACCGGACGCAGCATTGCCAATGGCCAAGTAGAGATAGTCGATCGCGCCACCAAAGAAACTAACAATGTGGCGATCGAAACGGTGGTTGATCATCTGCAAACTGCGATTAAGTCTAAAATCCAAGCCTGAGCCTGATCTGCTTCTCTTTTTTAGAGCAAAGCAAACCAGAGCCGCGATCGCCCAAAATTTACCGTTGACCGCCTTACAAACTGGGCTTGGGTTCCGCTTTTAATTAACCTGGCACAATTGCCACTCAGTTTAATTTAATTATGATCTAGTTCCACCTCGCTTGGGTTGTCTATCTATCTAGGCGATGATGCCTGTTTTTTGCGAGTTTATTTTTTAATCTATTTCATTTCTGCTCAATATCAGCTATTATACATAAGAATAAAAATTGGTTGGCAATTGGCGATATTCCAATGCTTGTATTGTCACTTGACAACCAAAATCCTTGACTCTAATCTTCTAGGTAGTAGCTCTGATGGCAAGAAGGAAAAGACATCCCAAGCCAGAAATCGAAGCAGCACTCAAATATATTGAGCAGAATGGATGGCGGATTGAGGTGGGCGGCTCCCATGCCTGGGGCAAGATTCTCTGTCCATATAATGACGAGAAATGTAGAGGTGGTATGCGTTGCCGAGTGAGTATATTTAGTACACCAAGAAACCCTGGCGATCATTCAAAACTACTTCGTCGAGCGGTTGATAAATGCATTAGACATAACCTTATAGATGAACCTGGTACTAACGAGGAATAGATGATAGTTGGGTATGATTTTTGTTTGAAATTTGAGCTGAATGATTTGATCGATCGTGATGAATTGGTTGAGCGCTTGTATGAAAGTGGCTGTGATGATGCCTTGATTGGTACAGGTAGGGAAGGAAAGGTTGGCCTAGATTTTATTCGGGAGGCTGAATCTGCCTATGCCGCAATTTCCAGTGCGATCGCTGATGTCAAAAGGGTTGTACCGACGGCAACGCTAATTGAAGCTGCGCCTGATTTGGTGAGCTTAACTGATGTGGCAGAAATCTTAGGTTGTTCGCGGCAAAACGCCAGAAACTTGATCGTAGATTCTAAATCGATCGCACCGTTGCCTGTTTATGATGGTACGCCTTCGCTCTGGCATCTGGCGGAAGTTCTAAGCTGGCTAAAGGAAAAGAAAAATTATGCGATCGATGAAGCAACGCTGGAGGTGGCAAAGATCACAATGGGGCTGAATTTAGCCCGTAGTTGGCAAAAGGTGGATGCAAGTATTTCTGATCGGGTTAAGGCGCTGGTTGCTTAGTTTGCAATGGGATGATCGACCATATAACAAAGGGTATGCTCTCCCTGATTAAGAGCCCCTAAATTGCAGAATGATAAAATAGCTTGATGAAGTTTACATGGGATGAGAATAAAGCTCTAAGCAATATATCAAAGCATGACATTTCATTTGAGGAAGCTAAAACCGTTTTTGAAGATCTCCTGTATATCGATTTCTACGATCCAGAGCATTCAATCGATGAAGATCGCTACATCATCGTTGGTCAATCGAAGCAAGGACGATTGCTAATCGTGGCTTATGCAGAGAGAGAAGATTCAATTAGACTTATCAGTGCAAGAAGGGCAACCCGATCGGAAATCAAAATCTATGAACAATAATAAGCAAAAAGATCTAGAAGATGATTTGCTACCTGAATATGACCTACAAAGCCTAAAAGTGCGTCGATTTGGGTCAGAGCGTAAGAGCTTTGCCGGTAAGATCGTACGATTGGATGATGATGTCGCCGAGGTTTTTCCTGATGCTGAGGCAGTTAATCAAGCCTTAAGATCTCTAATCAAAGCAAGGCATGACAATTAAATTACAATAAGTCAGGCCGTGAAAGGTGATAGAGCCTAAAATTTAAAAGCATAGAATACTAGAGCAACAAAGCATATGCAATCGCGCAGCTACTTCTCCAAAGAACGCATTTACAACGCCCAAGAACTCAACCCCTACGAAGTGATGTATCTAAATCGCTTCCAGCAGTTACAAAACACCTTCGGCGATTCCTGCCAGATCTATGTCACGCTACAGGACGGCTTGCCCAGTTCCCAGGGGATCGGCGCTAAAATTGCCAAGCTAGACTCAAACGGTGTAGTAACGAATGCGGTGATAATAAAGTTTGCTGGCTTTGACCTGCTAGGGCAAGAAATTCTCGAAAAGATCCAGAATCATCTAGCTTCCGATGCCACAAATGAGTTAGTGCTCGAATGCTAAACAGTTAATTATTGGCGATAAGCTAATTTTTTAGCCGATCCCAAACAGCAACGCATCATCCACCACACCCAGCCGCGAAACCACATCACCAGCACTGACATCACGCACGATCCCCAGGATCAAATCTGAGCCAGGGAAGCGAATGATCGTATCGTTAAAATCAATGTTGCCGCCAATAAAGTCCGAGAAATCCTGCGAGTCATCATAGACCAGCGAGAAGCGATCGATCCGGGCATCAAACCCAATTACGTCACTTTCCGCCACATCAAACCCCACAATGATCTCAGCGCGATTGATCTCAGTGGTAGTATCATCCGATCGCAACACATACAAATCAGCGCCCTCGCCACCAATCAGCGTATCTGAGCCCAGATCGCCAATTAACGTATCCAGACCGCGATCGCCATAGAGCGAGTCATTGCCCTGGCCACCCCGCACAATATCATTGCCATCGCCACCGCGCACCTCATCCTGGTCACGATTGCCATTGACAATATCATTGCCGCCTTCACCATCAATAAAATCATCGGTGCGACCACCAATCAAATAATCATTGCCAAGATTACCAATCAGGCTATCATTACCCGCATTGCCATTAATGCTCTCTGCATCCAGGGAACCACGAATTGTGTCATTACCGTCAAATGCCCGCACCCCAGCGGGAAATGCCGCCAGATCGCCAGGACTGAGCAAGACAAAATCATTACCTGCCGAAAGATCAAAAAACATGAGCTACTCCCGCTAAATATTGCTCGATCGCGGTGAGTTTGCACAAATACCGTGACGTGTTACAAACTCGCCGAAACCTTACCACCCATTATTAATTGATCCTATTGACTAGATTTTGGGGCGATTAGTTGCCCGATCGCCAATAGATTAAGCATACCAGTCGAAGCGATCGCACAGCATAGCAAAAACAGCCCTGTTAAAAGATCAATCCTCGATCGCTCATCGATGATCCCGAACAAAGCTGCCTTATGGATTAAAAATACTTGCGTATTTTAAATGTGTTGTAGTCAATAAGATTTAAACAAGCTAGCCCAATCAATACTTCATGACTTCATCCAGATCAGCATTTATTAAGTGCTAAGTAGTTAAGTAAGTAAAGTAGATTGAGGCTAAAGCTAAATCGAGCAAACGGCCAATCTATCGTTTTGAGAATTGAGGCGCTTTGCGGGCTTTCTTCAAACCATACTTCTTCCGTTCCTTGGCGCGTGGATCGCGGGTGAGATAGCCTTCTGCTTTGAGGGGGCCACGATTTTCAGGCGCAAGTTCACATAGGGCTCTGGCCACACCCATACGGATCGCTTCCGCTTGGCCAGTAACACCACCACCATGAGCATTAACCAGAATGTCGTAATCATTTTCCAAGCCCAAAACTTCTAGGGGGGCTTTTGCGCCACTAATATACTTGGGATTAAATTGCAGATAGAGATCGCCAGGCTTGCCGTTCACGGTAACGTTACCACTACCAGGCACTACTCTAACTCTGGCTACAGATCTTTTCCGGCGACCTGTGCCCCAATAAACTACTCGATTTGATTGATCGCCACTTTGCATTGACTACTTGCTCCGATTATCCAATTAATTGCTTTTTTGATTGCTTAGTAAATATTGTTGCGGATTTATTGCTTAATGCTGGCAAAACTTCAGTAGCTTCAGTATTACCTGTGATACCAGAAATTAAACATTAGCTAGCTAAACCTACTTACCACCAGGAATAGTATTAACTTCCAAAACCTGAGGTTGCTGAGCTTCATGGGGATGGCTGTCGCCCTTATAAACCTTGAGCTTTCTAAATAGCTGGCGACCAAGGGAGTTCTTCGGTAGCATCCCTTTGACAGCTTGTTCAATAATTCGCTCTGGGATCCGCTTAATTAGCTTGTCGAAGGTTTCTTCTTTCATCCCACCGGGACGACCAGAGTGACGACGATAGAGCTTTTGAGTGAACTTACGCCCGGTCACTTCTACTTGATCGGCATTGAGCACAATCACAAAGTCGCCATTGTCGGCATGGGGGGTGTAGGTGGGTTTATTTTTGCCGCGCAGGATGTTGGCGATCACAACCGCCAATCTACCAAGGCGTTTGCCCTTAGCATCTACGACATACCAATTGCGCTCCACATCTTTAGGAACGAAGGTGCGATTGTGGTCTAGCGTGGGTGTACTCATAGCTTCGATCGATTTTCTACTCGTGATTAGTGGGTTGGTGGTTAGGTGATTAACTTATGCTTTGGTAATTTTAGAAGTCGGGGGAATCTTTGCGCTTGGATTGAAGCAATAAACTCTAGCAGCTTATTGTTTGCATATCTTGTCCTCATCCTGTCCTCATCCTGGCACCAGATACATCTGACGCTGATTAGGATCACCGATCGCCTCAGTTGCGGTTGCCATGAATGGGTTGTCTGGATAGCCAATCTGCAGCAAACAAAGACCTTGTGGTGGAGCTGCATACTTAATGGCGCTGCGCTGCCGCTTTTGCCAGATATTGGTAAATTCAGCAACGCTCAAACGCGATCGCCCAACATCTACCAAAGTACCCACCAGAAGACGCATCATACCATATAAAAAGCCACTTGCCTGCACTTCGATGTAAATAAAATCTTGGTCGCGCCAGCAAATTGCTTCATGAACATTGAGGCGGGAGTGGGCTCGCTTAGAACCTGCCCTTTGAAAGGCGGCTAAGTCTTGCTCACCAATCATTGGTGCTAGAGCCTGCTGGATTAAATCCCGATCGAGCCGATCGCGGTAGAAATGCCAGCTATAGTCCTGAATAAACAGATTGGGCAATTTCGCCGTATAGATTACATAGCGGTAACGTCGCCAACTAGCTGAGAATCGCGCATGCCAACTGGGACTAACTGCCACCGATTCGCGCACCAGGATGTTTTCAGGCAATCGATCGCTCAAAACCTTAGCCCACTTATGGGCTGGAATTGGGCTGCTGGTGTCAAAATGGGCTACCTGGGCGGCGGCATGAACTCCGGTATCAGTGCGGCCAGCGGCATGAAGCACAATTTTGTCACCACAAACCTGAGTTAGCAGATTTTCGATCGTTTCCTGCACACTAGGTTCATTAGTCTGGCGTTGCCAACCATTGTAACCATTACCTAGATACTGGATTTTTAGGGCGATCCGCTGCTTAGGCTTGGGCATATTTGCGCTTTCCACAGCCATCTACCCAAATTAGCCTGCATTCATTAAACCAACTCGATGATCGCCATTTCGGCATTATCACCCTTGCGCCGCACGGTACGGATAATTCTGGTATAGCCGCCACTGCGCTCACCATAGCGATCGGGCACTTGCTCAAATAGGTTGTAAACCAACTGCTTGTCATAGAGATAACTCAAGACCTGACGACGGGCATGGAGGGAACCATCCTTAGCCAGGGTGATCATCTTTTCAACTGTGGTTCTTACCGCTTTGGCTCTGGCCTTGGTGGTTTTAATTTGACCATGACGAATTAGTTCCGTGGTCAGCGATCGCAACAGGGCTTTACGCTGGTCAGCAGGTCTTCCTAATTCGGGGGTACGGCAACGATGTCGCATGATTCTTGTCTCTTACTAAAGCTAAAGCTATTTAACTGGTTTACTTAAACTAAATATATTGGTCGGCCGCCGGCTCTACACTGCCTTGGGCGGCTTTTCTTTTGGGAGGGTTAGCCCCAGATGATCCTTAAGCGCATCGATTACTTCTTCTGCCGATTTCTGGCCAAAGTTCTTGATCTCCATCAAGTCTTCTTCGGTATATTCCAACAAATCAGCCACGGTGTTAATTTGAGCGCGCTTGAGGCAATTATAAGCACGTACCGAAAGCTGCAATTCTTCGATGTGAATCTGGTTATTCTGGTTCTCTTCGGTCACTTCATCAGCCTTGGGCTGAACCAGGGTAATTTCCTGCAGTGGCATGAATAGATCAACCAGAATGCTAGCAGCTTGGGAAAGTGCTTCTTGGGGGGTAAGGCTACCGTTGGTGGAGATTTCCATAATCAAGCGATCTTTGGCAATGCCGCCGATCTGCATGTCTTCGACGGTATAGCGTACCTTTTCCACTGGCATAAACACGGCATCGAGCTGCAAGAAGTCGATCGAGGAGATCTCATCTTTGCTGCGATCGACAGCGCGATAGCCTTTACCAATTTCAATCTTGAACTCCATCTCCAGGGTGGCCCCATCAGAGAGGGTGGCAACATACTGATCTGGATTAATTACCTCCACTTCAGAGGGCAAGACAAAATCCGCCGCCGTCACATTACCCGGCTCTCTGACAATCAAGCGGCCAATCTGGGGGTCATAGGTGTGGGACTTGAGCACGATTTCTTTCATGTTCAACATCAAGTCCAACACATCCTCGCGCACACCAGGGATGGTCATAAATTCATGGTTCACACCAGCGATCCGCACCGCTGTGACTGCTGCCCCATCAAGGTTCGACAACAGAACACGTCGCAGGGCATTACCGATCGTGATCCCTTGGCCACGATCCAACGGCTCTAATACAAAGCGGCTATATTGCCCATTGTCACGGCCTGTATATGTTTCTACGCACTCTACTTGGAAATTAGCCATATGTCTGGAAAATTTAGGTCTGCAATAAGTTGGCGATCGCAAAACAAACAAGCATATCTAAGCCATAACTAAAAGCTAATGAATTATCTGATTAATTTGGCTTAAAGCTTGAATAACTTGCAAACAAGCAGTCTCTGGAGTAATTCGACAATTAACAGATAAACAAGTGTAACTAAACCCGTCGCCGTTTGGGGGGGCGGCAGCCATTGTGGGGAATAGGCGTGATATCACGAATCAAGGTGATTTCAAGACCTGCCCCTTGCAAGGCACGCACCGCTGTTTCACGACCCGATCCTGGCCCGGACACCATTACTTCTACCTGACGCATACCATTGTCGATCGCGCGACGAGCCGCACCTTCTGAGGCAGTTTGAGCAGCATAGGGAGTACCTTTTTTGGCACCCTTAAAACCACTGGAACCAGCCGAAGCCCATGAGATTACATCACCGGCAGTGTCAGTAATCGTGACGATCGTATTGTTAAAAGTTGATTGAATATAGGCAATACCATTGGGTACATTACGCTTTTGCTTACGGGTACTGCCGCGACGGGGTGTTTGACGAGCCATAATTTAGTTTCTTGTCGATTCTGCTTAGTCTTGCTAGTTATAGTTTTGGGACTTAATACACTTAACTTAATACACTTAAAAATACATTTAGAGATACATTTAAGCGCTTATCTTTAAATGCTTACCTTGGCGCTTTCTTCTTACCTGCCACAGTGCGACGCACGCCACGGCGGGTACGGGCATTAGTTCTAGTCCGTTGACCCCGAACTGGTAATCCCATCCGATGCCTTCTGCCACGATAGGTACCAATATCAACTAGGCGCTTGATGCTCAGACCTTCTAATCGGCGTAGATCACCTTCAACCTGATAGTTGCTTTCCACTTCCTGACGCAGAGAGGTTACCTCACTATCGCTGAGATCCTTGGATCTGGTATCTGGGTTGATCCCAGTTGCCGCCAAAATCGCGCGTGAACTGGTCAGGCCAATCCCATAGATATAGGTAAGGGCTACCTCAATTCGTTTATCGCGGGGAATATCAACCCCTGCTATACGAGCCACTGTCTAACTTTCTCCCTTAATTACTGCCAATATACTTGCTCTATGTTTAATTATTGATTTAAATATGCTTGCTGCTTGATGTTCACTGCTTGCATTGGGGCGATCGATTAGCTCCAAACATACCTATACCTAAACATACAAAAACAACGCCTTAATGCTATTAAACATCTAGCGTAGATCTAGAACTATGCAATAAGCCTTAGCAAGCAATACATTTTAAACAAATTAGAATGGCGTGTCAATTTATATTATTAAGTTTGTATTATTAAGAAAATATTTTTGCCTGAGCCGATCGCCTAAGCTGATGAGCCAAGCATTTATGCTTCAAGCTGGCCAAAAACATTACCAAAAACCAAATTATCCTGTAGTTATGTACTAGACTTAACAAAGTTTTAATTTCTCTTGGGTGAAGCTAGGTGTGAACTAGCTCTTAACACTCAGTTTCGCTATGATGAGAAAAACACACCCATCATAGTTGCCCAGGTCGGATTATAAATATTCGCCCGGTTTATCCATCTCAACGTATCAAAACAGTATCAAAACATAGGACAGATAGTGCTATGGCAGAAACCGCAGGAAACTCAGAAGCCAAAAAGACCAACTCGGATATTGAACTAGATCCAGCCCTGTTGGCCGAGTTGTCAGAGGTAACCAATGATCCAAATCAAGTAATTGATACGGCGATCAGACAATGGTTACAGCGACGGGCGATCAAAGAAGCTGAACGCTCTAGACCAATGATGGTAAATCCAGTAGTGCCGCCACGCGGTGAATGGAATGATTAAGCTTTTTAATTAACTACTAGAAGTTAACTACTAAAGACAGCGTAAAATAACCTGTTCATTGTGATCAAAGCTTTGGCGACTGGCTTCCCGCAGTGGAATTGGTAAATGACCATCCGGTGGGGCTTGGAAATCAGGTAAATGGCCATCCACATATTCCCAACGACTAGCTTCTCGATCGTAGCGGGTATCCACCAGCCAAGTGCCACTAATGGTACGCCAACCAAGTTGGGCATACATTTTTTGCCAGTCTTGATCAGCCGCTTCATAAATGCGTTTTTGGGCAGAGAAACCCAGTTTGCCACCACTAGCGTCATCCCATAGCTCATCGATCAACACCACATCCACGCAGGAAAGGGCAGCTAATTCATCAGGATGGTAGGTGCCATCTGCATGGGATTCTCTGCCTGCCGCCTTCAGCAGTAGTTCATAGGTATGGCGATCGGCACTTTGCCAGTCTTGTTGTGCCAGGCTCTGGCGCAGTTGGTCATAATTGAGATTGTTGGTGAACTTGGCTGGAGCGCTAGCCAGCAAGTTGGGTTCACTTGGCGAGGCGATCGCAATATCTAGCCCATCATCTAACCCAGAAGCAGGTATCTCGGTCGGTAAATTTGCTGATTCAGTCAGATTCATATCTGTAGCCTTAACTGATGAAGGATTCTGGCGATTCTGGCGATCGTAGGAATCACTATCCATATCTGCTGGCGGGTTTGTTTCAACCTGGCGATCGGTTGCTAACAAATCTAAGTTTTGTTCAATATTTTGATCAAGATTTTGATCAAGGTCTAGGTTGCTAGAGCGCTCATTGGTCTGATTACTCTGATCATAAGAACTCTGATCATAAGGACTAGGAATACTTGAAACAGATTGGTCTGCAGAAATTGCCCTGAATGAGAATACCGAGATCAAGGCGATCGCTAAGGCTCCTACCCCACCAGCAAAGCGCCAATGCTTGGTTAATGTATTTTGAATCTTGTGCCCTTGCGCCCAAAAACTGGGCAGATCTATGGCATTAGAGGGATTAGACTGATTGACTTTAGCCGATAACGAGAGTGAGCCGGGATTGGCTTGGCTAATGGCGATCGCAGAACTAGGGCTGAGATTGGCCAAAGCGGTGACTACTTGATCAGTAGTTTGATAGCGCTGGGTTTGCTCATAGGCAATCATCTGGTCAACCACTTGTGCCAATGGGGCAGAGATCGAAGCAACTGAAACGTACGATCGCCAATCCAGGTCGCCATTGGGTTGCCGTTTGAACTGGCTGGGATGCATTCCCGTGAGAGCCTGAAGCGCCAGCATTCCCAGCGCATAAATATCACTATTAGGACAAGAGTTACCCTGCTCTTGTTCAGAGGGCATAAACCCCGGCGTACCGATCGGCATTGTCACCGGGCGATGAGCCTGGGAATTTAATAACTGGTTCTGGATTTGTTTGACCGTGCCAAAATCAATCAAAACCAACTTGCCATCAACATGACGACGGATCAGATTATCTGGCTTGATATCCCGGTGAATTACACCACAGCTATGCACATAGGCCAAAATTTCCAGCACATCCAGAACTAGTTTGATTACCCTGGGCTCAGGCAGCTTGCCGCCAGGCAAAAGTTCACTGCTAAGCGGGTGGCCTGCCACAAACTCTTGCACCAGATAAAATTCTTGTTCTTCCTCAAAATAAGCATAGAGCCGGGGAATTTGGTCATGCTGACCAAGCCGTTGCAATGTTTCTGCTTCAGCCTTGAATAATTCCAGTGACTTTTTGAGAAAATAAGGATCGCTGATCGCTGGGTTAAAATGCTTAACTACACAATTGGGATGGCCAGGAAGCCGCATGTCTTCCGCCAAATAAGTTTGTGCAAAGCCCCCCGCCGCAAGTTCCTTAACTACCTTGTAGCGTCCGTCTAATATTTGTCCCAACATGTTTCCTGCCAAACATACCTTGAACCAGAGTAATAGCCTGTCTCGATAATTCCCTGATTGCGCTAGATACTTAAAGCTGGTTGATAAAAATTTATCGGCTAATTAGCTTAAGTGTAGTGTCTTAGTCTACATTGTACAAAATTTTAATGTTTTAATCTAACCTATTGCCCACTATTGCTCGCTATTACCAGGTACTGGTATCTAGATCTAGTTTAAACAATCGCTTCAACCGCTTGCGCACCCACTCCACCGGATTTTTATCATCCTCATCTGCCCCCACTAAACCCATTGCCCGTAATTGATCTTGACGCTCGGCCAGTTCATCTTTACGTTTACCCAACTCCTGGACAATGTTTTCGGCCAAATCAGCATGGGCATGTAATAGTTTCTCGAAGCCGCGATGACTGATTACAAACACCATCGTTTCATCGATCGCCCGGATCGAGGCAGTACGCGGAATACTCAGCATCAGCGACAGTTCACCAAAAAATTCACCCACCCCCAACTCACACAAAGACTTATCGAGCTTTTGGACAAACACTTCAACCAGGCCAGACAGAATAATATAAAACGAATCGCCTGGATCGCCCTCGCGGAAAAGCACATCACCGGAATGCAATCGCCGCCGATAACCAATTTCAATCAGCTCCCGCAGCTCCAACTCAGAAAAATGCTCAAAATAGGCTACCCGCCGCAGTAGATCGCGCAATGGTAATGGCCGCGAAGCTGGCTCAACTGGCTGTCCTTCACTATTTAAGGGAGTAAGTGCAGGCAGTTCGGTTTTATGGCTAGCGCCATTGCGGAGAGATTCAGGGTTCTTGATCCATAGATCGCGCTGTGGGAAGGGAATCGAGATTCCTTGCTGGCGCAGATTATATTCAATAATAAAATTCAAAGAACTAATAATCGGGTCACGATCGTCGATTCGATTGATCCAAACTCGCAGCTCAAAATTGAGGGCACTATCACCAAAACCACGAAAGAACACCTTGGGAGCAGGATTGAGCAACACCGCCGGTTCCATGTAGGCAGAATCAAGCAGCGCCTCGGTTACTGCCACAGGATCGCTGCTGTAGTCTACCCCCACCGGCACCCGAATCCTGGCGGTAAAGCTGTCATAGCTCCAGTTTAGAACCCGATTTTCTACTAATTGGCTGTTGGGAACCACCACATCACCGCGATCGAGGGTGCGAATTATTGTCGATCGGATTGAAATTTCCCGCACATAGCCTTCTAGGCCATCAAACTCCACAAAATCACCTACCTTGAGTTTGCGCTCTAGCAAAATTGTTACGCCACTCACAAAGTTTTTGGTTACATCCTGGAAACCAAAACCAATACCAATACCCAAACCACCAGCCAGCACTGCCAAGGAAGCAATATTAATACCGATCGTTTGCAGTACCATCACCGCCGCGATCGCACCAATGCCATAGCTAAGGATGGCCGAGACAATTTCCCGATTGCTGGAATCAAAACCTGCTCTACTGAGTACCCGATTGCGCAAAAATTGTCGCAGAGTACGCGCCAGAATGAAGATGATAACTAAATAAAAGCAAAGCAGCAGAAAGGAGGTGATCGAAATATCGGTGTTGCCAAGGGTAAATAGTGGCGTTTTAAGGATGTCTAAAAATTCTTCAACGAAATTCTGGATGCCTTGGAACATTGAAATTGCCTAGTTACCTAAAATTTTTGCAGTATTTAGTGATGTAGCGGTTACCTATACCATTATTATCTAAGCAATGAATTTTATTATCTAAGCAATGAATTTCGCTAAGCGTCTTTTTGCACATTGTCAGAAAAAATGCGCCCCCAGGCCATCGCCCAGAAACGCACCGAAGATCCCAATAAACTAATTGGAATAACACTCAATTACTCCCTTAACAGTTACTATATTCAGCTAAAAACCCTGTGCGGGATAGGTTCTCAGGACGTAAATAAAACTTATGTCCAAATCCCCCCTATGGGTGAATCGTGCTAATTCAAAAGTGATACCTGCGCTAATTTGCGATCGTGAGCCAGGGATAGGAAATACCTGGAAGCAAATAAATTAGTCTTTACGACGAGATCCTTAGCCAATCATTTGATCGCTGAAGACTTAACTAAAACAGAAATGATTACCCTAGTGATCGGTGCGGCAAGTTCTGGCAAAAGTGAGTGGGCGGAGTTGCTGGCAACCCGATCGCCCCAGCCGATTATTTATATCGCCACTGGGGTAAGCGATCCCAATGATCCACAATGGCAGGCCAAGATCCAACGCCATCGGGAACGTCGCCCAGATAGCTGGAATGCTTTGGAAGTACCGATCGATCTGGCACAGGCAATTAGCGATCTACAATCAACCAAGCCAGATAATTACTTGCTGATTGATTCGTTGGGTACATGGCTGGCAAATTTGCTCGATCGGGACGAGGAGCAGTGGGCAGCGATCGAACAGGAGTTTTTAGCAACTCTGCAAGCTTCTAAGCTAGAAATCACTCTGGTGGCAGAAGAGGTGGGCTGGGGCGTGGTTCCGGCCTACGAGTTGGGTAGGGTGTTCCGCGATCGGCTGGGGAAATTATCGCGCAAGGTGGGGGCAATCAGCGATCGGGTGTTTCTGGTGGTGGGTGGTCATGCGATCGATATTAAAAAGCTGGGGGAGCGATTGCCTTTTAATTAAAGATACCTGGCAAGAACCTCGATCGTTTGCCTCGCCGTCTTGTCCCAACTAAACAACTTCGCTCGCTCCAGGCCAGCCCGACTTAGCTCCGATCGCAAGTAATGCTCATGCACCAAGCGGGTCATCGCCGCCGCGATCGACATAGGCTTATGGGGATCGATCAAAATCGCCGCATCCCCCGTTACCTCCGGCAACGCCGACACATTCGAGGCAATTACCGGCGTACCGCAAGCCATCGCCTCCAGGGCAGGTAAACCAAACCCCTCCCAAAAGCTGGGAAAAACCAGCGCGATCGCCTGATTAATCAGCTTAGGCAGATCTTCATAGGGTACATAATCTAAAAACTTAATCCGCTGCCCCAGACCTGCACCCAACTCTAGCACCTGCATCCTCAGATTATTGGTGTAGCGATCGTCCTGGGGGCCGGCAATATGTAACTCATACTCCCAATGATCCGATTGCTTGGCAAACTCGGCGAACGCCGCAATCAAACCATGCACATTTTTGTGGGCATCATGCCGACCAATGTATAGAAAATAGTTTTTAGTTGGTATATTTAACGATCGAAAATTTTGGGCATCATAGGCCAGGGGCGTAGGCGTGATCTTAAAAGCAGGGAGATCAAAATATGTCATGATCTCATTGGCCGTACTCTCTGAGTTACACAAAATATGTTCTGCCTGCCACAGCACCCTCGGCACATAAAACTGGAAATAGAGTTTCAAACGCGAGAACCGCCGCCCAAACCGCAGCGGGATCAAGTCATGCGCCATCGTCACATAACGACATTTTGAGAACAAAGGCGCTTCGGGAATTGGCGCGAATAGTAAGTTAGCGTGATGGCGATTATAAATGCCAGGTAATTTAAACTGAGTCCACAGCAATCGGCGCAGATGACCTTTAGTCCCGTGATCGGCAGTAATATTTGCTGGGGTTTTGATTAAGTCAAAGTCAGCGATCGGTTGAGAGGTCAATAGAGTCGGGTTGAGGGATTGAAGCCGGGGATAAAGATTACTAGCATAAGTTGCCAACCCAGTTGGGTTTTTAATCAAAAACGACAAGTTAATTAGCAAAGAGTTATCCACTAGTTCACCGATTCATAACTTATTGATAACTCGCAGTCACTAAAATCCAAATATTCAAGTTATTTTGATCTGCTTAGCTGCATTGTGCATCTAATATTGCCGGCTCCCACTCTAATTTTGGGCTTCGATCGTTTATGGTAGAAATAATCGTGGCATTTCCAAATCTCGAACGTACTTAAGCAAGAAATGCATCCGAATTATTACTTATTAGTTTGACTGGATTTTGGATCGGAAAGCAAACTTAACAACATATTTTTGCAAATGACTATTAGTCTTAGCTTTTGATATTTATTTGATATTGAAAATATGGCAGATTGCTAGCCCCAAGCTCAAATATTTTCAATGCGATCGATAATCGACATGGCGATCGGCTAGGTTTAAACCAGCAAAATTTTTTAACTGGCGAGCTTACATATGGACATATGGAGCAATTGCGCGGCGACTGACTGCTGCCATATTAAGTAGAGTCTTAAGCCCCATCCTGCTTACTGCGGTTATGGCGTAGCTAAAAACAAATTATTGGCTGGCACTGCATTGTAGCCATAGCTAACCGTAAGACCAAAAACACTATTTGCGATCACTCAAGGATAGCCAAAGACAAGATCAGGCTACACAGGCTACAACGGACAAGAACTACAGTCTAAACCAGATCCGCACCAGATCCGCACCAAATACGCATAAGTGCTTAAGACATGTTTATGGCGATCTACGATCGTGCAAATAATCAAATTTACGCAGATTGGGACACTGCGTATAAATTCCATTGATAGCAGAATATAACAACAAATTTAATTATGGCATTCAAGTTCCAAGGAATCTACCCGATCGGTGATGCTGACCCACAAGCTATGCCAGTCAAAGATTGTGATTCTGCTGCCAAGTACTACACCGAAAAACTGGGGTTTCAAATTCGAGCCAGAATTACTTCGCCCGATCGAGCAATTATTGTGGGGCGCGACAACATTGACATCCGGCTGGTTGAAAATGGCCAAGACCCTTTGGCTCATAGCTGTTTCATTGCCACCGACAATGTTGATGCTGCCTATACATACATGCAAAATTTGGGATTGGATATTTCTAATCGCCGCACCGATCGAGATGGTGAAGATGTTTATGAAGTATTTTTCCTCAAAGATCCAGAGGGTCTATGCTATTGCATCGGTCAATCGATATCAGCCTAATGCTTTTGTAAGGGAGATCGTAAGAATGAGGTTCTAGACTGATTGACGATCAACTAAGACGATCAACTAATCTGGGCTAATTCAATTACATTCCCATCTGGATCATGGGTAAAAAGTGCCGATCGCCCCGAAGCACTGATCTGGACTGGGCAATTGTGGTCAATTAGGGTTTGTTTGGCAGCGGCTAGGTCTTGAACTGCAAAGGCCAGATGCCGATCGCGTCCCCATTTTTGCGGCAGGTTAAGAAGATTTTGATAGTTAGTATTTAGAATTAGGTGAATCTGATAATCACCAAGTTGATACCACGCACCCGGAAATTTTAGAACGCGATCGACCTTGGTCAAACCCAGCACCTGGCCATAGAATTGCTCTGCGGCAGCTAGATCAGATACCAGGATCGCCGTATGCAGACAGGCATTTATTTCCATCATTCACCAATTGAGTCAAGCTCTATGTTAATCATGAAATTAATTATAAGGTTACGAAAGATAGCGTAAGCGCAGCTAAATCGTTAGAATAGTTAGCACCAGTTTTCCTGCGTGGCGATCTCATCGGTTGGAGCGACTTAGTTGCTTTGACAATTAGACAATTATTGGTAAGCATCAGTAACATCAGAAATGTCCTAGTGCGATCGCATTGCCTATTCAATTAAGTTTTACGCCCATGTCCAGAGAAACCCCCAAGCAATGGTCATCTAGCCCCACCACCACCTCCGCCATCATTTTCCATCAACTGGGAGTGTGGCTGGCATTGATGGTCAATGCGATCCAGAAGATTCCTGCCTGGCTCCTGATCTGCGGTGGCCTGCTAGCGCTGTTGGTGTGGAACTGGCAGCTAGTAATCGCTACTTTAGCGGGGATGGCAATCATGGGAATTGCTTATTTGGCACAGGATTGGGATTGGCAGCATTTTTGGTTTGGCTTGCAGCGATCGGTTGATGTGCCAACCCAAAAATTCACCGTCGCGGCGGCGGCGGGGGTAAGCACCGTATTGTTGGCATATACCACCCTGGCGATCTGGAGTGGGGTTGAGAACCACTGGTTGGCACTGGCATTTGTGTTGCAGTTGATCGCCACCCTGTCAGTTCTGGCTCTAGTTACTAAGCAGGGGCTGAATAACTGGCTGACCCAAGAGCGCGATAGCATTGAACGCTTTGTTTATATGTTGGCGGCTCCCGATCATCTGGAGCGATTGATTGCGGTGCGGCAACTGGCTGAAGCAGTCCAACAAAACCGCTTTTCCCTGTCTCAAGAGCGGGCGATCGCGGAATATTGCCAGGTTTTACTGGAACGGGAAACTGTGCCCAGCGTGCGAGATGCGGCCTTAGAAACTCTGGATTTGTTGAACTACACCACTTGCCAGCCGAATAGTAATGGTACATCGGGCGATCGCAAGATTCCTTGCAATATGCCGGAACCTTTACCCACAAATAGCCGGGAAGCTGAGACCCAAATCGATCGCCGTGGCTTGCACGTCCAAATGCATACACCAACACAAGTCGATCGCCCTTCCTAGCTCCTAGCAACCACTTCAGAATAATATGGTCTTTAAGTATAAGTAAGCAACTATCTATTGAGAACGCCTTGCTTATGGCCTATTGTTTGCCTATTCACGCTAATTTGCCGGAATCAAATCCATGTCAATCGATCGCACTGGCTCAAATTCACTCACTCAAAATCTCCAGCAACAAATCAATGCCCAGAGCAATAATCAGGCAAACTTAGCCCAGAACCTAAATCCCAACGATCGCCCTAGCTACCCAAAAGCCGCCCTGATTGAACAAACCCTGGCAAAAATAAAGTTCAACCCCCAGGGATTAATCCCAGCGATCGCCCAGGATGCAGAAGATGGCACAGTCTTGATGATGGCCTGGATGAATGCGGAGTCCTTGGCGTTGAGTATCGAAACCGGTGAAGTGCATTACTGGAGTCGATCGCGGCAGGAACTTTGGCACAAGGGCGCTACCTCTGGACACATTCAAAGAATCAAAGCTATGTATTATGATTGCGATGCGGATGCTCTATTAGTGAAGATTGAGCAAATTGGTGATGTGGCTTGCCATACTGGAGCCAGGAGTTGCTTTTTTAATCAGATTCTTTAGTCTGGATTGACTTCAAGCAATTAATTTTCTGCTCAAGGCAAGACCAGCGATCGATGATTTGCCGATGTCCATGTAGCGCTTCAGTCATTCTCGATCGAATCAATCAGATTAAGATCATAAAAGCCCCATTTGTTAAGTAACACTACTTCAAACAGGGCTGATATGGAAATAATCAAAGCTAAAAAGTTTTAAATTAAAGTTGATTATAAAAATAGCGATCGGCTAGACACTATTCTGACATTAGCCAAAATCTAGCTTGATTCTGACATGCTTTGAATAATGGCAAAAATTAGCGCTTCTTAATACCCTTGGCCATATTCCGGAACATGTCCATGTTGGTATCGGTTTTCACTTTCGTATTAGGCGTGAAGCTAGGCTGATTTCCAAAAGATGAAGCTGATGTCGCAGTTTCAGCCGGCTTGGAGTCAGTTTCGCCCTTCTCTTCGGTTAGATTAGAAACAACCACTTCGATCTCAGCACCTTCTGATTGACCAGGTGCTTTCGGGAAAGATTTTTTAATCGCCTTGGCAGTGCGCATGTAGTCGATATCACCAAAAGTCTTGGCATCATCAGCACTCAAGAAAAACTCACCAGGGCCAGCATTTTGTTGGACGCTGCGAGCTGGTTGAGGCTTGTTGGCTTTCTTCTCTTTGGGCTTCTTGTCACCATCGCTGCTTAGCAAACCAGACAGATTGCTTAACAAACCAAACGGATTTAAACCACCTTTGTTTTCTTTTTTCTTAGCTTTGGCGGCGGGTTTCTCGGCCTTTGGCGCAGCAGTTTCTACTTTTGCGGAAGCGGCAGGGACTTCTGCATTAGGTGCAGCATTTTTGCCACTGGGCTTTGCCTTGGTTGAGCCCTTGAACATATTCTTAAGTTTTTCTAACATATTTACCTACCCAATTTTTAAAATTGTTTATTTATGTTAAATATTAGCAAACATTGTCACAATTATTAAGAAGTATAAATACTCATTCCTCGTTGGGTTGACAAAATCCTTAATGCTTATGCATATTCTCTGGCAAGGTTTTTAGCGATCTTTGCGACTATGGCAGATTGTTCCACCAATTGTTGCTTTTTTGACCAAGGTGTTTGAGTAAACACTACGATCGCTGCAATAGGTAAGGGTTATCGACTGTTGCTCCTAGCAGCTTTTTCAGTAGCCGAGGATTGAGGATTCACTTCGCAAGGCCAATTGTCTAGAGCTTATGGCCAAAGACTAGGTACGATGTCTTGCATAACAAATCATCTAGCATTAAGGCATCTAGTATCTAAGTATTCAATGTATCCAGTGATTAAATTATTGATTGAGCGATCTATTGCTTAAGATGAGAACTAGAACTAAATTCAAGCAATAGATAACATTAATGGGCAGTACATTCGGGCAACTATTTAAAATCTCCACCTTCGGCGAGTCGCATGGTGGTGGCGTGGGCGTAGTAATTGATGGGTGTCCCCCACAGATTGAAATCAGCCCAGAGGAAATTCAATTTGACTTAGATCGCCGTCGTCCTGGCCAAAGCAAGATCACTACCCCGCGCAAAGAGGCCGATCGCTGCGAGATTCTGTCTGGTGTGTTTGAGGGCAAAACCCTGGGTACTTCGATCGCCATTCTGGTGCGCAACAAAGACCCGCGCCCACAGGATTACCAGGAAATGGCCACCAAATTTAGACCCTCCCACGCAGATGCTACTTACCAAGCTAAATATGGCATTCGCAATTGGCAAGGCGGCGGTCGGGCTTCGGCCAGGGAAACGATCGGCAGGGTAGCCGCAGGGGTGATCGCCAAGAAAATCCTCAAGCAAGTGGCGGGGATCGAAATTGTGGCCTATGTGACCAGGATTAAGGATTTAGAAGTGGCGATCGACTCTAATAAGGTCACCCTGGCACAAGTAGAAAGCAATATGGTGCGCTGCCCCGATCCCGACATGGCCGCGAAAATGATCAACCTGATCGACATGGTGCGACGGGATGGCAATTCGATCGGCGGCATAGTCGAGTGCGTGGCGCGGGGGATGCCCGTTGGCCTTGGTGATCCGGTGTTTGACAAACTGGAAGCAGACCTGGCCAAGGCGATCATGTCATTACCAGCCACCAAAGGATTTGAGATCGGCTCTGGGTTTGCCGGCACACTGCTAACTGGCCGCGAGCACAACGATGAGTTTTACATGCAAGGCGATCGGATTCGCACCAAAACCAACCGCTCCGGCGGCATCCAGGGTGGCATCTCCAATGGTGAAAATATTGTGATTCGGGCGGCATTTAAGCCCACAGCCACAATCATGCAAGCACAAGACACCGTGAATACCGCTGGCGAAGAAGTAACCCTGGCGGCCAAGGGTAGGCATGATCCCTGTGTATTGCCTCGTGCAGTGCCAATGGTAGAAGCAATGGTGGCGCTAGTATTGTGCGATCACTGGCTGCGGCAAAAGGCAGTTAGCTAGGGCTGGCCAGGACTGAACTCGATTATTCGATCGCTAAAAAATTAAAAAATAATATCGACTTCAAGCTGCTTGAGGTCAATTAAATAAACAGAACTATGGCGATCGCGCTGCTCTAATGGATCTGACCGATCGGACGGATCGGTACGCTCGGTATTATTTGGATCAGCCTGATTAGCTTCATTAGCATTAGTTAGAACTAGCAAAGTATGCATATTCAGCAAGCTGATTTTCAATACCTGCCCCCTCACCGTCAACCGCCCCACCCGATGACCAGATAAATCCAGCAGGTTCAAATTACTCTGGCCATTGCCCAGATCAGTAGCAATAATGCAACCCCAATCGGTAGGTGCGATCGCCATCGGTGCATAGTCCAAACGCAGACGATTAACTCGATAGGGGAATAGCTCCACCAAGCCCAGGTGATTAGTTTTTGCTTCTAATAAAATCAATCTGCCATTGGTGCAGTTGGCGACCGCCGCAGAAATGCGGTTGGGTAGTGGGTAGCGCCACAATAGGTTGCCACGTCTTGACACTAGGGCAATCTGGCTGAATTCACAATTATCCTGCTGGAGCAAAACTACCAGGTGGTGGCGATCGAAGGCGGTGATTGCACTGATCTGGACATTCGCCGTGGCTTTGGCAAAGTTGAGGCTAAAGGCACGATCGTTGCTCAGATTCTTTAGCTCTAACCTGCTCCCCTGCGCTAATGCCACCCAATCTGCGCGGGGTGAAACTGCTTTTAAGCAAGGTTGATTTGGCTGTAGTTCGGCAGCTCGATGAAGTAGTTGTGATTTGCGGCTGGTCGATTCGGGATTTGCAGGCAGCCCATAAACCGAATCACCAGTAAATATAAATAAACGATCGCCCCAAATGCTTAAATTTTCGATCGCTTGCTCAAAAGTAAGAGACGGGGCAAGGGAGCGATCGCGCAATTGATTCGCCAGACTAGCGATCGCTACTTTAATACCTGCAATACCTGCATTGGGATCACCATTAAGCTCGACTTGCTCCAACCGAAGTTGCCCATCTACTACGCCACAAATAGCAACCGATGCAACTGTGATAGGCAAATCATGTTCATTTGGGTTGGGCAAAATTGGCTTAGGTGTAGTTCCCAAAACCACCAATTCAGTTACATGGGCTGGTAGATCTCGCTTGAATACACGATCGCCCTGACGCTCCTTTTGCTGATCTTGTTTATCTAGTTTATCTAGATCGATCGGCGCTGGATAATTAGCTGGCAAAACTTCAACATCAAGTTGATCGATCGCGGCAAATGCCAATACTTGCGATAGGTTGGCTTTACTAACTTGGTCTGATTTCAGCGCCGCTACAATTGCCTCCTTCATCGCCAGGGCACTATTAAAACGTTTTCTCGGTAGCTTTTCGAGAGACTTGGCTACCACATCCCGCAAAGCGATCGGCAGCGTATCGGGAATCTGCACCCGCTGGTTAATATGCGCTCGCATCAACTCCGCCGGATTGCCAGAAAAAGGCCGCTTGCCCAGCAACACCTCATACAACATCACGCCGATCGCATAGAGATCCGAGGCGATCGAAAATTGTCCATAAAAGCGCTCTGGAGCCATATACCCCGGTGAGCCGGTATTATTATTCCCCTCATTATCAATTTCCTGGGCTAACTTGGCCACGCCAAAATCAGAGACCTTAGCCTGCCAACCTTTACTGGTTAACTTAAGCAATACATTCTCTGGCTTGAGATCGCAGTGAATAATATTACTCTGATGGGCATGGGCCAGACCTTGCAAAGTATCAATGATTAATTTAAGCCCCTGCAACGGAGTCAGGCCACCACTGTGGTTGAGCAAATCCCGCAATGTGCCTGCTTCGCAATATTCCATCACCAGGTAGCGATTGCCGCGACTGTGCTCGATCGCATAGCAAGAAACGATATTCGGATGTTGCAGAGTAAGCAAAAAGCGTAGTTCTCGCAAAAACTTACTGGTGGGGAAGCGATGCTGATCTAGCTCTTTGAGGGCAAAGATCTCTCCGGTCTTGCGGCTGCGAGCACAAAAAACCCGCCCAAATTGACCTCGCCCCACTAAACCCAGGGTGCGATATCGAGAAGTTGGCAATGAATAGGCGTTGGGGACTTTTGGCATGGAGCGATCGAAGGTCTCGGCTGATCAAACAATACTAGTTAATTAACAACATTCAAGATTAAAATTCTTGCAAAAGCCTGAATTTGTGATCGATATATATCGATATATAACGAGGCCTATCACAGAAACCCTGCAACTTTTATATTCTGGCTTAAATTATCCTGATTATCCTGAAGCTAGAGATTTGAGTTAGTTCAAATCAATCAAACCAATAATCAATAATCAATGGCACAGCAATAGTTATACATCACATCAGGTTAAGTAGGGATTCTAGCCCTAATCCTAATACTTAGATCATACCTAGACCAAAAATTTATTGTGGATTGTGGCGATCCAATCGTCATCAATTAAGAGTCTAGCGATCGATTATTAATTTTTAGTTATTTTAGGTTCAGAAATTCCATAATTGCAGGAATTAGCGGCAAATAGTTAATCTCTTTGTTAATTTCTCGATATGATAGAAGGGATAAAGTATACAAAATGTAATATAGTTTAGATCAATCTCTTTATGGCTATGGGCTTGAGCGGTTTTCCTAGCTACGCAAATCAGCCACTGAACTAATTAGTTTTTATAGAGATGCTTAACAAAGAGAGGAATAAAGTTAGATTATGAGCCAAGCTTCTGTACCTAGTGACGTACCAGATATGGGTCGCCGCCAGTTTATGAACCTGCTGATGTGGAGTTCTGCTGGTGCTACTGCCCTGGGTGGTCTATATCCTGTGGTGAATTATTTTGTCCCCCCTTCTTCCGGTAGCAAGGGTGGTGGTACTACTGCCAAAGATGCTGCTGGTAACGATATTGTGGCGACAGACTATGTTGCTACTCATCAGGCTGGCGATCGCTCATTGGCACAAGGTTTAAAAGGCGATCCAACCTATATCGTAATTACTGATAACCAGGAAATTGCCAGCTATGGCCTCAATGCCGTTTGCACTCACCTTGGTTGTGTGGTGCCTTGGAATGTAGCTGAGAATAAATTCATGTGTCCTTGTCATGGTTCGCAATATAACAGCGAAGGCAAAGTGGTGCGTGGCCCTGCACCGCTATCATTGGCACTGGTGCATTCCGATGTGGTTGATGGCAAGGTTGTCTTTAGCAACTGGGAAGAAACCGACTTCCGCACCAACGAAGATCCCTGGTGGACCTAGAAATCATGGCAAGTTATGGTTTGCGATCGGATGATACAGACCATCTGACTAGGTTTTGATGTGCGGATTTAGCCAATCGGCTGATACGACTTATCCGATAAGCCATAGTAACTCCCTGACCTGGCATTGCTTTAATTACTTATGCATTTAGATATGCATTTAGATATGCATCTAGATATGCATTTATATTCATCCCGAATCTAAATCAAGAGATTGAGATCACTCAAATGTTCATAAATAGAAGATGAGAAAAGTTTTACTAATTGCGATCGCCGCACTATTTGTATTCATTAATCCCTTAGCTACCCCCTCTGTTCAGGCTTATCCCTACTATGCGCAGGGAGCCTATGAAAACCCCAGAGAAGCCACCGGCAGAATTGTATGTGCCAACTGCCACCTGGCGGAAAAGTCGATCAAGCTGGAAGTCCCCCAGGCCGTTAAACCAGATACAGTATTTGAAGCTGTGGTTAAACTCCCCTACGACCACGAGGTTCAGCAGGTGCAGGTCGATGGTAGCCCTGGTGGTTTAAACGTTGGCGCTGTGTTGATGTTGCCAGAAGGCTTTAAAATTGCTCCGGACGATCGCATCCCCGAAGAGCTAAAGGAAAAGACCCAGGACATTTATTATCAGCCCTATAGCGACGATCAAGAGAATATCGTTTTGGTTGGTCCTATTTCTGGGGATGAATATCCAGAGATTGTGTTCCCGGTGCTTTCGCCCAATCCCAAAGCAGATAAAAGCGTTAACTTCTTGAAGTATTCTGTCCATGCGGGCGGCAATCGCGGCCGTGGTCAGGTTTATCCCACTGGCCAAAAGAGCAATAACAATCTGTTTAAGTCTCCTATAAATGGCACGATCGCAGCGATCGATGATGCTGAGCCCAACTACGAAGAAAACTTCTATGGTGGCTACAATGTCACGATTGAACCAGAAGACGGTGGCGCTGCCGTAGTCGAAACTGTCCCCTTTGGCCCTGAATTGTTAGTAGCCGTAGGCGATCGCGTTACCACTGGCCAAGCGATCACCACTAATCCCAATGTGGGCGGTTTTGGTCAGATGGATGGCGAGATTGTGTTGCAAGACCCAGCTCGGATTGGTTGGTTGCTGCTCTTCTTTGTGGGCATCATCACCACTCAGATTCTGTTTGTGTTGAAGAAAAAGCAAGTGGAAAAAGTCCAGGCTGCAGAAATGAATTTCTAATTTCCAAGCTCATTTCATTTCTAAATTTTGAGCAGAGCCAGTTAAGCTTTGCAATCTTAGATAATTAATCTTAGATAATTAATACCTAAAAAAACTTAAAAGCCGTGAGAATTAATTTCCCACGGTCTTTTTTTATTGGCGTTTAGCCTTTCAACTAATAACTAAACTGAGGTAAATGGGCAGAGAGAGACTCGAACTCTCACGAATTTCTTCGCCAGATTTTGAGTCTGGTGCGTCTACCAATTCCGCCACCTGCCCGATCTGGACTTGTTTATTTGTCCGAGAAATAATCATAGCAGAGTTGGTGCTAGTTAGTAACCATGAAATCCTATTTTCAGGTGTTTTTATTTTGAGTTTTTAATCAATTAGCTGCCCTAGCTCAAGGTATGGCTTAATTGTGAGATAACTTGCTACTTCTAATATCTAAGTGAAGCTAACTGAGCATCAACCGCATTGATATATTGCCGATCGCTAAGCCGATTTGCATCCAAGCGATTAGACTTAACTGCTCCCTCAACAATGCTTTCAGCCGTAACATTGCCATTGTGGTAGGCAGAAACCAAACCATGATAACTAGGGATGCCTTGATTTTCTAAATAACCACGCTGAGCCAAGACCACTAAATCAAAAGCAGTTAGATTAGTTTGGGTGTTGCTGATATTATTAACCTCAACCGGGTCTAATACCTTGGTCTCGGCCTGCACAGCGGTCGCCACGATCGCGGAAACCAATAACGCAGAGGCAGTACCAAGTAGTAGATTTTTCATCATAGTTCTCCTTAGTTTTGAAACAAAGCCATATTTGAAATCAATATTGTTGCCAGAACAATCATTCCATTTGCAACTAAAATAAGGATAAAAGGATTTAGTTGCATTTGCAATTACCCGATCGGGCTAAACTTAGTACAGGGCTATTCACAAAGCTGGGCAATAGAGCAATAGATCAGAATCGAGGGAAATGGGCGATCGCACTGATATCAATACCAATACCAATACCAATATTTCAAACTTAGACACTGGCTTAGATCAGTCATGTAATACTGTCTGGAAGAAAATTCTGACTGCCAATGTGCTCCTGTTTGAGCTATACGAGCGAGATTTAGCCGCAGCCGATTTGCCCCCCTTGGCCTGGTATGACGTGCTATGGTCATTGGAACAAGCCCCCGAACAACGGATGCGGTTGCATGAACTGGCCGAAGCCATGGTTATCCAGCGCAGCAATTTAACCCGCTTAATCGATCGCCTAGAAGCCAAGGGCTTAGTCTGCCGTCACACTTGCACTGTCGATCGACGCGGTGCCTATGCCGCGATCACCGATGCTGGCAAATTAAAACGGCAAGAAATGTGGCAGGTTTATTCCCGATCGATCGCCAAGTATTTTGCCCAGCATATTAGCGATCAGGATCTAGAAGTTTTCGATCGGGTGCTGAACCAGGTAATTAGTCACGCCAGAGCAGAATACTAAAATATCTTTGGTAAAGCTAATTGGGGATCAAGCAGGATTGAATCTAATTATTGCCCTTAGGCCAATATGCAAATATTTCAGCCTTTTTTTGACCTAACCATGCAGGATCACCACTTTTAAATTTTCATTTCTAACATAGATTGAAAATTACCTGCGGTTAGCTATAATCCAGTTTGGATATACTTAGAAGTTAATAGAGTAAGTTAAGTCTTGCAGGAGCGATTCTGATGGGAACCCTAATTGGCATTGTCCTACTCGTAGTTTATGTAGTTGGTGTGTGGAAATTCGTGGCTGGATTCAATCGCACCAGCTTCAGTAGTAATAAAGTTGTGTTGGGTCTGTTGTGGCCAGCATTGATGTTCAATCGCAACTATCGCGGTAATTTTGTGAAAGCCCTGAAGGGTGACTAGGAATAATCTAATTCAAATTTAAGGTGAGCAGGGTGAGTAGTTGCGTATGAATTGGTGGAAACGGCTCAAGGCTAACCCCCTGGCTCGGATCGGGGCAGTTGTCTTAATTGTTTTCTATAGTCTGGTAATTTTAGCTAATTTTATTAGTCCCTATGATCCTCTGGCTGCCCAGAAAAATGGCGCATTGCTGCCGCCAACCCAGATCTATTGGCAAGATCAGGCTGGACAATTTATTGGCCCCCATGTCTATCCCACAATCCAGGGGGCAGTGGATCTAGAGACAGGCGATCGCAAATTGATCGTTGATTACACCGCACCATCTAAAATTAATTTTTTTAGCGGTGGGCATTTATTCAATACCACTGGCGAGGGCAAGCTAAACCTGCTGGGCACCGACGATCAGGGGCGAGATGAGTTTACCCGCCTGTTGCATGGTGGTCGAATCAGCCTGTTCATTGGCATCATCGGCACTTCCATCTCCTTTGCGATCGGCTGTACGGTGGGTGGCATTTCTGGTTATTTTTCTGGCTGGGTCGATACAATCCTGATGCGGATGGTGGAGGTACTAATGTCAGTGCCATATATCTATTTGCTGGTAGCCTTGGCGGCGATCCTGCCTGATACCCTGCCCAACGATCGGCGCTTTTTATTAATTGTGGTGATCGTTTCGTTTGTGCAATGGGCCAGCTTGGCGAGGGTAATTCGTGGTCAGGTGCTATCGCTCAAGGAAGAAGAGTATGTTACTGCCGCTAGAGCCACAGGTGCAGGGCCATTCCGGATCATTTTGCGTCACCTGCTGCCCCAAACCGCCAGTTATGTAATTATTTCTGCCACCCTGACGATTCCTAATTTTATTATTGCTGAATCGGTCTTGAGCCTGATTGGGCTTGGCATTCAGCAACCCGATCCCTCCTGGGGTAATATGCTGTCCCTGGCTACCAATGCATCGGTGATTGTGTTGCAACCCTGGCTGATCTGGTCGCCGGCGGTGTTGATTATTCTGACGGTGCTATCGTTTAACTTGCTTGGTGATGGATTGCGTGATGCTCTCGATCCCAAGAGTCTGCGCCGTTAAAATCGTGCCAGAAATAAGCGATCGATATTCTTGATTCTTGATTATTCTCGACCAAGCAAATTTTCAAGCAAATTCCTGAAGTTGCGCTGAGTAAACCTTAGTTTGCTAAATATTCAATCAGCATTCAATCAGCATTCGCGCGATATTGGTAAACCCTAACTTGATTGTTAGAATTGTTAGATCAAAGCCGATCAAGCACAATTAAACAAAAATCACTGCAATCGTTGCCATATAAGCCATATGAGCAGTACGAGCGTGATTAACGGATAGAATTTGATATTACTTTTGATATTACTTAAGATTTAATATTACTGGGGATTGCTGAAAGCCCTATGGCTGCCTTAGCAAATGGTGTGTATCACAGCGATGAGCAGGTGATCCTGGGGAGGGGGATTGGGGGAAGACGATCGCCAAGATCGTAAATAGTCTCCAGATCCTCAGTTTCTATTAAAGTAAGATCAGCAAAAATTAATTAAAATAGATTGATATCACAAAAAAGGGGGCGAGGCGATCGCCGAGGATGCCAAAAATGTCAACCAAAATCGATCGCCGATCGGCTAATAATCAATCATTAGTAGTTGAATTTGCTACTTGAGTAGTTGAGGCTGTTAGCATAGACTGTCATTGTCCAGAGATTAGCCAAGGTAATTAACCAAAGGAATCAAGAAGCGCAAATTTTGGTGCCACTAGATATATCAATAAGCACATCAGCGAAACCAATGCGCGTAGAATATTAAAAACATAACTTAGAGAAAATGCTTTTAGGCGTAAATTTGTCTCTAAATAAGCTATTTATAACTACATTCAGCGCATATCTTGGTTAGAATAATGCCCAATTAAATGGTGCATCCCTTAGTAAATTAGTTGGTTCTTGCACTAGTTCTTGAAATTAGTTTTTGTAAGATCTAAGAGTTATTATTTCAGCCAGAGTTGTCACCAGAAAAAGGACGGGAGAATTAAGTAGCGTGCAGTACTTAGCAGAAGTAAGAAAAACTAAAGGATTTGTTGGTGCCAATGTAGAAATAAAACTCTTAGCACGTAATACCTCCGAAAATAACTGGCAGGCGATCAATAAAGAAGAATTAGTTGCGCTTCAAGATAATAACCAGACCAAAGATCTAAAGGATGGTCAACTGGTCTTAGCTGATATTGGTGGCAACAAGAACCTCCAGAATATTCAGGATGCATCTAAGCGCATTGTTTTAATTTTGCAAAACTTCTCCCGTTTGCAGGATAAGTTTCGTCAGGGCGAAGAAGATATTGAACAATGGAAACAATCGCTTAACTACCAGAGCCAAGAGCTACACCGCCGTGAGATCGAGCTAGAACAACGCGAACAAGAGCTTGAACAGGTTGATATCAAAAAGGCTGAGCTAGAAGAATTGCAACAAGCCTATGAAAAAGATAAACAAGCCTACGATAAGCAAAAACAACTGTTTGATGCCGAAAAAGCCAAGCTTGAAGCCCAAGCCTCATCCCTGAGTAAAGAGCAGGTACAACAGCTTCAGGGCATTATCCGTCAGCTTGCCGAGGGGATGTTTAATCCTGACTCGATTAAGTCCCAACTCAGCTCCGCGATCGATGTGATCTATAAGCGTCAGGAAACCCTGACCGGATTTTGGCAGGATCTAGAGCCCCAACGGACTCAGGCCCAACAAGCCCAGCAAGCCTTGAACAAGGCAAAGCAAGATCTGGAAAACCGAAAGAATCAATGGCAGCAAACCCAGGTTGCCCTGGCCAACACCCAGGCTGAATTAAAAGCACAACAGGGAGTGTTGAAGGTACAAGAGAATAATTCGGCCATGTTGCGATTGCAGTTGGATTCCCAAGAGGAGCTATATCAACAAACCGCCCAGGTAATTGAAAGCTACGGCGGTAGCACCGAATTATTAGATCCCGAAGAGGCAAAGCGATTACAAGAGCTGCCAATGGATCAACTGGAAGAAATGATATCTGGTTGGCAGTCTGAATTTGACAAGATGTCCAATTATGTCAGTGCCCAGGAAGATGAATTAGCCTCGCTTGAGGGTGAAATTGCCGACATCCAAAGTCAAATTGATAAAGCCGGTGAGTTTGATCGCATTGAGTTAGACAGCAACAAAGAGTTTGCCGAAGAGCAATATCGGATGTTGGAAGAAGCCCTGGTGGGACAAAGACGAAGCCTGCAAGAGCGGCAATCGATCCTTACCCAACAGTGTGAAATCCTAGAGCGTCGGCAGGGTGTAGATATACCCGAAAATCCTTCCCAGAACCTGGTTCCCCTGTTGGGGCAAATTGAATTGCAAAAGCAGCGCCAGGAAAAAGAACTCCAAAAAATTGAGAGCCAAATTGAAACCGTGCGCGGGATTGTGCAGCAACAACAAGAGTTCCTAGCACGGCAGACCAGTGAGCATCAACAGGGCTATCAGGAAATTCAAAAGATGGAATCGCAGATCCAAGAGCGAATTCGTACCACTGCTGAGTTATGGGGCAAGGTAAACAGCATTGAACAAATCCTGCGCCCGGTGCAAGATATTGTTGATGCATTGCGTCCTCAACTGGAAACAGCGATCAAACAGCTAGAAACAGCTAAGTCGTCTCAGGAGCTTCAGCAATTGCTGACTAATCTCCAAAAGTCGATCGCTGGGTTGATGCCTAAAAACGCCTAGTTGCTCAGATCTCAGCTAGCCAGTGACTAACTAACTACTAATTAACTTGCTGCTGCCACCGTTCCAGTGCATTAGCTAGATCTTGTTTCATCACTGGTTTTTTAAGATAGTCATCCATACCAGCATCTAGGCAGACTTTGCGATCGGCTTCAAAGGCATTGGCAGTAACCGCAATCACGATCGTGGCCAGTGGCTCCCCCCCAGACTCACGCAGCTGATTTTCTTTATGTCTAATTGCCTGCGTGGCCGTATATCCATCCATCACTGGCATCTGGCAATCCATCAGCACAATCGGATAATATTCTTGATCTAGCTGGGTTAGTGCCTCTTCTCCATTGCTAACACAGTCAGATGGATAGCCAAGTTGTTTTAATTGCATCGTAACCAGGTTCTGGCTAATTGGATTATCTTCTACCACCAAAATTTTGGGCTTAGGTTGGGTTGCAGGCGATCGATCTGGTTGAGCAACTGGTGGATCTAATTCAGCTTGTTTTGCTCGAGAGCTAGTAACGTCCAAACCAGGCTTATGGCCAAGTTGAGCATCAGATCGGGCTGGAGTCTGTGGCGGGGGATCAAGTCTTGGGTCAGATTGAGCTTGCTTGTTTGGCGGTTGATTACTTGGCGGTTGATTACTTGGCGGTTGATTAATGGCATCCCGCAGACATTCAATTAAACTGCCAATTTTGACTGGCTTGATCAACATTGCCGCAAAACCTTGCTCGATCAGGTGATTGGCAATTTCCGCTTGATTTATAAAGGTAGCGATCGCTAATTTGGTCTGTGCCAGATCCGGGTCGGTTAAAATCCCCTGCCCTAGCATCTCCGCACTTATTTGCGACAGTTGCAGATCCAAAATTGCCACATCATAAGGCGCATTGCGATCGTTGGCCTGTTTGAGTTTTGCCAGAGCCGTCATCCCATCCTTGACCTGATCAAGCTGGAGTTGCCAGAACTGGGCATGTTGATTAAATAATGCCAATGTATTATCGTTGTCTGCCACGAGCAAAACTTTAAGTTGCCTGAGCATGGTCAGGGTTTGGCTAGAAATTTTTGACTCGGTTAAAATAACTTTGGCCAAAGATAGCTGTGGTTCTAAATTAGCGATCGGCAATGAAACTTCAACCCAAAAGCTAGACCCTTGACCAATTTGCGAACTTACACCAATTGATCCCCCCATCGCTGCGACAATCTGTTTACTAATCGTTAAACCTAAACCCGTTCCCCCATGCTTTTGACTTACCTCCGGGCTAAATTGTACAAAGGCCTCAAACAACTCCCGTTGATTGGTTTCTGAAATACCACAACCGGTATCGCTAATGGTGAATTTTAAATTTACCTGAGTGGTCTCCAGGTCTAGTAGAGGAGTATCAGCTTGGATTAAGGTCGATTCACCATCCTCCGCGATCGCTGTTTGGCTAACCAGGCAAGACTCACCCACCGGTTGCGATTGTACAGATATACTGATATGCCCTGATTCCGTAAACTTAACCGCATTGGTAACCAAATTGGTCAGCACCTGACGCAGCCGCCCCACATCCCCCACCAGCATTGGCGGCACATCAGGATCAATATAGCTAAATACCTCGATCCCCTTGTCGTGGGCTTGAATAGCCGCCAGATCAACGACACCCTCAATACATTTAATTAAATTAAACTCTTTTTTGACAATGCTAATTCGCTTCGCTTGCGATCGAGAATAATCCAGGATGTCGTTAATAATCTGGAGCAAATTCTGGCCGCTGGCTTGGAGTGTTTGCAGCAAACTAAGCTGCTGATCATCTAGATTAGTATCTGCCAATAATTCCGCGATCCCCAGAATCCCATTCATAGGGGAACGAATTTCATGGCTAATGTTGGCCAAAAATTGTCTTTTGGATTCTGCGGCATTTTTAATCCGCCGAAAGGCCGACCCCAGCACCACATTTTGCTGAGCTAGCGCCAAACGTTGCGATCGCTCCTTGGCCAGTAAGTCTGATTGCATAATGGCGATCGCCACCTGGTCGCTGAGCTTTTGCAGCAATGCTACATGATCGGCTTGCCAATTCCTGGTCGCAGTACATTGGTGAGCAATGATTAAACCCCACAATTTATGCTTATTTTTTTGTCTTAGCCACCTGTCTCTGATATCTAGCAATCGCTGAGATTCGTTCTTAATTGCCCCATTCAGGCCAATTAGCTCAGCCAATTTGTCCAGCTTGCCTTTCTGTTCTTGCTGCTTTAATTCGTTAGTTCTATTTAATTCTTTTGCCTTTGATTGGTCTGGATCTAGTGGCCAGGTGCGATCGTAATTAAGCTCATTATCTGATGTTGGATAATCGCGTTGATCAAGTTCAAAGCCGCTACCTTGTCCTGGCTCCATCATTACCGGGTTATTTACCGCGCTATTGATTTCTGGCAGAGGCTGATCATCATCGATTGGTTTAAGTACAATCGGTACAACCAGATTCGCCTGTACCTGAAGATTTTCAAGAAAATGATAATGGCAGGGCGTGAGATTAGCTTGGTTAATATCATTAATGATACTGGGCTGAAATTGCGCCAGCCGCATCCGCATCATTACCTTATCGGCAGAGTTACAATTCTGGGTTACCCCCAATACGGAATCCCAGGGTTCGGCCACCGACTCCACCGTAACCTCACCAGAACCATCGGGCTTAAATTGATAGATCACCACCCGATCGCACTTCAACAAATGGCGCAGCTCGGTCACTGTAGTATTAAGAATATCCTCAAGATTCAGGGATTGATGAATGCGCTGGGCGATCGCAGCAATTAGACGATCTTGCTCAAATAAATTTTTGATCTGAGCATCACGGGCGCGAATCACCTTATCAGCCAGCGTTAGATCATTAATATCATTGCTTAGAATCAACAGGCGGCCTGATTCGGAACGCTCTACTTGCTGAGGTTTAAGATTTAGTTGATCCTGGTTCTTTTCTAGTAAGCTAATTTTGGTCTCAAAAGCTAGCCAATTACCATCAACATGCATAAAACGGCAGTCAATTAGAGCATCTTCACCCGTTTGTGCCACATCCTCCATCGCTGCCCTGAAATGTTGGCGATCGGCTGGATGTATTTTATACCAGTAATTATCAACAACGTAGTTTTCGCCAGCCTTGTGCACCTGATCGGGTTTAGCCACATTCTGATCTGGGCAGCGATCGCCATAGTCAAGATACTGATGCGTATATCCCAAAATCTTCTGGTGAGAGAGGCTTTGATATAGGGTCTTACCAGCAAAATCGGTGACCGCAATTAAGTTGCCAGCATGTTTAGAAAGAATGGCTAGCAGCTCTGGTTGGGCGGTGGTTTGATCAGCGGAAATAGCTAGACGATCGACACTTGAGCACATATCTACAACACATCTATAACAGGAGCAAGAAAATAGAACATAGAGCTAAGACAGTCTCGAACTGATCTAAAAATCTTGATTAGTTTATTTAGGCAGGCTGGTTATGAGCATTAGAAATACTCAAAAGCGCTAATCTCGCCATTTCGAATCCACCATACCTTCGGAACCTTTGGATATGACTTTCCGAACCATTAGTTAAAAATTTTGAATTTAGCAAGCCTATATCGCTCATATTAATTTTTTAGCAATCACACGGCAATTACACACAATATGAAACAGAGCTACCCAGATCGATAAATTGATCGCAGATCTAGGGATTCTAACCTTCCTAGAAAATCATCTAGATTTGCTAGAGTTGCTGCCATAAACATGCCATAAACAACTAATTAATTATGATTGATAGAGGGACAACGTAATTACTTAATAAAGATACCGCCTGGATATTTATTAAAAAATAGTAATGAATCCAAAAGTGCAATTATGCAATTATTTTATACTGGGCAATCTTTAGTTTAGCCCAATTACCAAGCTGTAGAGTATAACTGGATAATTGAAGTAAGTGAGCTTATCGCTTGCAGATTTGCTGGATTAACTTACGAATCAGCCCCAGATTTTACACCTGCTTTGTTAAACTGCAACTAGATCATCCACAACAGCCGATTAGATTGGATATGAGCGTAAATCTTTCCTATAGCCTGAGCGATCGCCAACTCGATCGCACCGAAACTAACAGTCAGCGGCAGCTTGCAATTACAGTATCAGCGGGCAGCGAACCTAGTAATGTGCGGTTGAATTTGTGCCTAGTGCTCGATCGCAGCGGTTCGATGGGTGGCCAACCCCTAGAGATAGTCAAAAAGGCGGCGATCAAATTACTTGAGCAGATGTCACCGCAAGATCGCATTAGTGTGGTTGCCTTTGACCATAAAGCCAAGGTGGTAGTCGAAAATCAACCCCTGGATAATCCTAGTGCGATCGCTGCCAAGATCAATTCTTTGCGGGCTTCTGGCGGCACCTGTATCGATGATGCGATCAAGCTGGGACTAAAAGAGATCAATCAAAATAAAGATAATGCCGTCAGTCAGGCATTTGTGCTCACTGATGGTGAAAATGAGCATGGCGATAATCAGCGCTGTTTGGAATTTGCCCGCTTGGCCACGGAATACAGCATTACTCTGCATACATTGGGCTTTGGCGATCACTGGAATCAAGATGTGCTAGAGGGGATCGCCGATGCTGGTGGTGGCACCCTGGCCTATATTGAAACTCCGGCGGAGGCAGTAACTGAGTTTACCCGGCTGTTGCATCGGGTGCAGGCGGTGGGTTTAACCAATGCCTATTTAGGTTTGGAGCTTTCCCCCAATGTGCGCTTGGCTGAACTCAAGCCGGTGGCGCAGGTAGCTCCCGATACGATCGAGCTAAACGTAGAGCAAGTCGCGGCCAGTAACATTAACCCTGAGTTGCAAAAATTGCGGATCAGGATCGGTGATCTGATGACTGATCTAGAGCGGGTGATCCTGGTGAATTTATATGTTAATCATGGCCAACCGGATCATGTAATCCCTGGCAGCAACAGTAATGCAATCAAGCTACTCAATGCCTGGATTGAATATGACAACCCGGCACTTGGTCAAATGGGACTAGAAAGTCAGCCGATCGCAGTGGAAGCTGATTTGATTAATGATTTCCAGCCCCAGCCAGACCCACAGGTCAAACACTCGATTCTGGCCTTGGCCAAATACCGCCAGACCCAGATCGCCGAGGCCAAGCTGAATCAGGGCGATCGAGAGGGAGCTTCTACTATGCTGCAATCTGCTGCCAAAACCGCATTACAAATGGGCGATCAAAAAGCCGCCACTGTTTTGCAAGCCGGAGCCACCAGATTGCAGGGCGGCACAGAGCTAAGCGAGTCGGAACGCAAACAGACTCGGATTGTGTCGAAAACGGTCTTGCAGCCACCGTCTAGCACCACTGACAAAGAGGATAATTAGGTGATCCTGGCTAATTTTAATCAGGGCTAAAAACAGCGATCGCCCAAGTGAACCAGGTGCAATTTATATTGAAATGGGTATCCTTATCTCGGTTACTGGTTACATAATATCTTGCTTGAAAAAACACCAGGGATAAAACTAATGCTTAAATTAACTAGTAAGCATGGCTATAACTGGGTAAATTAAGTTAGATCAGCTCGGTAGCCAGATGTAACCGATCGGCCAGATTTGATTTAATCAGCCACTTGAGTTTTTATTAGCCCTAAATGGCATTAAACAGCCCTAAATGTAGCAAAATAGTTTGGAAATGCCAGTAAATTAAGCTAATTTAAGGTAGTTGTAGTCATTGTTTGCAAGCTAACCCAGTTTTGCCTGAACAAGTGCGCGATCGCCTGGTTCATGACTCTGATTGCGAGTTTTTAAGTTTAAATGTTCAATAGGGTGCGGCATAATCCAACTAAATTCAGGGTTACTGATGCATATACTGATGTATGTTTATTTATCTAGTTATCGATCCAGCCCGATCCGGTTGCTCAAGCTTGTTAGTTTAAAGTCACATTGCCAGCTAATATGATCACTTGTCCAAGCTGCTCTCATCAAAATCCTGATGGTGCCATTCATTGTGAAGCTTGCTATACACCACTGCCAGTGATTAGTATGATTAATTGCCCGAACTGTGGCGCATCTGTTCAATCAGACGCTAAGTTTTGCGGCCATTGTGGATATAATTTGCAGTCTGCTAAGTTGGAAGGAGTAGCCATGACGGAACAATCACCAGACGCGATCGCTAATAATATTGACGAAAACGAATCTGCAGAATCGATCGCGGTTCCAGAATCCTCAACACCTGAATTATCGGCAGACCTGGAAGCTGAGCCATCGGTAGACCTGGAAGCTGAGCCATCGGTAGACCTGGAAGCTGCTGCAGAAATGCTAGAAACATTGCCAACCGGCGATCCTGAAGTAGCCGCTGTTCCCCCCGAAGAACAAACGGAAATAAATATTCCTGAGTCAGCAGCTAAGCCACCAGCCAGCTCAAAAACGCAACTTCAACAAATTCAAGCTTCGCTATTGCATGTGCAAACCAATGTCACCCTGGAAATCCCGCCCCACCTGCAAGTGGTGCACATTGGTAAGCCAAATAATATGATCCCGCCGGATATTGATGTATCTGGTTTCCCTGACTCAGACATTGTTTCACGGGTGCATGGCGATCTGCGATTTGAAGGGGATGCCTTCTATTTTGAAGATACGGGTAGCTCGAATGGTACTTACATTAATAACACCGCGCTGCCAGCCGGAAACCGACATCGATTGCGCCCTGGCGATCGCATCTCTCTGGGCAAGGGCGATAAGGTAACCTTTATTTTTCAAATTGCAGAATAGTTGGCTTAACCACAGCAGTAATAGTGAAACTAGATTGGCTCCAAATCGATCGCTATTTTTGCTAAGAAGATCGTTCTAAGTTAGCTTGAGGATCGATCAGCTAAAGGGAAAATACAATAAAAATTGTTGCTGCTATGTCATTTTTGCAGCCATGTTGTAGTATCTAAACGCAAATGATTAAATTACCGATCGCCTCAATCATCTATCCTCCCCATCTAAAATCTTAAAAACCAATGGCAAGTAATGATCCACCCAAAATAAACTACGAAGAAGGTTGGGATAACTATGCAACCGCGTGGCAGCAGCTACATCCCGAACTAGACCACATTGGTGATGAGTGGGCTGGTAAGGGCGCAGGGGCAGCAAATTCCCTGGCCGAGTATGAAGCACTGATCGAAGCTAAGTTTATTCAGCCCTACATTGAACCCACCGATACGGTGCTGGAAATTGGTGTTGGTGGTGGCAAAACCGCAGCTATGTTACTGAACCATTGCGATCGCCTCATTTGCGCGGATATTTCTGCTAATATGCTGGGCGCAACAGCCAAGCGCCTGGGTAGCGATCGGGTTAGTTATATTAAGCTCGACGGCTTGACCCTGAATAATATTCCCACCCAATCGATCGATGTTTGCTTTTGCTACGACACCATGGTACACATGGAGCCGCGCGATATATTTAACTATCTCAGCCGGATTCCGGCGCTGATGAAAGGCAGAAGGCTATGTCTGTTCCATCACAACAATACGGTTAGTGACTTGGGTTGGCAGAAGTTCTTAACCGAGTGGCAACAAAACCTGCAAGGCAAACGCATGGGGACAGCTTTTTCGGTGATGACCAATGAAATTATGGCCAAATTCCTCAATCACTTTGGCTATGAAGTGATTTTGCAAGATGCTACCACTGTGCCCCGCGATTGTGTCTGGGTCTGCCGTGCCCCAGAGATTCAAAATGTTTAGATATTTAGATATTTAGATATTTAAAAATAGTAGAATATCTAGAATTTCTAGGTAGCTATATGCGGAGATTTCTAATGTCTGGGCCTTGCGCTTTTGGACAGGGTTGATAGGAATCAAAATTCTAAAATTCTAAATCTTGCTTCAATTAGCGATCGCAATATAAGCAATATATTAGGCAACGTAGGCAGTATAAATATGGTCGCTCTTAATAAATTCTATCCTCACCCCAACAGCAGAAATCGCCACCAGCGGCATAATCACAGCCGATCGCAGCATTATGCTCGTTATGATAGATATGCTAGAAATGATTCCCAACAATCGGACATGGGGAGCAACTTATCTGGCTCCCTGCACCTGAGCCGCAAAAATAATTTAAATAGTTCATCTTCCCCTAAGCAAATTAAATCCGCCAAGCAAAAAAAACGAGCCCCCGCCAATAGCTCCAGATCAAATCCCAACCCCAATCGCAAAAAGACCAGAGTTACCGTGAGTACCCCCCTAAAAGCCATGTGGGTCATAATCGGATTACTGCTAACCATTGGCAGTACCTTTTTGCAGCCATCGATCGCGATCCCCAGTTGGACTGGCACCACTGGCACGATCGAAGTAGAGCCAATTAAAGTGACGTTACAAGTTGGTGCGGTACTGCTAACCGGTTGTTTGGGTGGCAAAGGTGCGGGACTGGTATCACAGATTTTATATATTTTCCTGGGTCTGAGTGGCTTTGCCGTGTTCTATCAAGGTGGTGGAATTGGCTATTTGCAAGAACCAGCCTTTGGTTATTTGCTGGGGTTTATTCCCGGCGCATGGGTATGTGGATTTCTGGCCTTTTTACGCCCTGCCAATCTAGAACGTTTAACGGTTAGCTGTTTGGGTGGGTTAATTACGATCCATCTGGTGGGTATTGCCTACTTGTTTGCCCTGAGGATGCCTGATCTGGCCACAATCAACGAGCTTGTGTTTAGATATTCGGTGCAGATTTTGCCAGAGCAAATGTTTGTGGTTTGTGCCACGGTGGTGGTCGCTACCCTGTTTCGGCGGTTATTATTCTATTAAGCTTAATTGCATCATTAATTATCAATCTTCCACAGCGAGCATTGATCGCCCACTAATCGCTACGCTGCTTGATAAACTTCATTTCGCCATCCTCTTGCACACCCACGGCCTGCCAACCCAAATGTTGATAGAAGCCATAGGCACGCAAGGCAGGATCATTGCCAGTAATCAGCCAAATTTCCTCATGTCCCTTTGACCAGAGCCAATCTTCAGCCGATCGCATCAGGGCTCTACCTGCGCCGTGTCCTTCAAATTCAGGCAGCACAAACATGCCAAGAATTGTTTTTTCCAGATCGTTAGCGATCGAGAACCCCACGATTCGATCGTTAATTTCCGCTACCCAAGCGCAACAATTAGTTTGTAGCATTTCTGCCACACTGGCTGGCGTAATCCCAAGTTCAGCAATTTCTGCGCGTGATTGATGATTTTCCTTGACACTGGTGCGGATCTCGAACAGGGTTTCAATGTCGCTTAGTTTAGCTCTGCGAGTCTGCATCGATCTTTTTTTAGAACTACAAAAATTCATCTCGTCTTGAAATAGGGCAATCACTTTGTCAGGCTTTCAAGCGTTGAAATGTAGTCAGGTATGATAGTTGCTCTCTTGCAGAGCCGCGATCGACGTTACCCAATTTGGCAATTAAATAACATCATCCAAATCTTGAATAATTCTCGAATAATTAATGATTAAATCAGTTGATATCAGAATTAGAGCTAGAATCAGCGGCATAAATTGGTGCCACCAGGCGCGGCCAAATGCCCACAAAAAAGATTGCCCAACTAATTACCGGAATCGCCACGATCGCGGTTAGCCATTTGCTGGTAAATAGCAACCAACTGCCAGCAATCAGCACCACCGCAGTGAGCACGATCGACCAGGGCTGACACCACCAGGGTTTATATTGCCAGGGATTGAAGGGTGGTTGGGCTGATTCAGGAGTCATAGCTATACAGAGAAAGAGGACGATCGCAACTTTGGCATTGCTGAAATGGGGATCAAAGCGTAAATGTTATAAATACATTATAAATACCAGATTATTTTTGATCATGGTTGGCGCGATCGCCAAATATCTAAATCATCTGGATTATCTGGTTAATCTGCAACGCCATAATTTTTAATTTGATATCAATTGATATCGACTGATATCGACACCCCAAATTCTAGGTAATGATTACACTAATAATAATCGCTGCCATGGCCAGAACCACCGCCATCTGGGTTAATCCCGCCGCCATATTGCCACCCTTTATTTCAGCCTGATAATCGATCGGATCGATTAAATCAAATAGCCATACTGCACCGTAGAGCAACACTACTCCCAACACCGACCAGCCGATCGTCGCACCAACTTTAGCAACTACTTCCATCATTATCTTTTAGGCTTTTAGATCAAAGTTTGGTTTAAATTTTGTTCTATTAGCCTACACCCAAATCCCCATTTACTAGCGATCGCTAGGTTAAGATTAATCATCTTAAATATTAATCATTCATTTAAGCTGGATGCGATCGTTTTAACCTTGCCCCACCGAACCCCACCGATCATGAACCATAAGATTACCCTAAGATTAAAGGCATCTGGTTGTCGATCGAGGATAATATCAAAACTATAATTGGTATTAAATCAATACTCTTTGGTAATGATCTAATTGGTAGCGATTTAAACTCGCGCATATTTCGCTGAAGATATAGCGGTGGTTGGCCTTATATTGGCCTTACAAATATTCAATTAATAACCACTAATAACCACAAAACATAAACTACCATTTCAATATCTTTTATTTATTACCATTCGTTGCCATTCATTACGATCAGGATTGTCAGTACCATCAAGCGTAGAGTGATTAAAACCTAAACTTATTTCATGACAGCTACCTCACCCGTTTCCAGCAGTAAAAATACGGTTACCAAAGAGTTCTTAAGTATTTGGCCCTATGTGGCAGCAGCAGCACTGGTGTTGATTGTGCTGGCTGGCATTGTTGCGCCATTTTTTCAGCAAAAACTGCTCTCCCAAGATCTACGGGTTACCGAAGGCGTGCCAGTTTCTTCACAACCATTTGAACTCAAGCCCACGGCGATCGGTGCCTTGCGCATTGATGCCGTTGCCAAGATTCCCACCAATCGCTGGGTCACCTATGAGCTGCAAGTGCTTGATCCCAGTAATCAGGTGATTACCTCGGCGATCAAAAATGCCTGGTCTGAGTCGGGCACCTGGCGCGAGGGGGGCGAATCGGGCACCTGGAGCGAGTCGGATCTCAAGGCTGGTCTGGATGTTCAAGCGCGTAAGCAAGAGCAAATCAAAGTGGCGATCGAGGTGCTGGAATATACCAATACAGCCGGGAATGAGATTAATGAGGCGGTGCCAATCAAGTTAACGGTTAACAATGGCGCGATCGATGGGCGTTACCTGTGGACGGGTTTCTTTGGCGTGGGCGCAATGGCGTTGATTACTTTTGTCTCAGTGCCCAATGCCGGCAAGCTAATAATTAATAAGCGAATGCTGGATAGCGACGTGGGCGATCGGGCGGTGATGGGTGGCCCCGATAAGCTGTTGCGGGTAAATATTCATGTCAAGGCAGATGAGACCTGTCCAAGCAGCCTCAGAGCCTATATATACTTGAAGGATAGCTATGGAGAACAACTTTATGCCAGCCAGGGCACAACTATAAATATGGCGCGCAGCAAAGATGACGATGGCTCGATCGAGAGTGGCTCTGGCCGTTTGACCCAGTTTTTTACGATCAGCAAACGCGGCTCCTATGGCTTCTATGTGGAAATCATGCCCGATGCTTCGGTGGATTCAACCCGCCTGGAAATAAAGGAAGGAGCCAGCACAACGGGAGCAGTGCAGGTGACCCAGATTTTAGTTTAATCAAATTCAATTTGAAATCAATCTTAATCGACCTTAATCGACTAAATATTAATCGCTATGGCAATGCTTAGTTGCACCGATCGCTCAGGCGCAAATGCAAATCAATTAAATCTGTCAGGACTTGGGGAAGAGAATTAATGTTAGCGCGTATATTTGGGGTTTTGGCGATCGTTTTGGCTCTGGTGACCATCTTTGCTGCTTTTACGCAAACCTCGGCCTTGGTGCTGCGCCAGAACAATCAACGCATGTATTGGTCACGCCATAACACCAGACGATCGGGAATTTATGTAGTTGGTAGAGGGTGGCAACCAAGCCCCCTGCGGACTGACTATTCCACTTTCCGTGGAGGGGGGCCACGTGCAGGTAAGTAGGCCAGAAGTAGGCCAGCCAGAAACAATCAAGCCAAAAGTCAAAATTTTCGATCGCAAGCAAAAATATGTGCTCCTGGCGGCAGCGGCGGTTAGCTCCACCTGTGGTCTGGCAACTGAATTACTGCTGGGCACTCTATCTAGCTATCTGGTGGGGAATCAGGCGCTTTCCTATGGTGTGTCGGTAGGTGTATTTTTAGCGGCAATGGGCATCGGTGCTTATTTCAGTGGATTCATTGTCGACGACCAAGGTCAAAACTCTTTAGATTTAAGTTCTGAGCCAGCCATTTTAAATAAGTCTGAGTCAGAATCGATCGATTCGCCCCCCAATAATGAACCCTCTGCCACGTCGCTCACCAATAACCAGAATAATCAGTCATTAGAGTCATTAGATCACGCCGAGAGTCTGGCAAAAAAGAGCCGATCGCAACTGCTGAATGCGTTTGTGCTGATTGAATTAACCCTGGCTCCCCTCTGTGCCCTGTTGCCCCTGGCATTGTTTGCCCTGTTTGTGGTCGATGGCCCAGTTTGGTTGGGGTTGGTGCTGGTGGCTTTGTTGTTGGGCACGCTAGCAGGCTTGGAAGTGCCCTTGATTACCAGGTTGCTAGAGCAAGATGAGGGCGTAAAGGATTCTCTCTCTAAGGTGTTGGCGCTCGATTATCTGGGCGCGCTGGTGGGTTCTTTGTTATTTCCAGTGGTGCTTTTGCCCTGGATGGGTCTGTTTCCGGCCGCCGCCGTAATTGGTGTTTTGCCGGCGTTGATCGTGGCAGCAGTTGGGTTATTTTTCCCAGGATTAAGAAATTGGGGCAAGGTGGGCTTGGCGGTGGCGATCGCCCTTTGTATCTTTGCCCCGTTTACGGTCATATTGGGCGATCGGCTCGAAAACTCCATGTATGACGCGGCGATCGCGGCGAGGGTGCAATCGCCCTATCAACGAATTGTGCTGACGCGCAAAAGTCAGGACGTGCGATTATTTCTGGATGGGGATTTGCAATTTTCCTCGGTGGATGAATATCGCTATCACGAAGCACTGGTGCATCCAGCCATGAGTGCTAGTGGCAATCCTCAAAATGTGCTATTACTGGGCGCTGGTGATGGCATGGCCCTGCGCGAGATCCTGAAGTGGCCGGATGTTGAAAGGGTCGTGCTGATCGAGTTGGATCAAGCAGTAGTAAACCTGGCACAGCGGCATCCTTTTTTGACCAGGCTAAATCATGATTCCTTTGCTGATTCTAGAGTGGAAGTAATTTTTGCGGATGCATTTGTGACCGTACCGCAGCTAGAGCAAAAGTTTGATGTAATTATTGCCGACTTCCCCGATCCGGATCAGGAAATCCTGGCCAAGCTCTATTCCTCTGGTTTTTATCGCCGCATATTACCCAAACTCGCCGCCAATGGCGTATTTGTGACCCAGGCATCCAGTCCATTTTTTGCGCCCAAAGTAATGTCTTGCATTGCTACTACGCTGGAATCAGTGGGCTTAGCTGCCAAACCATACACGATCGACGTGCCCAGTTTTGGCCCCTGGGGGTTTGTGATCGCAAGTCGTAATGAAATTAAACCGCAGGGATTGAAGTTAGCGATCGCATCTAACTTAAAATTTTTAACTGAACCCATGTTGCCAAGCCTGTTTAATTTGCCAGGGGATGTGCGATCGGCGGCGGTGGAGGTGAATAAGCTATCGCGGCCGGTGATTGTGAATTATGAAGCGGATGCCAGATGGGTTTCTTATTAACTTCGTAGTTAGTGAATCAAGAAAATATCAGATTAGCGGCTGAGGTTGGGTGATGCAATGAAACGCGCCACCACCAGATAGAATCGCCCTGGCGCTTAAACCAATCACCTGCCGATCGGGGAAATGAACCGCGATCGCCTTTACTGCTAGATCATCAAACTCACTGCCATAGGTGGGTACAACCACGCGATCGTTGGCAATATAAAAATTCAAATAGCTAGCGGGCATCAACTCACCATGCCGATCTAAAACCTTGCCTGGTGAAGGGATCTCAACTACTTGCAAAGATCTGCCCTGAGCATCAACAAAGGTCTTTAATCTGGTTGCAATCTGATCTAATACTTCTTGATTAGGATCTGTGTTGCCCAAAGATCGCATACACATCACCTGGCCAGGTGCAACAAATCTAGCGATCGTATCGATGTGGCCATCGGTGTGATCGTTTTTTAAACCGCGATCGAGCCACAGAATTTTATTTACGCCTAGCGCCTGTTTTAACCTAGTCTCGATCTCTGATTGAGGCAAATGCGGGTTGCGATTGGGATTGAGCAAGCATTGTTTGGTAGTCAAGCAAGTACCCTGGCCATCCACTTCCACTGCGCCCCCTTCCAAAATCCAGGGAAATTTGAAGATTGGTAGATCCAGGGAACTAGCGATCGCCTCCGCCACCTGGGCATCATGCTTAAATAAATATTTTTCGCCCCAGCCATTCCAGGCAAAATCGAGGGCGGCTAATTGAGTTTGTTTTTTAGGCTCTGTTGAAGCTAATTGCTCTAATTGATCTAATTGCTTAGTGTGCTTAGTACGATTGCTCACAAAGATCGGCGCAATATCCCGCAGCCAAATGTCACCATAGGGAATTGCATGAAACCTGGCTAAGCCCTGATCCAGTAAATGTCCTAGCGCTAACCTAGCCGCGCCAGTTGCTTCCCCTGGCATCACCAGGATTTCTAATTTTTCAGTTGGAGCGATCGCCTCACACATGGCCACAAATTCGCGCCGCGCTGCCTCGATCTGGCCTGCCCATTCTTCCGCATCATGAGCCCAGGCCACCCAACAGGCCGCATGGGGTTCCCATTCAGCGGGTTGACGATAGCCTAGCTCCTGGGGCGATCGCATTCCCCCATTAATTAACCGCAATTACGCCGCCAGAGCATCCTTAAGTTGGGTTCTGGCTGATGCCAAGGCTTCCGGCAACTTAGAAGCATCCCTACCACCAGCCTGCGCCAGATTAGGGCGACCACCACCACCGCCACCGCAGATCTTGGCGATCGCACCAATGAATTTACCCGCCAGCAAGCCTTTCTTATTCACTGCACCACTAAAAGCCGCCACCAGCGAAACCTTACCTTCCTCTGGTACTGAGGCTAGCACCACCGCGCCATTATCTAGTTTGCTAGCTAGATCTTCCGCCGCCGCTTTGAGGGCATCTGCATCTGCGCCTTCTATTTGCTTGACCAGAATTTGAAAATCACCCACCGTTTCCGCTTCATTCACCAGGCTGGCCGATTGTGCCAGGGCAAGCTCCTGCTTGAGGGCATCGATCTGCTTTTGGGCATTTTTTAGCTCGGCTTGCAGACCCGTGACCCGATCGGGAATCTCTTCGATCTTGACCTTGAAGCGATCGCTCAAATCCTTGGTCACCGTCTCGCGCACCGCCAGGTAGTCTAATACCGCTTGACCAGCGATCGCCTCGATTCGGCGAATTCCAGCGGCAATGCCAGTTTCCGAGACAATCTTAAACAGGCCAATTTCATTGGTATTGCTAACATGGGTGCCACCACACAACTCCATCGATACGCCAGGAAAATCAATTACGCGCACATCGGCGGCATATTTCTCGCCAAACATGGCGATCGCCCCTTTAGCTTTGGCACTTTCGAGCGGCATTACTGCCACCTGGGCACTGTGGGCTTCGGCGATCCAGTTATTGATTTGCAGTTCCACCTGTTGCAATTCGGTGGTAGTCACGGCACGGGAAAGATTAAAATCAAACCGGAGCCGATCGGCTGCTACAAGTGACCCTGCTTGCGAAACACTGGGATCAACAATCTTTTTCAAAGCCGCTTGCAATAGATGCGTGGCCGTGTGATGCGCCATGATCCGCCGCCGCTCTGACATGCTCACCTGGGCATTCACTGTGTTATCCGTGGCTAGGCTGCCGCGTTCGATCTGACCAATGTGAATGAATAAATCGGCTTCCTTTTGCACATCATCAATGCGCACGATCGCATCGCCACTGGAGAGATAACCGCGATCGCCCACCTGACCGCCAGACTCGCCATAGAACGGAGTGCGATCGAGTACAACCTGCACCCTATCGCCAGCGATCGCACTTTCCACCACCACGCCATTGATCAGCACCGCTAAAACCTTGACCTCAGCGCTGTAGTTGGCATAACCCAGGAATTCAGTTTTACCCACCTTTTGAGCCAGCCCCAGCCAATCGGTCTGTGCCATCAGGTCAATATCCGTATGGGCTTCCTTGGAGCGTGCCTGCTGTTTGGCCATTTCCGCTTCAAAGCCAGCAACGTCAACCTGCAAGCCTTGCTCTTCCGCAATTTCTTCCGTCAACTCCAGCGGGAAGCCAAAGGTGTCATATAGTTTAAAGGCATCAGCACCAGCGATCGCCTTACTCTTCTGAGTTTGCGGACTGGCCAGGATTTCCGCTAGCAGCTCCTCACCCCGTTCCAGGGTTTGTAAGAAGCGAGCTTCCTCCGTTTGTAGTTCGGTTTTGATTACTGTTTCCCGTTCGCGCACATTGGGGTAAGCAGCTTCAGACAGGGCGATCGCCACTTCTGCCACTTTGTCTGTAAATGGCTGATTGATGCCAATCAAACGACCATGACGCACCACCCGCCGGATCAAGCGCCGCAAAATATAACCACGCCCCACATTTGAAGCTGTGATCCCATCGGCGATCATATGTACCACTGCCCGCACGTGATCGCCAATCACCTTCAGCGATGTCTTTGTTGTTTCATCACTTTTGTGGTAGTTGATTCCAGCGATATCGGCAGCGGTTTTCACGATCGGGAAAATTAAATCCGTCTCGTAGTTATTCGGCACCTGCTGCAATACCTGCGCCATGCGTTCCAACCCCAGGCCAGTGTCAATATTTTGCTTCTTGAGCGGCGCTAACTTACCCTCGCTATCCCGGTTTAGTTCCATGAACACCAGGTTATAGACTTCCAGAAAGCGGGAATCATCCTCTAGGTCAATGTGATTGTCGCCTTCCTCTGGCTTGAAGTCGTAGAAAATCTCCGAGCAAGGCCCACAGGGTCCCGTTGGCCCAGAAGCCCAGAAGTTATCTGCACCCATCCTTTGAATCCGGTGAGCGGGGATGCCAATATCGTCGCGCCAGATTGCAAAGGCATCATCGTCTTCATGAAAGACACTGACTACCAATCGCTCTGGCGGAATTTCATATACTTGCGTCACCAATTCCCAACCCCAGGCGATCGCTTCTTTTTTGAAATAATCGCCAAAGCTAAAATTACCCAGCATCTCGAAGAAGGTATGATGCCTTGCTGTCCGCCCCACATTTTCAATGTCGTTGGTGCGTACACATTTTTGGGACGTAGTGGCACGAGGGAACTCGGCGGGCTTTTGACCCAGAAAGATTGGCTTGAATGGCAACATCCCGGCGATCGTGAGTAACACGGTCGGGTCTTCTGGCACTAATGAGGCGCTGGGCAAGAGTTTGTGGGATCGCTCCTGATAAAACTTCAAAAAGCGATCGCGGATTTCGGCACCAGTGAGGGAGGGGGGCTGGGACATTGCTATAGCTTAATTAATCGGTAGAAAAGTTTAGTGAACTTGCATTGATCTATGTTACTTGACTTGCCTGCGTTATGACTTGCCGACTTTGGCCGATGTGGGTTTAGCTGTCTGCATAAATAGTTTGCGACTATGAGTAGATTTAAGCGATCGATCGAATATACCAACCATCATTGAAATAATCTGCTAGACGCTCTTCCACCAGGCCATCACTATCGGAGGGCTTTTTCTTGCCCACATTACGATAGCTGGCCCGATCGAGATAAATGGTTACCAGTTTTTGCATGATTAAGTTATCCTTTTTCGTAAAATACCAATTTCGTAAAATACCAAAATTCTAGGTTGGTAGAATGCGACTTAAGAGATCGCAGCAATATTTTAAAGATCAAAGGTTAAGAATAGCGATTATGGCTCAAGCAATCAACTTGCAGGTAAATGGCGATCGCCACACCTGTGCAACTAAACTAAATCTGCCCGATTTCCTCAGCTCGATCGGCCTCAATCCACGTTTGGTGGCGGTGGAATATAACGGCGAAATTTTACATCGTCAGTTTTGGCCGCAGACCATGATTCAAGAGGGCGATCGCCTCGAAGTTGTAACGATCGTAGGCGGTGGTTAGTGTTATGGCTAGGCAAGACTAAAGATCAAGCAATATATATATGAGTAGAAGCGATCGACTTAGCGTCTAAATTATTGTCTCAGCGCCAATACCTAGATCTAAAATCAAGACCTAGTAAACAGTGCGCCCCAAATGCCATTCCAGTGCCGCCCGCAATCGCTTCAAGATAATTTCTTGCTTACTCACCTGCTTGACCTGGTCATCAGTTTGAGGAGTTTGGCTTTTAATTTGAGTCAAATGGTCACTCATGCTAGCGATCTTTACTTGCAAAGAAACCGGACTAGACATGACTCGATCCAAATATTCCTCATAGGATTCGGCCTCCAGTGGTCTGAGTGCAGAAAGGGCTTCAACAATCTGGTTTGGGAAGTTCTGGCTGCGAATATAGTCCAGGGTGATTTTTTCATCTTGCATTGCATAGTTGAGCAAAGCCACGATCTTTGCTTCGGGTGCATCAATCTGCTCAACTAGCCCCATGAGCTGCTGCAAGTCGGCACGATTAGCAGGCTGACCTTGCCCACTCAAAGCATTCTGGGCAATATCAGTAGCTAGTTGCAGGAGATTGTCGTGGTTGTTAGCAGCCATAGGAGGGGAAATAGTTTTTTAATATTTTAACCAGTGGCCAGCCATTGCTCAAGCTGGAAAATATCAGGGAAGCCGATCGCCGCAAACCGATTTCCTCAGCAATGCTACTACAAAAATCTATAGGGGTTGATAGCAGCGGATACAAGTCAGGGCGATCGCTGTTTGATCGGCGCACCTTTGCATGACTTCAATATCCTCACTACTCAAAGAAGGATTTTGCTGCCATTGCATCGATACCAGCGCCAACAGATCCTGGCCATAGACAATCTTAAATACTAAATGAGTGTTGACTGAACCATCTTGATAGGCGGCATGATTGGCTAAAGCCTCGTCACTAGCAAGATTTACAGCGATTTGCGATCGTTGTTCCGCAATTGCCTGCTGCGCCAGTGGGGTTGTTCCGAGCCAATTGGGATCACTTGCCACTGTGCCGGTGGTGGCTCTGGCCTCTGGTTTTAATTGCCCAGCCTCAATTAATTGGAGCACGCACCCATCCGCTTCATAGCTCTGGCCAAAGGCATCGGCGATCGGTTGGAATGACGCGGCTACATCCTGCGATCGAGGTGAAATTTGATACAGGGCAGTGAGGTAAGACTGAAGCGATCGGGCACGTCGCAATTCATCGGAGCGACTCTTCATCAACTGATAGGTGTTGGTGGCTCGCTGCACCACTTGCTTCAGTTCCTCTGGGTCCCAGGGCTTGGTGATGTACTTATAAACCTGGCCGGAGTTGATCGCTTCGACTAAATCTTCAACATCCGTAAACCCAGTTAACACAATCCGCACTGTATCCGGGAATTCTGGCACAGTTTTACTCAAAAACTCTGTCCCTTTCATTTCCGGCATCCGCTGGTCGGAGATGATTACTGCTACTTCACCCTCTTGTTTTAAGACCTCCAGAGCTTGCACACCGCTCTCGGCTCTAAACACTTGAAAATCACGCCGAAAAGTACGGTAGAGCAAATCCAGGTTATCCTGCTCATCATCTACAACCAACAGTTTAGGTTTCTTGGGTCGAGCAGAACCACTAGCAGTGAAGTAATGAATATCAGCAGAGCTATTAGAGTCGGACATGCGTTAAACCTAATATCTAAAATAAACAAGTATGAGTTTACAACAACTAAGTTTTAGCTCAATTAGCCAATCGCACCATTGTTCCATGATAGAAGCCGACATGTAAGACTAATAGGCTAATATAGGTACATAGATTAGATCAAAATTTAAATGGTGCAATAGGATTATATAAGCATATCTGTAGTTTAGAGTTAGGGTTGTTTTCGATCGATCGAAAAAACCTCGTTTCTAAGCCCTATGCAGTTAATCCTAACCATCTGAAGATTGCCTTGATCATAAGCGCCATGGCATCAGCCGTCATCGTGGATTTCGCTCAATTGCAGCCTATTTCCACGGCACAATTGCCAATATTATAGTGTGATGATCAAATCGCTATAAAAAGTAATGATCGCAAGGGGGCTAAGCAGCCCCTTTTCTGGTAATCTCTATGGTCAGAGCAACCTTTATAAACAATTAATAGATTGAGTTTAGAGATACAGATGAAAAAATTATTCAGCTTTCTAATCGCCATAGCTGCCATCTTTACCATATGTCTATCCAGTCTTTACGTACCGGCCACCAGCAGTTACGCATGGGCTGAGGATCTGCCAGAAACCAATTTCTATACCAGATCTTCTAAGAAAATAGATTTAAACAATGCCAATGTTTATGCTTTTAGAAGCATTCGTGGCATGTACCCGAACCTGGCTAAAAAGATCGTGGCCAACGCACCCTACGACAAAGTTGATGATGTTCTAAATATTGCGGATTTGAGTGAGACGCAAAAGCAAACACTTAAAGACAACATGGATCAATTTGATGTACGGCAACCTGATCCTTCGCTGAATCGGGAACGGATCAATAATTCCAGCTACAGACTTTAGGTTCTTGCTGGTTACTTAGTCAGTAAACCTTTAATAGCTGTAGGACAGATAAATCAAATATTTTGAGGTGGGCAGTGGAGTTAATTTCACTGCCTTAATTATTTAGTTACTAAATATTCATTACAGTTAATCTGAGTGCAATAGCTCCTTTTAATGACTTGCACAATGGCGGGATAATCCAAAGAGTAAGCGATCGGCCGAATTATGATCGGATGTACGTTTGTTTGACTTTTTTTGGCAAGATCATCCCTGGATGATGCAGTTTAGTCTTGACTTTTTTTAATTGGCGATCGCCTGAATACCTTACTGCTTACTTAGCGATTTACCTAGCGATATTTCTGATTCAGTTAAGAGCGATAGCGCTTTTCTCTAAGCCGATCGCGGCGTTCTTGGACATTGAACCTGTCGATCGAAATTATTTCCGCCGCCGACATTTCCCTGGCTGCTCGAACTAAAAGTGCAGCGATCGCCAAACTTGAAAGTAGCGAACTGCCACCATAGCTAAAGAACGGAAAAGTAATCCCAGTGGTGGGCAACACACCGGAGGCCACGCCAATATTCAAAAATGCTTGCCCCACCAAAAACACCGTCGAGCCGATCGCCACCAGCCTTACTACCGCATCCTTGCACATCAACGCGACCCGAAAGCCCAGGCTGGCAAAAATGAGCAGCATTGCAATCAGGGCAATGCAACCAACCAGGCCAAACTCTTCTGCAAAAACCGAAAAGATGAAGTCGGTATATTGAAATGGCAAAAACATTTTCTGATTAGACAGACCAAACCCAGTACCCCAGGTGCCACCCGAACCGATCGCCATCAAGCTTTGGCTGAGCTGATAACCATCACCAGCCTGATCGACCCAGGGGTTCAAAAAAGACATCAAACGCCGCCGCTGATATTCCTTGGTCGCAATACTAAACACCCCTGCCGCTACACCCATCACTGCTGTGCCAGTCAATTGATACCAGGGAATCCCCGCTGCCATCGCCATCAACCATAGCGACATCCCCGACAGCGCGGTCATACTCAAACTAGGCTGCATCAAAATCCCCAGCAGGGAGATCGCAAACACCAATAACCAGAACAACTTAGCCAATAAGCCAGTTTGTTTCCAGCGACCAAACAAATTAGCTGCTTGCAACACCAAAAACGGCTTAATAAATTCCGATGGCTGCAATAAAAATGATCCCAGCTTCAGCCAGCGGGTTGAGTCATTCCGCGCCTCACCAATGCCAGGAATATAGGTGGCGAATAATAACAACAGCACCACAAATAAGCCAATGCTGCCAATTTTGATCGTCAATCGCAGTGGGAAATGCACCGTAATATTAAATATAATCAGCGCCAGAGCTGCCCAGATCAACTGTTGCTTGAAATAATAAAAGCCATCTCCCAAGCCATCTGCGTTAGGAAATGAGGCTGAAAACAGCACCACTAAGCCAACAAACAACCATAGAAAAGTAAGCCAGCGAATAATTCTGGCTTCGGCTGCCCAGCGGCTCACACTGGAATCAAAGAAGGGGAAAATTCTAAGTAGTTTCACAAGATAGCGTAAATGCTGCTTAATTTTAGGCGCTAGTATATAGCAGCATTCGGCAAATGACTACACATAAATCCGCAGCGCATCTTGCCAGCCGATCGATCCTACGGCAAAGCCCATGCTCCCAGGGCTGTTAAAACTATTGAGGCAAAATATATTAATCCAAAATTTTAAGCGCGGTCAAAAAAATAACCCGCCAATGGCGATCGCCACTAACAGACTAATTTGCATCTATTTAATTGAACTAAAATCTATTTAATTGAACGCGATGTGCAACTAAAACTCTGAAACCCTTATATCCTCGTGCTAGTTAACCTGGATCTTGATATTTTGGATCGCTCAAACGACCTAAAATCAATGGCCTGGAAATAGTTGCACACCAGGTTAATTGAAGTAAAGGTATATAAACACCAAGCTCCCATACTCATGCCTACGCAGCATGGATGGAAGCAATCAAAATATTATTCATAAGCTCAAGCCCCAATCAAGCGATCGCTAATGAGTCTAAGCATCGCTGATTAGAATGCTAGGTCAATAAGTTAAACAAATTATGGGTCTAGGGACAAAACCTAGAATGCACCCGGCAAGCCCAATCCACCGGTCAACTCTTCCATCCGCTCCTTCATCGTGGCAGTAGAGAGAGCATAGGCTTCTTTCATTGCCGTCAAAACCAAGTCAGACAACATTTCTGGGCTTTCTTCTAATGCCTTAGGATCAATCTCCACTGCGCAAGGCTCCTGGTTACCAGTGAGGGTGATTTTGACCAGACCACCACCAGATTCGGCGGTAAGGCGCATTTCTTCCAGTTCTTCTTGTAGTTGCTTAGCGCCTTCTTGAATTTGCTTTGCCTTCTGGAAAGCCTCCTTCATTTTACCGAGGCCAAATCCAAATCCCTGTCCTTGTGGCATAGTAATTCCAGTTAATTAGTTATGTAAACAGCACTCTAAAGTTTTACCACTTAATTATGCCACTGATATTCCAAATGCTAACTAATTTAGCCAGTAATTAGTAAATATAAATTTTTAGCACCAGGGTTAGTGGCGATCGCTCTAAATATTTGCCCCGAATATTTGACCTGAATATTTAGATTGATATTTCATCGATGTTTGGATCGATGTTTGGATCGATGTTTGGATCGGTCTTGCGTGGGTGCGATCTGCTGGGGAATGATCTTAAACACACAGGCAATTGCTAAAATACATCACGGCCAGTGGAGTTTTTCAGCGAGGAGATGCGATCTATGCTAGCAGTGGCAATTTTGGCAGCGGGTAAGGGCACCAGGATGAAATCCGATTTGCCAAAGGTATTACAGGACTTGGCCGGAAAATCACTGATCGAGCGGGTGATCGATACGGCTGAACAGCTCAACCCCGATCGCATTTTGCTGATTGTCGGCTACAAAAGTGATCTGGTCAGGACAGCCCTGCAAGATAAGATAGCGGCAAACCCGAAAATAGAATTTGTAGAGCAAGCAGAACAACTTGGCACCGGACATGCAATCCAGCAATTGCTTGAGCCCCTGGCAGATTTTTCCGGCGATCTGGTTGTGCTGACTGGCGATTCACCTTTGCTGCGATCGACCACCCTGCATGAGCTGGTTACCATTCACCGCGATCGCCAAGTCCCTGCCACCGTTTTGACCGCAATTTTGCCCGATCCCACCGGCTATGGTCGCGTTTTTTGTGATGATCAAAATCAAATTGAGCGGATCATTGAGCACCGCGATTGCACGCCGGAGCAACGCCAGAATCAGCGGGTTAGTTCCGGCATGTATTGCTATAACTGGCCAGAATTAGCGGCGGTGTTACCCAAACTATCCACCAACAATGATCAAAAAGAATATTACCTCACTGAAGTATTTGATTATCTCTCCCCAGTCCTAGCCGTAGATGTGGCTGACTACGAAGAGAGCTTTGGCATTAACGATCGCGTCCAGCTTTCCCATGCCTATGGCGTTTTGCAAGAACGCACCAAAACCAAATGGCTGAGGGCAGGCGTGACCATGCTGATGCCGGAAACAATTTCGATCGATGAAACCGTAGAAATTGAACCAAACGCAATTATCGAACCCCAAACCCACCTGCGGGGCAGTACCAGAATTGCATCGGGGGCACATATTGGCCCAGGCAGCATGATTGTCGATAGCACGATCGCCGCCGGTGCAAGGGTGCAGTTTTCGGTGATTACCAACAGCAAAGTTGGCACCAATTGCCGGGTGGGTCCCTATGCCCATCTGCGCGATCAAACTGTAATTGGCGATCACTGCCGGATCGGTAATTTTGTGGAGCTTAAACAGGCCAAAATTGGCCAAAAAACTAATGCTGCTCACCTGAGCTATATTGGAAATGCCAAGCTTGGTGATAAAGTTAATATTGGCGCGGGCACCATAACCGCTAACTATGATGGCTTTCAAAAACATGAGACCATAATTGGCGATCGCGCTAAAACTGGTTCTAATACCGTCCTGGTAGCACCAGTTACCCTGGGCAACAATGTCAATGTAGGGGCGGGATCAGTTGTGACAGAAGATGTGGAACCTAATGCGCTAGTGATTGGTAGAGCCAGGCAGGTTGTCCGGCCTGATTACTATGATCAATCTGGGCGAAAAAGAACAAAGCCATAAGGGCGATCGCTCCTAACTCATTGGTTGATTTGCTAATTTGCCATTATCAGTTTAGAAACTAACAGTTAGTTAGTAGACTAATTGCTAGACTAGTTTTTATACTGCACCTACAGCAGTAATGCCGTAGCTTAAAATCGGGTCAAATTTGCCCAATTAATCACCAGGCAATCACCAGCTAATCAAAGGCAATTAGTGAAGACTGTAAGTAAATTGCAGTGCATAAATTTAAGTGCATGAATGTGGTCTTGTAACACTTAAATGCTTGGCAATACTTAGCAATACTTGGCGATGCTTAGCAATTCCAGGTAATGTCTGGTAATGAGGTCACAATGGCGGATGGGTAAGCAAGACAGCGACAATATGTAGTTTGCCGTTCCGATCGCATCCGATCGCATCAATCAAACCCATAGGTGCTGACGGTTATAGAACTGAGATCTTTGATCTTTATTAATTATGGGGGATTGAATGGATTAGCTTGATCTAATTAATCTAATCCAAAAGTTCTATGATGACGCTATGATTTTTGGTCAACCAGACCAATCCCCTAAATTCCCTGAATTTGGCAGGAACATATTCCAGCCTGGGGCATCAATTAATTTACCTACAGCTAAACTTAAAGCCAAGCCAATTCTCCTAACTCAACTAATCACCTAAGTAGTGACTGTTTCTCCTCACGCCTCAATCGAACTACTCAATTGAACTATAATCCCCACCAAGGGAATACCTAGATCATGCAATTCATCGACGCTAAGCAGGCTTATCCGCTGGTGTTGGGGGTAGCGCTAGCATTGATTGGCGTAGCCATTTGGCAGAGATTTAGTCCACCACCCACACCACAAACGATCGAACCCAGGGTGGTGATCCCCCCCCTACCCAGCTCTATTCCCAGACCCAGTCCAGCTTCAGGAATAAGCGAGGGTCTACTTCGGGTTGGCAATCGATCTGACTTTTCCGTGCGGGTGGTGTTGCTTGCCAGTCGTGGTAATGAGGTGGACTGGAATCAAGTAGAACCGCTCAATTGGGATTTTGCCCCCAATGAGGGTGGCTCAGAAGGTTTGATTCTGTCACTGCCAGGGGAGCAGGTCAAAATTGCCGAGGGTGATATTGTGTTTGCCTTTGCCACCGATGGCTCGCGTACCTATTGGGGGCCAAATGTGGTGGGTGAGACGGATGCTCCTTTTTGGGATAGCGATCGCCAGGAGTGGAGCATGATCCTTCAACCTTAAGATCTGAATCTGCCTCAACTAGAAACGCCCCAACTAGAACTGCTCAGACAGAGACTAGAGCGGTAAGGCAAGAATAATTGTTAATATGTTGAATGGGTCAGCTTGAGGCCACAAATTGCTAATCAAGCAATCGGGCTTTTAGGCGATCTCTAGTAACGACAAGCGAAGGGTTACCAAGAGCGATCGCACTCAGGTTAAAGTAGATGCTCTAATCCTAAAAATCCTGAATATTGGGAAATATTAGGATCTTAGGATCTACCGAATTGCTGGCTTACTTTAATTGCTTTTTGATTACCTTTCCCCTCAACCAATATATTTGTGATCTAATTAATGAATCAGTTACAGCAAGAAGTAGACAAACGCCGCACCTTTGCGATTATTTCGCACCCGGATGCTGGTAAAACCACCCTCACCGAAAAATTGCTGTTGTATGGGGGCGCAATTCACCTGGCTGGGGCAGTAAAAGCACGGGCTTCGCAACGACATGTCACTTCGGACTGGATGGAACTGGAGCAACAGCGGGGGATTTCGATCACTTCGACGGTGTTGCAGTTTAACTACCAAAATTTTTGCTTGAACTTGCTCGATACCCCAGGCCACAAGGATTTTAGTGAAGACACCTATCGCACCCTGGCGGCGGCTGACAATGCGGTAATGCTCGAAGATGCTGGGAAAGGCTTGGAGCCACAAACCCGGAAGCTGTTTGAAGTTTGCCGGATGCGATCGCTGCCAATTTTTACGTTCATGAACAAGCTCGATCGCCCCACCCGCGATCCCCTTGAACTTCTCGATGAAATTGAACAGGAACTAGGCTTAACTCCCTATGCAATGAACTGGCCGATCGGCACGGGCGATCGCTTTCGGGGTGTATACGATCGCCAAAGTGGCACAATTCATTTATTCAATCGGGTTAAGCATGGCCAGCAAGCGGCGGAAGTAGAAATCATGTTGCCGGATGATCCGCGCTTAGCTGATTTGATTGAGCCCGACCTGTATGAACAGATGCTCGAAGAGATCGATGTGCTCGATAGCATTGGCGCAGAATGGGATCAAGCTGCCCTCCATAGTGGCAAAATGACCCCTGTGTTTTTTGGTAGTGCCATGAACAACTTTGGCGTGGAGCTATTTCTAAAATCCTTCTTGCAATATGCGCTCAAGCCCACTAACCATGACAGCACTGCTGGAAATGTCGCCCCCACCGATCAAGATTTTTCCGGCTTTGTTTTTAAGTTGCAGGCCAACATGGACCCCAGACACCGCGATCGGATCGCTTTTGTGCGAGTCTGCTCCGGTAAGTTTGAAAAAGATATGACCGTTACCCATGTGCGCAGCGGTAAAAATGTACGCCTCTCCCATGCCCAGAAGCTCTTTGCCCAGGGTCGTGAAGCCCTCGATGAAGCCTACGCGGGTGATGTGATTGGCTTGAATAACCCCGGAGTCTTTACGATCGGCGATACGATCTGCACTGGCAAAAAGTTGCAGTTTGCTGGCATTCCACAGTTTTCACCGGAAATGTTTGCCTATTTGCGCAATCCCAACCCATCTAAGTTTAAGCAGTTCCGCAAGGGTGTATCGGAGTTGCAAGAAGAAGGCGCGATCCAGATTATGTATTCCAGCAACGAAGCGGTGCGCGATCCGATCCTGGGTGCAGTGGGGCAGTTGCAGTTTGAAGTGGTGCAACATCGGCTCCAGAGTGAATATGGCGTAGATAGCAGGCTGGAATCGCTGCCCTATAGTGTGGCGCGGTGGGTGGAAGGTGGCTGGGAAGCGATCGAAGATGCTGGGCGCTTATTTAATACCATGACGGTTAAGGATATGCTAAATCGTCCGGTGTTGCTGTTCAAAAATTCCTGGAACCTGGATCAAATCAGGTCTGACCATCCCGATCTCAAACTCAGTGCTTCGGCACCGGTATTAACTCTTTAATGTCTTGAATGGTAGCTTTTCTATGTAGAGTAGATTAGTCAGTTGCTATAATGCTAGGTATAAATTTTAGGTAGGGGCTGGTGTAAACGTTAGTGCATCACCTATCAAAGCATGGGGTTCGGAGTGCTTCCCCAAATCTTCTCAGTTTGCCCAGGAGGACACCTGCTTGCTTCAACTAATCTCATGGAGGAATTGAAGATGGCTTCGTCTTTCTATTGTATTGGAGGCTCTCTTGCAGTGGCGCTGTTGCAGGCCGGGTTGGTTAACTCAAGGTGTCCTCAGGGTAAATGTTAAGAAATTAAGGTGGTCTCTCCACTCATTGAACAGCGTAGAGGGGTTCGACTCCCCTCCCCTGCATTTCTCTATATTTTTTCTTTATTCAAGTAGCTTTAGCTTGATGATTCTATGTTGTGTTAACAATTGCCCAACCTACTTCATCAAGCTTTTAAATCTCTAAAGATAATAAAAATTAACCGTATCCACCAAGACAATCATTGCGCCAAACAGCGGATAAGCTTTAGCTATTAATCAATGCAAGCAAGCCGATCGATTACAATCTTGCCCTACCTAACCATTTCCCATGCCTAGTCTGCTACACTGAATAGATTAATGAATGCATGAATGTTTTTAGGCTTGGCTAAAGTTCTACTCCGATCGCACAGCAACAATCAAAATTTCAATCATTGCCCAAGTCTATCAACCTATTTACTAAGCACTGGCCAGGAAAAGTTAAGTAAGCCATTGTCGATCGGGCGATTACGATCGATAACTAGATGATCGGGCAAGTATTCTGAGACGTTTCTATTGGATTTTGGAAGGTGAAACAAATTGAGGCGAATAACGAAATAAATAGAGTCAAAGGTTCTATGAAATCGCTGGTTTCTCAGGCGTTAGATCGCACCATGTTTGAATTCAAAATTTCCGGTGCCCAGCTATCGCGGCAATCCGGAGTTTCGCAATCGCAACTGAGCCAATTTCGCACTGGCAAAGTTGACATCAGTACCTCTAATTTTGTCAAAATTGTGCGAGCTTTGCCGGATGAAGCAAGGCGCTATTATCTGAGCCTGGTATTCAATGTGGGCTGGGAGTCGGCTTTGTTGCAGGGAATGCCAGCAGAAGTGGCAAGCAACCGGTTAGCTAGTAGTGGCATGAATGAAGGCAGGCCGGAATCAGCATCAGCCCTGGTGCAATTTATCCGCGCTTGGCTGGAACGCAATCAGGTCACCATGATGGAGTTTGAGCTGGCGATCCAGCAGCGCACTAACCTCACCTTGGCGAAGCTAAAAGAGATTGTGGCTGGCAGAATGCCCACTGAAACTGAGCTGGGCTATCTGGGGATGGTGCTGCGGGATGATCGTAATCAACCGTTTGAGTTTGAATATCTAAAAGCAATCTGTGAGCAAAATTCGATTCCCTCAGCTAATTCCACTAATTCCAGTAATCCTGGCAATGCTAGTTCGGGGCAATCGCGCAATAGTCCTAATAGTCCTAATAGTCCGAATAGTAAAGAGAATGACCCACAGAATGGCGATTGTAGCCCCCAACCCAATTAGCGATCAACTAGCTATTTCAACTATCGGCTAATTAACAAGAGTTCGATTGTCCTGGAGTGATCGATTAGATTCTTGGTATCCTCTAGATTTTTACCTGGCAATAGATTCAGGTAAGGTTTAGGCCACCATCGGCAATCACAATCTCGCCCGTAAGATAACTACTGGCAATTAACATCGAGGCAATCTGGGCAATTTCTGCCGGTTGCGCCCCCCTTCCCATCGGCGATCGCTGTCGCCAGAGATTTTGCGCGTCTGTCCAGTTTTTGCTCATGGATGTATCTACCAACCCTGGCGCGATTCCATTGATCCGAATTTCTGGAGCAAGACTGACCGCCAAAAGCCGGGTGATATGGTTAAGCGCTGCCTTGCTAGCCGCATAGGGGATTGAGGCTCCTTTGGGGCGAATGCCAGCATGGGAGCTAATGTTAATAATGCAGCTAGTATAATCCTGGCCAGAAGCTTCGCGCAAAGCGGTTTCGGCCTCAGCGATCAATGTCCAGGGGGCAATTACGTTCACCTCATGGAGTTGTCGCCAGATTTCGGGAGTAGCTTGTTTAAGTTCATGGTGGGGAATTTCGGCGGTGATCCCAGCATTATTGACTAAAACATCTAAGCGATCGTGATGGGCCAACACCTCCGCAATCAATTCACTTGCTTGGTCTTGATCGGCAAGATCGGCTTGATTATAGGAGGCATTTTCGTAGGATTGCGCTAGTGCTTGGCCAGTTTCGATCGAAGCTTTGGAATGAAACGCGATCGTAAAGCCATCGATCGCCAGTTGTTTAGCGATCGCCAGGCCAATCCCAGAGGTCGAACCAGTCACCAGAGCAACCCTATCTTTGTTTCTAGTTCGCTCCATGCCTAACTCACTTCTCCCTGTGCTCTCTCAGGCTCGAATCAGATCGATGCAATTATTTAAATTATTGATCGCTTAATGGGCAACACTCAGCGGTCGCCAATCCTTGCTGATCGAAATGCGAGCTGGATAACCCAAAAAATCATCGGCAATAAAGAAATCCTTGGTATATTCCGCCATGCTGCCATCAACCCGCCGCAATCGGAACGTGAAATTATCTACCCGCCCGTTTTGCCGCAATTCCCGCTGTAAAACTTCATAATCATCCATCGAATCACGCCACAGCCACAGAAAATTAATGCCAATATATTGGGCTGGCATCCAGGTAATCCGATCGGCAGAAAAGCGATCGTTGAGCAACAGGCAAGTATTAGTCAGATGATTGGTCACACAAACAGGATCGCCAGCATCCCTGACGAAATCCAAAATATCGCGGTAATCGAGCTTTTGAGGCGCTCTTAGTAGATTGTCATCCATACTCTGTCGGACTCGATCCGAAAAGTTGGGCAAACCCTGCTCAGGAAATGGATTAAAGGGCGAAGCAAAATCCTGCCCCTTCACCACTAACTTAATTTTACCGCTGTGGTGAAACAGCCTGGTGATTCCTATCCATTCTTGACGTTGTTCCCAAAGCAAATTAGCAACAGAGATGCTTGGGCAATCGATTACCAGTCCAGATCCAGTGCTCTTAAGTGCGCACTGAGCTAACAAATTCTCAACCGCTACGGTCATAGAATCTACACACCCTATATAGTTTTTGTTAGATGCCTCGAAATGCAGTCCAGAAGATTTCAGCTTATAGTCCTGCTAGGGTGAAAACCCATCTCAGGTATTTTTGCATACTTTGTGAGTTTATGTGAGCGTATGTGAGTTTAATTTTTATGAATTCATAAATATTCTTCCCAGGGCTTGTACCTATGCTTGATTGTAGACTTGATTGTAGAAAAGTTATGGCGATCGCTCTGTCTATTGGCTTGAACAATCTATCCATTACCAGGAAAGGCTTTGCGATTGTTAAGAGTAAATCTGCTATCCACAAACACTAAACACGTTTGGAATTGATATATAGATTTGGGTCTAGGTTATTTCAAGGGAGGGCATAGAAATCTTGATTAATTCCAATTAGCTCAGGTTAAATTAGCCGATCGCCTGAATCTTTTTCTAGCAAGTTGGATTTCTAACCGCTACTTAGACTTTGCGATCGCCAGCCTCACTTACCCTCACTTAGGCTTACTTAGACAATTTAAGCGCCCCAGAGCCCAAATTTATCATAGCGATCGGACAAAACAACAAACATGTTGTTAAATATCTTGTAAAGTAGTAATCAGGTAATCACTAGTTACCAATTACAACAAATCCTCTCGCTACGCTGTTATAACTAACAACATGACTAGTACCGCGCCTAAGATTCAAACCCTTACGATCGCCGATCGCACCAGAGCCGACTTCCCGATCCTGAATCAAGAAGTCAATGGCCAGCCGTTGATTTATTTCGACAATGCGGCCAGCTCCCAGAAACCGATCGCGGTGCTTGATGCTTGGCGCTATTACTATGAGCATGACAACGCCAATGTACATCGCGGCGCGCATACCCTCAGCGCCAGGGCGACCGATGCCTATGAACTAGCCAGGGAAAAAGTGGCTAAGTTTATTAATGCCCGGTCATCCCAGGAGATTGTCTATACCCGCAATGCCAGCGAGGCGATCAACCTGGTGGCCTATAGCTGGGGCATGGCTAATTTAAACAAAGGCGATGAAGTGATTCTGTCGGCAATGGAACACCATAGCAACCTGGTGCCCTGGCAAATGGTGGCACAAAAAACGGGTGCGGTGTTGCGGCATGTACAAATCACTGATTCCGGTGAGCTGGATCTAGAGCATTACAAAACGCTGCTGAGTGATAGGACAAAATTAGTCTCGATCGTCCATGTTTCCAATACGCTGGGCTGCATCAATCCGATCGCTGAGATCATCTCCCTAGCCCACGATCGCGGTATCAAAGTTTTGCTGGATGCCTGCCAGAGTGTGCCGCATATGCCGATCGATGTCCAGGCGATCGATTGTGATTGGCTGGTGGCTTCGGGGCATAAGATGTGTGCGCCGACGGGGATTGGTTTTTTATATGGCAAATTAGATTTACTGCGGGAGATGCCGCCGTTTCTAGGGGGTGGCGAGATGATCGCGGAGGTTTACTTAGATCATTCCACCTATGCGGATTTGCCCCACAAGTTTGAGGCGGGTACACCAGCAATCGGCGAGGCGATCGCCCTGGGTGCGGCGATCGATTATTTACAAAACATTGGCATGGACAAGATCTACGCCTATGAGCAGGAGTTGGCGGGCTACCTGTTGAAAAGAATGCTAGAAATCCCCGAAATTCAAATCTATGGCCCCCTCGATCATCGTGCGGCGTTGGTGGCGTTTGCGCCGAAGGCTGGTTTTCATGCTAATGATGTGGCGGAAATTCTGGATCAATCGGGCGTGGCGATCCGATCGGGGCATCACTGCACGCAGCCGTTGCATAGTCATTTTGGGATCACGGGGACGGCCAGGGCGAGTTTGTATTTTTATAATACGGTTGCGGAGATCGATGCGTTTATGGGGCATCTGCGGGAGGCGATCGCGTTTTTCAAAAATATTATGGGTTAGGGGATTTTTGCTTGAGCCTGGTTGATTTACATAAGTTAATGGCCGATCGCTGGACATTGGCTGGAATTTTCAGTAGATTATTAATGTGATCTCCAGAGGTCGCCCGATCCTTGAGAACTAAATAGTTTTTTCGATCGTTTGGAGGAGCTTGTTTTTTGTTATGCAAGCTGTTCAGTCCTCCAATTTTTTACCCCGCAAGGGGACTGAAATATTTTTTCCTGGTTTCCCATGCACAGGGAACATCCTGAGTTTTCAACCTTTAAGCCCACTACCCCATAAGGGGACTGAAACGGCTGTGTGCCATCGTCCTGTCCTGTGTCAATTCCATTGCATTGCTCTATTACCCCGTAAGGGGACTGAAACACTAGCCCCTAATTAGGGGGAGTGGGAACAGGCTCATCTTTCAAACCCACTACCCCGCAAGGGGACTGAAACTTTTATATCCATCTGGACAATCGTCGTCTTCGTCTGCATCTTTCAAACCCACTACCCCGCAAGGGGACTGAAACGAGACAGAGTCTGAGAAGGTGCACTTTCAAGCTCAGTAGACTTTCAAACCCACTACCCCGCAAGGGGACTGAAACTCAATTTCCAGCCAAGGATGGCCTTGAGTAGGATTCTAGCTTCTTTCAAACCCACTACCCCGCAAGGGGACAAACTGCTAAAAAGCGCAAAAAACAAAACAAATAAAAAATAGATTAAGAAAACCCCTAGCGCCATAGCAAAAATGCGAATAGGATGATTTCATTGGAAAAGGAAACCGCAACCTTGTTAAACAATGGCAAACCTGTTTGAAACAAATTTTCCCAATATAGTGATCTGGGTAGAATCCTACGGCTACATCGAAATTGGCGACATCGAAGACAGCGACTCATACGTTCGCGCCATGAAAGAAGGCGATCCGATCTGGGAGGGCGGCAACAGCTACGCCAGCCTCGATGAAGCCCTCCAAGACCTGGAAGAAGGCATCACCGAATGGCTCGAAGAACACGGCGAGTTATAAGAGTTGCCAATCAGATATAGAGTGAGCAATCGCTCCGCCCCAGATGAACCTATTTAAAAATTGGCTCGAAAATCTAGCTCGGTCAGGAAAGCTTGATATCAAGCGGCCGATTAGTTGGATAATAGAATCATCAAAATTATATTCAGGGCAGGACTTGCGACACCGTGAAAGCAGCAGAGAAAGAAGCGATCGCCGATGCATACACCGAGCTATTGGGTTCCGAGAACGTCGTAACCTACGAATACCTCGCGCCAATGCTCAAAAAGCGGATTAATAACTCGATCGCCCCGACTAGTGGTGAAACAGGTGCATCAGCCGATCGACCCGACCATAGTATTTGCTGCGTCGTCTATCCCCAGAGCCAGGTGCAACTGTCCGAAGCGATCGCCCTTGCCCATGAAAACAAATGGCGCGTGATCCCCTGTGGCAACGGCAGCAAAATCGATTGGGGTGGCTTGGCCAGTGGCGCGGAAGTGGTGGTTAGTACCTCGCGGCTAAATCATCTGGTGGAACATGCGATCGGCGATCTCACCGTTACCGTCGAAGCGGGGATTAATTTCATTGAACTGCAATCGGTCTTGGCGGAAGCAAATCAATTTTTGGCGATCGATCCTGCCTATGCCAGGCGATCGACCCTGGGTGGGATTGTGGCGACGGGGAATAGTGGATCGCTGCGTCATCGCTATAACAGTGTGCGCGACATGTGCATTGGCATTTCGTTTGTGCGCTACGACGGCGAGATCGCCAAGGCGGGTGGTCAGGTGGTCAAGAACGTGGCAGGCTATGACCTGATGAAGCTCTTGACGGGCTCCTATGGCACTCTGGGCATAATTTCCCAGCTTACCTTTCGGCTCTATCCCCTGCCCGAAGCGTCTGGTACTGTGATTGTAAAGGGTTCCAACGAGGCGATCGCCCGACTCCGTACCGAACTCCTCAGCGCCACACTCACCCCCACGGTGGTAGATATTTTGTCTAATCAAGCAATGGAGCATCTGGGCTATGGCAAAAGTCTGGGCTTGGTGATCCGGTTCCAGACCATCCCTGCCAGCATCAAGGAACAATCCGATCGGGTGCAGGAGTTGGCGAAATCGGTGCAACTAGCTAAACCAATGGAAGTTGATGTGATTGCTGAAACAGCGGAGGCCGATACCTGGCAAGCGATCGATAACCTCTATTGGCATGGCGATCGAGAAAACTATACCCGCTCGAATACAGCCTTGCCCCAGGCGATCGTGGCTAAAATCGGCGTGCTAACCGATCAGGCTTGTTTGCTGATTACCGAAATTGAGGCGATCGTCGCCCAAAGGTTACCCAACTTCACCGCCTATGTGCGGGTGCATGCCAGCAGTGGTCTGGGGATTTTGCGCCTCCAACCCAACGAAAACACGGGCGAGGATTATGATTACCAAGCGATCGTAGCGATCAAAGAGGCGATCGATAAAATTCGCTACTTGGTCAGCCGCAAAGAGGGTTTCCTTTCAATCCTGGAGGCTCCGGTGGCGCTCAAACAAGAGATCGACATCTGGGATTACTCTGCCGACACGCTGACGCTGATGAAAAAGCTGAAGCAGGAGTTTGATCCACAAGGGATGTTCAGTGCCGATCGGTTGGTTTAGGTATTATGCGTATTGTGTAGATCAAGCAAGTCACTTAGCTTCCCTATAAGGCGATCGAGGTCAGCAAAATGCAGCTTAAATTAGTGATCGGCAACAAGAACTATTCTTCCTGGTCACTGCGCCCCTGGTTGGTGCTAAAGCAATTGGGGGTGGAGTTTGAGGAAATCCTGATCCCACTGTTTGTGGGCGATTGGCGACAGCAAATAGGGCAATATACACCCGCTGGTAAGGTGCCAGTTTTAATTTGCGATCATTTTGCAATCTGGGAATCACTGGCGATCATGGAATTTCTGGTGGAGCAGTTCCCTGAAGCTAATTTATTACCAACCGATCCAGCCGCCAGGGCAATGAACCGATCGATCGCTGCCGAGATGCACGCCGGGTTTATTAATGTGCGTACCCATATGCCCATGAACGGCCGTGCTCGCTATCCAGGCATGGGCAGAACAATCGATGTGCTGAAGGAAATCAACCGGATTACCACAATCTGGCGCGATTGCCGGAATAGGTATGGCAGCGGTGGCGATCTGCTGTTTGGCCATTTCACGATCGCTGATGCCATGTATGCCCCGGTGGTGTTGCGGTTTGTCACCTATGGCGTGGAGCTAGACCCAGTTTGTCAGGCCTATCTGGAGGCAGTTTTAAACTTACCCGCAATGCAGGAGTGGTTAGCGGCAGGGGCGATCGAGCCTTATACAATCGCTAACTATGAATATCAGGTTTAGTAAGCTATTTAAACCAACAATTCAATTATCTCGATCGCTCTTGTTTGGTCAATTTTTAATCAGTAGGTGAATAATTTGCGAGCCATTGGGTTAGCTGGTCTGGCAGTTCGGTCTTACGCCGATCGCTGGTGCTAATACAAACATGCTGGGTGATCGCCTTGGCACAAGGTTTTTGCTTGGCGTTCAGTTGAATATCCTGAGCGACTAAATCAGCCTCACAATTGGCAAAAATCTGGTAATTAATTTGGAAAGAATAGAGCGATCGTTGCTCCGGCAAAACCTGAATCACCAGGCGATCGCCACAAAACACAGGCTGATAAAAATCAATTTCTGCATGGACGATCGGCACCGCATAACCACCACGATCGCTGAAAAACTCCCGCACATCAACACCAAAATCTCTCAACGCCGCCTCATAGGATTCATGGCAAATACTCAAGGCATTAGCAAAATAAACCACCCCCGCCGCATCAGTATCTTTAAAATAAATCTGCCGTTGATGAATATACATAAATGAATATACATAATCTATCTGGTGGTTTTCAAAGCAAGTTATTCTCCAAGCTCAATAACTCTCATGCATTCCATTAAAAGTAACTTCACCATAAGCCAGGGCAATCAGCAAAATCAGAGCAGATAAACGAGTACCAGTAATATTGGTATTAGCGAGGTTATAGCCACCACTTTTGAAATCGCGGAACATTTCTTCGATATCAAAGCGTTTAGCATAGGCTTGAATTGCTTAATTGTTTGTAATAGCTTTAGCAGGATTTCTACGAATAGGTAAGTCTTTAAATCTAGACTTGATTGCAAATGTTGTTGGTACAATTTTAGAGACATTTTTTAGATAGGTCTTGGTTTTTATGAATTGACCTATCTTTTCTTATACTATTTTGCTGTAATTTACTCTAGCTCTTATTCACATGCTTATTGTCACCCCGCTAGGCATCTTTATTGGTTAAAGATTTGGTCAATATAGCACTTATATCGTTGCTGATGCCTTGGCCACGGTTCCTAGCAAAGTATGTTTAAGGTATTGGTATTTCTTTGCTCATCAAAGCTACGATCGAACCAAGATCGACAAGCTCAAAATTAATGCCAGTATTTACAAACCAGGCCACTACTAAATCCATCTATCTGCACATTCCTTTTTGCGATCGCAAGTGTTTTTACTGTGACTTTGCGATTACCACTGGTGGCGAGAACCTGAAGCGGGAATATGTGGAGGCCATTTGTGCGGAAATAAAACTAACCGCAGCACAGGAACGATCGGCCAGTAATGCCATTAATCAAGGAAGTTGCATCAAAGGCGATCGACCACCATTACAAACAGTCTTCTTTGGCGGTGGTACTCCTTCTTTATTGACTGTGGCGCAATTGGCGATGATCCTGGCGGCGATCAGAACAAGTTTTGGCATTGCCGAGAATGCAGAAATCTCGATCGAAGCAAATCCTGGTACCGTATCGATCGAGAGTCTGTCGGGTTATAAGTCATTGGGGGTGAATCGAATTAGCCTGGGGGTGCAGGCATTTCAAGCCCATTTACTTAATATTTGCGGGCGAGCCCACGGGGTGGCGGAAATTTTTAGTGCGATTGCAGCGATCAAAGCGGCTGGAATCAATAATTTTAGCCTTGATCTCATTTCTGGCCTGCCAGAACAAACGATCGCCGACTGGCAAGAATCTCTGGATCTAGCGATCGAGTTGCAACCTACCCACATGTCGGTCTATGACCTGACGATCGAGCCAGGTACAGCCTTTGGTAAACGCTATGTGCCAGGAGATCAGCCCTTGCCAACGGAGGCAACCACCGTCGAGATGTACTTGATCGCAAGGCAAAAACTAATCGCAGCAGGCTTTGAGCATTATGAGATTTCTAATTATGCCAAGCCCGGTTATCAATGTCAGCACAATCTTACCTACTGGCATAACCAACCCTTTTGGGGCATGGGGATGGGAGCGACTAGCTATGTTGGCCAAAGGCGGATCGATCGCCCCAGGAAAATGCGCGATTATTTAAATCTAGTCAAGAATTGGCAGGAGCAAGACATCGCGCCAACTGCGCCAATGATTACGCCAGAGGAAGAATTACTCGATACGCTGATGCAAGGGTTGCGATTGGCGGAGGGGATCGGGCTCAGCGATCTAGAACAAAAATATGGCCAGGGTCTAATCGAAAAAGTAATGGCAACTTTGCAGCCCCATTTCGATCGCGGCTGGGCAAGGATTATAAACAAACCCAACCCGCATTTAATCCTGACTGCGCCGGAGGGTTGGCTGATGTCTGATCAGGTGATTGGTGATTTGTATCGATCGCTAATCGATTAGTTGTTGTATTGCTCGATCGCTCATGGATTAATTATTATGCCGCTCGATCGCTCATGGATTAATTATTATGCCGCTCGATCGATTGCTTAGCCTCATGCCAGTTTCACCAATCCTAAAAATTCCAAAAATCCCAAAAACCAATTAGGCAGGTTGTTCCTTAGAAAGAATAAACGGATGCACAATTAAGCTTTCAAACTTAGGTGCATCAGCCGATTGCCAATAATCCATTTGGCTCTGAGAAGGGCGCTGCAACATGCCATCATCCAGCCACCGCTGCACCACTTCAGTATTATCCTCTGCCACTGCAAGGCCCACTTCCAGCACCGATAAATTGGCATTGACTAAAAATAAATTGCCCTTTTGCGCATGGGGTTCCAGCCATTCCCATTCCGCCACATCGATCATTTCGGTCAATTGGGTTTTCAGGTCTTTTTCTTCCACTATGATTTCTTGAATTAGGTTTTACTGATTTTTACTAAACGGACTCTCTCAAGTGAGTTCAAATATCCTTTTATCCTTTATCGAAATGTATATAACCTTACTATGTTGATTTAGTGGGCAATTCAGGGTATTTGATATTACCAGTGGCAAGCTTTTATCTAATAAATTGTTCGCTAATTATTCGTTTAGTCAATTGTGGCAGCGATCGCCTTAGTCATTTACACGATCGATCATTTACACGATTGATGATCACCCTAAAAATCATCATCATCTTGATCGCCATTACCATTGGCCAGCTCCGCCTTGAATTCCAACAGCTTAGCCTTGATTGCTTTAATATCTTGCCACATCAACCACTTGGGGCTTCCTTCCTCGCGGCGGGGATTGCGCAACAAATAGGCCGGATGCAAAATCGGCATCACCAATCGTCCTTCCCAATCGCGCCACTTACCGCGCAGTTTGGTAATCCCAGTTTTATCGCCAAGCACCGCCTTAACCGCCGTAGCGCCAGTGAGCAAAATAATTTTGGGATCGATTAAGCGAATTTGTTCGAGCAAATAGGGTTTGCAGGCAGCCATCTCATCGGGAGTGGGGTTGCGATTGCCCGGTGGTCGGCATTTCACCACATTACAGACATAGATATCCTGCTCTCGATCGAGGTCAACTGAAGCGATGATCTTATCCAATAATTGACCTGCCCTGCCCACAAACGGTAAGCCGGTTTTATCTTCCTCTTCCCCTGGCCCCTCGCCAATGATCATAATCAGTGCCTTCGGGTTACCGCGATCGACTACAACCTTATTGCGCGTTTCCGCTAAGCCGCATTTCTGGCAACCTGATGCCTCTTGGCGCAGTTCCTCAAGGTTGGCATAGATAGCAGTTGAAGACGATTTGGCAGTGTCTGTGGTTGTCTTGGGTGGTGATTCCTGGTCATCACCAAGATTAAACAGGCTAATTTGTTCGGGATCGGACATAAGTCTCTATACGGTGGTTAATTTGAGGCGAGCAGGTAACCATGACTTAGCGATTTATGATTAGCAATTTATGATTAGCAACGATCGCTTAAGTCTTTGGGTTGGTAATAAGGCTCAAAACTGGATCTATTCCAGCCTAGCGATATTCAATCTACTTGCCCTATTCATTTGCCATTTTAGGGCATCCCCCATTGAACAACCAGTTTAATGATCAAATTAACCAGATGTACTTTTGCGCCAATCAGGTTCTACTGGAGAACTTATAAGCCACACATTTACGAAATTGAGCGCTGCCCCAATTAGTGCCATTGGTGCGGGCATAGGACAGGTCGGTATTAGCCAGGTTGGCATGATTAAAATTGGCATCGGTGAGATCGGCATCGCGGAAAGAAGTACCGATCGACTGGTTGATTGTTTTCGGGATCTCCAGGCCAAACACTGCCGCGCCTGCGATCGCCATTAGCATCAAAGCAAAATGCATCAAGGCAAGCGTTAACTGCAATTGCGCCACCGCCACAAACCCCGCTTGCATAAAAATCGCGCCCAGAAATGCCAGCAAGCCAAAAATTGCCATGATGGCGATCATCCCAGTTGGTACATATCGGGCATTTTTTTTCGGTAAGTCCCGCTCAATCAAAGCCACCACCACGCCAGCAAATACGATCGCTGTGATCATGACATGGGGCGAAGCGATCGCTTCAGCCAGATTCCCCGCAAAGCCAGACAATGCCACCACCAGGAACCCAGCCGCCGTAGCAGCCAAGAAATAGAGCAACCGTTGCCAACTAGCTGCCACCAGGGTCAGGAAAACCAGGGAAATAGCAATCGCCAAGGAAAAACTAGCCCGATCGCTAATCGTAGCAATGGCTGTGATCAAAACAACTACCAGCAAGCTACCGGGGATCTCCAGCACCAGTGCCACCGCCGCCGCCATACCAGTGATCAGAGCGATCGCCGTTGCCGTTTGACCAATCAGCGCAAAAAAGATCGCCTCAAAAATCATCACGGTCAAAAAAGCACCATAGACCAGCATGATCAACACCTGGCGCTGACTCAATCCTGCCTTGACATGCTCAAAACTGGCATTGACCAGCGTTGCCCCCCGAAAGTCGCAACCGCGAATATCTGCCCCCTCAAAATTGGCATCTCGTAAATAATGCTGCCGGAAACAGCGATTACGCAGATCTTGCTGGGCAAAATTGAGATGGTCAGGTGTTGCCATCTTGTGATTGGGTTATGGGGCTGAATCTGAATTAGGCTGAGATGGGATTTGGCGATCGCTACTGGCTAGGAAGAAGATGGTGCAGGATTACCAAAGCTGACATCGCCCTCATAGCCTGACATGGCCGCCAATTCTTCCAGGGCAAAGACCCCAGGGCTAAGCTGGCCATTTACTTCCCAGGTGGGATAACGTTGAATCCCAGCAGCTTGACACATTTCAACGCGGGGGTTCTTACCCTGCGGATCGCATTCGACATAATCCACCTTACTGAAGGCCTCACGGCCAAACATTTCCTTTTGATCTTTGCAGAACTTACACCAGAAAGCACCGTACATTTTCACGTTGGAAGCAGTGAGATGCTCGGCTAAAACCACATTGGCGGGGGCAGAAGCAGTTCTAATATCGCTGCGGGTATTGCCGCCATTGGAGATTTGGTAAGCAGCATTGGTGCCCACCAGGGTGACCATGGCAATGATTACAAATGCAAAAATAAGCTGGGAGATTTCCTTCCATTCTTTGCCAATAAAAGCAAGCACCAGCAAGCTAAATGAGCAAGCTGCCGAAACTACGCAGAAAATACAAAAAGCCTTGATCTCAGCCGCCATGACGTACATCAAATAGCCACTGAAGATCGCCATCGAAGCTCCGCCTAAAAACAGCAGTGGCCAGGTGAATTCTTCTAGCTTTTTGCGCAATGGCAAATTGGTTTCGGCATTAATAAATAACGGCGCAACGGATATGGCGATCATGCCGGCATAGGCTAGGAAACCAAATAGCGCTAGCGGCAAGCCAAATAGCTCCGCATAGGAGCTTTCTAATACTTTGTCGCACCCTTCAACTGGGCAAGTGACTTTGCCACCAAATAGTACTGGGATCGCAATATAGGCAGTGATCACTGCGCCCAGGGAGGCAACGCCGGCGATCAAGAGGCGGGATTTGCGATGAATCCAGGGAGATGAGCGTCTTCGTAGCATAATTTTTATCTTGTCTATCTAGCTAATCATGACAATGGTTGAGTTTGATTTTTTTTTAAAGGATTGGGGCGAACAGTGAAGGTTGCTGCAAATTCTAGCAGCTTTTTGAGTTTGCCCTGATTTGGTTATTAATCTAGCAAATATTTGGGAAGGATTTGCTTTGCTACGTGGCTCAAGGGGCGATCGGATTTATTAATTGGCTCTATTCAATCGATCGAAACAGGCAATTGATCCGTAACATATTACTGACTCAAACCAGCGGCGATCGGCTCCTTGGCCTGCGCCAGAATTAAGCCATATTCCAGCCCCTCCACCAAGGCTTGATAGGACGCAGCAATGATATTACTGGACACACCCAGAGTAGTCCAGCGCTCTTCACCATTACTCGACTCAATCAAAACGCGGGTTTTTGCATTGGTGCCATCATTACTATTCAAAATCCGCACCTTATAGTCGGTGAGATGGAACTGGGCGATCGCCGGATAGAACTCTACTAGTGCTTTTCGCAACGCTGCATCCAGCGCCGAAATAGGGCCATTGCCTTCCGAGGCGATCAGCTTTTCTTCACCCTTAACCAATACCTTGATGATCGCCACCACATGCACATTGCCGTCTGGGTCGGAGTCGGAATCCACTCTAAACCCACTGAGAGCAAAGAACTTGGGGCGATCGCCCATTGCCTGCCGCATCAACAATTCAAAACTAGCTTCCGCCGCTTCAAATTGATAACCATTTTGTTCTAGTTCCTTCATCTGCTGCAAAATATGGCGACAGGTGGCATCATTTTTATCTAACTTGATCCCAAAGGTCTCGGCCTTTGACAGCACATTACTCAATCCTGATTGCTCAGAGATAACGATGCGGCGGCGATTGCCAATGGTTTCTGGTTCAATGTGCTCATAGGTTTTGGGATTTCGCTTCACGGCACTAACATGAATGCCCCCCTTATGGGCAAAGGCAGACAGCCCCACAAAGGGCGCATGTTCATAGGGAGCTAGATTCACTAACTCGCTCACCTGGCGGGACACATCCGTAAGCTGTTGCAGTTGGGTTTCTGCAAGACAGGGATAGCCCATTTTTAATTGCAAGTTGGGGATCACAGTGCATAGATTGGCATTGCCACAGCGCTCACCATAGCCATTGATCGTACCCTGCACCATCATTGCGCCATGCTTGATCGCAGCCAGGGCATTGGCCACCGCCACTCCAGCATCATTATGGGTATGAATACCCAGTCGCACTTGATTTGATTGATTCTCGCGGCCAGGTTGATTGCCCAGATTGCTTAGCGTGAGCCGATCGCCAAAATGTGCGATCACCGCATCGGTAATTTCTGCTACTTCGTCGGGCAAAGTGCCGCCATTGGTATCGCATAGCACCAACCAGGCTGCCCCCGCATCGATCGCTGCACCGAGGGTTTGCAAAGCGTAATCAGGATTGGCCTTATAGCCATCAAACCAGTGCTCGGCATCGTAGATCACATGGCGATCGCGCCCCCGTAAATAGGCGATCGTATCGGTGATCATGGCCAAATTTTCATCCAGGCTGGTGCGTAATCCTTCGGTCACATGCAGATCCCAGGACTTGCCAAACAGAGTGATCCACTTAGTCCCCGCCGCCACGATCGGTACTAGCATTGGGTCTTCATTAGCCTTGGTGCCCGGTCTGCGGGTGGAGCAAAACGCCACCACCTCTGCATTGACTAATGGCTCCGCCTGCAATCGCTGAAAAAACTCGCCATCCTTGGGATTTGCCCCTGGCCAACCGCCTTCAATGAAAGCCACCCCCAGACTATCGAGCTTGTGGGCGATCCGAATTTTATCCTCCAACGACATCGATAAGCCTTCGGTTTGAGCACCATCGCGTAGGGTGGTGTCATAAATCACGATCGGCTGGTTGGTGGTTTGCATTGGGTGGGGTGATTGGGCTTCTCGATTGTTGGGGTTGGTCATGGTTCTCAACCAGTTTGGCGCAGGTTTAATTGATTAATTAACTTTATTTCTAACAAATTTGTTGCTATCAGATTATGCTAACCAAAAATTAGACTCTTGGCAGAGAAAGATATTATTAAGTCAAAATAGCGATCGCTGAATTGGTGATCATCCTGATTAGAAAAGTGTTTGGCTCGATCGTAAAGGGGGCAATATTGACGGCGACTTTTCATCTAAACTATGCGATCGCAAAAAACTACCATTTATTAAAATCGATCCGTTCGCAATCCTGTTCAATCGCCTCTTTCATCAATTGCAAATCATCATCAGGGATCGAGCCAACCAATGGGAGTAAATTTTGCCCAGAAGTGCTCTTGCCCTTTTGATCTGCTAGCAAACGTGCATAATCAAGAACCTGTTTTTGCAAAGGTTCTGGTAGATCTCTTAACTGCTCAACCACCAAGTCGATCGTAGACATATTTTTCCCGATCAGCAAATCATAACGACCTAGATCTATATTACGCTGAACAACTCCTCGATCTGGGCATCCAGAATTGGTGGTCGGATTTCAAACTGATCCAGCGTAGCCATTGCCATTTCCAGCGATCGCAACGACTTACCTTGAAACTGGAACTGATACTGAGTATTGGCCGAAATATTATACAGCCGCGCCATATCCGCCAGGGTCACTGCATAATGCTTTAACATTTGATGTTGCTCAAACAGCATCGATGCCTCTAGGAGATAATCTTCGGCGATCTCGATCGTTTCTTCATTCAGGCTCACCAACCCATCCATGATTTTGTGTAGCCAAATTAGCCCCAACACCCGTTTAGTTTTCGCTATGCCCCGTTGATCTTGTAGCTGATCAAACCTGGGGATTACCTCAGCCTTAATACATTCATGGGCATCATTGATTTCACCCGCCCCCAGCATTGCCTCAGCCAAATCAACATAGGCATAGGCAGCCCAGGAAAGATCGCCGGGTTTGTCAATAATTTGCAATCGCTCTTGGATCAACATCCCCGCCGTCTCATACTCAGCCTGAGCGATCGCCACATGACTCAGCCCCGCCATCGCCTCAATCCGCAAATATTTATGCTCAATATGCAGCGCCAGATCTAAACATTGCTCCAAATATGCAGCCGCGTGCTCATGGTCATCGAGCAATAGATAAAGCAGGCCTAACTGCTTCAGAATCAAGGCGCGATCGAGATCATCCTCTTCCGGTAAGCGATCGAGCAATTGCTCTAATAACGGCAGCGCCTGTTCAAATTCTCCTTTGTTGGCGCGGTAATTGGCCAAAGCACAGTTCACCAAGACATCCAGCCCTGGTTTTAGCTGCGGTGATTTTTGCGCCAAATTTAAGAACTTAACCCCATCCTCGAATTTAGCCTGTTGTAAATTCCATCGCCCCTGACAATAGAGCAAATAGGCTTTTTGTTGATAGCATGTTGAACAATCCTTCAACTTCTTGCCAGCCACAATCAAAAGTGATTTTGCTTCTTGGAGCTGCTCATTGATACCACTTTCAATCAGGGCCAGAGCCAGTTCCAAATCAGCGATCACCCCTAGCAACAGGTCTTCACTTGCCATTGCGGCTCTTAGGCCTTCTTCTAACACAGCGATCGCTCTATTTAGATCCTGCTGTTTCAATAACCAACCTTCTTGCAATGTTTGTGCTACTAATGCAGATTCTTGATTATTTGTTTCATTGCTGGAGACCATGCCTATTTTTCTCGGATATCGGATAGCTGATAGCTGATACTGGAGCAATCTAAATTAAATAATGTTAATGACTAGTTAAAGCAAGACTCGTAGGAATTCAAAATAAAAATAAAAAATAAATAGTCATTGATACGTTTAAGATTTGTGCCTACCACAATCTCGACTAAGCATCAATCTAACCAAGTCAGCCCTAAAGCAACTGAACAAATTGTTTTAATCAGAATCCGTCACTCAAGCCAACAGCCTTTGATCGCTCGCCAGCCGATAACACTTTTATAAATTAATATTCACTATGCCAGCTTATATCTGACAACCTAACTGGCACATAATTTAATTTAATCACCTCAAAGGATGAAATACAGCTTAATCATGTTAAGCAATCATAGCTTTCCCAGAAAAGGGGCTGGCCTAATCTACAGCTCCAATTTTAGTAATACTAATTAATACACATGCTAAGCAAGGGGCTAATTAGACCTGTAATCAATAATAGATCTGCGCTCAAGCTATTAATCCTAGGGTGATAATACTGAAATATTTGAATTTTGAATATAGAGCTTTTGCTGAGCATTAACTTTGCTTTAAACATCGATCGGCAAGTTGATTAATTGCCACAAAGTTACGATCGCCTTCAGTTTTGCCAGGGCAAGCGGGGCGAAGGAAATTTTCGTTTCGACAGCTTCAACAGGGTCAAGCAAATCGTCAGCCAGATAAACCCCACGCCATAACCAGCGATCACGTCAGTGAGCCAATGCACCCCCAGATACATACTGCCCAAACCCATCGAAGCAATAAACACAATTGCCGCGCCGTAGAAATAATTGGTTAGTTTGGGAAAGTGTGCCGAAAGCAAATAGGCCAGGAAGAAATAAAGCATCAGGTTGCCAAAGGCATGACCACTGGGAAAGGCATAGCCAGAAATGGTGGGGTCATCAAATAAAGGGGGGCGCTCTCTGGCAAAGAAGGGTTTGAATAGCAAATCATTCATACCGATCGCTCCGGCGGCGGCGATCGCAATAAAAAATGCTTCATGCCACAGCTTGCGCCAGCTCAAAACCAGAATACTAATCACTACTACGGTAGCGGAAACTTCAGCATCACAGGCAAAAAATATTTTCCCCCAGATGTTACCGATCGCCGGGGGGATGGCTTGCTGAAACCATTGCATAAATTCCAGCTCTGCGGGTAACAATGGATTTTGCAGGATCAAGAGTGAAAGCTGGGTTAAAGCCAAGGCGATCGCCACACAGGCAATCAACTGCCAGCGACCTACCAGATTAACCAACGCCGCAAAATTACGGGCGATTCGGTTTAGAAGGGAGCCAGATTCAGATTTTGTTCTTGATCGAGGTAATGATTGCAAACTTGGCGATTCAGGCTCTTGATATTCACTTGTTTGTGGCGATCGCATCCTTTTAGATCGACTATCCAATTTCTTTTTGCTCCCTACTTACCCTCAACATCCTCAACCTGGCAACAAAACAATAGGCTCGTTTAATTGCTATGGCTATGTCTGACTGATCAGCATAGACCTGATTTACCATTGAACATTAACAGGAGGTTAATTGGATTAATAGTACATTAAATTTATTTTTACTCGCTTTTAAATTGTCCTGGCTAGACATAATTGGTGCTAGACATCCAGACTGTATATGTGTATTTACGGTGGTGATCGCAGCCTTTCTTATGAATAAATAGCTATTGCTTATTGGCAGTTCAATATCGATAGAGACTTAGCAGATTTAACAGTAAGCGATCGCCATGAATGAGAAGTTAGGGTTTGCGAGGATTTTTAAAACTCATGTCAACTGTAAGAGCTTTACGGGCTGGTTCAGCCTAGATAAGGATTAAGTGGGATCAAGATTAAGTAAGAATTAAGCAGGAAGTAATCCCGACTGGATAAACTCAATAGATATCTATTGAAACTGTAGAGATATCTGCATTGCGGCTAACTCAGAAAAGGCTTAACATATAGCCAATTGGTACATGTGCCACAATATAAGCAGCAGTTAGATTAAATAAAAAGCCATGACAAGCACTGTCCTTCAAGTTTCCAAGCAAAAGCTAAAAAACCCACCCCTCCAGGTTCACAAACTAGGCGATCGCGTACTGCGACAGCCAGCTAAGCGAGTTAGCAAGGTTAATACCGAAATTCGTGATATTGCGATCAAGATGCTGCAAACCATGTATAGCGAGGATGGAATTGGCCTAGCCGCTCCTCAAGTTGGAATTAATAAGCAAATTATTGTGGTGGACTGCGAACCAGACAAAGAAGATGCAGAACCACTGGTGTTGATTAATCCAGAAATTAAGGCCTTTGGTAATCAAATAGAACTTGGCCAGGAAGGTTGTTTGAGTGTGCCGCAGGTATTCATGGATGTAAAGCGGCCAGCTTCGATTACAGTGGCGTTTAAAGACCCTGAAGGTAAGCCCCAACGTTTAGAGGTCGATGGCTTGCTTGCCCGCGTCATTCAACATGAAATTGATCACCTCAATGGGGTGATGTTTGTAGACCATGTCCAAAACGCGATCGCCCTGAAGAAAGAGCTAGACAAGCATGGTTTCTCGGTTAAGGACGTGCAACCAATGCGCTAAGCAAGCATTTCTTGATTGATGTTTAGACTTGCTCAACTGCCTGGCTTTATTTAATTAAAAAGCAAAGCTAGAGGCAAACACCGACTCAAATTTAGCTGGACTTGCTGAACTTGAACGAGGATATCGATCGCTTAAATCTACGATCTGAGCTAGTCAAGGAAAATTTCCTGAGATATACCCACTGAATGCAAGCTAATTAATTGATTAAGAGCATTGTCCTATAAAGGCTATGTGACCTAAACCATGACAGACATGCATGACATCTAGGATATTTGCCCCTAAAATTGTCGCTGTTGACGCGGACTGATCCGACGACTTAGCAATTCTTCTTCGAGCGCAGCAATGCGGTTATAAGCAGTAGTCAATTGAGCAGTAAGTCGGCGAATTTGCCATTCACAGGACAAGCCACTTTCAGCATTCAAATGACTAGACCAGGTTTCATGTTCACGATCGACCAGAATATCTTTATGCTCTGGCAACTTATTTTGATTGCCAACATAATTATTCTGTGCATCAGCAGGATGATGCATCGAAGCTTCCACCAGCTCATTAGGCAAGACTTCTAGCTTTTTGCGAATGTCCCTTACCTGCTCTGAAAGCTCATTAATCTGATGTTGCAGGTATTCCATAGCAATTACACCACTTAAATAATTACAATCATGTTAAGCGGGCATTATAAGGAGCACTAACAATCGCGGAATTATTTAATCTTTTTGTTTCAACCTGTTAATTTAGTTAAGTTAACTAACCATTTTTCTGATATAGAGAGCTACCAGACTCTACATGATTGCTCAAATAACTATTTAATCCTGGAATCCCATTAGTACAGGGCTTTCAGGCATGGTTATAGTCAGGATACAATCTTGCTTGGGTAGTAAGGAAAGCATAAAGATTATGCCACGATCGCATTGTAATTGTCAGGATTCAGTGAAATTATTGTTGTGCAACCGCTATCTAGTTTTTCCTCCACTAACCTCCACTAATTAGCATGACTATCATGCTGTTAAGGGGGTTGAGGAAACTTGGAATCTTTGCCTAGCAATAGCATAAGCTTGAATTAATCCTTTTTCAGACAAATCACGTTATGGTGGATATTGAAGCCAGAATAGCACCATCAAGCATACCTAAATAATTATGGAAAAACCTGCCCCAGCCGATCACCAACTAGATCAGTTAATTGCCAGACGCTGGAGCCCACGAGCTTTTTCAGGGCAACACGTTGAAGATGAAAAGATTTTGTCATTATTAGAGGCAGCAAGGTGGTCGGCCTCTTCATTTAATGATCAACCCTGGAATTTTATGGTGGCTAGACAAGCTGATACTCTTGCCTATCGCAATATGCTGGATTGTTTGGTGCCTGGCAATCGCGCCTGGGCTCATGTTGCGCCGGTGTTGATGTTAGCGATCGCCCGCAAAACATTCCGCCACAATGATCAGCCCAATTCAGTTGCCCTCTATGACACTGGTGCTGCTGCCGCCACCCTGACTTTGCAGGCTCTGAGTATGGGGCTATTTGTACATCAAATGGCGGGATTCGACGCGGAAAAGGCGATCGAGACTTTCAAGCTACCTGACCATGTGCAACCAATGGCAATGATAGCGATCGGCTATCCTGGCGATCCAAGTAACCTACCTGAAGATTTGCGTGCCAAAGAGGTAGAAGCAAGAACCAAACAATCACGCTTGCCCCTGGCTGATTTTGTGTTTAAAGATGAATGGGGTAACCCGGCACCTTTTCTATAACATCTTCTATAACATCAAACCTGCTAACGCTGATCCAGATGCTGGCAAAACATAACTACAAATCTTCGCTAAATCTTCGCTAAATCTTCGCTAGGCTTTGCACATTGCAAATCAATTAGAGTCAATAGATTCACTCTTTTAAAACTCCACCAGATTAGTCATATCCTTAACAATGTGATATTGCCTTTTGTGGGGGCATGTTGCGTTTATGGTAGTTCACCTGGAGTTAACTTTACCTGAGCTAGAATTTACACTAACGCTCTATAGAAACGTCGCAACCTAAATAGTAATAGGGCTATTGGGTATTTGCGCAGCGTCGCCCCAAGCAGTGATCGCGCTTCAAGTTAGTTCCAAATTAATATGTCAAACCCTGCCACTGCTCTACTCTTACTCAATCCCCATGCAAAGAATGGACAGGTTTCGCCAGAGGCGATCGCCGCTCAATTTGAGCAACTGGGATTGACCACAATACTAGAGTTAACTGAGAACCCAACCCAGATTTCGGCAGTTATTTGTAACTATGCCGCCCAGATTGACTTTGTGGTGATTGGTGGCGGTGATGGCACGCTCAATGCAGCTTTAGCAGGTTTAGTGGATACCCAAATCCCCCTGGTGATCCTGCCTTTGGGCACTGCTAACGATCTAGCTCGCACTCTTGAGATCCCCAATGCATTACCGGCGGCCTGCCAATTAGTACAAACGGGGAAGGTAAAGCAAATTGATCTAGGTTGTGTGAATGGGCATTATTTTCTGAATGTGGCTAGCATTGGGCTAAGCGTAGATATTACCCGCAGACTGACCAACATTGCCAAAAAGCGCTGGGGCGCAATTGCCTATGCGATCGCGGCTCTGCAATCCCTAGGTGAGTTGAGAACCTTCAGAGCTGAGATTCAGATCGATGGTAAATCCACCCACAGTCGCACTATTCAGATAGCAGTAGGAAATGGTCGCTTCTATGGCGGCGGTATGACAGTGGCAGTAGATGCCGCGATCGATGACCAGAGCCTAGATGTATATAGCCTGGAAGTAAACCACTGGTGGGAGATCGCCAATATGCTGCCGGCATTGTGGCTAGGACGGCATTTAACCCTGCCCAATGTACATTACGATCGTGGCCAAAGCGTAGAAATTAGAACTAAGCGCCCTTTACCAATTAATACCGATGGCGAGCTGTTAACCCATACCCCGGCGAAATTTTACTTGCTGCCCAAGGCGATCAAAGTTATGGTTCCCTAACTAATTTGCAAACTAATTCGTAGTGCTTTTCACTTTCTGCAATAACTGCTCAGCTTTGCATTAAATCCAAGCGTCCACAACCAACGTATAGGAAAAGATTTAATTATTTAATTGTGAGACCATGAACTGTGGCAGCCTCATAGCAGCGTGTAATATAAGTAACCGAGATCTTTCTGCGCCATCATAAATTCCATATGAATAACGACCCAGCCAAAGCTAACTTAAATAAAAAACAAACCAAAAGCGATGATATTACCCTGGGTGTTGCAGTTAGGAAACTACCCTGGTTAACACCATTAGCAGTGTTTCTTTGGTATGCCCTATATGGCTGGGGACTAGCCGCGATCAATTCTCCCCCTGTCTATTGGTTTGGGGCTACTGGCGTTGCTGCGACTTTGTCGATCGCTATGCATACGGCATTTTTACTAGCAGTGCCAATTACGCTAATCACTGCCTGGGTAATTGCCTCACCCTTGCTCATTGATGTGCTCATTGTCAAAGGTGGCGATCGCCTTCAGCAAGTTGCTAACATCCTGACCGGTGGGATCGCCCTATTTGCCCTTAGTTTTGTGCTAGCTGCGTTTTGGTTTGCGGTCTTATTTTGGTTTAAGCGACAAATGGAACGCACCGATCTAAGCAGAACCAGAAGCTTTGGCATTCTCACCAGTATTAGTTGTCTGGGGTTGGGGTTTGGTTGGTTAATTGAGCAGATCATTAGCTGAGTTAGATAATTTTTATAATTTTAAATTGGAACCTATTTAGCTCAAATCAGGTCTTAGTCATATAATGCTTGCAAAAGCCTTAACGGAGACAAGGTTTTACTTGATCGGTGTAAGTGTCTAAAAACAAGGGCTACCCTGGTTCAGGATCACAGCGCACAGCTTTTGATATTAGTTATCATATGTCTGTTAGATCTTTTAGCTATTTTGAGGTTAAATCAGCTTGAGGTAGCCAGTAAACAATTACCTGGTTGGCCTAGATCTAACTCCAGTAGCCTTATTTAATGATCAACCCTAATTAAGACTGGATCTTAAAATCAAATTTCAGGATTATTAGATTGCCAGATTTTCAGGTTTTCCGGCTTTCAGATTTTCAGATAAAAACATTGAGCAGAGGATGTTTGTACTATGGCTTTTCTAAAGCACCCAGGATTTAAACTAGCATTAGCCACCCTTGCGGTTTCGCTAGTGAATTTGAGCACTGCATCACTATTCTCAGTTGCCCAAGCCCAGAAAATTCGCTACCAGCCGCCCAAAAATATTGGTGCACCACGCAGCACATCTGGCGGCATCACTAGAGATCTAGAATGTGTTAAAAGTGGAATTGCGAGTTGCCTGCTGGCGGTGGTTCCAGCGGATGCGCGATCGCTCGATCATGTGCCCCTAACGATCGCCGATCGACCCACAATTCTGTTCCATTTGCCCCAGAGCGAAGAAGCCAGAATTGTGTTTAAGATGTTTGAAGAGACTGCAGATGGTGAAGAATCTGTTTATTACAAAGCATTTTGGGTGGATAATCCCAAGTCTGGCATCATTAGCTTTCAGCTACCGGAAGATGCACCAGAACTGGAGCTAGATAAAAATTATCGCTGGTGGATTTCGATCAGTGCGCTGGATGTTCCCCCTGGCCAAAAGTTAGAAGGTTATATCCGCCGGATTGAGCCCACTGCTGAACTGAGTCAGTTAAATTCCGTGGCCGATAGCCTGGAAAAAGCCGCTACCCTAGCCCAAGCAGGCGTTTGGTATGATGCAGTTGCTACCCTGGCTAATTTGCATTTTGCGGATAGCGCTAGTGCTATCTATACCACCGAGTGGACTGGCCTACTCAATTCGATCGAGTATGACGGTGTGTCATTGGTGAAGATCGCCGAGCAACCAAAGACTGAATATGATGTGGCTGATGAATAGTCCAGCAATAATTTACTAAGATTGCCTCATGTGGTCAAGCTTAAAAGGGTGGTTGTGGGAATGGCGCGGCGTTTTGGTCGCTGGGCCTAGTGCGGCAACAATCATAATTTTGTTACGGCTGATTGGTGCATTGCAGCCGCTGGAATGGGGAGCGCTTGATCAGTTTTTGCGCTGGCGACCAACCGAGTCCACCGACGATCGCATTGTGGTGGTGGGCATCGACGAAACTGATATTAATCGGCTGGAGCAATGGCCTGCTAGCGATCGTGAATTAGCCAAGTTGCTGGAGTTAGTTCGAGCCCAGGAACCAGCAGCGATCGGCCTGGATGTGGTGCGCGATCGGCCAATGCAACCGGGGCACGATCGCTTGATCGAAGTATTTAAGTCCACGCCTAATCTGGTTGGGGGTGGCAAGACTTCCTATGGGGTTGCGCCAGGAGAAGCCATCCTGGGGAATGAAGCGATCGCCCCGCCACCAGTATTAGCAGAATTGGAACAGGCCGCCCCAGTGAACCTGGTACAAGATAGTGATGGCACAGTGCGACGTGGTCTGGTGGCAATTCAGGTTAATGACCAGGGCGACAGTGAGGTTAGTTTTAGCCTGTACTTGGCCGCGTTGTATTTTGAAGCCAATCAGATTCCCTATGTGGATACGCTGGATGCAATTATGCCCTTCAGCAGTAATTTTGGTGGTTATGCGGTGGCGGATAACAGCGGTAAGCAGTTTTTGCTGGATTACCGGCGCAGCGATCCCAGCTTTACGATCGTGTCGATGTTTGATGTGTTGGATCAAAAAATCGATCCAGAACTAATGCGCAATCGGGTTGTACTGATTGGGGTGACGGCGGCAAGCGAGAAAGATTATTTTATTACCCCCCTCGATCGCAGCATTTGGGGTGACTTTGGCGAAACCTCTGGGGTAGAAATCCACGCCCATATGGTGAGCTATTTTCTTAGCTATGTGGCCGATGGCCGAATGGGGATTCGGGTCTGGTCAGAACCGATCGAGTGGCTCTGGATTCTGGGCTGGGCGATCGCCGGCAGCATAATTAGCTGGAAGTGGCGACATGCGGGTGGCAAAGGCAAAGAGACCCAATCGCGGGTTAATTTTATCTATTTGTTTATCCAAACGATTTCTACCCTTGGCCTGGTGGGCTTGTTGATCGGTCTGAGCTATGGTGCTTTTCTGGCTGGCTGGTGGATTCCGGTGGTGCCACCGCTAATTGCGACCACTGTTTCCGTGGCTTTGATTGTCGGTTATATTGCCCAGAGTGCGGCGGAAATTCGGACTCAATTTGGTCGCTATTTATCCGATGATGTGGTGGCAAGCTTGCTGGAAACCCCGGAAGGGCTCAAGCTGGGCGGGCAGCGCCGCGAAGTGACGGTGATGATGTGTGACCTACGCGGATTTTCCTCAATTTCGGAACGGCTCGATCCAGAACAGGTGGTTCAGATTTTGAATATCTTTCTGGGCACGATGGCCGAGGTGATCGTTAAATATCGCGGCACGATCGATGAGTTTATTGGCGATGCGATCCTGGCTATTTTTGGCGCGCCGATCTTGGGGGAAAATGATGCCGAGCGGGCGGTTGCCTGTGCGGTGGAAATGCAGTTAAAAATGACCGAGGTCAATCAACGTATTACTGCGCTGGGGCTGCCCAAAATTGAAATGGGAATCGGCCTGAATACTGGTGTAGTGGTGGTTGGTAACATTGGTTCTACTACCCGCGCCAAGTATGGCATTGTGGGTAGCAATGTTAACCTTACGGCTCGAATTGAATCCTATACGGTGGGTGGTCAGATCTTGATTTCAGAACCCACTTACAAAGCGGTAGATAGCTGTGAGATTTCTGGCTCGCTGCAGGTGGAGCCGAAGGGGGTCACCGAGCCGATCACCATCTATGACGTGAGCGGGGTGAGTAAGTATGATTTGCAACTTGCTGGCAGTGAATTTGAATTGTTGCCGATCGCTAAGGATGTGATTGTTGAGTATAAGGTTTTGCAGGATAAACATCTGGGTAATGATGTATTTGAGGGCAGGGTAATGCGGTTGTCTCCCAATGGGGCGGAGATTATTACCGATGAAGAACTTACACCAATGACTAATATTCGGCTGCTGCCGCCGCTAGGAGTGGATCAACCCCAGGCCGACACTGGCTTTTATGCGAAGGTGCTCGATCGCCCAACTGAACCGCACAATGGCGATCGCACGATTTATATTCACTTCACCACGATTCCGCCGGAAGCCGAGGTATGGCTGCTTAATTTGTATGATGAAGCCCAGAAGGTTAAAGCTTAGTTAGCTATTTATTCTGGATTCAGCTTGCTAATTGATTTGCAAAGTGAGTTTGATCTGGACAGATTTTGAACTATTACTAAACCCCACAATCGCCTCGATCGGTGGGTTCCAGGTACTAAGCGATCGCTCAATTGGATTAGCTAGATCATTTGAATCACCAACAAGACTGGAAGCACTGCGATCTAATCTAACCTGATTGGGCTGGCCTGGTTGGAGCGTAATGACAAAAGTGGCGGTGCCCGATCGATTTAAATTGCCATAATCAGCAAAATCATCAGAGTTATATAAATTTTGCGATCGCAAATGTTGTTGTAATGAATTGGCTAACCTGGTTTGTTCAGTATTACTAATGCTTTGACCATTCAGAGCGATCGTAACTATCTGGATATTTGCGCCTCTATTATGATCGCCAAACGATTCAGTAGCCGATACATCACCATCGAGATCATTAGTGTTGCTGCGGCCGATCGTGGCTGGTTCCGATCGTTGGGATAATCGACCTGGCTGAATCTCCTGGTTGCGTTGACGAGATTCTAGTTGTTCAGATGGTGCTATCCCTGTCACTGCTTCATCTTTAGATTCATTATTATTAGAGCTAGAACTATCTCCAGGCGTTGTAACAGATGGGAGGGGCGTACTAGCGCTTGGATAAGGTGGTGCAGTGGGTTGGGGTAAAGCAGGATTATTGCGATCCTGACGGTCTTGACCCGCGATCTTAGCTGGCGGACTAGCTGGGGAATTAGTACGTTTTCTAGCTGCTCTGGGGCTGGCGTTGGGTTTAATATTGCGGTTAGCGCCAGAATTATCGATCGGCGCATCATCTAAGCTAGTCTCATTCCGTTGCAAATCAGTTGGCTGATCGGCCGGTACGGTCGCTGCATCTTGTCTAGCAGAACTCTGAGGTGATTGAGCTTCTGGTAGCTCTGGCAAACTGGCAAGTTGATCTAACTCCGATTCGATCGCTTCTGGCTCGACAGGATCTAGATTCAACTCATTTTCAAGGCTTGACTTGGCTGTCGGTTCGTCAGCAGTTACTGGTAACTCAGCCGCCGCATCAGTTTCCGCTGGTTGATCATCAGGATCAGAGGGTAGGGGAGTTGACTCCTTAGCAGTAGTTTCAGGTGCAGCAGGAGCGATCGCGTCTGAATTATCCAAATCATTTGACCTATCTGGATTAGATTCCGGCGCAGACGTTGCCACCGTAGTTTCATCCTGGCGTGCCAACTGGGGCGAAAATTGGGGCGTAATCAATCGCACTGTGCCCAACGAAACCCCGATCGCCGCTACCAATACCGCCGCCACCTTGAGCCAGTTGGGGGTAACCCGCTTTAGTTCCAAATCCAAGCTGGGTAAAAGGGTTAGCTCATTGGTGCATTGCTCCAAATTGGCCACCAGATCAAATAATTGCAACGTTGAGAGGTTTAATTGCTTGAGCTTGGGCAGCACCAAATTATGGTTGAGCGTATAACCAGAGTCATTGGCCAGCGATCGATCGACGTAATTAACTACAGTTTCGATCGTGGTTGCCAATTGTTGCTGATTTCCCTTTACGGTGCGATTACCAACTTGCAATCTAAAGCGTAAATTACTGGCGATCGGTCGATCGCTCCATTGCGACATTGCCGCATAATTAGTCCACACCTCCAACAGGCAGGTTGGTTGCTGATAGCGTTGCAGATGGGTGGTGGCGCGGGATTGCTGACTATTCATGGCTGCGGCTGCGTTCCAAGAGGGCTACCCACAGACGACGCGATCCGGTGGGGGCACTGTAGAACAAAAGATCGATTAGTAATTTCAATGCTAGCTTTTCTAACACCGAGTTGACAATTTGCGACTGGTCAATATTCATTCGATCGCCATAGAGATTATTAAACGCATCGAGATAATCGCCTAAAATTGGTGCTTGATAAGGTAGACGATTTTGCGCCGAACAAGATTCCAATTGGCCGATCGCATTGCGGATTTCGGTCTGTTTTTGGGCAGCCAGGTGGGAGCTAATCAAGGCCATCGCCCTGGCTTCATCCACATCCAGCTTTTTGCGGCCACCTTTGCCCTTGCGCAACGGATTGGCCTGCCGCCAGCGCCACAGCGTGATCCGATCGCCTAGCACTTCCTGAAGCTGTAAATCCTGAGCCGCTTGCAAGATCGCCTCCGAGCCAATTCCGGTCAAGGCTTCCAGCGCTAAAATCACCAGATCCAGATGGGCTTTAATCTGGTGGAGTTGCTCTGGTGGTTGGGGCTCGCTCGATGAGGGTTCTGTTGCTGAAGAATCAGGGGTTTCCAGTGCCATTGGTCAATTTTAATCCCCCACCATTAACGCGGTATACCGATCGTAGTCACATATAAAACCGCCGCTTCGGCCGAAATACCCAACACCTCATTCACATGATCATCAAAGAAGCCACCAATCCCACTGACACCCAGTCCCAGCTTGAGCGCGGCCAGGTTTAGTTTTTGCCCCAAATGCCCCGCATCCAGGTGTAAATAGCGATAGGCACGATCGCCATATTTTGCGATTGCTTGCCCCAGGTCAGCGGCATGAAACATCACCACCGCTGCATCCCGCCCCAAGTCCTGCCCCAAACAAAGAAAATGCAACTCCTGCCGGAAATTCTTGAACCGGATCTGGCGTAGCTCTTGCGATCCGGTTGCGTAATAATAACAACCATCCTCCAGGCCATTTACTGCCGAAGCCGCCACAAAGGTTTGAATTAGGCTCAGATCAAAATAATCCGGTTCGCCGTCCAGCCCCTGTTCAACATAATTCTGGCTTTGGTAAGTAAAATCCAGCAGCAACTTTAATTGTGCCAACTCGATCGCTTCACCGCGAAAGGCTCTGGTCGATCGCCGCGAAATAATGCAATCTTCGAGGGAAGTTAAGTCGCCAACTTCATCTACCCAATCAACTCTCTGGTCAGTGGCGATCGCAATTTTGGTGCAAAACGGAAAGTTATACCGATCGTCGAGCGGGTAAGAATTGGCAGTCGATTGCCCAGCTTTACTTTGTGCCTCCGGTTCCGACTCGTTGCTCAGCACTTGCTTACTGCGATCGCTCAAGTTTGGTTCAGGGTTACCAGAGGTGGATTCTGGTGCTGGTTCTATTTCTGTGGCCTTGCTGCCAATGGCCGGAGCATCTAACTTGGTGGCCTGATGGAAATAGCTCAGCAGTTCTGATTCGCTCAGATCGGGAAAGTTGGTATGGGTGGCGGAGGCGATCGCTGTAGTAGGAGAGGTGGCGATCGCGGCATATCCCTGGCTGTTGGGATCTAAATTGCGCCCCCTGGCCTCAATGCCCCGACATATAAATTCATTCTCTTGCAGGTCGAGCAGGGGAATGATCGCCGTTGCGCCTTCTTCTGCCCCGTCTAAATAGAGCAACTCATTAACCACATCGTCATTAAACCCACCCACCAGATAGGGCCGATAACCAAAGATCGCTGCTGCTAGCTCAATGTTGCCCAACAGGTGCCCCGTATCTAAATATATGCGCCGATAGGCACGGGCTTGATATCGCCAGGCCGATCGAAAAAATACTGCCGTAGTGGCGATCGCAATTTTGGTTTGTGCCAGAGTTGGATGCTGAAAACAGGCTGCCTCTAATTTCTGCCAAACTTCAGTATCTGCCCAAAAGTGCACCAGCGTATGGTTTTTAGGCTGATAGTTATACAACCCAGCCGGTAGTAATGCTGTGCCGCCAGAGATCAAATATACCTCAGCCGGATAGAGTGCACCTGCCGACGGAGCCGCCCGCAAATAAACCGGATCGCCATTCATGGTCAAAAACTTAGCCGTCAGCCCATAGCTACAAAACAGTAGTTTAGAAAGTCGATGCCAGCGTTGCGCCAGCAGGCTTTGCCCTTCTGCTTTTTGATCTGGCACCAGGTGGGGCTTGAGATCATAAACATGCCCCAGCTTGTATTCCTTGTAGGTAGATGGTTGCTCGCCCCAATTCAGGCGATGATTGTTGTTGCGCAAGCCTTCTGGGTCGTACTTGGTGCGGCTGTGGTAATGCTGGGCGATCGAGATGGGCAAGTCTGACATGAGCAGTAATTAAGCTACTACTGTACTCTACAACTATTTTTGAAGCTTTCTTAGCTCTTGTGAGGATTGATAAGCAGATAAGAACTAATCAGGCGATCGGGCTCTCTGTACAACTACTTGGCAACTAATTTATGACTAATAAAGATATCAATTTGGCAAAATATCACACCTAAAAAGCAATAGCAAAATTTTGAGCCTCACCCTTGATAACTCACCCAGCAGGATCTAGGCAGGTAAGCGGTCAGTAGCTAAACTGCAAAAGTTAATCTTCCATAATTTTTAACTACCAAAAATTAACTACTAATAATGGCGTTGTTGCATAAAAGAAACGGAGCGGTAGGTTATGGTACGTTTTAACTACCATGAAAAAACCCCCACAATACCGCGTCCGCAACTGGCAAGAGTATAACAAAAGCCTCAAACAGAGAGGAAGTCTAATTTTCTGGATTAGCAAGGAGGCAATAGAGATGTGGCTAGAGCCAGAGCGATCCGGCAACAGAGGCGCATCAAACAGATACAGTGACCAAGCGATTGCGACGATTGCGATGCTCAAGAGCATATATGGATTGGCAGGCAGACAAGTCACCGGTTTGGTCGAATCATTATTTACCCTGATGAACATAGACTTACCGGTGCCAGACCACAGCACAGTTTCAAGACGGATGGGCAAATTAGCGATCGAGTTACCCCATCAAAAGACTCAGGCAGCGAGACATGTGGTGGTTGATAGCACCGGCGTGAAAGTTTACGGAGAGGGAGAGTGGAAAACGCGTCAGCATGGCATAGGTAAGCGTCGCACCTGGCGTAAAATTCATCTGGGCGTAGATGAGTCAAGCGGTGAAATTCTTGCGGCAGCGGTTACCAGCAACCAATATCATGATGGCCAAATTCTACCTGAACTGCTTAATCAGATTGAGGATGAAATTAAGCAAGTATCTGGGGATGGTGCGTATGACCATCGTGACTGTTATGATGCAATCTCTGCTAGACAAGCCCAGTCAGTAATTCCACCACGCAAAAATGCCAAAATTTGGCAACATGGCAATTGTAAAGCACCACCGCATCCGCGTGACCAAAATTTACGGCGCATCCGTAAGGTTGGTCGTGCCAAGTGGAAACGAGAGACTGGCTATCATCGGCGCTCACTGGCAGAGACTACTATGTTTAGATTGAAGACTATTTTTGGCGGTAAGTTACGCTCACGAAATTTTGATAATCAAGCGGTGGAGCTGTTTTTACAGTGCGTGGCTCTTAATCGTATAATGATGCTATGCAAGCCTGATTCTTACCTGGTTGAAGACTAAATTGGAGAATCTTGGCAGGAGTATTGTCCCTTTCTTCGATTCATGCAACAAAGCCATGCTAGTTTATTCATTCCCAGAACTTTCCACTGGCAAACTGGTCAAGCGCTACAAGCGATTTTTCGCCGACATTGAACTAGAAAACGGCGAGATTGTTACTGCCCATTGCGCCAACACTGGCCCGATGACTGGGATTTGTACGCCCGGTGCAACGGTTTATGTATCCCATAGCAACAACCCTAAGCGCAAGCTTAAATATAGCTGGGAGTTGATCGAAGTGGATCAAACGATCGTGGGAGTCAACACCAGCCTACCGAACAAGGTGATCGGTGCAATGCTGGAGCAACGTTTGCTAGAACCACTCGAACCCTACACCAGTTTTAAGGGCGAAGTGAAATATGGCCAGGAAAACAGCCGGATCGATTTTTTGCTCACCAGTGAAGTAGCCCAAACCTATGTAGAAATTAAAAATACCACCTGGGCAAAGGGCAATCTGGCACTCTTCCCCGACACTGTGACCACCAGAGGCCAAAAACATCTGCGCGAGCTAATGGCGGTAATGCAGGAGGCTCCTGAGCAAAAAGAAGTTAGTGGCGATCGCCCTGCTTCCAAAACAACTAGCGCCAGGAAATCCACTAAGTCGGGTAAGACTAAATCGACTAAACCAGAGCAATCACCAAAATCGTCACTTCCTAATCTTGCTACCAAAGCAGCCCTCATTTACTTTATCAATCGCCACGATTGCGATCGCTTTACCCCAGGTGATGAGGCTGATCCTGAGTATGGCAAGCTGTTTCGAGCGGCGATCGATCGCGGTGTAATGGTCTTACCCTGTCGATTTGAGATTTCTCCAGCAGGGATTAAATATCTCGGTTTAGCAGAATTAGTGATTTAAACTCATACAAATAACTTAATATTTGGTTAATATTTGTAATAACAAGAGAAACACTAAAAAACCTAAAGCAATCGCTGATATGACTATGGCAATCCAGATTCCGGACAGTATTCAACCTATTTTTACCTTTGCCCATCCCGCGCTGATGACAGCAACCATGCTGATCGCATTTTATTCGCTCTATTTAGGGATTCAATCCTGGCGCACGCGTTTAGCTAAGGGCGATGAAAAGAAGAAATTGCTGGAAGGTAATTTTGCCAATCGCCACTTTCAAATCGGCTCTATCTTTTTGGTATTGATGGTGATGGGTGCAGTTGGTGGCATGGCAGTTACCTATGTGAATAACAATAAATTATTCGTAGGACCTCACTTGCTGGCTGGGCTGGGTCTAATTAGCCTGGTGGCGATCTCAGCCTCGCTGGTGCCGTTCATGCAAAAGGGCAATGCCTGGGCTAGATATACCCATGTATCGATCAACTTTGCCCTGGTGGGGATTCTTACCTGGCAGGCGTTGACTGGGTTTGAGATCGTGCAGCGGATTTTAGACAGCATGACGAAGGCTTCTTAGGCTCTATGACGCTTTCTAGCTAAGCTAGGCAGGTTCAGGTGGAGCCATCGTTAAGCCAGCATTTTTTAGCTGCGCATAATACAACTCTGCCTGTTCCTGGGGGCCAACCCATACCACGGCCAATCCTTCAAAATGCACCTGATTGGTCAATTCCCAGGCTCTGGCCTCGCTCATACCAGGAATATATTTAAGCAGGCAGGATGACACATGCTGAAAAGTGTTGAAGTCGTCGTTGAGGACAATTACTTTGTAGTTGGGGTAGGGCTTGCGGACAGTTTTGGGATCGGCTGTCTGGACTCCTTTGCTGGGGGCTTCTGTTACCGCTGCGATTGATAACATTGGCATTGGCTCAACCTAAATATTATTTTCTGCTTCAATTAACTATTTATAGCTTTTATGGGTCGCTAATAACGAACTGTCGATATATGGATTATTGATATCACAAACTATATTAGCGGTAAAACATGAGTCGGGATAGTCACAGAGCGATAGGTACTAATTAACTCTAATTAACTAATTATCGCGTCCACATTTGTCGATATTTATCGATGAATCTAATCAGATGCGTCCAAAGCCGTAACTTTGATCTGGTCACCCACTTTTATGCCTAACTCCTGGGCACGGCCAGTCCTCAGCTCAATTACCCGATCGGCCAGAATTGGCGTGCTAGGGTAGATCGCACAGGGCTCGCTGGTGCAGGGGGGAACGGAATGCTCGATCGCTACTACTTGATCATTGAGCAAAAAGATCATATCCAGATTGACCGGCACATTTTTCATCCAAAAGGCCACCTGTTTAGCGGGTTGAAAATCAAATAACATGCCGCGATCGGCGGGCAGCTCTGGCCTAAACATCAAGCCTAAAGCCTGTTGCTGGGGGGTGCGAGTTACTTCTAGCTCAATTACCTGGTCGGCGATTGTCGCGGTGGCAGTAATGGGTAGAAACTGAGCCTTTTGGCGATCGACCTCAACAGCGGCAGCGATCGCAGATTGCTCATTTTGACTAGTTTGGATCTGCGGCATAGTAGTAAGCTTAGTTGTACTAGATTTTGGATTTGCACAACCAATCAGCAAAATGCTAGCTAAAGCCACACCCATAACTAGACCTCGATGAGGCTGCGTCAACCTGTGGCCAACTTGGTTAGACATCATCACCAGCATATTTTGGGTTTTATTTTTAAGCCGATCGCCTGCTAAGCTCAGCTCAGTTTTATTTGTTAATCCTTTTTTTTGATCTAGCATTTTGCTCCTATGTCCTCCTTGCCACTGTATGTCGCTTTTATCTGGCATCAGCATCAACCACTTTACAAGAGCTTTGCGACTGGGAAATATCGGCTGCCCTGGGTAAGGCTGCATGGCACTAAAGATTACTTAGACTTAATGTTGCAGTTGGCAAAATTCCCCCAACTACATCAGAATGTTAACCTATCGCCATCCTTGATCAGCCAGATCCAAGATTATGCCAACGGGAGCGCATTTGACCCATATTTAGAACTCACCCTAACGCCAGTCAAGCAATTATCTCGATCGCAACGTCTATTCATCATCGAGCGTTTTTTTGACGCTAATTATCGTCGGATGATTGCGCCCTATCAACGCTATCAAGAGCTATGGCAACTGCGGCAGCAATATGGTAGCACCTGGTGTTTGGCCAACTGGCATGAGCAAGATTTTGATGATTTGCTGACCTGGCATAATCTGGTCTGGTTTTCGCCCCTGGCCAGAAATAATGATCCAGAGATCCAATCCTGGTTTGCTAAGGGTAGGGATTTTAGCCTGAGCGATCGGCAGCGGATCTATTCCAAGCAAAAGGCAATTTTGGGTCAAATTCTGCCCCAACATGCCAAAATGCACGGCACTGGCCAGATTGAAGCTATTACCTGTGCCTATGGCCACCCGATCATGCCCTTGATCGCCGACACCAAGTCCGCCAGGGTTGCAGATCCTCAGATGCTATTACCGGGGATTAGGTTCCGCCATGAATTTGATCTGGAATTGCATTTAAATAAAGCAAAGGAAATTTACGGCGAATATTTTCAGATTCAACCTGCTGGCCTGTGGACACCAGAACATGGCGTTAGTCCAGCTATTTTACCCCTGGTAGCCAAGCATCAATTTAAATGGCTATGTGCAGATGAAGGGGTATTGGGCTGGAGCTTAGGACATTATTTCCGGCGTGATGAACAGGGGTTGGTGAGTGCCCCAGATCTGCTTTATCGCCCCTATCGATTGGAGACTTTGTACGGCAACCTGGCGATCACGTTTCGGGATCGGCGCTTGTCTGACCTGATCGGGTTTAGCTATAGCTCAATGTCTGCCGATGATGCGAGCAAAAACTTTTGCGATCAATTGTTGGCAATTCATGAACAGCAACAGCGGGAGCCCACTAACGGCAGCGAGCGCAAGCCCTGGTTGGTGACGATCGCCCTGGATGGCGAAAACTGCTGGGAGTTCTATGAGCAAAATGGGACTGAGTTTTTAGAGGCACTTTATAGTCGTTTGGCTCAGCTTGATGCGATTAAATTGGTTACCGTCTCTGAATATATTGCTAGATTTCCGCCCGACGAAAAGATCCCGCCCCACCAACTCCATAGCGGATCATGGGTGGAGGCAAATTTCTCTACCTGGATTGGTGATCCAGTCAAAAACCGGGCCTGGGAGCTGCTCGGCGCAGCCCGTGACACCCTGGCTCAACATCCTGAAGCCACCTGGCAAAATAATCCCGAAGCCTGGCATAGTTTGCTGGCGGCCGAAGGATCGGATTGGTTTTGGTGGTTTGGTGAGGGGCATAGCTCTAATCAAGACCATATTTTCGATCAACTTTTTCGGGAACATTTACAATCCCTTTACCGAGCGATCAATGAACCCACCCCAGCCAGCCTCTACTACCCACTTGAGCCACATAAACCCTCGATCAGCCAGCAGCCTGGCAGTTTCATTCAACCCACGATCGATGGGTTTGCCAGTGATCAAGAGTGGCAAAATGCTGGTTACCTAGATATTGCTGCTCACGGTACAATGCACAAAACTAAAGCATTGCAAAGATTATGGTATGGTTTCGATCACTTTAATTTCTATTTACGCTTAGATTTTGCGGAACCACTACCCCTGCCTTTGCCAATTGTGCATTTATTTTGGTTTTATCCGGGCAAAAGACACTACAATAACTCTATTCAATTGCTAGACTTGCCAGATGTGCCCCCATTAAACTATCTATTTCACCACCATTGTGGAATTGATCCATCGGGGCGATCGGCATGGTTGCAAGAAGCAACGGAAAATGGCTGGAAAAATATCTCATCTCAGGTGAGAATGGAGTTTAATCAGTGCCTTGAGCTAGCGTTGCCCTGGAGTGATTTAGCGATCGCCCCAGCCAGCCCAGCCAGACTAGTGATTTTAACTAGCGCTGGTGGTAAGTTCCAGGTAGCATTGCCAGAGTATACAGTTATCCCTATTGAGGTGCCATAGAGATCTAGCTGTGGAAAAAAAGACAAGTATAGAATTAATCGTTGAACAGGCCTTACAAGATGGTTATCTGACTCCTGCCATGGAGGCGGAGGTAGGGCGTATTTGTGATAGTGCCCTAGAGCTATCGGTAGAAGAATACATGGCCCTCGATCGGCTGATGGGTTCTTTGCTCACTGGCGAAGTAGTCGCTGTGCCGCGCAAGCAATTCATCAACGTGATGGAAGAGTTGGTGCTGAGTGAGGCCGTGGCCAGGGTTGCCGAAATTGAGGCCAGCACGAATAATGTTTTGGATTTGGGCGATATTGCGGCCTATGCCCTGAACCGCCTACCGCCCCTCTATGCCACCACCGAAGAAGGCGCAGCCTATCAACGGGAGCGGGCTCTGGCTGATTTACATCCCCTAATTGCCCAGCAGGTGAAAGAAGCGATCGAGCGGAATCTCGATCGACCCGAATTCTTCCCCGAACGCTCAACCCTGGCGCAGAAGAACAAAGAAGGCGTGCTGACTCAAATTAGCGCCCTGCTTAAGACCTATGCTCCTGATTATGAAAAAAAATCTGATTAGTTGTGATTAGTTGGTAAGTAGTGCAATCTAGATCTAGATAAAGATTTGGGGGGAATTACGCTAGCGCTAAACTCGATCCAGTGATTATGACCTAGACAAGTTGATGTGATCTTAGAAGGGCTTATTGCGGCTCGATTCCTAGCGGAATATCCACATGCCTAATTCACTGCTGAAATATAACTATGGAATTATTCCTATCTTTAGTTGGGGCAATAGTTATTTCATTGGTGGTTGTGGCGATCGCCTACCAGCTAGCCAAAGAATCAATGTACCGGAAGCAATCTTTTCTGGGAAAGCCAACCCATACATGGTCGGAATATAACTTGTTTGGTTTATTCATCATTTTATTTCCGGTTTTGGTGGTAATTTCTACGATCGTGATTGCTTTCATTATTCATTAGCTTTTTGAAAGAGATTGAATGACTTGCAGGCAAATAATTTATTTGCGTTAGTTGGTTTTGCTTAACTAATTTCATTGAACTAACGCTGATTTACACTCTACTTATCGTCAAGTTCTAAGCTATGGGCGATCATTGGTAGAATAACGTTTGCAAATTCTATGTACTCGACTGATTGCTGAGCAAGCTGGCTAGCTGAGTTTCAATGCTAGTCAATAGTTCAGATTGTGACCAGTTTTGATATAGCGTAGCGGCGATCGCCAACCCACCCGCACCCACCCCTTCTTTCACAAAACCCTGTTCATAGGCACGCAGTTGCGGATATTTAGAATCAGCAAAACTAAGTTGGGTGGCCAACAATGGCACATCGCCAATTGCCTGGGCAAGACCAACCGTATCGCCAGTAGGGTCTTCAGCCACCCAGCGGGTTGTCCCCACCACAATCTGAGTGGGTTGCCAGGCTAATTGATATGTTTGCGCTAAAGCCTGCATCAGGGCATAAATCGCCAACATCTGAGTGCCACCAGCCAGCATTACACCCCCAAAATTACTCGCCGCGATTGCCATTCCCGCCACCACAATTTGCATTGGATCGCCAACCGCCGCCACAATTGCGATCGGATCAGCCAATAACTTCTGGCGATTAGCTTGCCCCAATCCCGCTTCTACTAGTTGCCATTTCTGAGCGTGGTTGCAATTGGGATGGGAACTATTGACCATGCCCTGTGCTTCTAGCCCCAAAGCAGTCAGCACTGCCAGGGCTGTTGTAGTGCCACCAACCACACATTCTCCCACAATTAAATATCTACCCATTTTGCCTGGTTCGTTAACTAACTGTTGCCCCAGTTTCTTGCCCCAGGCTAGTCCCTGCTGCCATAAATGCCACACTACCTCGATCGGCAAGGCTGCACCACTGCTTAAACAGTTAGCCGGCTGTCCCCCTAAATCGATCGTCGGTACGGTTGGTGCATGACGTAATCCCGCATTAAACAGGTGATGGGGTAGCCCTAATCCGGCAATTACGGCTCTGGCAATTAGAACCGGCGAAGCTCCAGCCATGAGCGGCGGCAGCGGGAAATTGGGGTTATGTCCCAGGCTCAAGAACTCAGCGTCGGCGATCGCTGTAAATTGGCGATCCTCTGGCGTGGCACCGGCGGCGGAGATGCCAGACAACAAGCCTGTATCAGTAAAACCCAGCACACAGGCGAAGGTGGGCTGTTGATGTTGGTGTTGCGATCGCCAAATCTTAGCTTGCTCTGGTTGGCAATATGCTCGGATTGTCATTAGTTCGTTGATTTTTGAATCTCTATTAGCTTAACCAAACCAAATCCCACAAAATCCACCCACTCACTACCTACCTATTAACCCACTCTTTCTTACTGATTAGAAAAGGGAAACCTTATAAAGTGAAATCAAGTCAGGGATTGCAGATCAGAGTTAGTTAACTCCAATTTGCTTACCCTTGGGAATGACGTGACGCATAACAAAATCAGATTTCGATCGAAATTTGGGCAGATATAAACCATATTCGGAATATAAAATTTAGGGCACATGGCAAGCTTTAGGAATGTTTTAGAAGATCTGGTGGTTCGGGAAGCAAAGTTACGGGTTAGTCACTTGCGTCATGAAGCTATTCCCAAACTGAATGTAGGCGAAGTAATTGCCTACTCCCTGAATCGATTGCCACCGATGTATGCCACTACTCAGCAGGGTTGCCTGAGGCTAAGAGCCCGGATTCGCAATGAGATCGGCTATCAGATTTCGGAAACAGTACGCCGTGCCATTTCTGCGGTTCAGGTAGGAGATCCGCTTCATGATCCTAATCCTTTACCGGAAACCGAACTAGTAGGTAGCGCCACAGCGTTGGCCAAATTGCAAAAAATCCTGGGCGATCCCCACATGCACTGGAGTAAAGTGCCAGAGTCAGTGGCTTGGGCGATTTCCAAGGCTGGTTCGGTGTCGATGGAAAGTTTTAATGCCCTCAGTCACAATCGCCGCAGTAATGTTGCCAGCATTAAAGAATATTTGCGCCGATCGCGGGAGCGCCGTGCCCTGATTGCCTCAAATTCTTTGGGTGGGAATTCCGATGATGATAATACCCTGGGGCATGAAAATAGTGCTACGATCGCCCACTGTGAGTTTGAATTATATATGTCTAGAGCCTATCTGGGCTATTGTAATGTGCTGGAACGGTTGGTTCTAACTCTGGCTGAGCTTCAAATTAGCCGCCTTGCCCCAGAAATCCGCGATCGGATTGATGCCGCCGAGGTCACCGCCTTTACCTTGAACCGCTTGCCACCTATGTATGCCACCAGTAGCCGTGGTCTACAACAGCTCCACCAAAGAGTTAAAGCCGAATTTGCTAGCAGCATCAATCGCACTTTGTACCATGCAATCACCGTGATAGTAGATTCACCCCATCGATTTACTACGCCATTGCCCTATGACAAATTTGACCAAGAGCAATCTGAAGCGATCGATCAATTAAAACTAATTCTCAATCGCCCCGATCTCAATCCTAAAAATATTGCCCATGTGGTTGAAGAAGTTCTGGACCAAAAGGTCAGCGATAGCCTGGGGCGCGCTTCCAGCTATATCATGTTGAATAGTGGTTGAATTCAGTTGATTTTGGTAGTCAGAAGAACTAGATTGGCTCTGGTATGGGCGTAAGTTTTTGGCAAAGGCCATTTAAGCCAAGCTTGGGCTTTAAGGCTGGCATCCTTAAGATGTGCAAGACTACCATCGCTAGATGAGCATTTATGATCAAATTAAGTCTAGCGTAAGTCTAACGACTGCGATCGCCATATTTTAAGATTGTCTTTATTAAGTTGGCTTTTAGCTTGTAACATTACTATGTATGTAAGTAGTTCTAAACGCTAAAGTCAAAAAATTATGACGCGATCTATTGAGACAATTGCCGCTCATGGTGGTCAGTTAATTAATCGCATTGCTGCCGATCGGCAAAAACAAGATTTCCTTGCCCAGGCCGATCGCTTACCCAGGGTGCAACTATCTGAACGATCGCTCTCGGATTTAGAACTAATTGCGATCGGTGGCTTTAGCCCGCTGACCGGATTTATGAACCAGGCTGACTATATCGGCGTGGTTGAGAACATGCGCCTGGCCAATGGTTTACCCTGGTCGATCCCGGTGACGCTACCTGTCGCTGAGGCGATCGCTAACCAACTGGAATTAGACAGCCTGGTACGGCTTGATGATCCCAATGGGGAATTTATTGGCGTACTGGAGCTAAGCCAAAAATATACCTATGACAAGGTGCATGAAGCCTTGCATGTTTATCGCACCAATGAAGACAAGCATCCTGGCGTAAAGGTGATTTATGATCAAGGTGAGGTAAACCTGGCTGGTGATGTATGGCTGTTGGAGCGCCGCCCCCATCCCCAATTTCCTACCTATCAAATCGATCCGGCAGAATCCCGCCAATTGTTTCAAGAAAAAGGCTGGCGGACTGTGGTGGGTTTCCAGACTCGCAACCCGATCCACCGCGCCCATGAATATATTCAAAAGTCGGCACTGGAAATTGTCGATGGTTTGTTCCTGCATCCACTAGTTGGCGCTACCAAAAAGGATGATATTCCCGCAGATGTGCGGATGCGTTGCTATGAAATCATCCTGGAGAAATATTACCCCCACGATCGCGTGATTCTGGCGATCAATCCTTCGGCGATGCGCTATGCTGGCCCCCGCGAGGCAATTTTCCATGCCCTGCTGCGGAAAAATTATGGCTGCACTCACTTCATTGTGGGTCGTGATCATGCTGGGGTGGGTGATTATTATGGCACCTATGACGCACAACATATTTTTGGGGAATTTGAACCCGGTGAATTGGGCATCACGCCATTGATGTTTGAACATGCTTTCTATTGCAAGCGTACTGGTGGCATGGCCACAGCCAAGACCAGCCCCAGTTTGCCAGAGGAACGCATTCACCTGTCGGGTACGAAGGTACGCGAGATGCTACGCCGAGGTGAGTTGCCACCACCACAGTTTTCGCGCCCAGAGGTGGCCTCTGAATTAGCCAGAGCCATGCAGGCGATCGCCCAATCTGAATCGAATGCTTGAATGCTTAGTTCCATAGCAATACCAAAACATACAAAATATCATAATGCCCGTTAGTCGTGGCAATGTGCTAATCAATTCCCACCGGTATGGAGGTAATCATATCTGTGGGTTTTGGATGTTTATATTGGCTTAGCGATCGCCATAATCTCTATTCGATCGATAATCTAAGCTTCTTGATCGATCAAATAGACTGCAATTTAATTAAATACATACCCAGCTAAAATTTATTGTGGGAAATCTTGCCAAATCTCGGCCTTTACGTCTCAGCCTAGCTCCTGTATTCTGGCGCTGTATTTAAGTTTACTAAAAGTCCTTTAGTAAAGAATTGGCAATAATGCAAATTTTGAAGGACAAAGAAACTAGATGTGGTTTAGTGCAGGAGCAAATTAGGGATGGCAATTATTTTTGGTACCGCAGGCTTTGATGTTCTGCTCGATCAGCCTGGTGAAAATTCATTTTTGTTTGGTTTTGCTGGTAATGATTCGATCTATGGCATTGATGGTGATGACACGATCAATGGCAATCAAAACAACGATTCGATTTTAGGGGGCGAAGGGGATGATTTTGCCGTGGGGGGCAAAGATGCCGATACGCTGGATGGTGAGGAAGGAAATGATTTTTTGAACGGCAATCTGGGCAGCGATCTGGTGCTGGGTGGGGATGGCAATGATACCCTGCATGGCGGCAAAGATAGCGATATTCTGATAGGTGGTGGCAGCAATGATTTGGTGAATGGCGATCGCGGTGGCGACTTCCTCACTGGCGTGGATCTCAGCTTCTCTGCTCCAGGGCTAGGCGAAATTGATACCCTGACCGGAGGATCGGGCGAAGATACTTTTGTACTGGGCGATCGGCTCAGGATTTACTACAACGATGGAATGACTGCCGCATTTGGGGTGGCGGTGATTACTGACTTCAATCCCCTGGATGATTTTATTCAACTCTCTGGCAGCGGCACCTATTCGATCGCGGCGGCTCCCACTGGATATGTGGGCAGTGCGATCTACTATCACAACACCAGTGCTGGTTTTGGCCCCAATAGTGATGTGATTGCCATATTTGAGGATTTCTTCACCCTCAGTCTCAGCGCCGATTACATTATCCAGGTGACCTAAACCTAGATGACAGATGACATAAGTCTTAAGCTCTATTAAGCTCTATGTAGATTTAGTTGAATTAACCGATCGATCGCCATTCATACTCGTCTCGGCGATCGGTGGCTGGGCAGTTTGATTTGGCTTAGCTTTTGAAGGCTTTGACTCAACAGGTGCGGCAGCTTGAGGCTCTTTTTTAGTGCTAGTAGTTCCCTTTTTCCCTGGTGCTGTGGCTGGTTGCTGCTCTTGTTTAGTGGATTTACCATCTGTGGTGGCTTTAGATGCTGTAGTAGTTTTATTTTTATGAGAGTTATTAGAGCTGGTTGCTGGTTTAGCCGATCGCTTGGCTCTGGTCGATGCCGAAGATTCAGAAAATGCAGAAGCTTTAGAACTAGTTGCACTTTTCGTTTTGATATTCTTCTGGGCATTACCCGCCCCCGTCGCAGTATTACTGTTAGTTTTAGCAGGCGTTTTTGCAGTTGAAGATGGTTTCGGGTTACTTGTTTTAGAGGTTGCGGCAGTTGAGGTTTTAGTTGATTTAGCTGATTTCTTAGAGCTACTGGTTTTAGGAGTTTTGGCGGTCTTAGTTGCGGTTTTGGCGGCCGTAGATTTGGTTTTAGTAGCTTTAGAGCTAGTTGATGAGATGGTGGTTGGTTTTAGTAAAATTTGAATCAAGCGATCGCGGTAGGTGCGATCGATATAGAGGGCTTGAATTGGCCGTAGCTGCTGCCAAGCGCTCACCCTTTGCTGGCGTAGTTGCTCAGTCAGGGTCGGCATTTTTGTTTCGACATTTTTGCCCAATGCCTTAACCAGAAGCGATGCCAACACAAAACTATCCTGCAACTTGCCGAGTGCTTCCTGGGCAGTCTGAAAATGCTTAATTTCCTTGGCATAGTCTGCACCATAGAAAGCAGTAAAAAACTCGGTTTGATAGCGCACCCGCTTAATTTGCTTGCGCAGATCATGCAGCGCCGCATCATGGGTTTTGAGTTCTGATTCTAGCTGTTCTGGGGCGATCGGTGCGATCGCTAATTTTCCCTCGCTTAAATTAGTGCCCACCAGCCAGCCAGGATGTTGAAACAAATTCACCAGGGTCGGAATTAGCAGATCGGGAATCACAAACTCAGCCGCCAGGTTAGCAATATTGACATCACGATCGATATCAGCAGCTTGGAAGGAGGGTTGCTCCAACCAGTTGGCATAGGTGGCACTGAATTTCTGGTATGGTTTGCTGGCCAGGAGCGATCGCATTTTGGCCAAAGCTACCTTACGTTTTTTGCTCAGATATTTAAACACTTTGGCGAGTAATGCCTGCTCCGCTTCCGGTAGGGTTGGCGCGTAGATATTCTTAAGATCGGCTTGTAAAACATCCAGATCGCGCACCTTGCCCAGATTACGGCCAATCCTGGCCATATTTTTCTCACTTGCGGCCTTGGGCAAATCCAGAATATCGGCAAACACCTGGAGCGTCGATCGCAACCGCCGCATCCCCACCCGCATTTGATGCAGTGCCTCTGGGTCTTCGTCTGCAAATACATCGGGCTCATGCTTGACGATCTTTTGGTAGTGCTTGGCGATCGCCTGTTGGGCACATGTAGCGAAGGTGATCGGGGTGTTGGCTGTGGTATCAGTCTGGTTCTTTTTACGGGCGGTCATAGGACAAAACCGGAGGGTAGCTTACATGGTTAATTCTAGGTTAAGAGATTGCGCAAGCTAGACTCCATAAGATTGATATAACAATTTTCGGCTTTGCAAATAGGGCATGAATTGAATTTGTTGGTCTATGCTTAAAATCCATGCTTAATATGGAAATAGGGGTAGCTTTTGCGCAGTTTTGATCGCAATTGCTGGGATTTGTGGCCTGAATTGGATGGAATTCCCATTTACTCTAAACATAGCTAGAGGTTTGGCAGAATAACCGATATAATTCGACACATCAAGGGTAGAGCCTTGATTTTGTTTACATATATATCTACTTAAGCTCTCTCTAGCAGGCAATTCTGTGGCTTCTCCTGTCAGCTTTGGCCGCGCCAAATTTCTAGGTTTAACGATCGCAACTGTGGCAATGGCGATCGCATTGCTTGGATTGCGCCTGCCCGATCAGCGCTTGTTGTGGGGGGGGATTGCGGCAACTTCTCTTGTGATTATGCCGATCCTGCTGCCAGCCATAAAAAGGGTGTTTTTTAGCTCACCATTGGGGCAAAACTGGCATATTACCTGGGCGAGTGGGTTGGCGATCGCAATCCTGGCAATTTGGGGGCGGTTTACGGCCTTGGATGATACCTTCTGGCTCTGGTTTAATAGCCTGCGTTGGGATGCTTTGGGAGCAGTGGGGCAAATTTTGATTGCGGTTTTGGCGGTGTGGGTGGCCAAGCGGCAAAATGAGATCGCTGAGCGCCTTACGGGGCAACAAAACCTGATTACCCAACAACAAACGATCGATGCTTATTTTCAGGGCATCTCCGATCTGGTGCTTGATCCCGAAGGCCAACTAGAGGACTGGCCATTGGAGCGATCGATCGCCAGGGCTAGAACCTCGGCGATTATGTCTGGCTCTGATGCGGAGGGTAAAGCTAAGATCCTGCGGTTTCTTTCCAGTGCCAACCTGCTCACGCCCTTAAAGCGGGATGGCCTGCTGGGGCGGCCAATCTTGGATGGTTCCGGTGGTTATGTGGTGGACTGGGCGTATGGGATTCGGGTGGTGAGTTTGGGGGTGATGTTGGCGAAGAAGGATCTCAGCAAAACCGATCTGCGCTGGTGCGATCTCAGTGGCGCTAATTTTATTGGCACAGATTTTAGGGGTTGCGATCTCACTGGTGCTAATCTGAGTGGGGCGATCCTGGCGGATGCTAATTTGAGCGGTGTAGATTTAAATATGACCAAGTTGTTTCATGGTGATATTGCTACTGCTTCGCCACGGGATCGGGATCATGAGCCAGATTTTGAGACAGGTGAATATACTGGGGCGATCGTGGCGGCGGCTGATTTTAGTCAGGCGGTGGAATTAATGCCAGAGGCTAAAAAATATATCTGTGCCTGGGGTGGCAACAAAACTAGAAAAACTGTACCGGGAGGGTGTGAGGATGTACCGAATCTGTTGGGGCGTTAAGCGATCGCCACTGGCCTTAGGATCTTTATCTTTACTAGCGATATTGATTGGTAGCAGCATGTTGCCCATGTCCCTAGAGGCTCAAACACAGAACCAGTCTCAAACCCAAACTACACCTTCAAGCCAATCCCAAAACTTATTGCCACCACCGGAAGATACCCCGGAAGAAATCCTGCGCACGGAAATATATGTGGAAGCGCGATCGCCGATCGATGGCAAGTTACTCACCGCAGCGGAATACATTGAACAGCAGGAAGATCTAGAGGCACAGATCGAAAACCTGCCGCCAGAGATGCTGGTCTCAGAAGAGGTGCGCGAGTTAATTGGCTTGCTGAAACTGCGGAAGCTCTTAAAAACTTTTGTACCGTTTTTCTAGGTGGGAGTTGCGATCGCCCCAAAGTATCATTTACCAGAGTTTATCTAGAATCTTTTTGTGTTTCCTTGCCAAGCATAATATTAAAGCCGGTTAAATACCCTAGACTGGGACTGTTGCAACCACGGCAATCAAAACACAAAACAAGGCGATCGTGTTTCATCTTCCATCGGTTGGATTCAAATTCGATCTAAGACATTGTGCGGATATTTGCTTATTGACCTGTTTCTAGCACAATAGAATGATAGATATTTAGATATTAATAGATATTTAGATATTACTTGTAATACTGTGTAATACATGGGACTAACGGCTAGCTAATCGCGTTGAAATTATAGGTAGGAGTGTGCAAGAAGATACTCGTCCCGAAGTACGCAAAGTATTAATTGTGACACTGGTACTTAATGTGGCAGTGTTACTACTGAAGGTGATCGTTGGCATTTGGACTGGGGCATTGAGCTTGGTTGCTGATGCGCTCCATAGCCTGACCGATAGCGCTAACAATATTTTGGGCCTGGTGGCGATCCGCTTTGCCTCGCCCTTTCCCGATCGTGAACATCCCTATGGCCATCGCAAATTTGAGGCCGTGGGCGCGATCGGCATTACCGCGTCACTATTGTTCGTTTGTTTTGAAATTATCCAAGCGGCGATCAATCGACTACTGTCCGGTGGCAAAATCCTGGATATTAATGCCCCAGTGATGTGGATTATGGTTATAGTCTTGGGGATCAATATATTTGTGGCTTTCTATGAGCGACGGGTGGGCAAACGCTTGAATAGCAATATCTTGATCGCCGATGCCTATCACACCATGAGCGACATCTGGATTACCCTGGCGGTAATGCTGGGCTTGGTGGGGATTTGGGTTGGCAATGTCACTGGCTTGAGCTGGCTGAACTGGCTGGATGTGATCGTGGCCTTTCCCGTAGCGGGATTTGCGCTCTGGAGTGCCTGGGAAGTTTTTATGAGCAATCTACCAATTCTGGTGGATGAAGCGGCGATCGCCCCCGAAGAAATTGCCGCGATCGCTAATTCAGTGCCCGGTGTGATTAATTGCCATGACATTGCCTCGCGGGGATTGGTAGGCCAACAGGTATTTATTGAAATGCATATGGTAGTTGCGCCCCAGGATGTGGAAACTGCCCACGACATTACCGAGCGGGTTGAGGATCTATTACTCAATCGCTATGCTCCAGCGCGGATTACGATCCATGTGGAGCCGCCTGAATACGAGTCCGATCGAATCACCTACACCAGCCAGCATGAGTAGTTATCCTGTTGCCCTGTTACCAGTTTCCATCCAGCGTGCCTTGCGGGAAGAACCACAGGTGCCAATGTTTGATGAGCAAGCACCCAAACCACCAACCGATCAAGAGCCTCAGCCAGTTAATGTTGGCAATACGGTTATTTTAGCGCTGGCCTTGATCCTAGGAATTGTGGTGATGATTAGAATTAGTAAACTCTCGGCTGGTGTTTTGCTAGTGATTGGCCTAATCGGAATTACGCTCAGAACCAGAATGCAGTCGCTTCAATATCAAAATCGCCTCCATGAATACGATCAGACTATGGAGCAATATTATGCCATCCTTAATCAGTATTCAGCCAGAGCCGGCCAACATCAAAATTTAGTCAATCGGGCTTTGTCACCGGAAAACTTAGCCAACTTTCGGGCTGCGTTGGCGACAGAAATCCTCAAGCAATATGAGCAAGAAGCAGCGATCGCCACTGACTTAGCGATCGATAATCAGGATGATAAAGCAGTCTATGGTTCGGCCTGTGCTAGTCAGGTCAGGGATCTACTGGCTCAATATTTTTCCCAGTATTTTGGTGCTGCGATCCAGGCGGATGTGCTGTTGACGTTGCCCCAGCTAGATAATCCTTATTTAGTGGATTTTGTCTATGGCGATCGTGAGCATAATTTATATATTGCGATCGTGATTGATGTACCCTACGACCTCAAGACTAAAACGGCGCTAAATTACGTCGATGCATGGCAAGATCGCCTCACCAGTCAAGCCCTGCATGAGAATGGCTGGATCTTACTCAAATTTGCTGAAGAGCAAGTGTGGCGATTGCCCAAAAGTTGCTGCCGTGAATTGGCCAAACTAGTAGCGACTGTTAGTTGTAAGCCAGAGATCATGGCTGAATTCCGTCAGGTGGGTGAGCTACCCAGGCTCAAGCAATGGAGTAAAAAACGGGTGGAGCAATTAGCGACTAATGGCTATCGGGAAAAGTATTTGTCGGCGATCGCTAAAAAGAATTCCAGTCAAAATCCTTAACTACCCTAACTACCATTTAAGCAGCCAGAAAGAATTAAACATCTAGCATCTGCAGAAGTGGCGAGTGGTTGGCAATTCTTCAGTTTAAGAGCAGCTTTTTTCGATAAAATATTCTAGTGCTGATCCTGGCCGGAGCTAAATCCGATCGCATCCTCTAACCATCATCCAAGAAAAAAGTTATGACAGTAAGGGTTGAGCAAAACCAGTATAAAACCTACGTAGTCACTGACCCCAAGACGCGATCGCAGATTAAAGTAGTGCCAGAGCGCGGCGGTATTATTCGCGCTTGGCAAGTAGATGGCAAAGATATTCTTTATCTCGATCAAGAACGTTTCGCCGACCCAACTAAAAGCATCCGGGGCGGGATTCCAGTGCTATTCCCGATTTGTGGCAACCTGCCCGAAGACTTGTATGTGTATTCTGGCCATGAATATACCCTGAAGCAGCATGGGTTTGCCCGCGATCTGCCCTGGCAGGTAATTGGTCAAGCTTCCGAAGAAACCGACACCGCTTGCATTGTCCTGGAGCTAAGCAGTGATGACCAAACCCTGGCCGCCTATCCATTTGAGTTTCGGTTAGTGCATACCTATGTGGTAGATGGTAATCGCCTTACGATCAAGCAGAGCCTGACCAATCTTTCGCGGGAATCGATGCCTTTTTCCAGTGGTTTTCATCCCTACTTTGCGATCGCCGACAAGCACAAACTCAAGCTCGATCTTCCTGCTAATCAATTCTGGGATCATCTTACCGAAGCTGATTATGACTATGATGGCAGCCTGGATTTTGAAGCGGCAGAAATTGATATTGCCTTTAAGGAATTATTTGGCGGCTCGGCCAGTGCCTTCGATCACGATCGGCAGATCAAGATCAACCTCAGCTACGATACCTGTTACTCAACGCTGGTGTTTTGGACAGTGAAAGGGAAAGATTATTTTTGTTTGGAACCCTGGACTGCGCCACGCAACGCGCTTAATTCCGGCGAGAGTATTATTTCCCTCGAACCCGGCGATACGCAGGAGATGTCGATCGAATTAGCGGTAGAATTTCTCAGCGGCTAATTAAAGCTTGGGTATTACTTATAGCTAGCAGTAATGATTCTCAGATTCTCAGCAAAGGACGCTTCAGGCAGTCTCGATTCTGTAGCCAAATGTCATTACATAACATGTGCAGGGATACCAAAACCTATTGACTATAACTAAACTCTTTCAAAATCGGATCAGGATTCCCACCGCGAATATGCTCAGTTAGGAGCTTGGCCGTGATCGGTGCCAGCAAAATGCCATTGCGATAGTGACCAGTAGCCAAAGATAAATTTTCATAATTACTTGCACCCAATAGTGGCATTTCCTTGGGCGCATAGGGACGAAACCCCCACCAGGTTTCTTGAATAGTCATGTTGGCGATCGCTGGATATAGGGCGATTGCGTTGGTTAATAAGGTCTGGATGCCGATCGCGGTATTGCCAGGGGCAAAGCCCACCTGCTCAACCGTTGCCCCCAAAATAATCGTGCCATCCAGGCGCGGCACAATATAAATCCCTGGCGCAAAAATAACCCGATGAAGACTGCGATCGGGATCAAAAACCGACAGCATTTGCCCTTTGTGGGGTGAAACTGGCAGCGGCATCAACTCCCTCGTCCAGGCTCCAGTTGCCACCAGGTAATGTCCAGCCTGGAACTTGCCAGAGCTGGTTTCTAAATGGGAAATGCGATTACCGTCAGCATGGGCCACAATGTCATAGACGCTTACCCCTTCAAGCAAATTAACCGACAGCGATCGCGCCGCCATGATCAATACCTGCAACAACCGCCGACTATCCACCTGGGCATCATCTTCAAACCATAGTCCCCCCAGTACCTCCTTGCTCAGTCCTTCCTGGATTCTGGCTAGTGCTGATTTGTTCACAAATTGATTAATGCATTGGGCGGGATATTGCGAAAATTGTTCTTTCTGGGTGATCGGCGTAAAGATACCACTCTGCCAATAGCCACAATCTTGACCAGTCAAATCTTCGAGCTTATTAATCCAGTAGGGATAGAGATCGCGGCTGGATCTACCGAGTTGGGCTAGCTTGCCGCTGAGTTGTTCTGCTTCTGGGGCGAGCATTCCGGCTGCTGCCCAGGTTGCCCCATGGCCGCAACGTTGGCGATCGACCACTGTCACTTTGGCGCCGTAGAGGGCTAGGTCAATGGCGATCGAGAGGCCAATAATACCCCCTCCTATGATCAAAACATCGGTCATACTAATTTAAGATTTCTGTTACAATAAATATTGTTATAGTAGCTTTGTAAAGTCCGATCACCATTGTGAAGGAAAGTCGGCATAGGTTGTTAAATTATGCAGCAATTCCAGAACATCTATATTGAATGCTCGCCAGAAGACGCAGAATCACTGTTTGATTTTGTAGAAAGGGAGGTGGAAATCAATGAGCTATGGGATATTGATTCCGAAGCTGTAGGAACTGCAAAGAAAGAGACCTATGGTGATGGGCTTCGTTTTACTTTCGTTAGCTTGTTAGACAAGAATAAGGAAGAAGTTGCCAATATAGTTTTACTTCATAGTCCTAGAGGGAAAATTTATGTGCCTAATATTGTACCTAATCAGCTAGGGCGATTAACCAAGTCTGAATACAATAAAATCCTCCAAGATTTCGAGCAAGTTATCCTAAAACCTGCAATAAGTAAATGGGCACGGCCATATGAATACACTATAACTAAGCCAAATGTAGGTGTAGAAGATATTTTCCCTGAAACAGTGGCTACAGCACTCAGGCGATTTAGCCTGACATTATATAAAGCCAATCCTTTTCATCCTGATGCTCAAGAAAGATGGCGGCAATTCATAATAGATGCCTACTCTAATAATGTGGAAGTATCACAAGGGAAACTAGTCGGATTAATGGTAGAAGACTTAGGTTGGGATATAGAATATGCGAAAAAATTATCTTACGTGTACTTTGAAGGACTAGATCTTCTGAAAGATTTCGACAATTATGCCCATCAACAAGATGCAAGCTTTAGTCAAGCAAATGTTGGCTGAACCTAAACCAGTTTTGTATCTGGATACTTGCATCTATTTAGATTTGCTTAGTAAATTACTTTAGCTGGCTTATCCCTCATCATCACGGTGTTTGTCCAACAATGACTGCACATAACTGGTATAGACATTACCCTTCTGAAAAGCCTCATCTTCCAACACCTTTTGATGAAAGCCGATCGTGGTGGGTACGCCAGTGATCGCAAACTCATACAAAGCCCGCTTCATCCGTGCGATCGCGGTGGGTCGATCGCCTGCCCAGACAATTAGCTTGCCGATCAACGAATCATAATAGGGCGGGATTTCATAGTCAGTATAAACATGGGAATCCATCCGCACACCAGGGCCACCCGGTGGTAAATAGGCACTGATCCGGCCGGGGTTGGGGCGGAAATCATAATCAGGGTCTTCCGCATTGATGCGGCATTCAATCGCATGACCGCTGAGAATTACATCTTTTTGGGAGATTTGCAGCTTCTCGCCCATGGCGATTTTGAGCTGTTCCGCAATCAAATCTATGCCTGTCACCATTTCTGTAACTGGGTGTTCCACCTGGATGCGGGTATTCATCTCCATGAAATAGAATTTGTTGTGCTTATCGAGCAAAAATTCGATCGTGCCTGCGCCAGTATAGTTAATCGCCTGAGCAGCCCGCACCGCCGCGCTACCCATTTGCGATCGCAGACGTGGGGTCAGGGCAATACTGGGGGATTCCTCGAGTAATTTCTGGTGACGGCGCTGAATTGAGCAATCGCGCTCGCCCAAATGCACCACATTGCCATAGCTATCGGCCAGGATTTGAAACTCAATGTGGCGTGGTTCTTCGACGAATTTTTCAATATATACACCAGAGTTGGCAAACGCTGCTCCGGCTTCGGTTTGGGCTGCCTTGAGCGATCGCAACAGGTCTTCGGGATGATAGACCAGCCGCATCCCTTTACCACCACCACCAGCAGTGGCCTTAATCATGACCGGATAGCCAATTTTTTGGGCAACTTTGATCGCTTCTTCTTCCGATTCGATGATGTCATCACTACCGGGCACGGTGGGCACGTTGGCCTTTTGCATCGTGCGCTTGGCCGTGGACTTATCCCCCATTTGGGAAATGGATTGGGGACTGGGGCCCACAAAAATAAGATTGTGGTCGGCACAAATTTCCGCAAATCTAGCATTTTCAGCCAGGAACCCATAGCCAGGATGGATCGCGGTGGCATCGTGGGTGAGGGCGGCGGAAATAATATTAGGGATGTTTAAATAACTTTTATTGCTGGGTGATTCACCAATACAGACAGCTTCATTGGCCAATTGGACAGGCAGGGAATCTCGATCGGCTTCAGAATGAACCGCTACGGTGGCTATGCCCATTTCTTCACAGGTGCGAATGATCCGCAGCGCAATTTCACCGCGATTAGCAATCAGTAATTTTTTTATGGGTGCCATATATCAAAAATCATCAAGTGGTTGCAGAGCAGAATAATCATGATATCGGCTCGTAGAGAAATTCAAAGGTGTTATTGTCTGGATCTTTACTATAGAACGAAGCTGTTCCATCGCGGTGATCGTGAATTTTCCCTACCCTGACCCCTGATTCAGTTAGGCGGGTATGGTGTTGCTCTAGTTCGGTGCGATCGCTAAACACAAAGCCAAAGTGCGCGCCTGCCTGACGATATTCAGGCCCCAACAGAGCCAGGCCATCATCGCCAGCTTTTAAATAGGCCCAATCATTATCTTGCCAGGCCAATTCCATGCCTAATTTCTGATAAAAGTCTACTGCTGCGGGGATGTCTTTAACACAGACCGCCACATGCCCCAATCGCTTCAGGTTCATTAGTGCAAACTTGTTTGATTGAATTCTTGACTACCTTTCTATTTTACCTTTTGCTTGCCATGATCTGGCGCTTGTGATTAAGTCATCATCGCCTGAGCCAGTTGCGCCGATACCTGTTGGCAATAGTGGCTAAAGGCTTGAGAGGTGCGAAATTCCGGCTGACGGGGATAGGGCTGATCGATCGCCACTTCGGCCACAATCCGCCCCGGTCGCGCTGCCATGATCACTACTCGACTGGATAAATATACCGCCTCATATATGTTGTGGGTGACAAACATCACTGTCCATTTTTCCTGGCTCCAGAAATTCAGCAGCTCATCGTTCAGGCTGGTGCGGGTAATATCATCGAGCGCACCAAAGGGCTCGTCCATGAGTAACATCTGGGGCGAAGTAACCAGGGCTCTGGCGATCGAAACCCGCATTTTCATACCGCCGGAAAGCTGGCGCGGGTAGGATTGGGCAAAGTTTTCTAGCCCCACCAGTTGCAACACGCTGGTTACCAGTTTATTTGCCTCACGCCGACCGATTCCACTTAGCTTCAGTGGCAATCGCACATTATCTTGTACCGTAGCCCAGGGCATCAGAGCGGGTTCTTGAAACACAAACGCGATCTGCTTTTTTAGTTGGCGATCGACCCATTCCACCTGACCAGCACTGAGCGATCGTAATCCGGCCACAATCCGCAGCAGCGTACTTTTGCCGCAACCAGAGGGCCCCACCAACGAGACAAACTCCGATTGCGCCACTTTCAGATTCACATCTTGAAGGGCTACAACACCATTTTCAAACCGTTTGGTAACGCGATCGAGAATCAGGGCGGGGGGAACATTCATACAGGAAAGATTCAATTGGGCTGGATATTTTAGATACTAATCACTACTCTACTGGTGGAGCTTGGGATCTAGCTATAGCATGAAGGAATTTAGCTTTGATAGTAAGCCACGCCTTTATTGGCAAATTCCAGCGTATAGGCTTCTTGATAATCTAGCCCAGCTTCAACAATGCCATATTCAACCAATTCGTTATATAAACTCTGCCAGCGATCGTCAGTCATCGCACCGATCCCTAGCTTTGTTGCTACCCCTGCCTTGATCACTTCATATTCTTTGAGCTTCTCGATGCTGTAGGCGATCTGCTCGGCGCTCATTTCTGGGTTGTCTTTTTGAATCAATTCATTGCCAGGGGCGGGATTTTCCAGATAGCTATACCAACCCTTAATTGAAGCATCCACAAATCGCTGTACCAGATCGGGCTTTTGTGCGATCGTTTCTCTTTTGGTATCGATCGTAAAGGAATAGGGGTTATACCCGGCTTCGGCAAGTTGCAGGATCACCGGATCAAAACCAGCCTCCTGGGCGATCGTAAATGGCTCGGCGGTTAACAGCCCTTGCTGGACTGAATTTTCATCGATTAAAAAGGGGCCAATATTAAAGTTATAGGGGCGTTGCTGGCTGTCATCGTAGCCATATTTACTTTTCAGTAGTGGCCAGTAGGTAGTATTCACCGCAGGCGAGAGGAAAATTGGCTTCCCCTTCAGCGCCTCGAAGGAATCATTGCCCACGCCAGGATGTGCCAATAAAACCTGGATCTCTTTTTGGAAGATCGACGCGATCGTCACCTTGGGAATCCCCTCTTGCAGCGCCTTGATCGAACTAACCGCATTACCCAAACTAAAATCAATTACCCCACCCATTAGCATCTGGGTCAAATTAGCCTGGGGCGGTGTTTCCTGCACATCCACTTCCAGGCCATATTCAGCATAAATGCCAGTGGCCACGGCTTGATAATAACCGCCATATTCGGCTTCTGCTTTCCAACCTAGACCCAGAGCAATTTTATCTAATTGTTGATCTTGATCTAGCGATTGATCGCTGCTGCTCGGTGCAGGTTCATTGTTTGCACTACAAGCAGACAAGACCCCTGCCCCCAGGACAAAGGAGCCGAGCTTCAGGAGTTGGCGGCGATCGAGATTGCCAAGGTTGTTAATCCTGTTCATGGGGTTGAGGCGATCGAAAGGGTTTGATTTTCTGTTCATCGAGTTGCGGTTAACAGATTTGTTAAGTTGATTTGGCTACTTTAGCTATTCTATTGGTTAATTAAGCCCAGTTAGGGAATAATCCTGGTTTGCCCGAGTTATCAGCATTGAGTTATCAGCATTGGCAAACGAAACCAAGGCAAATACTTAATGCTAAGTCTCAATTAGATCTGCAAGCGAGTTAATGAATTTGCTATTTACTTTGATAACTTAGCTTGGCGACAACACATTTAAATAGACCAAATCAGTGGATCTACAGGTTTAGGTTGGGCATAAATCCAGATGCCACTGTATCAACGTAGTTGTTTTAGTTGCGAGGCAATTCGATGAAACACCTGGCCAACGGAACAATCAAGCTTAGATCGATCGGCATTATCCATACTTATCGTTACTTATCGTTTCGATCGAACCTGAGACGCACCCTTGGCAGATTGCCGATATCACTTAATTGTCCACCCCGCTAAAATTAATGGGCAGCTAATCTTAATCGCTAATACCAGATCTATGCTGTAGAAAATATCTAAACCGATTCATCTATGTAAATTACAGCGATTTCAATATAGGGCTTTGCCTCTTGGTAGGAGGCTGATTCAAGCATTTCAATCACACCTAAATATAAAAAAATGCAGCGAACTTAGAGCGTCTGCAACCAGATCCAATCGGCTAAATAGAATATTGATGAAAAGCCTACATATGTCATTCCTAAAATCTCGTCTTAAATCAAGTTTTTGGTTGAGTTATCTACTGGTATTTCTGTTCACTGGCAGCAAGGCTTTTGGTTTGGAACCTGGGCTCACCACGATCGAGGTCACTAATTCAACTTACTCGGCTAGTTCTACCTTTAGTTCTACATTGGCAAATTTAGAGCCGGTCGCAGATCGAGCTATTGATCGATCAATAGATTTATTATTGGCAAGTAAAACCAAGGCCACCAGAGCAGGCACGATCCAAGAAGTCCGCAATCGCCAGGTTTGGGTTGTTTCCGCCAATCAAAAACAGCGGCAAAGAGCAACCGCCGGGATGGAACTAAACGTGGGTGACATCGTCCAAACTAAAGGGAATGCAATGGCACAAATCCAACTGGCCAGTGGCATCACCTTTCGGGTCGGTGGTAATTCAACTACGATCATCCAGCCCGATCGCACCATGCGGCTCACTGCCGGGGAAGCCTTAATCTGGGCGAAACCAGGCGAGAAGGTGAATACGCAGGTTTATGGCAAGCGGGCAGTTGCTTCGATTCGCGGCACTACGATCCATGTCAAGGTCGAAGATGACTGCGTTTTTTCGGTGTGGGAGGGTTCAATTTCGCTGAAGCTGGAAAAATCACCAGACGCAGCAGTGATCTTAAATACTGGCGAGCAAGTGAGGGTTGCGACTAATGTGGAGGTAATGAAAAAATTCACCTCCGATGTGGAAACCATTGCCGCCGATCGCTTCCGCCAAAAGCTGGCCGACTCGCCTTTGTTGAATGATTTCAGCACGCCGATCGATACTCAGGCTGAACTCGATCGAGTGGTTGAGCAAACCTATGTACCGCGATTGAAATAGATGGTCACAGATAGTAATTGGCATGAATAGACAAATAAATAATCTGTGCTATTGTCTGTGATCAAATTGGTACTAACTGGCTTGGCATTAAATTGGCCGTAATAGCCGTAATAGATCCAACTTAATGTGATTTTGGCAGAATCAAAGCAAGCCGATCGTGGTGGTGTGAGAGTGGAGAGACAAAATTTAAATATGGAGATCGTAATCTTGTTAAGACATTTGTTCCCTGACGTGATTACAATTGCCCATCATAATTTCAATGGTTGACTACCAGAGCCATTACCTACATATACATATCTCTTGTGGCTGCCAACCAAGCCATTCCTAATTCAATCGCCCCGCGATTTATGAAAGATGAAAACCAGTTACTCTCTTAAAACCCAACCAGAACTCAACCAGGCAGAGCGTCAAACCAGGTCAGCCATGATTGGCAAGCTAGCAATGGCGATCGCTATATTAATTCCTGGCTTAAGTGGCTTAGGTGATTTAAGTATGGCACTGCCTGCTGCTGCCCAAAACACGGCCAATCAAGATCAGGCCCTAACCAGAGCCCTGTGCGATCGGCAATGGATTCAGGCCGCCCAACTTGCAGAAGCTAAGGCCACTAGCATTAGTGATCCGCAACTGAAGCAGCAATGGCTCGACTACCGCGATCGACTGATGTCGGTTTCCAGAGGCTCATTGACCTTTAATACGTCTGAGCTGGAGCAGCTTGGTTGCAATGTGAAATATAGTTTGGCGGGGACGGTGGTGTTTGAGCGATTGCAATCCAATGTACCATCAACCCTGGTGATCCAAAGTGGACGGCAATGCGTGGTGGTGTCTGGTCACATTGATGTGCAAGAAGGCGCACCGGTGGTGATCAAAGATGGCCAGGGTAATACATTGGTGACCACGGAGCTAGGCCGGGGTAGCACCATGCCAGAGCGCTATAGCTATGAAAATTCGCGGATGGGTTCATCGGTACAATCGATCAATTGCCTGTTTGCCTTCAATGTGGGCGATCTGCCCAATGCTGATAGTTATACGATCCAGGTGGGCAATCGTGCCCCCCAGAGCTTTAGCCGCGACCTGATCCAGCAAAATAACTGGCAGGTTGAGCTGCGGGTTAAAAATCCCGCTTTCATTACTAATGGTGGTTTGATTTATTAGGCTCTGAACCAGAATTAGGCTCGCTGCGTAGCCAGATCCAGGAATGTTCCACCTCCGCCCAGACATCACCAGGCAAAGGATCGGTGCGCGATCGCCTGGGGGCATAAATTAAACTCACCACTTTTTCAATCTGTTCAAAGTTTGGCGCTTTGGACAAGTGTTTTTGCAAGAACTGCCGGATTACCCGTCGTTGGAGTGCTTTAGGTAGATCACGCAGCTTGAGGCGATCGATGCGTGGTAATGCTTCTGGTTGCCATGCCTGGGTGGCCAGAGTTTCTAGTAATTCCACCTCATCCCTGAGGATCGCGGCAGTTTGAGCAAGGCTGCGTTCTACTTGCGGATTAAAGTGTTGTTCTAGATAGGGGAGCAGTTCCAGGCGAATCCGATTGCGACTATGTTTAAGATCTTGGTTGGTGGCATCTTCCCAGATTGGCAAGCTCATCGCTTCACAAAAAGAGCCCGTTTGACTACGGCTAAATGACAGCAGCGGCCGCACCAGTAATATGCCCTGGCTTAGCTCCCGTTGCCAGCCCAGCGATCGCAAGCCATCACTACCACTACCCCGGATCGCATTATATAAAAAGGTTTCCGCTAGATCGCTGCGGGTATGCCCCGTTACGACATAGTTGTAATTTGTTTGCTGTGCCAATTCAATTAATTGACCATAGCGCCATTCCCTGGCGGTAGCTTCACTTGCTGGTGGGGTGGTGGCGGTGCGGAGCCAGAATGGTAAGCCCCAGTTTTTTGCCAAATTTGCAACATGCCTTGCATTAGCCTGGGAATCGCTCCGCCAGCGGTGATCACAATGGCCGATCGCCAATTGCCAATCCCAGCTTGCTTGCAGCTTGATTAATAGCTGTGCTAAGCAGAGAGAATCCTGACCACCGGAAACCGCAATCAAAATCTTTGCCCCATTTGGTAGCAGGGGCGGGGGCGATCGCAGGATCTCGCTCAGCTTCGCCGGTAATAATTTTGCAATTTTGCCGGACATGCGGTCTAGGCGTAAATAAGCAGATATCTAGAATAACAAAAATAACAAAAGGGACAACACCTTGGCTGTCCCTAACGTAGATGAATAACTGTGGGTAAGTGACCTAGTAGTTTAGTGAGCTGAGGCAATCTTGCAATCTGCGTCAACTCACTTGCTCTAGTTTAGCTGCTAGTGGATTAATCTGGTGTAGCTCCCAGCATGAACTAAATGAACTAGTAAATTGTAAATTTAGAGTTAGAGTACGGCTGCCTTATCCACATCGATCGGCTTGAGTAAATACATCGTCACGAATTGCCAACCATTAGCAACATAATGGGGCAAAGCTCTAAGTTTTTTGATTACCTTTGGTTGATTAGATTCCGCGATCGCCTTGAGCTTGCCATTGATCGCTACGCATTTTTCTAGACAACTCCAGAATTTGGGGTTTTCGAGATCCAGGATGACTGGAAATGCTCTGGCAGATTCTTCATTGGTATCCCGCAACACTGCCTCGACGTATTGTTGGGTATCCAAGCCGATCGCTTCATAAAAATCAGAGCGATTGCAAATATCGTTGAGATACATGGTGGCAAACACCGACAGCAGGAAGAAACGACACCATAGCTTGGCACGCCAATCACTCACAAACTGCGGTTGGCTCTTCAGCAACAGGTTACAGAAATCACCATGACGGTTTTCATCCTGACACCAGTTCTCAAAGAATTTAAAAATAGGATAGATCCGATTCTCAGGATTCTTGGCCAGGTGTTGATGGATTTTGATATAGCGCCAGTAGCCGATCTTCTCGGACAAGTAGGTGGCATAGAAAATAAACTTGGGTGCAAAGTAAACATACTGCTTACTTTTTGATAGCACCGACAGATCGATTTGCAGATTAAAATCTGGCATTGCTTTATTCAAAAAGCCAGCATGTCTTGCTTCATCACGGCTCATTAGCGAGAAACACTCTGCCATGAGCGGGCTTTTGTCTTTTAGTTTGACTGCAATCTCCTTGTAGAGCAAAAAGCCAGAAAATTCAGAGGTGCAAGAACCTTCCAAAAACACCCTGAATGCTTGTTTGGTGCGATCGTCAAGGTGCTCCCAGGACTGATCAAAATCCTTGTCACGCCTGAAGTGACGGCGATTGTAGTCGGCTTTGAACTCTTCTAGGATCGCCTGATAGTCTGCTTCGCTATCAGTAATATCCATCTTTGCCATCGCTTCAAAATCAGTGGTGTAGAAGCGAGGTGAAAGAATGGTCTCCTTACGTCTTTGCGTGGATGGTGATTGCTGTGTTTCTTTTGTGGGGGTAGCTACCATAGACCTAAAAAAATCCTAGATTCAGATATATATCTTAGATGGGCAAATAGATATGCAAATGAGTGCGATCATTATATGACTGAGTTCTAGTCTATGAGTATTTACCCCTTTTGCCCATTAAGAAGCGTTAAGAAAGGATCTCACTTCATAGAATGATACAAACCTGGTATAGAGATTAACTCATCCTTTTCCTATTCCTATAAACCTTCTAACGGCACACCCAAAAACTTAGCCAACTCGGCAGCACGATCTTCCAGCTTAGACAATGCCATTGGCTGACCAACCTGCGTAATCGGGATATCATTTTTACCCTTGACCCGAATGTAAAGCGCCCGCTTGGGATTGAGGCCATTGCGGATCTCAACCCGGATCGCTTGAATATCTTTTAGGTCATATTCAAAATCAATCTTGCGATTTTTGCCAGGATAGCCAAGCCGAAAAATTCTGGCTTTCTGGCTATTTTGATTAAATTCATTAAAGCCGCTACCCACATCTAGTACCACGATCGCCCAAAGATAGATATCCAGCAGGATTCCCGCTGCACCATAGCCCGTCAGTGCCAAACCCTGGGGTACAAATTGTAGATCTGGTGTGGGGATCATTGGCAGCAGTGGCGTATGTAAATAGCTAGACAGCCCCGCCAGCAGAAAACCAATCGCGCCGATCGCCACAATAACGCCAAAGAAAATATTGCTGAAGCGCCGTGAGCCGACTATTTTGTAGTGCAAAATATTAGTATCATTGCCAGAGATTTCAGTTGCCATATTCTAAGTCTTGTCTTTTCTTTATGAGGTGCAGTAGGTGTAAATATGTCTGATTGCTATCTTAACGGTCAGCAACACTTTATCGATCGCAAATATACTTAAATAATTAGCCATATTAGCCGCAAACAGTGAAAGGTCAAAAATCATGCTGCGCACGTTTGTATATATCTTGCTCTGGGTTTTGATCATGGGCGTTGCCATCTTTGCCAGCCAGAACCTGACCCTGGTAACGATCAAGCTGTTTATATTTGAATCGATTCGCTTACCGCTAGGCTTAGTTTTGGTTACTTGCGCTGGGGCGGGGGGCGTGGTGGCGACCCTTTGGCAGGTTAGTGCTAGAGCACAGCGTAGGCAATTTACCGATCGCGTTGGTAGCAAGCGGGTCAATGCCAGTCGGGGTAATGCGGCTAGTTTTGGCGATCGTAAATCCTCTTCTCGCTCTAAGCAGTCGCGTCAATCGAAGCAATCTGGTGGTGGTTGGGAGGATGACTGGCTCGATGGTAAGGATCAAGATGATTGGCTTTAATGATCACCACGCTAAAAAACGATCGGATTATTCTCTTTCCTAGCGGCGGCAATTAGTTCTCGAAAGCACTCAATAAAATATCTGACAAGAGAGTTTTCACGATCGTAATGTTCTTCAACATGATTTAGCTCGGCCTCAAGTTGATCAAGCTCACTCACTGGAATTTCTCCATCATGGATTGCGTTGTAGACAATTTTATTCAGAATGATCGAGTTTTCCTGATCTAGTAAGGGAGTCATATGTTCACGCATATGGCCTACCGCAGACATATTACCGATCCGCTTACTAATAGCTTCAAAATACTCCAGCGGGAAGACGTATTCGTCCCAATAGTCATAGCTCACGTCGTATTCGCCTGTACGAGGATCCAATGTAAGAGGTACATCTTTAAGCTCTTCCCAGTTTAAGCTTTGCTTACTTTTGAAAACAAAAGCATCAAGTCCCATCTTGTCTCAACCTTAAAAGACAGCAATATTAGAAATAATTCGCCGACCGCATCTTATTCCGATTGTAACCACAGATCATAAATTTAAACTCAAAGCCAAAGGCAACCTGATGCAGTGGATTTAGCCGATCGCAACCGAATCTAGGATGAGATATATTTGTAATAGTCGAATCCAGACGATCACAGCGATCGCAACCAATAGCTTAAGCCCAGCTTCAAAAAGCTAATTGCATATTTGATCCACATCCAGAACCTAAATACCCTCACCCAGAATACTTCTGGCTATTAATTAGATATTAAATATATTCATCAATTATTAACTAAATTCATAACTAAATGGAGCAAGGCAATGCGGCATGTTTCCTTAGCGATCGCTAGTTTATTCCTAGCCGCGATCGGCGGAGCCTGTAGTAATAATTCAACTAGTAATAGTGCGACTAATGCGGCCAATTCAAACCTTGAGCAGGCCACCGAGCAAACAAGCACCCAATCAGGGGCAACCTATTTTGAAGAACCAGTGCTGGTATTAAACCAGACCTCGCCACAAGCCCTGGGCATTGAGCGATCCAGATCGCCCCGATCGCCAGGACTAACCACGCCCACCGACAAAAAACAACGCCAGGCCGAGCTAGACGTGCGTCTTGACTATCCCAGCGAACTCAGCCGCGATCCCTTTGCTACCGCTCCTGGCTTAACCCGATTACCCGAAGTAGTGATCCCAGACCCGATCGATATTCCAGTCCCTCCACCGCCAGCCAGACCACCCCAACCAAGCCCCAGCAATCGCACCGCCTATACCCCACCGCCCCAGGCCACAGCGCAGGTAATCGAAGTTTCGGGTGTGGTGGAAATTGGTGGCAGACGCTATGCGATCGTGACCATTCCTGGTGATATTAGCTCGCGGTATGTGACTGTCGGCCAGCGGATCGCCAGTGGCCAGGTATTGGTCAAGCGGATCGAAATGAGTACCTATCCGCGCGTGATTTTGCAGCAAAATGGCCGTGAATATGCCCACTCGGTCAAGTTGGGAATTTGATTGTGGTTGATTGAAATTCAAAGAACTTGTTCTAAGCTGTGTTTGGCTAAGTTGTTTTACACATATTTAGACATGCTAATTTTAGGCAAAAAATTCAAATTGTCAATCGCCAACTTTTAGTGACATATTCTGGCAAAATCAGATCTTGATTCAGGCAATACCTGGCTAGACCAGGCAAAATGCGCCAACGTCAGGGAAAGAGCGCAATAGAAAATTAATTGCCAAATTCGCCCAGAAGACGTAAAATCTTATCGCATTAGAGAAGAGATAAGTATGTATGGCTAGTGGTTTTGCCAAACATAACTTTTGATTGGTGGTTATGACATATATAAATGTCATTGGAGGAGTTCAATGCGAATAATTTATCTAGCTGGCATTTCAGCTATTATTGCGGTGGCAACGGTTGCCTGTGGCGATCGTCCGCCTAAAAGCTCTACGGATTTCTTTGCCGCAACTGATCAGCCAGACTTAGTTGATCCCAGTTCCGCTACAACCATATCCGGATCAGCTAATACTAGCGTCGGTAATTCTAGAAATACTAAAACAGATTCAGAAACCTCAGAGACCTCAGAAACCTTTGATCAGGCCTTCCTGGGTGACCTGACTGAAACAACTTCTAAGCAAGAGCGTAAGCAGCTACTTAGCGATCGCCAAAAAATGGTCGATCAACTTACCAGCCAGCCAAAACAGTCGGAATCAGCAACACAATCAGAGGATAGCGAAGTTTTCACCACCACTACAGTAGTTGAGCGTGATCCCTTTGCACCAATTCCCGGCAGTGTTAAACCATTGGCCGAAGTATTGGCGGAAACCAGGCCGCAACTGCCACAACTATCTGTCAATCAGCCGCCCGCAGTGCCGATTGCGCCACCGATCGCGCCGATCGTGGTCGATCCAGTGGCCGAAGCCAGAGCCGTCCAGGTAACTGGTGTGGTGGAGCTTAATGATGGCAAATATGCGATCGTGTCTGTGCCTGGTGAAAGTAGCACCCGCTATGTCAAAGAAGGACAAATGTTAGCATCCCAAATTTTAGTCAAACGGATCGAGCTTTCCAGTCCACCGGCAGTGATCCTCCAACAAAAAGGCATTGAGGTGCGCCATAGCGTGGGACAATTCCTGAGTCAGATCTACCAAAACCAAGTAGTAAGCCAGGATCTTGGTTAGCTGGTTAACTAAACGATTTACTTGGGCGATCGATTGGATTGATGAATCAGAATATGCGAAAGATTTAAATGGATTAGAATTGAAGTAATGGCGTGAGGGTGGCTCTAGCAGAGATCTAATAAACAGGTATAACAGGAGTAGAGCAATGCGTACTTTTTATCTAGCAGGAACGATGGCGGTGTTAACCGCACTATTAGGGGCATGTACCACAAATTCGATCGAAAATGCCGGTGACCAGCTTTCCATGAGCGATCCCCTGGCTCCAACCGAAGAAACCCCAGCCGAAGAAGTTCCTGCCGCCACCGCCCCCACCGCAACGGAGCAGCCATTATTCACCCGACCAGTAGTAAGCGGGGTGCAGCTAATTCCACCGACGGATAAACAAGAAGTCCAACAGGAACTAAACCAAAAAATTAGTGGTAATTCCACCGTACGCGATCCTTTCCTGACTATTCCTGGTACTGTGCCTTTGCCAGAGCTACCCCAGGCCAATCCAACTCCACCTCCAAATGTGCTGAGACCAAGCGGTCCTACAGTAACGGTTGCAGAACCAACTTTGCCTATCCCCACAGAAGCCAGAGCGGTTGAAGTTAGCGGTGTGATTGAAATAGGCGGTGAGCAATATGCGATTATTGCTGCCCCCAATGAACCCACCACCAGATATGTGAGAGCTGGACAAAGGGTGGCGGGGAATCAAGTTTTGGTAAAACGGATTGTAACGTTTGGTACGCCCGTGGTGATCCTAGAGCAGTATGGCGTGGAAGTGACCAGGCCGATCGGCGAAAAGGTTGCAGCAGCGCCAAATAGCAATTCACCGACCAATGCCCCGAATGCGCCTCAAACCAATCGACCAGCACCTGGGGTAATCTTACCGCCACCAACTGCTACCTCACCGTTGCTGCCATAGATTTGCTTGCTTGTTTTAGCTAAAAAGTTGCCTGCCATAGCAAAAAGATAGCTAGCTGTGCTTTAGGGTTTACCAACAACCTTAGCCATCAGCTAGCTTTTTTATTGCCTAAAATTATGGAAATTATGGCAAACGTGGGTAGTTGGGAAGGACATGATCGATACTTAATCAAGGCACTATTTCTAATCGATTAGAAACCTTGGCTGTTGTCCTATGTCCTAACCCAATCTTTGATTGATATAGCTCAGGAGTCAATATCAATCACCAACATCCAGGCGATCGCCCGATGACTAATCTCAATTGCTAACCTGATTATTAATGATTAATCAGTAGTCCGTAGCAATATCCTGAGTAATTATTAAGATTATTAAGTAATTGAATCGGGATGAAATGCCTATTTACACCTACCTAATTACCTAATTTACTTACCCTCTGTCTTTTTGGGTGCCATCAGCATAGTCATATTACGGCCTTCACGCTTGGGAGCCTGTTGGATATCCGCTACTTCCATCAGATCGTTCGCCATCCGATTGAGTAGATCTTCAGCCAAATTGACATGCTGAATTTCTCGACCCCGAAACATCACCGTAGCTTTGACTTTGTCGCCACCTTTTAAAAACCGCGAGGCATGATTGATCCGCACTTGATAGTCATGCTCATCGATCTTGTAGCGCATCTTCACTTCCTTGAGATCAGCGGTATGCTGTTTTTTACGGGCTTCGCGCTCTTTTTTCTCTTTCTCAAACTTGTACTTGCCGTAATCCATGATCCGGCAAACTGGTGGATCAGCTTTATCGCTGACCAGCACTAAATCCAGTTCCCGCTCATCTGCAATCGTCATCGCTTCCTGGGGCGGCATAATGCCTAGTTGCTCCCCATCCGCACTAACTACACGAATTTGGGGAAACTTGATGCGTTCATTGATGGTAGGGAGATCTCGCTTGGATTTCTTCATGCAGATTGTATTTGTATAACTCCTGGCTAGTCTACTAAGTTAAATAAATTGAATTTATGTCGCTGACAACTACTACTATTACTACATCAAACCTAATTTCGTCTCAATCGATCGCAATTTTAAATAATTCACGCGCAGTTAAGTTAAGCTCTGACGATCGACTAACTAATTGAATTAACCAAATTGAGTTTGGATTAAGCGATCGCTCCTCCTCCTCCTCCTACATGACTGTTACATATAGAGTGACATGAGTTTGAGCGAATTCGAGCCGTTTGAGCAAAATATTAAAGCTTGTAGTTATCAGCTAGTTTGTGGTGTGATCGCGCAATTCATCGCATCGCTGCATCAAAATGCGTTAGAAAATAGATTAGATCAACAAATCAAACTGAAATAAACAGTAATGGGAGCAGACGCAATTAGAGCTAAAGTGCTTACCGATTAACTATCTTGATTAGAATGGCAAGCTCAACACCTATGAGTCCAGCTCAGATTGAACTATTCTACACATTTTGTCCTATAAATTTTGGCGATGGCAATGGATTAATATTCTCAACTGTCCTTGCAGCCAACATAATTGATTAAAGATGAATATCAATTACCAATTACTGCTCTAGGAAACATGGCGATCGCACTCGATCAAATAACCACCCCTCACCTGGCACCAAGTTTAGTTAAGCTTAACCAATAACCAAAGTTCAGCGCATATTCGATCAGACCAAATAATCAAACCGAATAATTTGTGAGCCTAAATCTATGGCTGCTAGGCTTGACTAAATAACTTGACATAAATTTGACTTCAGACTAATAACTTGACCTAAATTTGACTTCATCCTAAGCATTCCAACTTATGGTGTCAAGCTTTGTTGTAAAACTTTGATGACCAGTTCTGCGCTGACCCGATCGCTGATTTGGGTATGGCCGATCGCGGTGGGCAAAATAAACCGAACCTTGCCATGTTCCACCTTCTTATCATGACTCAATGCGGTCACAATTTGATTCAAGTCAGTATTAGGTGGCAACTTGTGGGGTAATTTGGCCTTAGTAATTAATTCTAGCTGGCGATCTTGACTCTCTTGATCCCATAAGCCCATCGCCACGGCGATCGCCCCAGCGGCAATCATCCCCAACGCCACGGCCTCGCCATGATTAAATAGCCGATAATTGGTCACCATTTCGATCGCATGACCGACGGTATGGCCATAATTGAGGATCGCCCTGAGGCCACCTTCTTTTTCATCCTTGGCGACAACTTCGGCCTTGGCTTTGGCGCAGCGATATAAAATTGTGTCCAGCAAATTTGCATCCACATACCGAAACTGATCGAGGCGCTTGGCTTGGCTCAAAATCTCGAATAATTCAGCATCCCAGATCACACCATATTTAATTACCTCAGCGATCGCGGCGCGAAATTCTCGGCTCGGCAAGGTACTTAGCACCTGGGGATCAATCCACACCAGACGGGGTTGATAGAATGCGCCGATCAGGTTTTTGCCCTGGGGATGATTTACGCCGGTTTTTCCACCAATGGCGGCATCGACCATTGCTAGCAGACTGGTGGGTACTTGCACAAAATTGATACCCCGCAACCAGGTAGCGGCAGCAAACCCAGCCATATCACCAATTACACCACCCCCCAGCGCCACGATCGTGGAGTTGCGCTCTAGATGATTGGCATAGGCAGCATCGTGAATTTTATAGAGCCATTTGGTGGTTTTATAACGTTCTCCGGCCGGAATCACAAAATGATTGGCGGCAAATCCAGCTTGTGCCAGGGAGCTTAACACCCGATCGCCATAGTAATCAAGAATCTTGGGATTCGATACCACCAGGACTTTGTTGCTTTTTTGACCTAGCTGCAATTGCGCCATTTGCGATCCCAGGTCAGCCAGGATGCCAGGGGCGATCGTAATCTGGTAGTTCTTATTCTTGGTGGCAGCGGGCTCAAATTCAACATTAATGATCGCGGGTTGACTGGACATTGAACTGGGCATTGATTTGTATCTGCTGGGTTTATGAATATTATTTAGTTAACTATTATTAGCTAACAACGGGTGAATTCATTGATCAAAGCAATGCATATGTCCTTGATCGTTTTTTAAGCAATCCTTCAAGCAATTTTATGTACTAAATATCCTTTCCCTTCTATAAGATGCAAAGCATCACAATTGAAACCAATAGTGAAACCAATAGATTTAAAGCCTGATAAAATTCGTCAGCACAAGTTAGGCATAGCAGGAAATTGCCAACACTTGTAAATACCTAACACTTGTAAATACATAGTATATAACTTTAAAGCGGGCGACCAGAATCGAACTGGCACTATCTGCTTGGAAGGCAGGAGTTCTACCACTAAACTACGCCCGCGAAATATTGCGGCTGGGATGATTGACTTTGCCAATAGCTAAAGGATAAACCACTTAAACTAAATAGAGCCGCTCCCCATCACCTCTAGCCGTAACTGCGAATGATAAGTTTAACACAAAAGCCAAAAACTACCCAGCGCGATCGGTACTATTCATGCCTAAGCAGTCTTTTGCCGAAGATATTGGAGTTAGAAGATATTGGAGTTAGAAGATATTGGGATTAAAAGTATTAGTATGATCTGTCCCTCCCTAAGATTATGATCTGTTCCTAAGATCAACAGGCTACTAATGGCCAACCACAAAAACCATGCTCAGTATCGCTCCGATCGGGTAGACACATGGTTCTGGACTGCAATTTCTCAGATTCAATTCAAATTATTTAGATAAATGGCTTAAATATAATTTAGAGCACAATTAATAATTAAGCCCTGAAGTAAAGTAGTCTGCCCTTGACGACACATAGAACATCAACCGAGAATTTGAGCAGGGGAAAAATCATGGAGCAATGCGATCGCAGATGAGTAAATATAAATTACTGATCGTTGATGATGAAATTAATAACCTGGACATGCTGGAGCGGATCTTTCGGCGTGAATATCAGGTATTAAAGGCATTAAATGGTGCAGAGGCTTTATCTTTGCTGGAGCAGGAAGGCGAGGTAGCTGTAATCATCTGCGATCAACAGATGCCACAGATGACTGGTACTCAGCTTTTAACGCAGATTGCGGCTAGCTATCCCGACACAATTCGGATCATTCTCACCGCTTACACTGATGCCGCTGATATGGTGACGGCGATCAATACCTGCCAAGTATTTAAATATTTAACCAAACCCTACGAAAGCAAAGAATTAACTAGCATTGTCGAGCAAGCGATCGCTGCCTATGAGCTAGTCAAAAATCGCACTCAGTCTCTACTTCAAGATTTACATTCTGCCGAGGAAAAATATCGTAGCATTTTTGAAAACTCGGTAGAGGGGATTTTCCAAACCACGATCGATGGCCAGTACATCACGGCTAACCCAATGCTAGCCCGCATCTATGGCTATGATTCGCCCAGCGATTTGATGGCTAATATTACTAACATCAGGGAGCAACTCTATGTGGTAAAGGATCGCCGTCGGGAATTTGTGCGCTTAATGCATCAGCATGATACAGTTTCTGGGTTTGAATCCCAAATCTATCGCCGCGATGGTAGCAAAATCTGGATTTCCGAAAATGTCAGGGCAATGCGGGATGAAGCTGGTAATTTGATCAGGTTTGAGGGCACAGTTCAGGATATTACCCAGCAAAAACGAGCCGAGGATGAGGTTAAGCTGCTGCAAACCATTACGCTGGATATCAGCACCGCAGAAGATTTTAATGCAGCTTTACATATTGCCCTGCGTGATATTTGTAGTTTTACGGAATGGGAATTGGGAGAAGCCTGGATTCCCGATCGAGATTATCGAGTTTTGCAATATAGCTCAGCCCTATATACCTCGATCAATCCAGATTTGTCAGCAAAATTTGTGCAGTTTAGCCGCGATATGACTTTTTCCTACAATGTCGGGATGCCAGGTAGAGTGTGGGCCAAGCAAAAGCCAGAATGGATCTGGGACTTACCCGTGAAATCAGGGAAAGAGTTTCCGCGCAGGCAAATTGCACTGGAATGCGGTCTCAAGGGCTGTTTGGGTATTCCCATCATTGCGGTCGATCGGGTCGTGGCGATCATGGCATTTTTCATGAGTGATCCCGATGAGGAAGATCAACGGCTATTGGATCTGGTCAATGCGATCGCTACTCAGCTAGGGGGGCTAATGCAGCGTCGCCGCAGCGAAGAGGAACTAAAGCGGCTCAATGAGGAGCTATCCCAGGCCAGAGACCAGGCATTGGAAGCAAACCGCGCCAAGAGCGCCTTCGTTGCCAATATGAGCCATGAGCTACGCACGCCCTTGAATGCGATTATTGGCTACAGCGAAATGCTGCAAGAGGATTGCGAGGATCTCGGTGAAGAGGAAATGGTAGATGATCTGCTCAAGATCTATGATGCTGGGAAACATCTGCTGGAGCTAATTAACGACATCCTGGATCTATCTAAGATCGAAGCAGGCAAGATGGAAATGTTTCTAGAAACCTTTAATGTCTATGACCTGGTAGATAATGTGGCCGCCACAATCCGACCATTGGTAGAAAGAAATAATAACCACTTGTTGATTAATTGCGATCGCCAGATTGGGATTATGTATGCTGATGTTACTAAGCTGCGGCAATCCCTGTTTAATTTGCTTAGTAACGCCTGTAAATTCACCGAAAACGGCCAAATCAATCTGAATGTATTTGCATACCAAGAAGATGACCATCGGTGGATCAAGTTCCAGGTGGTTGATACTGGCATTGGCATCAGCATCGACAAAATCGGCAAGCTTTTTCAGGCTTTCACCCAGGTGGACAGCTCCACTACCCGTAAATATGGTGGCACTGGACTAGGTTTGGCCATCAGTCAGCGCTTTTGCCGGATGATGGGTGGAGATATCATGGTGGAAAGCGATTTAGACCAGGGTTCAACTTTTACAATCGTCTTGCCGCTTGATCCGCGCAAAGCAAAGCCTTTAGTGCCTCCTCCCCCTGCTGCTCATATTGATCCAGAGTCAGGAGAGCAGGAGCTACCCACCGATTGCCCCAGGATCCTAGTGATCGATGATGATCCCACAGTCCATGATTTGATGAAGCGTTTTTTGCAGAAAAAGGGCTTTTATACAATCTCAGCAGTGACAGCCGAGGAGGGAATCAATAAGGCCAAACGATTCAAACCAAATGCGATCACCCTGGATGTGATGATGCCGCATATGGATGGATGGGCAACCCTCACTGCCCTAAAAGCCGATCCAAGTACAGCTTCGATTCCAATTATTATGCTAACGATGGTGAGTGATAAGAGCATGGGATATGCCCTGGGAGCTTCGGATTATTTAACCAAGCCGATCAATCGTGATTTACTTGTAGCCACTTTGAATAAATACCGTCATGGTAGTTTGAGTGATGCTGAAGAGGAAATTGCTGCTGGTATTCTACCTTCACTCGAAGAATTAACCGTGTTAATAGTTGACGATGAACCTGATATCCGTGAGATTTTTCGACGGATTCTAAACAAGGAAAACTGCCAGGTGCTGGAGGCCGAGAACGGTCAAGTAGCCCTCGACGTAATCGATCAACAAACTCCAGATCTGATTATTCTAGATTTGATGATGCCAGAGATGGATGGATTCCAGTTTATTGATACACTCCGAGCCCAATGTCGTTGGCCTGCGATCCCAATTCTTGTTACCACGGCTAAGGAGATCACCGAAGACGATCGGCAGAAGTTGAATGGTTCAGTGCGCAAGGTTTTGCAAAAAGGAGCCTATAGTCGGCAGGAGTTACTTGATGAAATTATGCGGATCTTAGATATGAATAATTAGGTATTGAAAAATTAGGTATTGAAGAATAGGCATAGCTGAACAAAGGCTTAGTAACTTTTTGGCTATGATTGAATACCGTACCTAATCATGACTGATCATTAATCTACTTAAACTCTGGGTTGGTTAATGTGATTAATATAGATTTCAGAGACTGATGTTTAATTGATAGTTTTAATCTTCATCTGCGATCGAACCTACCTATCCTATGCCAGAATTTAACCTGCAAGCCCCCTGGGCACCTACCGCTGACCAGCCAAAGGCGATCGCCCAATTGCTAGAAGGACTAGACGCAAACAATCGCTGCCAAACTTTGCTGGGTGCCACCGGTACGGGCAAAACCATGACGATCGCCAATGTGATTGCCCAACATCAAAAGCCAACCCTGGTACTGGCTCATAATAAAACCCTGGCTGCCCAGTTGTGTAATGAGTTGCGGCAGTTTTTCCCCGACAATGCGGTGGAATATTTCATTAGCTATTACGACTACTATCAGCCGGAAGCCTATATCCCAGTTACCGATACCTATATTGAAAAATCCGCCTCGATCAACGAAGAGATCGATATGCTGCGCCACTCGGCCACCCGATCGCTGTTTGAACGCACTGATGTAATTGTGGTGGCATCAATTAGCTGCATCTATGGGTTGGGGATTCCGGAAGAATACCTCAAGGCTTCGATTCCATTACGAGTGGGTGCAGAAGTCGATCCGCGCCAGCTTTTGCGCAGTCTGGCCTCGGTGCAATATGAACGCAATGACGTTGAACATGGTCGTGGCAAGTTTCGGATTAAGGGCGATATCCTGGAAATTGGTCCTGCCTATGAAGATCGGATCATTCGGGTTGAGTTTTTTGGTGATGAGATCGAAGCGATCCGCTATGTCGATCCGGTTACTGGCGAGATTATGCAAAGTATGGAAGGGTTGAATATTTACCCCGCCCGCCACTTTGTCACCCCAGAGGAACGCCTAGTGCAAGCCTGCGATCAGATCGAGGCGGAGCTAGAGACACAGTTGATAGACCTTAAGAAAGCAGAAAAACTCCTGGAAGCACAGCGCTTAGAGCAGCGCACCCGCTACGATCTGGAATTATTACGGGAAATTGGTTTTTGTAGTGGCGTAGAAAACTACTCGCGCCACCTGGCGGGCAAAGAAGCAGGCGATCCCCCTGGTTGCCTGGTGGATTATTTCCCGCAAAATGATTGGCTTTTGGTGATCGATGAATCCCATGTGACCGTGCCGCAAATTCGCGCCATGTACAAAGGCGATCGGGCTCGAAAAATGACCCTGATCGAGCATGGCTTTCGCTTACCCAGTGCTGCCGACAATCGCCCACTTAAGTCCGATGAATTCTGGCAAAAGGTGCATCAGTGCATTTTTGTCTCGGCCACCCCTGGTAATTGGGAAAAGGAAGAATCACAGCAGATCGTCGAGCAAATCATTCGCCCCACTGGCGTACTCGATCCTGAAGTGTTTGTGCGCCCCACCGAAGGCCAGGTAGACGATCTCCTCCATGAAATCAAGCTGCGGGTACAGCGCAATGAACGCACTCTGATCACCACCCTGACTAAGCGAATGGCGGAGGATTTAACCACCTACTTCCAAGAGCGCCATGTGAGCGTACGCTACCTGCATTCAGACATCAAGCCGATCGAACGGATTGAGATTTTGCAAGATCTGCGTAAGGGTGCTTTTGATGTTTTGATTGGTGTTAACCTGCTGCGGGAAGGTTTGGACTTGCCGGAAGTATCATTGGTGGCGATCCTGGATGCCGATAAGGAGGGCTTCTTGCGGGCAGAGCGATCGCTAATTCAAACCATTGGCCGCGCCGCGCGAAACATCAATGGCCAGGTGGTGATGTATGCCGATCGGATCACAGACAGCATGAAAAAGGCGATCAGTGAAACTAGTCGCCGCCGTCAAATTCAAATTGAATATAACCGGGCGCATGGCATCGAGCCCAAACCGATCGTGAAAGACACTTCATCCAATGCGATTCTCGACTTTTTGTCTGTCTCTCGCCGCCTCAGTGAACAACAACTGGACTACACCGTCAGCCATGCCAGTGAATTATCCCTCGATGAGATCCCAATGCTAATTGAGCAATTGGAGGTGCAAATGAAGGAGGCAGCGAAAAAGCAGGAGTTTGAGCAGGCTGCCCAATACCGCGACAAGATCAAGAGGTTGCGTAATCAATTGCTGGGTAAGCGTTAAGATTGTTCTAAATATTTTCGGTGGTACAACTTGAGCCCATCAATGGCAATGCTCAAAAGCTAATGGAAACACCAGATAAAAATGCCCAATTAAGCCGAGTGGTGCTAAAAGGATTTAAGTCGATCGCTGAATGCGATATTGAACTTAAGCCTCTCAATGTGCTGATCGGTTGCAATGGTGCTGGTAAATCTAACTTCATTAGCTTTTTCAAGATGATTCAGCAATTGCTGGACAAGAATTTACAACGCTTTGTGGGTCAGGAAGGTGGGCCTGATTCAATTTTACATTTCGGTCGCAAAACAACCGAGATTCTTGAGGTAGGCCTATATTTTGGAATGCGTCAATACAAAGCTGCATTCATGCCGACCAAAGATAATCGTTTAATGATTGGAGAAGAAATACTTATAGCATTTGATAATCTGGCTGGCAGCAGCAAAGGTAAATTTGAGACGGTTATGGGGCAGACGAAAGGAACCGCTGATTATTATGTACTGTCTGGCATGAAGGGCTGGTGGATTTTTCACTTCCACGACACCAGTGACAGCGCAACAGTTAAACAACTACACCCAATCAACGACAATATTTATTTACGTCCCGATGCCAGCAATCTGGCCGCGTTTCTTTATTTACTAAAAGAGCAGTATCGAGATAACTACGATCGCATCGTTAAAACAATTCGCCTGGTTGCCCCTTTCTTTGGCGATTTCATCCTGCGGCCATCACCCCTTAACCAGGATAATATTCAACTGGAATGGCAAGAACTAGGCCAGGATATCCCTTTTAAAGCCCACCATTTGTCTGATGGTACGTTGCGGTTCATTTGCCTTGCCACGTTGTTGCTGCAACCAAAATCCTTACAGCCAGAAACCATCTTGATCGATGAGCCAGAATTGGGACTACATCCCTATGCAATTAACGTCCTGGCATCATTGATCAGGTTGGCATCGTTGGAAAAGCAGCTAATTGTTTCTACTCAATCGATCGAGCTTTTGAATAATTTTGAGCCAGAAGATGTGATCGTAGTCGATCGTGACCAGGGCAAATCAACTCTAAACCGTCTTTCTAGTTCAAAACTTCAGGAGTGGTTAGATGAATACACCTTGGGTGAGCTATGGCAAAAGAACCTGTTCGGGGGTACACCTGCCAGATGAGCAATGTTTACATACTTGTTGAGGGGCAGACTGAGTTCATATTTATTAGTGAATTCCTGAGCGAGTTCTTTCGGGGAAAAAGTATATATCTGTTTCCCATCGTGACTAGAACTAGTAAGACGGCAAAGGGCGGTATAGTCATATATTCTCAGGTAAAGCCTCAATTAGAACAACTATGCAAAGAACACCCGAATGAATTTGTCACAACAATGATTGATTTATATGGGTTGCCCAATGATTTTCCTGGTAAGGATTCCTTGCCAAATATTACTGATCCATACCAAAAGGTTGAGTATCTTGAACAAAGTTTGGCGAGCGATCTAAATTGTCCAAACTTTTACCCTAATATTATGCTGCATGAGTTTGAAACTCTACTTTTCAGCGATCCTAAGGCTTTCAGGAGTTGGTTTAATGATGAAGTGGTCAATCGCATAGAAGTTATTAGCCGCAACTTTGAAACTCCTGAGCATATTAACGATGGTGTAACTACTGCGCCTTCAAAGAGAATCATCCAATGCTGCAAAGGCTATGACAAGATTCTGCATGGCTCAACAATATCCCTGGATATTGGTTTAGATACTATTCGTAACAAATGTAGGCATTTTGACGACTGGCTCAATAAACTGATGACATTGGTTTAGCCACCAATTCGCAGCAGAAAATTTTTTTAGGGCAGGTAAATCGCCTATGATCCAGGTATTAGACTTCTTGCCTAAATGCTAAATCTGAGGCTGAGAGATTAATCTCTCTGGAATATGAGGCGTTTGCAAGAGATCTATTGTCGATCGTATCGATGGGGACTTTTATCCTATGAGAGTAGTTATTACTGGCGCTACTGGTTTTATTGGCACCAGACTGGTGGAAAAATTACATGGGCGGGGCGATCGCCTCACGCTGCTGGTGCGCGACCCAGACAAAGCCCAGCAGCAATTCCCAGCGGATGTTTTTACCAACCTGGCGATCGTGGCCTATACCCCGCTGCAACTGGGCGAATGGACTAATGTATTTGGCGATTGTGATGGCGTGGTCAATTTAGCTGGAGCACCGATTTTTGGCCAACGCTGGAGCGATAAGGTAAAAAAAGCGATTCTGGAAAGTCGGCAAATTGGCACCAGACGAATTATTGAAGCGATCAAAACCAATCAACATAAACCGACAGTATTAGTTAATGGCTCGGCGATCGGTTTCTATGGCACCGATCCAGACAAAGAATTTGATGAATATAGCTTTTCTGGTGATGATTTTCTGGCCGAGGTTTGTAAAGCCTGGGAGGCAGAAGCAGATGTGGCCAGCGAACTGGGCTTGCGGGTGGTCAAGCTACGCACTGGCATTGTGATGGGGAATGGCGGCGCTTTAGCAAAACTGCTGCCTATTTTTCAGCTTGGGGCTGGTGGCAAGATTGGTAATGGCAAGCAATGGTTTTCCTGGATTCACCGCGACGATCTGGTCGATTTAATTATGCTAGCGCTGGACAATACCCAAATTACTGGATCGCTAAATGGTACTGCCCCCAATCCAGTCACTAATGCTGAATTTACCAAAACCCTGGCCAAGGCCGTTGCCAAACCGGCGCTTTTACCAGTGCCAGCGATCGCCCTGCAAGTAATCCTGGGTGAGGCATCGATTTTAGTATTAGAAGGGCAAAAGGTTTTACCCAAGAAAGCGCTGCACAATAAGTTTTCTTTTACCTATCCTGAATTGGAGCCAGCTTTAATGGAGATTGTAGGCAAATAGTGGGTAGGAACAATCATTTCTCCTGCCCTGATCTAGGTGATCTAATTATTTGAATAGACCTATGAGTAAACAAAAAAAGGTAGTTTATCGGGAGTTTGGCGACCCGGAACCAGAGTTTGTGGAGGAGGCGATCGATTTGCCACCGCAACAACAAAACCTGAAGATCGAGGCTTCTCGCAAGGGGCGCAAGGGTAAAACCGTAACTGTGATCAGCGGGTTTCAAACTGATGCGGAAACGTTAGCTAAGTTGACCAAGCAACTCAAAAATCAATGCGGTTCTGGCGGCACGCTCAAAGACCAGACGATCGAAATCCAGGGCGATCACAAACAAAAAATTTTACAGTTTTTAACTAGTTTGGGTTACAAAGCAAAAATTAGCGGCGGTTAGGTAATCAATCATGTTTTAAAATGCTGAGGCAATCATCGATCGCCTGCATTTAAATAACCTGCATTTAAATAAAATGTCTCTACGTGTAATTAATGATTTTGATGCCAGCTTTGAACTGGAGCCAGAAGCCAAGGCAACTTTATTTGAGCTTTTGAAAAATGAGGCTTTTCTAGCCCAAGTTGCTGAGCAAAGTAAATGCGATCGGCTGGAATTTAGTGAGCTCTTGTTTCAGCCTGTGCCCTATTCCACCAAAACTCCCAAGGGCATGTTGCCGGAATTTGAGCAATATCATGATGCGGATGATTATTTGATTATCAATGTGCCGCCGAATTTTATGTTCAAGGCCAAAATTTTCAAACCCAGCCGCCTTTGTGCGATCTACAGCAAGCTAGAAAACTAGGACTCGATAGCAGTAGTTATGATGATGAATAGATTTAGCAGTCACATCTAACCAATGTGTTTTTGCAAAAGCATCCTGAGTAATTGAGTTTGGTGGATTTTTGCAATCTCTAATTTGTGATTAGTGGCGATCGCTGCCCCTATATTGCTCCTTTTGGAATCGCTCCTGATCGAATTTAATCAAATAGGCATTAAGCATTATTCATGATCGACTGATTTGCTGATCTGCTTTCTCACCTTAAATAGGAATCAAGATATATCTCTGGCAGGAAAGAGATCGTCTAATTGCAATTACTGCCAGCCACAATCAATCCTGCACAATATCTCGCTCTTAACAGCCCGATCGAAAATCAGGGCAGCTAATCATCAGAATCAAAAACAGTTTAAGCATGGCTCAGGCAAAACCAACCACAAACCAACCCGCTTCGCAATCCTCGAAAAACGCACAGACAATTGTAATTAAAATTGGCACTTCTAGCCTGACCAAGCCAGATACTGGCGATCTGCGGTTGGCAGCGATCGCCCAGCTAGTTGAGGTGATCGTGCAATTACAACGGTTGGGGCATCGGGTGGTGCTGGTGTCATCGGGGGCGATTGGCGTGGGTTGTACTCGTCTGGGGATGACCGATCGACCCAAGCGAATTGAGGCCAAGCAAGCGATCGCGGCAGTGGGTCAGGGGCGGCTGATTCGGATTTATGATGATTTTTTTGCCGCCTTTGCCCAACCGGTGGCGCAGGTATTGCTGACCCGTAATAATTTAATTTTGCGGCATCATTACATCAAGGTACTCAATACCTTTAATGAGCTGTTGCAGATGTCAATTGTACCGATCGTGAATGAAAATGACACAATTGCGATCGATGAAATTAAATTTGGCGATAATGATACCCTCTCGGCGTTGGTGGCCAGTTTAATCGAAGCTGATTGGTTGTTCTTGCTTACTGATGTGGACTGTCTTTATTCTGCTAATCCCCACCAGGAAGAAACTGCCGTGCCAATTTCAACGGTGGGCTATGAACAGTTGCAAAAGTTGATTGGTCAGGATATGGGGCAAGATACTGGGGGCGATCGCCCTGCCTCTGGTTTTGATAATCAAGCTAATCGGTTTGAGCAGTCAATCGCTCAAGCTCCTCCTCGCCCCACTAAGCAGCCCAGCCAAACCAACCACCCCAACCAAAGCAATAAATGGGGCACAGGTGGCATTAATACCAAGCTGACCGCCGCTAAGATTGCGGCCACGGCAGGGGTCAAAACCGTAATTAGCCTCGGCAGTGAACCGCAACGGCTTTTATCAATTCTGCAAGGTGAGCAACTCGGTACTACCTTCGAGCCCCTACCCCGTGCGGTTACGGCTCGCAAACGCTGGATCGCCTATGGCTTGATTCCGGCCGGAAAGTTGATTCTGGACGCGGGGGCAGTGCTGGCGCTGGAAAAATCGGGGCGATCGCTCTTGCCTGCTGGTATTACTCAGGTAATTGGCAAATTTGAAATAACCGATGCCGTGAGCCTTTGCGATCCCAATGGGGTAGAGTTTGCGCGGGGGATTGTTAACTATAACAGCGGTGATATTGCCAGGATCGCTGGGTTCAACTCCCAGCAAATCCCCCAACTTCTTAATCTAGATCCCAATGAGTTTGATGGTGAAGTGATCCACCGGGATAATATGGTGTTGCTCAACCCCACGATCGCTACCCCAACTGGAACTTAGCTATAGCAATGTAAGTTGCTGGGTTCCCAAAGAGGTAACTATTGAGGGGCTGACCTGGATTGATTTTGGCTATTATTTGCCTTTGGCTCTGCATAATTAATTTATTACCAGGGATTATATACATTCCTGAGCACTAGATCATCACTAGATCACTAGGGCATCTTCAAGAGACTTCTTTGGCATAAACGCCTATAGATTAGATCAAAACATACCACTGCTTGCCCAACATCTAGCTTGGAATAGCGCCAGCAAAGAACTAAATAGACTAAATAGCGATCGATTGAACCAGATCTAGGCTCAGCCAGTCTAATCAATTAAGTTTGGATTCAATCACTAATCGTTAGACTTTTGATTATTATGGGGAAAAGCAGCCATGAAAAGTCATTTACATTCAATTAAATATTCAATTAAATATTCAATCAAACTAACCGTGCTAACCCTCGCCGCTGTTGGTCTGAGCCTATCGCTAGGCGGTAACATTGCCCAGGCTGGCGAAACCACGATCAGGGGCAGAAATGGTCGCACCGGCACGATCAACACCAATGTCAATCGGCAAAACAATCGACTAAACTACGATCGCCAGATCACCTATCCCAATGGCAGAAACGCTAACTCGACCGGAGAATTTATCGGCGATCGCAATGGTAATTACAAGGGCAACGTAACCAGGACTAATGTCAATGGTAAATCCAACAACTATTTCGTTGAAGGGACTCGCACCCGCACCAATGGTACTCGCACCAATGATGCGGTGATCACTGGCCCCAACCAGAATCAAGCAACTTTTAATAGTTCTAGCACCTGTAATAGTGGCAGTTGCACAGGCAATCGCAGCCTTACCTATCCCAATGGCAAAACACGTACTACCACTCTGACTGGTGAGCGGGTTGCGCCTGGTGAATATAGCGGTGATGTGAATGTGACTGGTCGCAACGGTCGTACTCGCAGTGGTGAATTCTATCATCGCCGCTAGTTAGGGCAGACTCTCTAGATCAATCACGATCGCAAGGTTTGCAAAGCAATGATGACAATGGCTCTTATTTAGTTTAATCGGATTTTAGATACTTTAGATATAGATTGCCGATTAAATTAGGGACACATGATTGCATCACTTCGACCATAGCCTTGCGATCGGGATAGCTAGTTGGCAATGGTTAATTGGTATTAATTGGCGATCGTGTCTCACTGGTGGTGAGTTGGGTCAAAATGCGATCCTTGATTTGACCACTGGTTAAGCCCAATCCTGCTTTAGCTTCATCGGGAGAAGCATGATCCACCAGAATGTCGGGCACACCCAGACGGGTAATTGGCAACATAATGCCCATATCCATCAGTCCTTCGAGCACGCCGCTGCCAAAGCCACCCATAATGCAGCCTTCTTCGAGCGTAAACACATGGCCGATTTTTTGAGCCAGGGGTGCAATCAGCTCTAGATCGATCGGCTTGGCAAATCTGGCATTCACCACAGTTGCTTCCATGCCATGTTCCACCAGCAATTCAGCCGCCTGCATCGCCGTATTCACCATCGTGCCATAGGCAACTAACAACACATCATCACCTTCGCGTAATACCTCACCCTTGCCGATCGGCAGTGGTTGCCAACCTTCCTCTTGAAGCGGCACACCAATGCCATTACCACGGGGATAGCGCATGGCGATCGGGCCATCGGTGTAGTTAATCCCGGTCACCAGCATTTGTTGCAACTCGGCTTCATCCTTAGGAGCCATCATCACCATATTCGGGATACAACGCAGATAGGCTATATCATACATACCCTGGTGAGTAGGGCCATCTGCACCCACGATCCCGGCTCGATCGAGACAGAAGAAGACGGGCAGCTTCTGGATACAAACATCATGGATAATCTGGTCATAGGCACGCTGCAAGAAGGTGGAATAGATCGCCGCGATCGGTCGCACTCCTTCGCAGGCCATTCCCGCCGCCAGGGTGATCGCATGTTGTTCGGCAATTCCCACATCCACATATTGATCGGGGAACTTGGTTTGTAATTTGTCTAGGCCAGTACCAGTGGCCATCGCTGCTGTAATACCAATAATCCGCTTGTCATGCTCGGCTAGCTTGATCAGCGTATCCACAAACACCTTGGAATATTTAGGTGGTTTGGGCTTGCTGGGTGTAGCTTTACCAGTGGCAATATCAAAGGCATTTTGAGCATGGTAGGCCACCTTGTCTACTTCCGCATATTTATAGCCCTTGCCCTTGGTGGTTGATACATGCACCATCACTGGCCCTTTGAGCGTATGCGCCATCGTGAAGGTGTCGATCAATTCCTTGACATTATGGCCATCGATCGGGCCAATATATTTAAAGCCCAGTTCTTCAATGATTGCCCCTACCTTGTTTTGCAGCATGGTAACAATCTTGAAGTTATCGCGCAGCCTTTCAATCTCTGGGCTGATCGAACCACCCAGAAACGGCAGATTGCGAATTTGATCTTCGAGGTTTTCACTAATCGACTGGATCGGCTCACTGAGGCGGAGACGATTGAGATAACGGGGGATCGCACCAACGTTGGGTGAGATCGACATCTCATTATCATTCAAGATTACCAGCAGGTTAGTTTTGGGCAAATGTCCAGCATGGTTGATTGCTTCTAGAGCCATGCCGCCGGTCAGCGCTCCATCACCAATGATCGCCGCTACCTTATAATCATCGCCCATCGCATCACGCGCCATTGCCATACCCAGGCCAGCAGAGATACTTGTGGAAGCATGACCAGCACCAAAATGATCGAAGGGGCTTTCGGTGCGCTTGAGATATCCAGCTACGCCATCCTTTTGCCGCAGGGTATGGAATTGCTCATAGCGGCCAGTAATCATTTTATGGGGATAGGCTTGATGCCCCACATCCCAAATCACCTTGTCACGATCGAGATCTAAGGTCTGATACAAGCCTAAGGTTAGTTCCACCACCCCCAAGCCAGGCCCAAGGTGTCCACCTGTCGCCGCGATCGTTTGCAGGTGTTTCTCCCGAATCTCCTGGGCAATAGATTCCAATTCTGCCACAGTCAAACCATGCAGTTGGTTGGGATGAACGATATCTCTTAAACGCATAAGGCTTTAAGTATTAATTAGTTAATGAAAATGAATAATGGCAATGCACCTAGTCTACCGACAAATGCATGGATGCGGTGGTTACTACACCCAAATTAATTCTTCTCCTTATCTTAGTCAGAACGGTGTAGCTTTTTTGACATTCGTAATTCTTTGTATCTATCGCCAAGCTTTTAATTTACATTTGTTCATTAAAATGAGAGCAGAGCTTCTACTATCAATCTGCGCAATTAACTCTATCGCAATCTAAATAGCTAAACACGGCTTGCGATCGGCATTTACCCTCAACTCCAGGCTAGTTATTTGATCCGCTCAAAGAGATATACTCCATCTTGGCTAAATACTGACCGATAGCGATCGGCAAAGGGCGATCGGCTGGCATCTTGATACCTTGCCACCAGATCCGCAGCAAATTCAGGATTACTGAGCCAGCCAGGATGTTTAATATTTAACAACACAAAATCATATTGATTCAGATCGGTGGGCATGGGCTCGGTGATCGCCAGACGCACATAGCGGCGATGGGTCAGGTGGGGCGCAATTTCATTGGTGGTAAGAACGCTGGGTTTTTCGCTGCGGTAATTACGCATGTCTATGATTGGATCGCGTGACTTGACGTAGGCGATCGCTTCATGATCAGCCTGCCAGGTATCGAGCCGATCGAGGTAATTACTGCCAAAAAAGCTAAGCCGCGAGATGATCGCAAATGCCAACAACGACCATAGTAAAATATGCCGCATCGATCGCAGCAAGCCTGGATAAGCAGGGCGATCGTGCCAGCTATAAATCACCACTAGAAATAAAAATGGCAAAACTGGCAGCGAATATTGATGCACCAAGTCCCGTTGCGCCCCATCGCTGGCCAAAATATTCATCGCCAGCGCCGGAATTGCGGCGATCAAGGGTGTTAGTTGCCGATATGAAATCAACCAGATTAACGGCGCAGCTAATAAAGCTAAATATCCCAATGTATCCAGCGAGAAAACCTGACCTAGTAATAGCTGGGGCTTGGTAAACAAGTTCGTAAAAATCTCGGTAAACGAACCGCCCAGATAGTCATAGCGAGACAGATGTCTACCGATCGCTGCATTCTCACCACCGATCGCGGGGATGATTAACTGAGTAGCGACAATAAACCAGATGATTCCATCAATAATTGCGATCGCTCCACAAATTTTTTGCTTACGTTGCCACAGTTGCCAGTTATTACTATTACTGAATTGTTCAGGAGCGCAAGCCGCTGCAAGGAGAGCATTTCGATCGCTATTTATTTCTTGTTCAACTTTGCTTATGGATTGATTAGTTTGCTTTGGCTCAAGTTGATCAGACAGTTCTGGTTTAGATACGAAGCGATCGCGCTCAAAAATTAATAACCATATCCCCATCGCGGCAACCGTTAATGCCAAGGCAGCCTTACAACTGAGCACCAGCAAAACTGTGCTACTAAATCTGGCAATTTGTCCCCTCTTTGCAAATAAGATCGCCCAGCACAACCCTGGCAGGGCAATTACTTCCGGGTGAAAGTCAAACAGGTTGATATTAAATACGGCCGGATAGAGCAGATAGATCGCCGCGATCGCTAGTGCTGCGGATTTGTTCAACTGGGCATTAATTGCCAGTTCATAAATTGGGATTGCGGCGATCGTTAGGGCAATGGCCTGCACTGCCAGCAACCAATGTAAATCGGCATAAATTGCATATAGCAATCCTAAATAGTAGAGAATGATCGCGGCATGATCGCCAAGAATATGAAACCCGGTCAGGGAAGAGAGCGGCTCCAGGCCACGACTGATTAAATAGGCAGCTTGATCAAAAATGCCCAAATCCCAACCACCGGATTGAAACAGAGCATGACGGGTGCTGCTGGCAATAAAAAATAAGATCGCAGCGATCGCGGTGAGTAAATAGATGGCGTAGCGATCGGTTAGCTGGTGGATTAGTTTGTTCAAGCCTCAAGTTTGCCTCGGCAATTTGACTTTTAGATTTTAAAATCTGTTAGTGGTTTACAGATAAGATTTGGCGGGTTAATAGCCGTATTTAGCATATAATCCTGGTATGACTGAGGAGCAACCAGACCCTAATCAGCCTAATCCTGATGATACTGCTAATGAGGAGGAGCAGAAAATATCTTCAGGGGCGATCGTGCCTTTGCCTGAACAGCCATTGTTCGATTCAAAAGATATAATTAATGCACGCATCAGTGAATTAGCCCAGCACGAGGAATCAATTGAACGATTAACAGAACTCCTGGAAAGATTAACCAAAAATGATGTTGGCCAAAGGATTGTAGAAGAAACTATTGCAGGTAGAGTGCATGAAAGAAAAAGCAAAGATCGCCAGTTTTTGTTTAAAACTTCAGCCACAGTAGTGAGTGCTTCTCTGGGAATTGCATTTTTGCTATTTGGCACTGAGGTTATCGCTGCTACTGGTATGGCTGTTATTGCGCTTTCAGTAATGTCGGCTCTGGGAATACCCTTGCAGGATTTAGCTAAATTAGTAGCTGCAATGCGAGGTAAATCTAATAGCGATCGGGAAAATGGTGAAAAGTAATGACTAATAAAACTACTCGCAACCGGATTAGCTATGCTCCTTTTCTAGTTGGGGCATACCTAACTTTGTTAATTACTGGATTGATATACCTTTCTAATAATTTTAAATCCAGGTCGGCAAGGAGTATTGCTTTGTTTGTCGCTGCGGCAATGGTTATGCCTGCGGTTACTGCTTTTCAAATGCAGTTGGTCAGCGATCAAGATGAACAGCCTGGCTCGGTACTGGATAATTATTCCAGCAAGTTGATTGATGAATATATGGTTGAGTTGTTGAAACCAGCCCCAAGCAAATTCTCAACAAACAAGTTTGTATATAGTGGTAAAAATAGAGCTAAGAAACCAACTGAGAAAGATAGTAAAAATGAATATCAGGAAATAGAATTTATTGATGCAGTTTTCGAAGATGCCGTTGATTGGAATGCTTTTAGTGAATTTCTATCAGAATTAAAAGACGAGATTAATATCTCAAGCAAAATATCTATTAAGTCGGTAAAAAAACAAAATGGCAAATTTACCATTGTTATAGATGCCCCTCAAAATACTGACAAAGCAGCAATCGAAAATTTCTTAAACCAACAGCATAAATCAGCATTAAGTAATTTAGAAGAAAAGAACCTGGAATATGCTAAGGCATTGGCATACAAAGAAGGGATGAGTTTTCTTCATCGGTCTTTTGTTGAGCAAATTTCAAATCAGCAGCACGATCAAATTAATACAACTGATACTAAGCGGCAGGTTCGTTTTTATGGTGATAAACAAAAAACTATAGAATCGGATGAATAAAGTCATCTCACCTTCTAAAGGATGCGTAAATCTAGATCGAAAAGGCAAACCTGGTATTCTGCGACTCAGCATAAGCCAGAATTCTTTCGTAGGCTTCTAGATCCCAGAGCAGCGCGATCGCCAACTGGGGGTCTTTGAAAAAGCGATCCTCAATTTCCTTGTGATTATCCACATGGATATACACCCGCATTTTCCTGACCGTGGCTAGGCATTCAGCCGGGTCATACCAGCGATCTTGTTCAGGCTTATTGCTCACCTGTTGAATTTTGGCGGCGATCGCCTGTTCCAGCTCTTCATTACTCTGGCTCTTTTCGTCCGCTTCCAGGGCATCTTCCAGCACATCCGCAAACAGCATCGCGTCTTCAAACATAAACGCGCCCAATGGTGATAACCCCCGCTCCCTGGCGATCGCATCTATGGTTGAAAGGGAGCTAAAGACCGCATTGCCATATACAAACCCCTGCCCATCAGGGTCCATTTCCGATGGGATTGAAGCCGCGCCTTGATTTTCCAGTTCAATAATCATTACTTTTGCCAGTCAACCCTGCATTATTTAATGTAAGTAGGCTGCTAATAATCATAGGGTTTTTTGGGTCGATCGACAGGGGTGATTTTATTTGAAGCGATCACTAATTGCCTTTGCCCCTCTAGTTCTTCTGTAATCATTTGCCCTTCCACTTGCACCCATTGATCCGGTTTAAAATTGGCGCGATCGACAGTACTTTCAACCCTAACCGGTAAGCCCACCGGGTAGGCATCTGCCGCGCAACAGGTAATTACAAACCGGGTGACCACAAAATAGTTGGCTGGCATCGATTCAGGATGCACCACAAACCCAATTACATCGGCAGCCTGACCATTATAGGCATCAGGCTCAGGATAAACATTTAAGGTTCTGACCCACTCAATCAGGGTGCGATCTTCCGGCTTCCGATTGGCACGAAATGATTCTGGGTTCGATCGCGTATCCCGCAAGGTTTCATTCACCCCTCGCTGCAAGGCCATATCGCTAGCAAAGGCGCGTGGTGAAATCAACAGCCCCAAAATTGCCACAACTAAAAGCAAAGAGCTACCGAGGCTAGGCAACAGGATGGTAGTGTGCGATGCAGTGCTGAAATAGCGACGGCGTTTAGCTACTCGTACTCCCTCGAATCCAGCAAAGATCAACAGAATTACACCTGCCACGATCGTCAACCACATGTAGTTGGGATGGATCAACAGGAAGAGTTCCTGGGTGAACCAGAGTTTGAAGAATAATAAGCCCCAGGCCGCGATCGCCAGGGTATCAAGCCAGGGCGCAATTAGTTTAAGGGGGGATAGCTTAGGAGCTGGATTAGCTGGTCGTCTTGCAGGCATATAGATTGGGGTAATTAAGCTACAAAAATACTTAGATTCAGATCTTGAGAGGCAGTGGGGCAATCAGCAACGCTTAAAAAGCAAACGGCCAAAACTTTCGCCTAATTTGTTTTAGATTAGTACGTTTTCAAGCAATATTTAGATTAATAAACAGGCACATGAAAAATACTAACTGCGCTACCAGAATGAATAAATAAATGATCGCGCGGCGCTTAAAAATCGACATGGTTAAGCCGATCGCCTTGATGTCGATCGTAGGACCAAACACCAGAAACGCCAGCAGCGAACCACTGGTAAAAGAAGAGGCGAACGAGAGGGCAAAGAAGGCATCAACGGTTGAGCAGATCGAAACTACCGCCGCCAGCACCATCATCGCAATAATCGAAGTGACTGGCCCTTGCCCCAGGCTAATAATAATTTCGCGGGGGACACCAACTTGAATGATCGCCGCGATCGCACTACCCAAAACCAATACACCGCCCAGCTCGCGCATTTCACCGATCGTATTTTCTACAAATAAGCGCATCCGATCGCCCCAGGGCTTATTGCGAATCGCCGCTGCGTCAAAGGCCAGCGCTCCCATATCCAGGGGTTGATTTGGTTCCCCCAGAATAAAAGTACCAGTTTGCAATAATTTTGCACCTTGGCCGCTCGAAGCATCCCTAGTATCTTTAGTATCTGTCTGTCCTAGCGAGTCATTAACTAGCTCAGGCATAGTGCGACAGAGAGCTGGTTGCAACAGGGGGCGAATGTCCTTTTGGGTACTAAACACACAACCGATCGTGGTGGCCACAATCAAAGACAACACCACCCGCAAAACCACAATCTCTGGTTGATCGCGGAAGGCGACCCAGGTAGCCCAGATCACGACCGGGTTAATGGTGGGGGCGGCAAGAAGAAACCCAACTGCCACCGAAGCAGGCGCGCCCTGAGCGATCAAACGCCTGGCCACTGGCACATTCCCACATTCACACACCGGGAATAAAAAGCCAAACAGACTACCAGACAAAGCTCCCAAAAATGGGTGCTTGGGTAGCGAAGCAATTAACTTGCGCTCATCCACAAACAACAGCAGCAGGCTGGAAAGCAAAACCCCTAGTAACAAGAAGGGCACTGCCTCAACCATTAAGCTCAGAAATAGCGTAAAAGCATTACTGATCTGATTCATTGGCTAACTAACTTAAAATCCTGCCACTTGATTGATTTAACAGAATTCTTGCAAAAGTCCAATTTTGTAATCAGAGAATTACGAGCCACTATGTGAACATCGATATGAGCATCCATATGAGTATCCATGCAAGAAGTCTAATCTACTTTGCCACATTCTAGATTTTTCGGCACTACAGAAATGCACCCAATTGGGGCGAATTTGGAAGTAAAAGCTGCTCTTTCTCGCAGAAGTGGCATGGGCTAGTTATAAACCGGAGCCATATTGGGCAATCTAATATCTGGGGAGTAATATGAGTAGATGTGCCGGTAGTCATACAGTAGTAAGGATAATTGGCAATCGATTTAAAATTCGGAGCTTAGCTTATTTGGGTTATGGATATTCAACTATCTCCTAGATCCTTACTTGTTCAGCACTACCAAAATTTGTAGCTAGTCTATGCTGGGTTATGGATATTTAAGTGTCTCCTAAATCCTTAACTCGCTTAACAATACCAAATTCACTAAGAACTCGATAAACCATTGATGATTAGGCGGAGTGCTCTGCTTTTGATTGTATTAAGCCGTACTAATTAGGCCGCAGCAACATATCTCCAGAGATAAGGCGATCGCTGGAAAACCAGCTTGCTTCCTTAGCGATCGTTTAATCGAACTGACGTTAACTTAGGGACATTTTCTAAAAGCTATATACTAAATTATGCAAACTGCATCTACTCAGTATCTACAGGTTAAACAGGATAATAGTAAATAGAGCGGCTACTAAATACTAAGGGAATTAGGAATTACGATCGCCCATTAATAGGCAAGCAACAGGGAATTAATGTGACTAGAGCAGGTTGGTAGCAATGAATAAGTCAGATTGGGATCAGCAACAGGATGACACCAGGTTTGAGCCACCAAAATTAGAGAACTATCGCATATCGTCGCGTTCTACACATGAGCATAGGCGGATTCAAGCTGCGCCAGAAATAGGTGGGATGGCCTCGATTCTGGCTGAATTTGATGCTGCAACCCGTTCTGATCAGTTTTCGCGGGTATTGCAAAAACTAATTTCTTGTCGCCAGAATGTAGTACCAGAATTGATTGCCAGGTTAGAGAGTAGTGACTTAGCGGTTGCCAAGAAAGCCTCCTTAGCATTGGGATATTTGCGATCGCCTCAAGCGGTTCCCAGTCTGGCCAGGGTTGCCCAAAAGCCGTTTTTGCCGGTGCATTGGCATGCCGCCAGTGCCTTGGGGTGTATTGGCACCTCTGAAGCGATCGGTTTTTTGGTCAAACTACTGCGCCATCCTTCTGATCAGGTGCAGGCTTCGGCTGCCAGGGCACTCAGTCGGGGTAATTTACCTGCCGTTTCGCCCCTGGTTGATGCGCTCAAAAATGGCAATGATCTAGTCAAAATGCATGCGGCACATTCCCTGGGAAAAATTAATTCACCACTGGCGGTGCCCGCTTTAATTAAGGCTCTGGATAATCAAGTCAAAGCAATCCGACTAGAGTCAGCCTGGGCGTTGGGGCAAATTCGATCGCCCCTGGCAGCTAACGCCCTGGCCGCAAGACTAACCGATACGGATATTAGTGTGCAATCCCAATCGGCGCAAGCGCTCAAAAGCATTGGTGCTCCGGCAATGCCAGCCCTGGTGAACATGCTCAATAATGAAGCTAGTAATACCCGCAGTGTGGCGGTGCGGACATTGGGGCAAATGGGGATCGAAGAGGTGATTCCGGTTCTGGTGGAAGTTTTACGCAATGATAGTTTTCCCTATGTGCGGTGTGATGCGGCCACTGCCCTGGGCGAAATTGGCAGCTATGATGCAGTGTTCCACCTGGCGCAGACACTTAAGGATAGCGATCGGGCGGTGCGTAACTCAGCGGCGCGGGCACTCCGCAAAATCAATAGTCCTGAAGCCCAGAAATTCCTAAAAACCCATCATCAGGCCGTTAATGTACCCAGATACTCAGTGGCCTCGATGCGATCGCCCGACACAATTCGCTTGGATGATGATGACTTAACCATTCTGCAATGAAATTTGCAGTCAGGATCGCCAGCAATTCTGGACAATTGTCCAGACCTGTTGCCCCTGTTGCTCAGATATAGTAAAGTCTGAGTAGAACTTATGCACAAATGAGTTCAGACTAAATATTCCGCTTGTGGATTTTACTTGCCTGAGGATCCCGATCGTTAGTTGGGATAGCAAACTAACTGCGATTAACCTACATCCAGATTAAGCATAGTTACTCAATCAATTTCAATTTTTCTAGCGCTAATAGGTACTAAATATTTAGAAACTAATAGATAAACACTAATAGATAAATTGATTAGGCATTAGTACAAGTTATTTATTTAATTGCATATTTAACTTGATTTGTGTGGTTGGTGCAGGAATTGGGCTTTGGCAAGGTTCACAAAGCTGACTAAAAAGCTAAATGGATTAGATCTCTGACTAGATTGGTCTAATTTATTTTATTAGGCATCAAAGAGACTCCTAGCGGCAGTGGTGGCCTGACGACTAATCCCAGATTGATGATGTAATTTTAAGATTAGGGGAAGGAAGAGGAGAATTAGCGTGAGCCAGGGAACATCACGATCGCCAGAACCACCAAATCCTGGATCGAGTCCTAGATCAAAAAAATGGGGACGCTTGGGCATTAGCCTGGCTCTAAGCCTAACTGCGGCTGGGTTAGGAGCTTTTTGGTATGGTCGCTATTTTCTCAATCAGCGCCTAGCTCCACTGATAGAGGCAGAATTAGAAGAAACCCTCCAAAGACCGGTTGAGCTGGGGGAAGTTGAGCGGGTTGGCCTGGGTGGGGTCAAGTTTGGTGATTCGATCGTGCCTGCCACTGATGATCAGGCTAATTTTTTGGTGGCGGATGCGATCGATGTGCAGCTTGATCTATGGAGCTATTTTCGTAGTTCCCAGGTAGGTCTGGATATTGTGGTAGAAAGCCCACAGGTATTTTTGCGTCAAGACCCCGACGGAGATTTTCTGCCAGAAATTGCGGCGCGTGACTCGGATGGGCAACAGGGGGCGATCGATCTGCGCACCGTCACAATCAAAGATGCCAAGGTGACGCTGCAAACCGAAGACCTCAATGGGTTGGTGTCGCTGAGCGAAGTGAACGTGAGTAGCAATTGGTCGATCACTGACCCCAATGCCCAAAGCGTAGAATTTAATGGCGCTGGTAAGGTGGTGGTGCCGAATATCGCCCGCACTGAAGCGGTTCCTGAGCCGGTTGATTTGGCAGCAGCGATCGCCGCTCAACCCACCAATAGCGGTTCGGTATCGATTACTGGTAACTGGGATCTCACCACTGGCGCAGGTAATATTCAAACCCAATCGCAAAATCTTTTGGTCACTGCTGTCGATGGCTTTATCCCCCAACTACCATTTTCATTGATTCGGGGTCGGGTCGATGGCGATCTAAATGTAGCAATTCGTCCCGGTACAACCGGCCCAGAGATCTATGGCGATCTCAAGGTGCGCGATACGGTGGTAACTGTGCCCTCGGTGCCGGAACCATTCACAGATATTACCGGGCGGGTGGTGATCGATGGCTCGGATCTTAACCTGGAGGGGCTATCGGCTCAGTATGAAACCCTGGTGGCTCAAGCGGATGGGACGATCAGCCCTACGGCTGGCTTAAACTTGAATGTAGCCCTGGCACCCACTGATATTGCCACCGCGATCGACAGCTTTTCCGCAGAGGGGAGCGAGTTGCCCGTAGAAATCACTGGTGAAATTGAAGCCACCGCAACCATAACTGGCAGTCTGAAAGATCCGCAAATTTCTGCTAATTTTAATTCCACCCAGGATGTGGTGGTCGATCGCGTCACCCTTAGAGATCTCAGCGGCGTGGTGGTAAATGAAGGACTAACTAACTTTAAATTCAATAGCATTACCGCTACTCCAGTGCTAGCCGATGGGCAAGTACCTGGTAGCAGTGGCAGTTTGCAGGGATCGGGCGAAATTCGGTTGCCAGAGGGTAATAACCCACCGGAAGTGCTGTTTGCCTTTAATTTAAGTGACTTCACTGCCGAGGCGATCGCCGCTACCTATGAATTTGACCTGCCGATCGCAGTGGGGACGCTGGCTACTGCGGTGCAAGTCTATGGCAATTTTAATAACTTGCAGGTGGTGGCTCAGGTTGATGCGCCTGCGGCTGAATATCCCACCAGTGCTGAGGTTCTATTAGCAGGTAATGTGGCCACGATCCGCGATACGGTGGTGCAGTTGCCGATCGGTTCGGTGGGTGTGAATGGCAGCATCAATCTCACTGGCGATCGCGCCTGGCAGGCTACTGTCACTACCAATAACATTGCCCTGGATACCTTCTCTCCTGGGCAGCGCGGTGTAGTTTCTGGGGTAATTAATCTTGATAGTCCCACTGGCAGCTTTGAACTGGCACAGATTAATGCCAATGCTGATCTGAGTTTGCCAGAGGGGGCAGCAGTGATTGTCGATCCGATCGCGGCGCGGCTGAACTGGAACGGCAATAGCTTGCAAATCCCCAGCCTTAGTGTGGGCAATTATTTAACTGGTTCTGGCCAGGTGGCGCTTGTTTTCAATGACCAGCAATTACCCACCGACATCGCCTCAATCAACCTGGATCTAGATGCCAATAATGTCAGTGTGAGCCGCTTAAGCTCGTTTGTACCCCAGTTGGCTGGTATAAGTTCTGGCGTAGTTAATTTCAACGGTAATATTGCTGGCGCGCTGGATGATTTAGAAATAAACGGCGACGTTAGTTTAACTAATCTGGCGGTAGGACAAATGGCCAGCGCCTTCCTGCCCCAAAATGCCAACGAAAATGCACCCACTCCAACCGGAACGATCGCCTTTAATGGCAAGGTTGCTGGCCCGATTACAAATCCCCAACTAGAAGGTAATGTTCAGCTTAATAATCTCAGTGTGGAGGATGTGGCGTTTGAACCTACTTTGTCAGGGCCGCTCAGCTACAATCAGGCTGCTGGCTTAAACATGGACTTGCAGGGCAGTCAGGATCGGATCGCCCTGAATCTGGACTCCAACTTCCAACCAACTAGTTTTAATGTTCAGCTTGACCAGGCCACCGCAACCGGTGAGCGGATTGCCGAAAATCGCCTGGCGATCGATATCAACAATTTGCCAGTGCCATTGGTTACCGCGATCGCTGGCCAGTCCGGTAATTACGATGGCAGTATTTCCGGCCAATTAGTGGCTGATTTTGGTGGCACGGATGGTGCATCGGCGGTGAGCGTAACTGGGGATGTGGCGATCGATCGGCCTCGGTTTGGTCGGGTGCAGGCTGAGCAGGCCACCGCGAAATTGGCCTACACCAATGGCAATTTGCGTATTACCGATGGCGTAATTGATCTTTCACCCTACATCGATGAACAAAGCCAATATCGGTTTGATTTGGCCTATTTACCAGGAGCAGACACACCGCTTCAGGCTAACTTTGCGATCGATCGCGGTCGAGTGCAAGATGTCTTTGCCACCCTGCAATGGTTCCAACTCACTGATATTGCCTCTGGCATTGATATCCCTGAATATGGCAACGCCGCCGACCTGGCCAGCCTTCCTGATGTTGGGGTTGAGAATCAAAATTTCTATTCACAACTGGAATATTTCTCGCAGATCAATGCCCGCATCGATCAACGGGAGACAATCATTGCCGCTGAAAACCGCAATTTGCCACCATTAGAGCAATTCACTGGCCAGATTGACGGTCAAGTTAGTGTCACCAGTGCCGACACGATCGGGATTAAGTTTGATGTGACTGGTTCCGATTGGGAATATGGCAAGTTTGCGATCGATGATGTGATTGCTAAGGGTAGTTTCATTGGTGATGAAGTCACAATCGAAACTCTGCGGATGGAATCGATCGACGATCAAGGACGGGTCGCCTATGGCCAGATTACTGATGCAACGCTTGGCCTCCAACAACAGACTGGCCGGATTGAATTGGCCAACTTCCCGATCGAATCCTTGCGGCCGTTGGGTGTATTTGACACAATCCCAGTCGAGGTTTCCGGCGATGCCAATGGTGTAGCCACGATCGGCGGCAATATATTTAATCCCAGCTTGAGCGGAGACCTAACCCTGGCCGATGCCACGATTAATCGTCAACCCCTAGAATCAGTCAGTGGCAACTTTGATTTTGCCAGCGGCAGATTTAGATTTGATAGCACTTTCTTGGTCTCTGGACCTGAACCCGTTCTTATCTCTGGTGATATTCCTTTCCGCCCACCTGGGGCACTGGTAAGTGGTGGTCGAGATATCGATCTTACAATTGAAGTCAAAAATGAAGGCTTAGCCGTAGTCAATATTTTCAGTGAAGCGGTGCGCTGGGAAGACGGCATGGGACGAGCTAGCTTAGTTGTTTCCGGTACTAAAAGACGACCGATGGTACAGGGTGAAGTAGTGCTGGATGATGCCACGATTACCCTGGCAGCTTTGCCGGAGCCGATTACCGATTTATCTGGGGATGTGGCCTTCAGCCGCGATCGCCTGGCTGCTAATTTAACTGGCCTGTTCAGTGATGGCGAAGTTACTGCTAATGGGGTGCTAGCGGTTTCCGATCCCAACCTGATTAGCCCTGCTGACCCTGATTTCGATCGCCCCCTCACTGTGTCGGCCAATAGTTTACAGCTAGAACTCAAAGATCTATATTCTGGTGGCGTAAATGGCTTCTTTGAAGTGCGCGGCGCGGCTCTAGACCCATTAATTGGCGGTACGGTGGCGCTATCGCGGGGTCGCATTTTGATCACTAATCGTCAGGCACGTCAGGGTACGGATAATAATAATGCTGTCAATATAGGCTTCAATCAATTGATGGTGCGATTGACCAATGATGTGCAGGTGACGGTGCCACCGGTTTTGAATTTGCTGGCGGAAGGGGAAATTGTGGTAAATGGCGCGTTCAACGATATTCGGCCGGAAGGCAGGGTGAATATTCTGCGCGGTCAACTAAATGCGATCTCGGCTCGCTTCCGTCTCGATCGCTCCCATGAAAACTATGCTGAATTTTTGCCTAATAATGGTTTAAATCCAAATTTGGATGTGAGAATGCGGGGGGCAGTGCCAGAAGTGACCCGTGCGCCAGTACCTACTTCGCCCCTCGATCCGTTTGAGCCAGATAAAATTCCGGTCAGCAATTTGGGATCGCAACGTACCATTGACGTGGTGGCCTCTGTGACTGGCTCAGCCCAAAACCCCAACATTGAATTACGCAGTACCCCACCCCGCACCGAAGCCGAGATTCTGGCGCTGATTGGTGGTGGCATTTTGGAAGGCGGGAATGCCAACCCTACCGCAGCACTGGTGAATTTAGCTGGTGGCACGATTATAGGCTTCTTGCAGGATGCGATCGGCGATGCCTTGAACCTGTCTGAGTTTAATTTGCGACCAGCCACCTCTGATACAGAGGGTTCCGAAAGTACCTTAGGCTTGGCGGCAGAGGCAGCGATCGATATTAGCAATGACTTCTCGGTGTCGGTGAGTACGATCTTAAATGATCCTTCGCAAGCCACTAACTACACCCTGCGTTATCGACTCAATCCCAATACCCTGATTCGGGGTAACATCGATAATGAAGGTCGTGAGGGATTTGCGATCGAATATGAAAACCGTTTCTAGACTGCCTTTAATTGGTATTAATCAATTTAATCAATAAAGATCAAGATCATAGCTAGATAAGAGCTAGTTGGTTGGAGCTAAAGTTAAGGTATTAGCCAAACTAGTTAATCGCTTTAGCTTTAATCCTATGTAAATTGTTGTAAATTGTGCGACTTGGTGGGTTAGCATTAATGGTTTTGATCGATCGTGCCAGACAGAATATCCTATATCCTACCCACTACAATCCATCCTGGGGACTTAGCGCTCCTATTGCCACCTTGTTAAAATTGAGTCCGGCTAAATGTAGCTAATATAAACGAATCTAAAATGACCTATTGTCTTGGCATTATTACCGAGTCCGGGCTAGTGATGGCGGCGGACTCGCGCACCAACGCGGGGGTAGATTATGTGTCTACCTATCGCAAACTATTTGACTTTTCGATCGCAGGCGATCGCGTTATTTTGTTGGCTACGTCTGGCAATCTGTCGGTGACCCAGGAAGCCCTGAGTATGCTGGAAAAGGACATCAAAACTGGCTCTGATCCAAATTTGCATAATCTGACCAGCATGTATGAGATCGCTGCCTATGTGGGTAAAAAGGTGCGCCAGATTCAGGAACAACATCGGCAATGGTTGGAAAAAGACCAGATTGATTATCAATGTAGTTTGCTGCTGGGTGGTCAACTGCAAGACGAAGCGCCGGAGCTTTATTTAATTTATAGTCAGGGAAATTTCATTCAAGCCACTCAAGAAACACCGTTTTTACAAATTGGCGAGACTAAGTATGGTAAGCCCCTGCTCGATCGCACGATTACCTATCAAACCCCCTGGCGAGCGGCGGCTAAATGTGCGTTGCTGTCGATCGATTCGACGATGAAATCTAATATTTCAGTGGGGCCACCAATTAATTTGATTGGCTACGAACATAATTCTTTCCAGATTAACCATCAACTAACCCTGAAGTTGGGTGCGCCCTATTTAGTTAAGATTCGCAAGTCCTGGGAATCAGTGGTGAAGGAAGCCTTTGATCGAATGCCGGACATTGATTGGGATCATCATCAAGAAGCGGCGATTGATGAAGCAACAGAGAATATGTTTGTGGATTAGTTTGATGATTGATCATGGTGATCGCTACCTCAAAAAACGTAAAAAGAAATTAGCTTAGTTATCACGGTTTTTAAGTTCTAGCTCCCTTTCTGCTTTGCTTCTAGCTTAGTGCAAGATATAAGCTAAGATCCAACTCCGACAGCTTCATTAACTTTATCAATGAAAATTCAAAACCTCTGGCTCAAATGGCGGATTCTAGTGATCACGTTACCCTTTACCGCAATCTTTGCCCTGGCCAAATGGGGCGTGCATGAACTGGGTTGGCAGGTGTGGTCATTTGATGCGCTGACCAGTTCAATGTTTGGTGCAGCGACCTTACTTTTAGCGTTTGTATTGGGTGGTACGCTCAGTGATTACCGCGATAGCGAAACCCTGCCGATCGAAATTGGTTGCGCGATCGAAGCGAGTTTTGAAAATGCCTTACTGTTGACTGGCCTACATAAAGACTACGCCCCCCAGCAATATTTAGGAGATTTAATTCATGCTCTTGATGCAATCCTGGATTGGCTCAAATCGGGCAGTGCTACGGAGCCATTGCTAGAACAAATCGCCAAACTAGCCAAGCACCAGGCTGCGATCGGGCAGTATGGCAATCAAGCCGTGGTTAACTTTGCCCAGGTTGAGCAGGATAAATTGCGCAGTGCAATTCTTAAGATCCAGATCGTGCGCGATACTAATTTTGTGGCTCCGGCCTACGCGATCCTGGAGCTGTTCATTGCGGCGGCGATCGTTTCGCTGTTACTAATTGGCGGCGATATAGCGAGCCTAACCAAAAGCCTGGTGTTATCTAGCTTTTTGTTCACCGCTTTTATTTATCTATTGATTTTGATCCGTGACCTCGATAATCCGTTTCAATACAAGGGCAGCTCCAGCGCTGATATTAGCTTGATTACCCTAGAAGCAACCCATCGGCGACTATGCGATCGCCTTGAGCATTTATCTTCAACCTCAAACTAGCCTAAAGTCTTAACTGCCTTAAGGTCTAAGGTCAGTTGACAAAAAAACGATCGGGTTAAGGAAATTTGCCATCATTAATTCTCCTCTTGTTTTTCCAAAAGCTTATCCTTCGTCTTGCGCCTAAGTCTTTTGAGCCAATTAAGCAAAATTTGCAACATTTCCAACTCATGCTTCCAGAACCGATAATCATTAGATTTACTAATAAAGCGAACAAACGCCCATCGCCCGAACTCGATCAACAAGTAGAGAGTAGAAGCAATAACAATATATTGCCAGAAGGTTAATCCAAGTGTTACGCCGAAAAGAAATCGTATTAGAAACGATGATTCTAGAATCATAAATGGGATTTCAATCAGTATTTCTGTCAGCACAACTTTCCATCCCACGCTAAAGAGCTTTTCCAGAACAGGAAAATTTTTCGACAGTTTCTGAAATAAGAGGTGAAAACGAGTCATGATCGAAAAGAAAATGAAAGCCCAAAAGCTCTTCATAATCCTATCATAATCTCAGGCGTTTAACTTTTGCGGTTAAAGTAAGACTCTGTTGGCGAAACATTGCCTAACCTTCTGAAGCCTTGATGCTGCGTTATCAGCTACAAAGACATCTTGTGATTTTGTAACGCAACCAACAATAGAATAGATGTTCTGGACATTCAGAAATAATTTGCCAACAGGATCACGATCGTTTAATAGTCAAAACATCCCAACCATGTCTAATATGCTTAGAGCAAACAGTTTGGTTAATGAGCTTTGAGGCTGATTTACTCTTTTACGATGCAGCACTACTCCGCAGGAGCTTCTTCTGTTTGATTATTTTCCGCATCCTCATCCAAGGTTGCAGCCTCGGTCTCTTCTGCTTGATCCTGACTATTATTGTCAGTAGTAGCGGGAGGAGTCAAAACCGCGATCGTAGTAGCCTGGGGCAGATTGCCAGAAGTGATCGATATATTGGAGCTACCCACCTGCCGCACCGGGGTATTAGGTAGCTGTGCCAGGAAATCATCGATCGAACCAAGTTCGCAATTAGCATTTGCGCCCCTAGTGCGATAGTAAGTAGGAATAACTAATTTGGGATTGAGGCTATTTACTACAGCAGCAGCTTCTTGGGCGTTATAAGATTTTGGACCACCGCCGATCGGAATGATTAAAACATCGGGCCGACCAATCAAAATACGCTGATCCGGAGCCAGGGGAGCCGCTGCCCCACCTAGATGTAAAACGCTAACTCCAGATTGTTCCCACCGCCAGGCCACATTCATACCAAAGCGCTTACCACCGATGCGATCGTGATCCATACGGATGCCTTGAAAATTGGTGTTAATCAGCGAATAGGCACCGGGTTGATAAAGAAGCTTAGTTTGTTTTTCCAGATTGGTCACATAGCCTTCATCGAGGAGGCGCGAACTAATCAAGACCAGATCGCTTTGTTTCTTAGGTTCCGGGAAGAAGGCCGTACATCCGGCTGGCTTAAAGGGATGGGTCAGAATAGTATTACCATTGCCATTGATCAAAAATGACATATGCCCTAGCCATTGCAAGTTCAGGGCAGCACTATCCTGGGCATGAGCCGCCGTAGTTGCTAAAGACATACTTGGTAAAGAAATACGATCGCCACTTAGATCGCCACTTACCAGTCGATCGGGTGACTTAGGTGATAAAGGCGCGATCGCTAACATCGCCGTCAATGCACCAAACGTACTCAATGCTCCCAGGGTAAGTTTCCGCTTTACCCGGCCAAACTGCTGCTTAGTTGTTGTATTCGCCATAATTTCCCACACACCAGAAATGCTCTAATTTGATTGCCTAGACTGGCAAACTAGCTAGAAAGTTCCGCAATAAATCTTTGCCAGCACTTGTAAGTATACTCTCTGGATGGAATTGCACACCCTGAATATGGGGATATTGGCGATGGCGCACTGCCATAATGATGTCATCCTCAGTCCAGGCCGTAACTTCTAGCTGATCAGGGCAGCTATCACGATCGATTACTAAACTGTGGTAGCGGGTGGCGGTAAATGGCTCTCGTAGTCCTGCCATTACGCCAGTCCCCGCATGGTGAATTTCTGAGGTTTTGCCATGCATCAAATAAGGCGCAGCACCAACCTTGCCGCCATAGACCAATCCCAGACATTGATGCCCCAAACAAACGCCTAGGATCGGCGTAGTTGACCCCATTTCCTTAATAATATCTAGCGATACGCCAGCATCTTCAGGGCGACCGGGACCAGGCGAAATCACTACACCAGCCGGAGCCATTTCTTGAACTGCGGCGATCGAGATTTCATCATTGCGCTTGACTAATATTTCACCAAGGTGGGGAAATTCTGGCAGCAACTCGCCTAGATATTGCACCAGATTATAGGTAAAGCTGTCGTAATTATCGATTACCAGAATCAATTTCTTAATTTGTCCTTACTTAATCATTAGGAATAGGAATCATTAGGGAATAGTAAACCAGTTGGGCAATCATGCCCTAGCCTTTATTTAATTTATAGCAACTTATCGCAGCATGAGTTTAGTACCCTCATCCCAGATAACCATACTAAGTAAGTAATTTATAAGTAATTTAATAGGAGGAGTAGTTATTAAGTTAAGCAACAAAGGCATCTAAAAGACTAGGCTGAATCCCCCAATGCGCTTATTTAAACTAACTTTTCAAACTTAATCAAAAATCGGAGCGGCGGGATTCGAACCCACGACCCCCACTACCCCAAAGTGGGGATTGCCGCTGATGCACTCTGAAACCCAGACTCAGCAATAGTTCTGGATTTGACCTATCTTGCATTCTTCGCCAAAAACACCTAATTGGCAAGAAAACTGGCAAGATGAAAAATAAACGAGGAACTGTTTCAATCCTTAATCAAGACGATCGGATCAGACTAAGGTGGAGTTACCAGGGCAAAAGATACAACCTTGGATTGGGTCTAGCCCACAATAAACAGAATATGCTTCTGGCAAAGCAAACCGCGATCGCCATTGAGCAGGATATGCTGACTGATAATTTTGACTACATACTCGATCGCTACAAACTGAGTCCACCAAATGACCCTAAAAGTGGGAGTAACCAGCTAGAAGCCCAGGATCAATTGAACATACTTGAAATATGGGATAGGTGGGTTGATTCACTTTCGCTGCCTGAGAGAACTAGAGCAAACCATTATCAACTGGTTAGAAAAATGCTGGAGCGACATGTTCCAACCATCAAAAATGCAAGTAAATGGTATGAACAACATAATCATCTAGCTGATTTGACCTACAACCAACGCTTAACTTACCTGAACTCATGCTTCGAGTGGGCAGTTTTTGAGGGTCTTACCACTACTAATCCATTCAGGCGGGTGAAGCGTCGTAAGGTAGCTAAATCCGTTCTCAGGCCATTTTCAACTGCAGAGGTAGCACTGATTATTGAAGCCTTTAAAAGCAACAAGTATTGCCCACCTAATTCTAGATATTTGCATAGCCACTATGCAGACTATGTTGAGTTTTTGCTTTTAACCGGATGCAGACCATCAGAGGCTATTGGATTACAGCGCAAGCATATCAACCTGGATCGTAATGAAATAGTCGTTTGTTCAGTTTTAGCCAGGGGCGATCATGGTGGCAGTAGTTCAGCGAGGCGGGTAAGGAAGGAAACTAAGACTGGCTCGATTAGATATCTGACTATGACAAATAGGCTTAGACAGATCATTGAAGCTAGATGCCACGGTTTAAGTGCCGAAGAGTTAGTATTTACTTCACCAACTGGTTTAGCGATCGACGATCGTAATTTTCTGCGCAGGCAGTGGAAGACAGTGCTTAACGGATTAGGTATTGAATATCGCAAGCCCTATACAACCAGGCACACAATGGCATCAATGGCGATCGAGCAGGGTATCCCATTGACAGGAGTTGCTTATTTGCTTGGGCATTCAGACACCAAAATGGTGATCGAAACCTACGGCCACATGATCAACCGTCCTAGCCTGCCTGAGATAGATATTTAAGGCTTCAAGATATATTTTGCATAATGCAAATATTCACAGAAATTATTTAGAACTGGTAAACTAGTCGCCTGTACAAAGTGACTTTAGATAGGTATTTACCAGTTTTCTGAAAATGACCAGAATTGCAATGCCTATACAGGAGCAGGAAGCTATTGTTGATAGTTTATTTAACATTCCACCTTCAGAGTGGTTGAAAGAGCTAACGCACCCAGATCAGTTAGAGCACTTTGAATATATCAGGGGTTTGAACTATGCCCTTTACTGGGAATTCAAAACCTACTTTTCTGGCTTACCCAGCCCAAATCATACCCTTGATGAACATGGCATAAAGAGTGTAAAGCTGATGACGAAAAGATACCTGTCACTTTACTGCATGCTGAGAGAATCATGGACACTTTTCATATCAGCGGGGAAACAAATCAGACCAGACTTTAGTAATATATTCCCTAATCCTGGAGCAGTGTTAATCACAATGCTTACTAATAAAGCTAGGGCAATGCTGGAAGAGTGTCTTGTCGGCTATTTAGAGGTAAGCCCAAGCAAACGAGGTGAATTTAATCGTGACCACAAAAAGCTGCAAGATCATGAAATACCAAAGCTAAAGAAGAGTACTAGTCTTAGAGGTAAAAGTCTGGAAGAAGTTCAAGAACATTACGATAAAGAAATATTGAATAGAGATAAACATGCAACAGGCTTTGCTGGCTTGGAGATTCTCTGCATTCAAGTTTGCAGAAAAAATGCATTGACTAATTCAGAAGTGAAGGAAGAACTTAGGCGGTTCAATGAGTTAGATGACAAACTCCACAAACACATTCAAAGTGCCACCCGAAAAACCAAAGCTTATGCATGGAAGGATGGCCAAAAGGGATACAGCGCGCCAGGCGGCAAATATGAATTCAATTAAGTAAGTTTAACTTCTGTTAAGCGAGCTTAACATCTACCCCAAAAATGCCATTTCATTAGAGGTGAATCAATAATCAAATAGCTGCAAGGCGTCCCAACTTGATTGCCCTACAGCTATTAAAAAGTAAACAATAAAAAATGAAAAATAAATTTCATGCACAGAGTTACACCTCTGGTGCGCTGGATTCTTGTACACAAAATTATAACACTAAATCCAGCAAACGCAAAGATATTTACTGCGATTTGATCGGAGAAAAGTCGTATGGCCAGCCCTGGATTGATAGTGGCAATGCGGTAGATGTAGATCCAGAGCAACATGCTGGTTTGATCGAATCGGTAGTAAACAACTGGACTAAGAACAGAGAATTAACTCTACAGTTAGAAGTTGACGCTGAGTGGTATGGGGAGAGAATCCAGCCCATTAGCCTGCAAGTGGCTGAATTCAGCCCTTACAGCCAAAGATGGCAGCGATTCTATGAGCACCCAAGGTGGTCTGCATGAAGCAACAATATCCAAGCTGGCAAGGCGAGACCATGCTGGAAGAAATACTTGGTGCTGAAGGATTTGGAACCAAACTGTTAGGCGACAATTACCTTGGCGTCTGGATGACGATTACTTGGCATAAAAAGATGATCGCCAGCAAGGATATGAGATCGCAAGTGGAGGTAGGCGTCAACTAGAAAAAAAGAGATCAAAACGGGAAAAAAGAAAGACACTAAAGACGTTCAAACAGGAAAGTGGAACGTCAGCAGTGTCAGGTCAATATATAAAACAATATCAAGTGCAAGTGTACAAGAAAGCACGAGAGGTCGGCTGCAATCAAAATGAGTCAGCCGAGATTGCCGGCATATCAGTCCGTAGCGGCAGCCGTATTGAGCAAGGCAAACACCAGCCCAAGAGTAAAGGTGAGCGAGATTGGCGCACCCGCCGAGATCCGCTATCAGGAGTGTGGGAGGAAGAGCTAGAGCCAATGCTTCGACGTGAGCCTCGTCTAGAGGCGATGACATTGTATGAATATCTAGCCGAGCATTATCCAGGCCAATATGAGCAACAATTGCGTACCTTACAAAGGCGAGTGCAGGTATGGAAAAGTATCCATGGCAAACCGCAGGAGGTAATGTTTGAGATCCGCCATCAGCCCGGCGAAATGGGTCTATCAGATTTTACCGAGCTCAAACAGGTGGAAGTTACCATCAAAGGGAAACAATATGAGCACCTGCTGTACCACTACCGTCTGGCCTACAGTGGCTGGCAATATGTGCAGGTAATCGAGGGTGGCGAGAGCTTTATCGGCTTGTCTGAAGGATTACAGAATGCGCTGCATGCCTGTGGTGGTGTACCAAAGCAGCATCGCACCGATAATTTGAGTGCTGCCTATCGGAATATGGCGGGCAAACGGCATAAACCACTAACCCAATTCTATGCCGAGCTATGTGAACACTATGGCATGAGTCCAAGTCGCAATAACCCAGGCGTGGCTCATGAAAATGGCTCCATCGAATCTCCCCATGGACATTTCAAGCGCCGGTTGCGCCAAGCTCTGTATTTGCGTGGCAGCTTTGAGTTTGAGTCAGTGAGTGCATATCAAGAATTTATCGAGCAGGTGGTTGCCAAGCTCAATTGTAAATGCAGCGCCAAGTTTGCCGAGGAAAAAGTAACCCTACAACCACTACCGAGATATCGCTGTGCCGATTACGAAGAATTGACGGTGCGGGTGACCTGCCACAGCACCATTTCGGTGCGCTGCATTCTTTACACGGTGCCATCAAGACTGATTGGCAGGCAGCTGAATATTCATATCTATCACAACCGCCTGGTCGGTTATTTGGGGCAGCAACAAGTGGTGGAACTACCCCGTTTGCGAGTACATGGGTCAGCCAAAATCCGCCGTGCTCGCTGTATTAACTACCGCCATGTAATTGATAGCCTCAGGCGTAAACCCCGTGCCTTTATTTACTGCACCTGGCAGCAAGACCTATTGCCTAATCAACAATGGCGGCAGCTGTGGCAGAGGTTACAGGCTGATTTTGAAATCGATAATGCAGCGCGCATCATGGTTGAAGCCCTCTATATTGCTGCCAAGCACGATAGAGAAACTACAGTGGCCGACTATCTTGAAACCCAACTGCAGCAGGGCACTCTCAGCCTGAAGGCTCTACAGCAACAGTTCCTACTACCCCAGCAGCAATTGAGCGTACCTCAACTAAACGTACAACAACATTCGCTTTCAGCCTATGACCAACTCCTCGAAACCAAACCCGAACAATACTCTGAGCCTGATACTCAAACAGCTACGACTCTCGCACATGCTCCAACATTGGCAGACTATCGAGCAGAAGGCCACCCAACAGCATTGGGCTTACGACCGGTTCTTGCTCGCTCTGTGCGAATTGGAACTGGATTATCGCCAACAGAATCGGATCAAACGAGCTCTCGCTGAGGCTAAATTACCTACTGGTAAAAGCTTTACCTCTTTCGATTTTGAACATTGCCCTAGTTTCAAATCAGCGCCACTGATCCAACTGGCACAAGATACGGCCTGGTTGGATAGGGCCGAAAACTGCTTGCTATTTGGACCTTCCGGGGTCGGTAAAACTCATCTTGCTGCTGCGCTCGGGCGCTCGATGATTGAAATGGGCAAACGGGTTAAGTTCTTCTCGGCCTATGCTTTGCTACAACATCTACAGCAAGCCAAACTACAACTTCAGCTTGCCTCTATCCTTGCCAAACTTGACCGCTTTGATTTACTCATTATTGATGATCTTGGCTATGTCAAAAAATCTGAGGCTGAAACTTCCGTCCTGTTTGAGCTGATTGCTCATCGTTATGAACGCAAAAGCCTCATCATTACTGCTAATCAGCCTTTCTCGCAATGGGATCACATCTTTGCCGATGACATGATGACTGTTGCTGCCGTTGACCGCCTCATTCATCATGCTCTCATTGTTGAAATTCATGCTGATAGTTTCCGTAAACGCAACGCTGTTGAGCGCTCGCAAAAATAATAATCGCTATCAATCCGAATCTTACTGCTCCTTGAGGTTCAACATATGCAGTTCCTTTCAGCTTAGTTTTAGTTGTCATTTGCACACGTCATTTACATCCGCTATTTGCCAAGTAATTGACGCCGTCGAAATTGGTAATTGACATTTAACACAAACCGCCAAACTGTAAATTAGGTAAGCCAATCATAATCAATTTGCATATATTCTTCTCAGAAGGCGATATACGCTGCTTCCTGGGCGATCGACTCGCAAAGCAAGCTTTTGAGTATTTGAGAAGGCATAGTTACTTACACTCAAAACGAAGAATCAAGCTGGATTACTGGCTGCTTCGGGATGGGGTAGCCCGCCAGGTATTTCTCAAAGTTATAGATCATGCGGGACATGGCAAGAAGTCGCTGCTTCAGACCGCAAACGAATTGAATGTAGCGATGCCTGCTAAAACAATCATGGATGAGTACAAGTCCAGAATGAATGAGGCATATGAACAAATGCCAGAAGAGTTTGTTAGCTATGCAATGGGCGATCTGGTTCTTTACGATTTATTTCAGGCAAGACTTAGGCAACAAAATCATTGTCGAGAAGTACTAGGAATCAATGAAAGAGATAAGCCTGCTATGTCATCTGGCAGATTCGTTAGTGACTTATTTTCAGAGTTTTTAGCTGGGCAGTGCCCCATATCAGATGAACTAATTGAACATCTATCAATTTGAGATACTGAATCTTGGCAAAAGATAATCTTGGGAAATTATTATGTCAATCTGGCATCAATCAATTACTGTGTAACGATGCGGAGATGACAACAAGGCACCTGGCACTTGTTCAAGGGGGCAGGGCTAGGAATGAAAGTGGAGGTAAAGTCTTGCACAGAGGATTGGCAATAAGTGCTGATATATCCGGCGCCTATGCCACAGCAATGAAACAGATCATATACCCAATAGGCCTGCCAACCACTATTTCATTTCCTCTAAATTGTCCTGATAAATGGCTAACAATCAAAAGGATGCTCAAAAAATATGGAAGTGAGTTTGTTGATGGCCTATGGTTCGCAGTGATCGACTCAGTTGAACAACTTAGCTTTGATCAGGATCTAATCTTTAGTAAGTGTAACCCCAAGCTAACAGGGCTTGGTGATAGTAAAGATGATGATGACGGTGCTATTAAAGCTGACTTCGGTTTACATACAAGAGAGATTGAAAATGGGGTACTGACCAGTTCAACACTTGAAATAATAAACAAGGTAGCAACTAAGCAAGAACGAGCTGAGCTAATGAAGAAGCTCAGAGTCAAAGCACTGATTTATTATCCCAACTCAAAAAGGTGTGATAATCCTGAAGAATTGAATCAGGAAATTATGGCTGGTGAGAGGTTGAGTACTAGTAATAGCAGATCACACAGCGGCAACTATAAATTAGATGAAAGAAGCAGAGCTTGGTTAGGAGTAGAACTCTCATCTTTCTTAGATCTACTGATCGAAGAACGCAAAAGATTAAAACAGCAGCGTAATCAATACTCTGTAGACAGTGATAAGTATAGAGAATTAGATGCTCAGCAGAGTGGTTTGAAACTAGTAATTAACACTACCTACGGCACTATTGCCAGTCCTTATTTTGATATCGGTAATGTAGTAGTGGCAAATAATATTACAGCATTGGTCAGGAACGTTTGCTGGTGCATGGTTAAGGCTTCGAATGGTAAGACAGCTATTACAGACGGCAGCGAAGCAATGTTGAACCAGTTTGCTTTTCTCAATTTTCCAAATAATCGAAAGTTAGGATTAAATGTGCTTAGCCAAGTCAAAGACTACGATAGCCTGGATCGCCATCATAAATCATACATAAAGCTAAAACCGATTGGAGGCGGTGACCAATGGAGTATATCGGGCAATAGACCAAAGGTAAACGGCGATCGTGAATATTGTCTGACTAATGGTGAGATCGAGATATGGGGCAGCAAGGACAATTGGGGCGAGCTTAACCAACTATATAAGCAACACATGGATCATTTTGCTGATGCTTATGGTCTGACTTTCTTAAGCGAATTTGATTATGAAATTAAGGACGTATATCAAGATATAGCCCTTCTTAATGTAGCTAACTATGGGATGCGGCAGCTTGATGGCAAACTCTATGTAAAGGTAAGAGGCTCAAAACTACATGAAAATATTGAGGGGTTTAACATTCATCCCAGGGTGCAAGTTTACGGAGATATTTTGACCTGCAAGCCCGTTCACCCCGTACCTCTATATCGCTCAAGGCAATTAGTCAAAGTCGATGGATGGAGGCATAACGGCAATCTGCGGAGTAATTTCCTCCCAGGTGATAGCTTCTATCAAATGAAATTTCCAACTCTGATCAGTGCTAGCCAGTTTGAGTTTAAAACCTATGCCGATCGCCAATGGTGGACTAAACGCCAGGAAAAACTCAGGGATTTAACCGGTTATGGCCTTGAATATTACCTGCTTAACGAAGATGGCAGTATTGACCTTGACAATATTAAGCGAATCCAGAGAATGATTGACCAAGTTGAAAGACCCTACCTGCCCCAAAACCCAATAATTAGGATAGGTTATGACAAGTGGAAATATGGCTCGAAATATTGTGACTCGCAGTCTGGATAACGCTATCACTTATGCCGCAGAAGTGGCCAAAAGGCACAAAAAAGGGGCGATCGGCGGCAATCGGAATCCAGTGATAGATAGGGTTTTGCTTAAATGTTGTACATTATAGGGGAGTCCCCAGAATTTGCATGGGATTCGATCGCTGCTTCAAGCTTCATTTACCTAGCTGCACGATCGCCTCAAGGAATATTGTAGTCAGTATCTACTGATTTATTAAATGAACGCACTATTTCGACGTCATTATCCGCTTCGATATCTGTTCTAAATACTCAATCTAGTAGATAAAGAGTGATGAACATGCTAAGAGCGAAAGCGATCATTTAAGGAGATTGAGCAAGGTTTACTGAGTTGTTAACAAGTGTTGTTCTAGTTCATCTAGGTAAAGCTCAGCGCCTATCACTCCAGGTAACCCTACGCAGATGTACACAGGAATAAAATAAACCTGGCCTGTTTTACTAGCGTCAAGGGATTGGGCAATCGGATTTTCTAACCATGCCTGTTTTAGTTTTGCCAATTGGTGTGCTTCAAAGTTTTCAAGTCCATCTAGTTGCTCAAGTTCAGTGAAGTTGTTGCCCAGAAGCAACACCAAATCTGCATCATTAAGCTGCGGCAGGGTTTCAATTGAGACTGGAATTGAATGAGAATCAGATTGAGGTTCTTCTAATCCTGCTGGGGTTAAAAGCTCAAACCCTAACTCCTCCAACAAAGAACCGCACATACCATAATAATTAGCTAGAAAAATCTCTTGTAATTCTGATGAGCCTAGCAATAACATCTGGGGGCGGGTGGCAACTAACGGTGCGAAGTTTTCTTTGGCGTTGGCAATTCTTTGCTCTGTCACTTGTAATATCTGCTTAGCTTGCTCTGGGCGATCGACCGCCTGGCCAATAATCTCTAGGCTTGCCTTTGGTTCTGACCAACTGACTAAGATTGTCGGAGCAATTTCTGATAGGTTAGTATACTGAGCCTCACTGCCTTCCGCACCCACAATCAAGTCAGGCTTGAGCTGCAAAATTGATTCCAGGGATGGATTATAGGCAAGGCCAACATTAGCGATCGGCTGAGTCACAAATTTGCCTAAATAAGGGATCTGTTGACTGGGTTGATCATAATCGCCCTGATGCAAGCTGATGTGATCAGCAAAGGCGATCGGTTGTATTTCCAAAGCTAATAGGGGTTCTAGGGCATAGGGACCTAGTGCCACCACCCGCTGTGGTTGACCACATATTTCGGTCTCTCCAGCATCATGTTCTACCAAGCGACAATCTGGCGTAGCAGGTGAATTAGATTCATTCGCAGTTTCATCAGTAGCAGGGCGATCGCTCTGGGCTGGTTGGCAAGCAGCGATCGCCCCTACAAGCATGACTGAAACCAACAATCTGATAGATACTGAAAACTTCATGATTTGTTTATCCAGAATGTTTAAAACCAGAAATCAGCTCACCTCAAAAATCCACCGATATAGAAGCGCGAATTGTAAACGGTTCACCAGGGTAAATGCCCCTGGTGCGGCCATTATTAGCAGCCTCAATATAATCATTGTCAAAAAGGTTATTAATGTTCACTCGTAGCTTCCAATTATCACGGCCATAGAAGATGGCAGCATTGGTCAGGAAATAGTCACCAACGCTGAAACTATTGGCTAGATCACCCTGGCGATCGCCCACATAGTTAAAACCAATCCCAAATCCCAACCCTTGAAGGTTACCCGATTGGATTTCATAGGTAGTCCACAGACTGGCACTGTGTTCAGGCACTCCGGAAAGCCGATTGCCCAGAATATCGGTATTATCGGCGGTGACCTCGGCATCGATATAGGCATAGGAAGCAATTACATTCCAACCGGGCAGAATTTCGCCAACTATGTCTAAATCAATGCCACGACTGCGCTGCTCACCGGTAGCAACGGTAGCAAAGGGAATATCAGGGTCGGCAGTGGCGACATTGCTCTTGGTGATATCAAAATAGGCCAATGTGGCGGAGAGCCGATCTTTGATGATGTCAGCTTTGACACCAAATTCAAATCCTTCACCTTCTTCCGGTTCTAAGGTTTCACCCTGGGCATCGATCGCTGTACTGGGAATAAACGATTGCGAATAGTTAGCATAAAGGGCAATCCGATCGCTGGGTTGATAAACAATCCCAATCCGCGGTGTGACTGCACTATCATTTTGGCTGGTTCTGGTTCCTTCAAGCCGATTAGTTGACTCGAGATCAACAATGTCATAACGCAGCCCCGCTAGCACAATTAAATTATCCGAAAGATAAATCTGATCCTGCAGATAAATGCCCACTTGCTTGGTTATAGAAGTGCCATTAAAAAATAGCGGTACATCCTCTAGGGGCGGCTTAGGCGTAGCCCCATAGTCTGGATTAAATATATCGATCAAACTGAAGAAAGTCGGCTCAGGGGAAAACCTACCCGTAATCGTGTTTTCCAGGCGGGTTAAATCAACACCAACTAGCAGGTTATGCTCGATCGCGCCAGTATTGAATGTACCTTGCACATTGGTATAGAGGGCATAAACATCATTCTGGGCAGCCTGGTCAGCAAATACTCGTGTTAAGACGCCTGTTTCGTCATCCAGAGAAAAGGGCAAGGCCAGCAAACCAAATTTAAATTCATCAGAAATGAAACGAAAAGCATTACGCAATTTCCAATTTTCACTGAATCGATGTTCTAGGTCATAGCCAATATTCAGATAATCTTTCTCCAGGGTATCTTCTGGATTATTGGTGATGCGTTCAGAGGGGATATTGGCAACGCCAGCCCCAAGAGCCACAGTGCCAAAATCAGCAGGGTCTTGATCATTAATATATTCCAGGCCGATCGTTATATCGGTGTCTTCATTAATGGCCCAGGAAAGCTTGGGGGCAACAAAAAGGCGATTGAAACTATTGTCTAAATCCCGAAAACTATCTTCACGGCGATAGAGGGCATTAAACCGATATAGCACCCGGCCATCTTCAGTGAGCGGGCCCGATAGATCGATGCTAGGGCTAATTAAGCCACGATTGCCAGCCTGAAAGGTAAGATTGTAGTAGGGCTCTGGCAACGGTTTCTTAGAGACCAGATTGATTAAACCGCCCGGCTCAGACTGACCAAAGAGAACTGAGGCAGGCCCTTTGAGCACTTCGATCCGTTCTAGTCCAGCTACTTCCGCTTCAACTGAATCTCCATCAAACAGGCGGAAGCCATCGAGTAGTACTGGTACATTGTCAAAGCCGCGAATCGCAAAATTAAGTCCCCGTCCATCGTTATTACCCAAAAAGGTAACACCACCAACATTTTCAACCGCCTCTTCTACCCTGAGTAATTGCTGGTCTTCAATAATCTGGCGGGGGATTACTTGAATTGACTGGGGCACATCCCGCAACGGGCTATCAGTACGGGTGGCACTGGTGGCATGAGTAACATAGTAATCGCTACCAATTTGATCGCCAGTTACGACAAGTTCAATGTCTGTATCTTCTTCGGAATCAGCATCTGCCACGGCATCGCCGGTCACCAGGCTCAAAGCTAATCCTGTTGGGGTTTGATTAATTTCTGCCTCTGGTGCTGCATCTATACCGGCAACAACGATCTGCACTCGATCGCCCTCTAGCTCAATTATTTCTACGAAGTCAATCCCAGCGATCGGTGCATCGGCCACAAACTCTTCACCATCGGCCAGATTCAATCTAGCATTAGGAATTTGCGCTACTAATTCATTTGCATCGGTAAATACATCCGCTACTGCCAGTTCTCCATTGGTCTCCAGCAGTAGTTCAATTCCCTGTTCGGTTTGTTGAATCTGGATATTGGTAATTTCAATAATTTCTGCCTGGGCGATCTGCACCGACCATTCCTGCACTGTGGTGGCAGCAGGCTCCACATCCTGTATTTGCCCAACTGTGGCTAGTTCGGTTACTTCTGTAGCGATCGCTAGCTGAGGATTCACCAGGGCGATTGATCCAGCAAAACCAGCTAAATATAAAGATCTAAAAGAATTTTTCATTACTTACTCTCAACACACCTCTATCAACCTAGGGCAAACTATATTTTATTGCAAGTGATTCTTAATAATGATTAGCATTAAAGCGAGCGACAAATTCTTTATTTTTAAAGGTAAAAAACTTTAAATTAAGTCATTAAAGGCTTTTAGAATTTAAAACTAGCCACACTAAAGCACTGCAGAATGCAATAAGACTCCGCAGCATTGGTTTTAAGCTAATCTCATATTGAGAATGATTAGTATTAAATAGGATTATGCTTAACTACATGCCGACATTGCTCAATCCTTAAACGGCTAACGACTACTTACTTCATTCTGAAGAGGATTCACTCGCTTCAACCGGTGGGGGCGGTGGTGGAGCAATCGGTGCTGGTGCAGACTCTACAGGCGCAGGTGTACCAGTGTCCTCGATCGCTGGTGTTTCTGGTTGTTCTGGCACAACGGGAGCTGGTGCTGCTGGTTCCGAAGCCGGACCTTCCAGGAGATTTTCGGGGGGAGCCTCTGGCGTGGCGATCGGTGCTTCAGGCACTGAATTACTCACATCAGGTGCTGGGTTAGCTGGTGCCGCTACGGGTTCTGGTGGCCTGGTGCGTTCTTCCCTTCTACGTCTGCGGCGATCGCGTTCCCTGCGTCTTCTTTGCCGTTGCGATCCCTCTAGCTCAAAATTAATCGTCGCTGATACATCTTCCGCATTACTAGAACTATTGGGGTCGAGCTGCCATTCCTGCACCGCTTCGACTGCAGCTTGGTCTAGTTCTGAATTGCCACTGGAATTCTTGATTCTAATATTAGTGGGTTTACCATTCTCATCTACATCAAAGGTAACTTTGGGCTGGCCTTCAACTCCATCTCTGCGGGCACTACGCGGATAGTTGGGCTTAGGGCAATTCTGACAGACTACGCCACCACGATCGCTCCCTCTTCTGGCTGGGGGTGCAGGAGGAGCAGGTGGTACAGGTGGCGCTTTGGGGGCGATTACTCGAATCAATTTAGTAGGGTCAAAGGTATTACCTGGTAATGCTGGCGCTACCGGTACAGACACTGAAGAAGATTCCGCACTATCTGTGGGTACCAAGTCCTGCAAGAGATTATCGAAATTAGGCTCCAATGGCTGGGGCGTAGATTCTTGGATAATAGGTTGCTCTGGTACGAATGGTACTGCCGCGATCTCTGGCTGGACTAGTAGTGGTGGTGGTTCTGGGGTAATTTCGGGCGGTTCAATCACCTCTGGAATGTCTTCTGCAGGTGGTTCAACGACCACGATCTCAATATAGTTTTCATCATCCAAACTCTGGCTCGATCGCCAATCGGGTAAGCGGCCAAACGCGATCACCACCATATGAAATAGGGTTGAGGACAATATACTGCCCAGACCTACGATCAATAACAGTCGCATTTCTTCATTACGTTTACGATCGCAGTAACTTGAGCGATGCATAAGTTTAAGCCTCCCATTACCGGCAAGAATTGCTATTGATTATCAATAAGATCAGCAATTCAAGATCTCTATAAAGAGTGAATTGTATTTAAATGATCACTTATTCAGAATATTGCTCAACTTATATTTTGAATAGCTGGATCTACGCTAACCTGTATATTCCTTATAAGTATTACGTTTCAATAAATCTACATTGTTTTAGTTTTCCCCGCAAGCCTATTAAGATTTATAATTTACAACTATCCAATACAATATAATATTGCAAATCACTTTCATTAAGTATTAAAGTATTCGTCAAAGCCTGGGGAGTTATAGCTATGAGGTTTAAACATGCAATTTAGTAACTTTTTCGCAACCGGTGGAATTGTTGCCTATCCATTACTAATTTTTTCGTTGATTGCTTTGGGTCTGACGATCGAACGGCTGATTTTTTGGACGCGGGTAGTTCGTCGCCAAAAGCAAATCATGCGTGGGGTTTTATCTTTATATGCTTCTGAGCCAAACGGCGCGATCGCCAAGTTGAAAAATACAGCGTACCTGCCCATGTCTAGGATATTCCTAGAAGCAATCATGCTCGATCGCCCCAAGCCCGATGAATTTCGTCTGGCATTGGAAAGTGCTGCGCAGGCTGAAATTCCCATCCTGAAGCGATTCAATACCATGTTTGAGACAATCATTAATGTGGCACCATTGCTAGGGTTATTGGGCACAATTATTGGCTTGATTAAAACCTTTGCTGCTCTGGACTTAGGTGCTGAAGGCGGCATTGATATTCCTCTGGTTACTTCAGGCATCAGTGAAGCGCTGGTTTCGACGGTAATGGGGTTGGTAGTGGCGATCTTTACCCTGCTTTTTGCCAGCCTATTCCGCAGCTTTTACCGTCGTCAAATGGCTCTGATTCAAGAATATAGCGGCCAACTGGAACTAACCTACCGTCGGCAATATTACCAGCAGCAACCCCAGGAGGAATATGCGACTGTTTGAGGAAGAGGATTCGCCCCTAGAGCTAAATATTCTGCCGATGATCGATGTGATTTTTTCGATCCTGGCGATGTTCATTATTACTTCTATTTTTCTAACTAGAATTGATAGCCTGCCCGTAAATTTACCCAAAGCGAATTCCGCCACACCACAAAAAAGCACGCCTGTAACGCTAACTATTAATCCAGTGGGAGCGATCGCTTTTAATCGCCAACCAGTTGAATTAGAGAATCTTGAACCACTTATTCTCCAGCAGCAGCAACTCAATCCCGAACTGGTGGTAGTTGTTAATGCTGATGAACAGGTGAATCATGGCCGTGTGGTGGAAGTGATGGATTTATTGCGGCAGGTGGAAGGAGTGAAGCTGGCGATCGCCACTCAAAAGAAGCAGTAACTAGCCTTAACTAAAGAATTCTAGATTCAATTCAACAGCCAGGACAGCCAAGTATAGATATGAATGCAAGCTTGACAGGTAAATCTCAATCGTGGCGCGGGATCGGCATTCTGGTAGGAATGGTGTTGCTGGGGTTTTGCTTTATCAGTAGCTTAACTCTAGGAGTTGCTGATATTAACCTGAGCCAGGTATATCAGGCGATCATGGCCAGCAGTGAATCAACCGATCACCTGATTATCCGTACTGTACGATTGCCGCGCTCAGTTACGGCAACGATCGTGGGCGCAGCTGTGGCAGTGGCTGGGGCGATTATGCAGGGGTTAACTCGGAACCCCTTAGCCGATCCAGGCATTCTGGGAATCAATGCTGGTGCTGCTCTGGCGGTAGTAATGGCAGTCTTTCTATTTGATCTGTCTTCCCTCAGTGCGGGTGCGGCTTTTGCTCTGATTGGTGCTGGCATCACGGCAATCGTGGTTTATTTCCTGGGTGCTGCCAGTCGTGGTGGTTTAACACCATTAAACCTGGCGATCGCTGGCGCAGCAATTACCGCCCTTGTCTCTTCAATTACCACCGGGATTTTGATTCTAAGTCAATCTACCCTGGATCAAATTCGCTTCTGGCTGGCTGGTTCTGTGGCTGGACGAGATCTGGAACTGGTGGGTCAGGTATTCCCATTCATAGCGATCGGCCTGGTGTTGGCTTTTTTACTCGGTAAGCAACTAACTGCGCTAAGTTTAGGCGAAGATATTGCGGCGGGGCTGGGTCAGAACACGGCCTGGATTAAAGCCAGCGCTGGCTTAAGTGTGGTGCTGCTGGCAGGCGGCTCAGTGGCGATCGCGGGACCGATTGGCTTTGTTGGCCTAGTAGTTCCGCATCTGGTGCGATTTTTAGTTGGCCTTGATTACCGCTGGATCTTGCCCTATGCGGCGATCGCTGGGTCAATTATGTTGCTGATCGCTGACATTCTGGCACGATTGGTGCTTCAACCGCGTGAATTGCCTGTGGGTCTTGTGCTGCCTTTATTTGGCGCTCCCTTCTTCCTCTATTTAATTCGCACCAGGATCAGGCGGTAAGACAATGAATCAGAATTCCCCCTCTAGTAATTCCAGTAATTGGTATATTCTGCGACTCCATCGTTTACCCATTTCCTTCTGGGTCGATCGCCGTGTGCCCGTGGTGATCCTTGGCCTCGGCCTGTGTATTATCGCTACCGTTCTGATCAGTATCAGTCAGGGAGAATATGCGATTCCCATTCTTGATACGGCAAAAGTAATTTTAGGATTAGAGACCAGCAATCCTGATTATGTTTTTGTGGTTAATACCCTGCGCTTACCCAGAACAATTACCGCCTGCCTGGTGGGGATGGCTCTGGCGATCGCTGGTACGATTACCCAGAGTATTACTCGTAATCCCCTGGCTGCCCCTGGCATCATTGGCGTTAATGCTGGTGCTTCCCTTGCTGCTGTCAGCGTGATTATTCTGTTCCCCAGTTTACCCGTGGCGGTACTACCGATCGCAGCATTTGGCGGCGCAGCGATCGTGGCGGTGGCAATTTACCTACTAGCCTGGGATGGGGGCACTTCACCAGTGCGATTGGTGCTGGTGGGGATTGGCTTTAGCTTCGTTGCTGGCGCTCTCACTAATTTAATGACCACCTTTGGCAATATCAATAGCGTTTCTCAAGCACTGGTATGGCTGGCTGGTAGTGTCTATGGACGCAGTTGGGCGCAGGTATATGCGATGCTACCCTGGTTGGTGGTATTTGGCTTGATTGCCCTGCTCATGACCAGAGAACTGAATAATTTACACCTGGGTGATGATATGGCGATCGGGCTGGGTAGTCGTCTGGAGGTGCATCGCGGCCTGTTGCTACTGAGTGGTCTGGCACTGGCCGGTTCAGCGGTAGCCACAGCAGGAAACATTGGTTTTGTCGGTCTGATGGCTCCCCATTTGGCACGGCGGCTGGTTGGTGCCTCCCATCAAAGCCTATTGCCGATCGCAGCTTTACTGGGATGTTTACTGGTGGCAGTGGCCGACCTGCTGGCGAGGCTAGCCTTTGCACCGATCGAGTTGCCCTGTGGCATCATTACCGCTGCTGTAGGCGCACCCTATTTTGTCTATCTGTTGATCTGGAGTCGTTAATGGATCTTCATTCTGCTAATTCTAGTTATTCCGAATATGTACCGCGTTTAGAAGCCAGGAAACTATCTCTGGCATACGATTGCACTATAATTCTAGAGCGACTGAACCTGGCAATTCATGCCGATCGGATCACAGTACTGGTGGGGCCCAATGGTTGTGGTAAGTCAACCCTGTTGCGTGGTCTGGCCAGATTAATGAAGCCCAATCATGGCCAGGTTTATCTAGACGGTAGGGCAATCGCTAAATTACCCACCAAGGCAGTGGCGAAGCGATTGGGTATTTTGCCGCAAAGCCCAGTAGCACCAGAGGGCTTAACCGTAAAAGATCTGGTAGCCCAGGGGCGTTATCCCCACCAGAACTGGTTTCAGCAATGGTCGATCGAAGATGAACAACAGGTAGAACGCGCCTTAGCCTTAACCGAAATGCGGGAATTTACCCACCGGCCGATCGATAGCCTGTCCGGTGGTCAGCGCCAACGCGCCTGGATTGCTATGACCCTGGCACAGAACACCAATACGCTCTTGCTAGATGAACCAACCACATTCCTGGATCTAGCTCATCAGATCGAGATTCTTGACCTCTTGCAAGAGCTAAATTACCAGGAAGGTCGCACGATCGTAATGGTATTACATGATTTGAATCAAGCCTGTCGCTATGCCGATGACCTGGTGGCGATCAAACAGGGGCATATTTATAACCAGGGCTCCCCCGAAGCAATTATGACTGAGGCACTCCTTGCTGATGTATTTGGGATTAATTGCAAGATTATGGCCGATCCAGTGGCGGGTACACCGATGTGTATCCCGATCGGTAAAACCACCAAAATCAAATCCGAAGCGGCTCAGGATGTGGGCTAGTTTTTCAACTTTTCATTTGTCAGGCAATTTTTCTGGTGCTAGGCGACTCGCTCCAGGGAACTGACCACATATTGATTCACCGAAACAACATCTGCACCGGAATTAATTACCGTATCCACAGTGTGGCTCAGCTCCACTTTTGCAATATAAGCTCCTTTATCATTCCCATCGGGCGATTCATACTCTAGTTTCACCTCGGCCCATTCCACATTTTTGCTATCCTGCTCTGGCTCTTGTTTAATTACCTGACCAATCTTTTTATAGTCCAACCATTGCCAGCCATGCTGCATCCACACTTCGCGCTCTACGAACTGTGCAAGCCTGGGTAAACCCGACCAACCGCGATAGAAACGGCGCAATCCGCTTACAGAACGATCACGATTGACCAGATTCCCTAATATCTCTGGTTCCAAATGTCCCCAGAATTGCCCAGTGGGTAAGTCTACTAAAGTTGGCGCAAACTGATGGCCACCAAAATGGGAACAACGCCAGACCCGTAGTTTCCCATCTGAATTAGCTGCATATTCCTTTCGCAATTGTTGATAAATCGGTTGGCCAAACCGGGCACAGGCCACATCCACATTCCCGTGGGTGCAAACCATAATATCGCGGATATCGTTACTTTCCTGGCGATAGGAATCAAATTGGCTGAGTTGCTCTCGATCGAGGAATAGAGAAATTGCTAAGTCCTTAATTTGTTCCGGCTGAATCAAAAATTCCTGCTTTTCAAAATGGGCAAACATGGCATCGGGCTTTTGATAAAACATCACTCTGGTAGCATCAGGTGATGAATATTCCCGATCGGGCGTAATCAACATCGGTACAACATGAATATGAAGATCATGCAGTTGATGAAAAAAATCATGCATCGGCGCAAGGACTGGGTCAGTCTGGAACCGTTCCATTGTCCAGGGCTGGGGCAATTCCATAACTAACCAGTAGTCAGTGAATCTAGCACTACCGATCGGGTCTTCACCATTGTTTTTCGAGATGGTGGAGCAAAACTTGCAATCGGTCAGTGGGTTTGCAGTGGTCATAGTCGGTAATGGCTAGAACTGGTGGGACAATTGCTCGAGTTACGCTCTGGTGTGTGGCAATGGGCATGGTGTGCGCTGGCAAACCCTATGATCGGGCATATTTAGACAATTAGATTTCAACTATACCTTATACTATTGAGAAAGACTATCAATAGATTATAAAGTTATATATTCAGATGTTCTTGAAGTGTTGCAATGCTCGAAAACCGAACAGCAGTAATTTGTCAATCTGCGATCGCTAAACTGTTTAGCAGAATTTAGACTATGGCGATCACCCATGTAATTAAGGATGCTAAGGATCTGGCCGCCCTATTTGATATTTACCAGGCCAGGGACGGCTGGGCAGATTTGCAGTTATTCCATTGCCATGAAGATGATTTTATTATCCGCATTCCGCCATACCTGGGACGCGGCTATCGTCAGTATGTCCAGATTCGTGAAGGGTTAATCCTGGCGATCAACAACTTCGAGTTTTATGATGACTTCACGATCGAATTTGATTATGTGGAGGCCTTTAAACCAGTAATTCCCGCTGGCCCCAATTTAGTGATTGATTTTTTCATCAGCCAAGCTCACAAAAACAATCATAAATACGCTTCTGTCTCAGCAACTCTGTCTAGCTTCACTGACCGAGAAGCAAATGTAGAACGCTTGGTGCAATATTCAAAAGGGAATAAAACCTTTGAGATCGAACTAACGGTTTCAGGCGCTTTACTGGAAGAGATTCTGACTGAGTTGGGTATGGAACTATTATGGCCAGAGGGCTTTGACCAGAAAGAATTTTCTTTAAAAAGTTTGCAACTAAGTCAGCAGCGATCGCCACTAATAAATCAACCAAGCAACTTACTTCAATGGCGATTGCACTCCACCTTGGGAATGCAGCAGGTGATTCAGCAGATTTTAGATTGTCCCCACCAGGGCACGTCACGCCGGTTTTATCTAGAATCGAAAGCGCTAGAGCTGATTACTCAATGGCTAGAGCAGACAATTTATTTGTTTAAACAGCAGAACGAATCAACGGAGGCCAACCCTGCGATTAATTTGGATGCGATCGAGCAAATTTATGCGGCGCGGCAAATTCTGGTCAGTCAATTTGTGAATCCTCCTTCTTTAAACGAGTTAGCACGTCAGGTAGGATTGAACCGCCGCAAGCTGAGCGAGGGATTTCAGCAACTGTTTAAGGCCACACCATTTGTCTATTTACAACATTATCGACTTGAACAGGCTCAACAGTTATTACACCAGCCAGACATTAAAATCGCAGCAGTAGCTAAACAACTGGGCTATCGCAATCCCAGTAAATTTACGATCGCTTTCAAGAAGCAATTCGGGGTAAACCCCAAGACCTATCAGCAGCAATACCTAGCTAAAAACTATGTCAGTGAGCGCCAGTAAGTAATCTGAACCATAAAAGTGCATTCAGGGCTAAAAATAACTGCCATCTGGGGCTAAAAATGGCTGGTACTTAAAATGGGGTGATCGTAATCTAGGTTATTGAGAATGACTTTAATTTAATGGCTTAACTTCCTGCAACTAAATCATATTTTTGATCAGCGCTTGAAATGGGGCAGGGAAAAGTCAGAAGGTGAGGAGATATGAAGCTTAATAACTATTCACTGAGTAATTTGTTGCTGGCTAAAACATTGGCCCCGATCGCGGTGGTAATAACTATCAGCACTACATTTCCTGGGTCGGTAACCGCAAACGAGATTGAGGCAAACCAGGCTGAATCGATCGCCGCCCTGGAAGAATCAGCAATCAGCGTAGATGAATGGGTAAATGCGATTGCCCAGGCGATGGTACAGATAACTGGTGTAGAGTTAACTGAGACGGAAGCAGGGTTTAGAAGTATTGCTGGAAACTGGTACTGAAGCGATCGTCCAGCCAACTACGCAGATTGTCGATAATGCCCTGGTTGCCGATATTCCCAATGCGATCCTGGTACTTGAGGATGGTCAGGAATTTGAGGCGATCGAACCAGCGGCAGGCATTGATGCGGTACTGGTCTATAACCTTCCCGATGGCCAGGTCAGGATTGAAATTATTGGCCTTGATGCAGCGCCAGATGTGGAAATCGCTATTGCTGAGCAAGGTCTATTGCTAAGTGTGTTGCCAGGGGAAGCGATCGACTCAGATATTGAACTGGTGGTCACTGCTGAGCCAGAATCGCGCTACGCCAAGACTGATGTATCAACTGCCACCCGTACTGATACGCCACTGCGGGATATCCCCCAATCGATTCAGGTGATTCCTAAGGAGGTCCTAGAAGATCAGCAAATTATTCAGCTCAGAGATGCTCTCCGCAATGTCAGTGGCGTACAACAGTCAATCAATGATCCCAGGGGAACCCGATTTCAGATCAGGGGTTTTGACAGTGCTTCCATCCTGCGTGATGGCTTCCGGTCAACTAATGGGGGCAATGGTAATACAATTCAAGAACTAGCAAATATTGAACGGATTGAAGTTCTAAAAGGACCGGCATCAGTTCTATCTGGAGCACTGGAGCCCGGTGGTGTAATTAACCTAGTTACCGAAAAGCCTACCGTAGCTCCTTTTTATGAAATTGAGGCACTAATTGGCAATCGTAGCTTTATCAGCCCTAGCCTGGATATTTCAGGCCCATTAACCGAAAGTGGCAATATTAAGTATCGATTGAATACGCTATATCGCAACGAAGATAGCTTCCGTGATTTTAATGAGTCGATCGAGCGTTATTTCTTTGCTCCTACGATTAGCTGGCAGATGGGCGATCGCACCGACTTTAACTTTAGTTTTGAATATTTAAATGATGAAGCCCCGGCCGACTTTGGTCAACCGCTTATCAATGGTCAAATCCCCGATGCTCCACGGGAGCGGATTGCTGGTGAGCCTGACGATGTTATTAATGCCGAATATCGTCGCCTGGGGTATAACTTCGAACATCGTTTCAGTGACAACTGGAAAATCCGTAACGCCTTTGCCTATACTCGTTATGATACTGCGTTTATCTCTGCCTTTCCGTTTCGCTCCGATCCAGAGACAGGGGCACTTTTACGTTCCTTTATCTCACTGGATCAACCCAGTAGTACCTATGAAGTACAAACGAACGTAGTAGGAGAATTCTGGACAGGCTCGATCGCTCATAAGCTCTTGTTTGGGGTTGATTATTACCGCCGCGAGGATCTCAATGGCCTGGGGCGAGGTGATATAACTGCACTCACCCCTTTTGATTTTCTCAATCCGGTGTATGGTCTGCCCCGCCCAGATTTCAATAATCAGCCGATCTTCTTTAATGGCGATTCAATTACTAAAGGTACTGGCATCTATTTGCAGGATCAAATTGAAGTGCTGGATAATCTCAAGCTACTGCTGGGTTTCCGCTATGAAAATGTAGATCAAACTAACATCAGTAGACCTTCATTATTTAGCCCCGAAGCATCAGAAACTTCTCAAAGTGACGATGCTTTCAGCCCCCGTCTGGGAATTGTCTATCAACCGATCGAGCCCCTTTCCCTCTATGCCAGCTTTGGTCGATCGTTCTTTCCGAACACAGCCACGACGGTTGATGGCAGTATTTTAGAACCAGAGCGAGGTAGGCAATATGAAGTCGGTGCTAGAGCCGAGCTATACGATGGTAGGCTGATTGCAAACATCGCCTATTTCAATATTACAAAAAGTAATGTGGCTACACCTGACCCCGATTTCCCCATGTTTTCGATCGCCACCGGTGAGCAGCAGAGCAAGGGGATTGAGTTAGATGTGATCGGTGAACTATTACCAGGCTGGGATTTAATTGTTAACTACGCCTATACCGATGCCAAAATTACATCTGATAATACCGGTTTAGAGGGCAATCGCGTTTTTAATGTCCCTGAACACAGCTTCAACATCTGGACTACCTATGAAATTCAGCAGGGTACTCTGGGAGGGCTCAGTTTTGGGATTGGCTTTAATGCTGTGAGCGATCGAGAGGCGAATCAGGCTAATACTGGCACTGCACCGGGTTATTTCCTAACCAATGCCGCGATCGCCTACAAACGCAATAACTGGCGTGCGGCGATTAATTTCCGTAATCTGTTTGATGTTGACTATATCGAATCTACCGAAGGCCGTGCCCAGGCAGAAGTTAATCGAGGTGCTGGGTTTACCGTAATTGGTTCCGTTTCCTATGAGTTCTGATTAATTCTAAGCAGATGCTTTATCTAGCCATAGTGTGATGTTGAAACTTAAACGCATAGTCAGATATATATTATGCTCTAGCATGGTAATGCTCCTGGTAGTGAGTTGTCATCAGGCGACAGTGGAACAGGCAAACGATCCTGCGGTTGAACAAACAGCTTTAGATGGAGCGGTAGCCTGTCGGATGATTCAACATGATGTGGGAGAAACAGAGGTATGCGGCAAACCCCAGAAAATTGCGGTGCTGGGAAGTCATATTTTAGATTTACTGCTATCTCTGGGGCATCAACCGGCTGGCTATGCTGCACCAGTTGATCTCCTGGGTCTGGATCGTTATGACCAACCGGCTATGCAAATTCCCTATCTGGGCGATCGGATTACTACTCAACCAGTGAATATTGCTGCTGGTAGTTACCGCGAACCCAACCTGGAGCGATTGACTGTACTCAAGCCAGATTTAATCATCGGCGAAGCTGGCGGAGGCGGAGAACAAGCCTATAATTTACTCAGCCAGATCGCCCCGACCTTGTTATGGGAAGGCAGGACTGCTCAGGGAAAGTGGCAGCAAACTATTAGAACTTTGGCGCTGGCTTTGGGAGATAAAGAAAGTGCCGATAAAGCGATCGCTACCTATGAAAAGCTCTTAACTGATGCCAAGCAAGAGTTTGCCGACGTAGCAGCGGAGCATCCTCAGATCCTGTTATTAGTGACCAATAATTTACAGGACACAATTGCTTTGATTGCGCAAAATACTTATCTAAGTAAACTTCTAACTGAAATTGGCTTTGAGTTGGTCACACTTCCCAGTGATTTACCTGTGAATGCACCAATATCTGTAGAAGCACTGCCCGATTTTGATCAGGCCGATACAATTATTATTCTTACTTACAACCTGGATATTGAAGACTTGTCAGCGGCAACCGATGAAAAAGCTACGGAAATAGTAGAAATGCACCAAGCTAAAGCGGCGAGGCAGAGTTGGGCAGATAACGCGATCGCTCAATCCCTTACTGCAAGCAAGGCGGGACGAGTGCATTTTGCTACCTATTACCTGTGGAATGGTTTAAATGGCCCAATTGGCACGGAACTGATCCTCGAACAAATGGGCGATTTCCTTTTGTCTGATTCAAGCTAGCTGATTCACTTTTATTTATCCCTGACAGCTAATTTAATGCGAACTTTTTTAATCATCTGGGTGGGGCAATTTGTATCCTTGATTGGCTCGGAAATGACCAATTTTGGCATCACAATCTGGGCCTGGCAGGTAACTGGCCAAGCTACACCGTTGGCATTCATTCTGGTGGTGACCCAGTTACCCCGCTTGATTGTGTCGTTGTTTGCGGGGGTGTGGGTCGATCGCTTCGATCGTAAACAACTGATGATTCTGGGTGATCTGGTGGCAGGCATCTCCACCATTTTGATTCTGGGTTTATTTCTGACTGATAACCTACGCATCTGGCATTTATACCTGAGTGGTGCGGTTAATGGTGTATTTGGCTATATCCAGGGATTGGCGCTCACAGCCTCCACTTCCTCGATTTTGCCCAAGCAATATTATGCCAGGGCTGCTGCCTTCAATTCAATTCAGATGTCAGGCACTTACATTATCGCGCCCACGATTGCTGGGGTTGCCTATGCCGCAATTGGGTTATCTGGCATCCTGAGCATTGATGTTATTACCTTCCTGGTGGCGATCGGCACCCTTAGCGCCGTATATATTCCCAGGCAGGTTCAGCCGGAAGCCAATGACCAGCCGGAGCATATTCAATGGCAGGCGATCACCTTTGGTTTTAGCTACATCGCAGCGCGTTCAGGTTTGCTGGCGCTATTATGTTTCTGGCTAGTCAGCAATTTCTTTTCCAGTGCTAGCTTTGCGCTGCTGCCAGCGGTGATCCTGGCTCGGAATAACAACAACTCGGCGATCTGGGGCACTTTGTTTGCCACCTTTGGTCTTGGCGGTGTTTTGGGTGGTATCACCCTCAGCTTTTGGAAAGGCCCCCGCCGCATGGTTATTGGCATTCTCACCACGCTAGCGATCTGGAAAATCGGATTGGTCACCCTGGCGCTGGCCAAACATATCAGTGTGGAAATGTTGATCGCTTTTGTCTGTGGTTTCTGTTCGCCCTTTCCGCAAAGCTACAGCCAAGCGATCTGGATGGCGAAGGTAGAACCAGCGGTACAAGGACGGGTTTTTTCAACTCGTTTTTTATTAACTCAATTGGCCACGCCCTTAGGAGCGGCGATCGCTGGCCCTCTGGCGGATTTTGTCTTTGAGCCCATGATTCATAGTGACCATCAATTGACTGGATTTTTGCAATTGCTCTTTGGTAATTTCAAGGGAGCCGGAATGGCCTTAGGCTTAGCTTTGTTCTCTGCCTGTGGCGTATTGTTTACCCTGTCAAGCTTTGGCATCCCCGCACTACGCAACTTAGAAACCAACCTACCTGACTACGATGCAACATGAACAAAAGTGAAGTGCCAATCCATTCATATACGCCATTATGAAAAAACTTCCCAGATGGTTAGAAGGGCTAAATAATCCCATTTTTGCCCGCCTGTATACTGCCCAGACAATTAACTTGATTGGTGACTCACTTACCTGGCTGGGCTTAGCATTGCTGGCATTCCAGCTGGCTGGTGACCAATCCAGTGTAGTGCTAGCGACCGCCCTGACCATTCGCGTGGCCACATTCGTGATTCTCTCACCGATCGCTGGAGCCCTGGCCGATCGCATCGATCGTAAAAAACTAATGGCTACCTGTCATCTAATCCGCATGGGCATTGTTTGCCTGTATCCACTGGTAACTCAGGTCTGGCAAATCTATGGCATTGTGTTAGCACTGAATATTTGCTACGCCTGTTTTACGCCCACCTTCAAGGCGACAGTTTCGCTGGTTACCACGGTCGCCGAACGTCCCAGGGCGATCGCCCTCACCAGTGCCACCAGTCAATTACTGGGTGTATTGGGGCCTGGTCTGGCTGGTAGCATTGCGGCCTTGGTGGGGACGCGGCAAATCTTTTTCCTTGATAGTATTACGTTCTTGATCGCAGCAATTTTAATCATGACGCTGCCGGGTCGGGTGATGGTTAATCAATCTGAGACAGCTACCCGCAGCCTGCGGCAAACCTGGAGCGATATGCGATCGGGTTCGGTGTGTTTATGCCTCGACCCGTTGATTCGCTATGCCCTGGCATTGCAACTGGTAGCGGCGATCGCTGGAGCGCAGGTGTTAGTCAATACGGTTAGTCATGTGCAGAGCAGCTTGCAACTGGGCAAGGTGGAATATGGCTGGGTAATGGCTGCCTTTGGTATTGGCGCCACGATCGCAGCGGTGGGTCTTGGGAATGTGCATCGTAAAGTTAGTCCGATTTTGTTCACCAGCATCGGCGCAATTTTAATTACGTTGGCGCTACTACCCGCCCATCTGGTAGATATGCCAGGACTATTGCTGTTATGGGCGATCGGTGGCACTGGCCAAACTCTGGTGAATGTGCCAACCCAGAACCTGATTGCAGAGCGGGTGGCAATCGAACTACAAGGCCGCGTATATGGAGCGCACTTCGCCTGGAGCCATCTCTGGTGGGCGATCGCCTATCCACTGGCAGGTTGGCTGGGCAGCAATTTCCCTGCCAACTACTTTTTCTACAGCAGCATTCTGGGTATTGCTCTGCTGTTATCTATCTATCTGGCTTTCCGGCCGCAACAGTTAACCAATATAGAAAATGGACAATGGCACGAACACGAGCATAGCCACGATGCCCACCATCAACATGAACAGGCCTTCAGCACCACCGCTCCTAATATCCACTCCCACTTACATTTTCACTATGCCCAGTAAAACTTAGTTAACGTAAGAGAACAATCAGCTTTATGAACTGGAGTATTTTTGTTGCTGCCTTAAGTAGCTCAGCGATCGAGTTTTTAGAGGTTGTTGCCATCGCCTATGCCATTGCCCACTCTGGGTATATACGTGAAGCGATCGCTGGCAGTTTGGCTGGACTGATCGGCATCGGCATTCTATCGGCCATATCCGGTAGTAGCCTGCAATTGGTGCCTTTACAATGGCTGCAATTGTCGATCGGCGTGATTTTAGTCTGGTTTGGCTTTGGCTGGGTCAAGAAATCGATTACCAGACAGGTTAATCAAAAACGCGCTGGCTGGATTGGCGATGATGTATTGATTGCGGAAGGGATCGAAATAGCTGAGAATAGCTCAGGATTTAGATTTAGCTGGTTTAATTTTGTAATTATGACCAAAAGTGCAGCTCTCGAAGCGCTGGAGGTAGCGATCATTGTGGTAACACTGGGCCTTGCCTCCAGTGCCTGGACAGAAGCATTAACAGGTACGGCTCTGGCGCTGCTGCTTTCGTTATTGTTGGCAACTATCTTGCATCCCTATCTGGTTAAATTACCGGATGTATTAATTAAATTAGGTGCAGGGATTGTGATTTCCTCACTGGGCACGTTCTGGCTTGGTGAAGGGATGCAATTAACTTTACCACTGGGGGATTTTACGATCCTGGCGCTGATTGCGACCTATGCGATCGCTTCTATGCTCATAATTTATATTGCGAGCAGCAGGAAGACTGAATCTGTAGCCAACTAGCAAGCCAATAGTCAAAGTGATTTAGTCTGTTTGTTTCAGGAAATAGACTTAAACCAATTTAATGTATAGGATATTTCTATGATTATCACTTAATATCTGTTCTCAATAAGCAATTGTAGTTGAGAATGCCCTTGTCAGTTAACAGTTTCAGCTATTAATCAATCACCGATCGCAATCTTCTGCAGGGCTGCTCCTTTGGCAACCGATTTCTCTTTTTGTTGCATAAGTTTCCTGCTAATGGGCATTTGGAACATTCTCATGGCCAGTGCTAGACTCTGATTCAGAGGCACACAGCATTATTTTTGGGAGAAAAGTTTCATGTCTACAGCAACCACGCTGCGACAAGCGTTTAGGACAGTTGCAGAAAACCCAGTTTTGTTAGAAACGTCGATCACTGAACCTGTCTGTGAAGGCATGAATATAGCAATGGCAAGTTTACAGGCTCTATATTTACAGTATGAGAAGCATCATTTTGTGGTGGAAGGTGCTGAATTCTATCAACTCCATGACTTCTTTGAGGATTGCTATAAGGAAGTAAAAGAGCATGTGCATGATCTGGGCGAGCGCTTGAATGGTTTGGGTGGCATCCCAGCAGCCAGCTTTACCAAGTTAGCGGAGCTATGATGCTTTACCCCTGAAGAAGATGGTGCTTATTCCTGTCGTGCGATGCTGGAGCATGATCTAGTCGCTGAACAGGCAATGATTTCTTTATTGCGTAGATTGGCAGGACAGGCTGAAAGCTTAGGCGATCGTGCTACTCGTTACATGTACGAAAAGATGTTAATGGAAACAGAAGAGCGCACCTAGCATATTGCTCATTTCCTATCATCGGATACATTGGTGACACTGGGGTTCAGTAATAACTAGATAAGAGTGTAAACTAATTTCATTTTCACTCCAATTGTTTTCATCAAAACAGCAAGGGTAGCAAATTGAACCTAATTTGCTACCTTTTAACTTGTCATAATTCTTTGTTTCCGGCGATCATGCCGCGGAATCACCACAGAACGCACAAAAAGGGGCGATCGGCGGCAACCTAAACCCTTACATAGAAGCACTTTTGCTCAAATGTTGAATACTATAGGGGATACCCCAGAATTGCCACAACATCCAATTTCGAGACTTAAACTAATCCCACCCGATCGCCGCAACAAAACCTAAATCATTTCCGAGTATAGATATAAACCACTCATGGAGGCTTTAACCATAGCATTTTAACTATACATAAGCTTGAATATATGCAATTCAATCCATAGCATAGAGTTAAATCTATAATTATATATTTTATAGAAGCTGTAGTCTATTTTTATTGTGGCAACTAATGGCTGAAAAGAGCACTGGTCAAGCTTTGTAGGGATTATTTTTGCTGCGTTAATTTCCTCAAAGACGTTTTTTCTGTATATTTTGGCCAATCTCTAAAATTTCATGTTGTGGGCGATCTCAACTCTATTTTCTGGATTCTTCCCTCTAGGGTGACTTCCCCCACTAAAGTCCCAATTTCGAAAAACAAAAAAGCCCCCCTGGCCTAAGTTCTAAGCTTACTGCTTTAGAGCGATGGTAACTACTGACGATCGATCGCCCCTTGCTGTCCAGACCACTCTGATTCAAATATGCCTTCGGCTTGATGAAAAGTAAGTGCAACGAGTAAGACTTAGATGACTACTCACTGCACTCAAACATATATTCATCAAGGAGTGTAGCATGTACATCAAATCAATACCATCAGGCTCGGAGGTCAAAATCCTCAAGACAGTCGAGCACCACATCAGCTTTAACCTCACTACCACAGGCAGGGTGGCGATCATGTATCAAACTCGCACCAGCAAGGATCGCCGTAAGGGAAAGATCAAACACATCAATGTGACACCACGTGCTGGCTACTTCGGTTTCCGCACCCACACTGATGCCGATCAATTCTGTCGGGCAGTCAGTTCTAAATATGGTGCAATCTGCCAGGTTAGATCGCCAAAACGTTTGTCTGGCTATGAATATGAAGCCAAGGTGCAGAATTTTACATCTGGTGATACCACTTTGGAAGTCCTGGCACAGACTATGGCCGAACGCCAGGATGCCCGTGAGTTGAATCCACCTGAACCAGAACCCACATCATCAGATTGTGGCTATACCAATGTGGTAATCCGCATCCAGACTATTGAGCCTTATTTTGAAGAAATGCTGGATGAGTTTGTGCACGAGATTCAAGACGTGACAGTCAGAGTCCCTTTGAATGAGCGGGGCCAGCTTTCAAAGGATGCAGTCAATGCGGCGATCGCTGAGCATTATCCAGGTTGGCAGCGCTATGTCATGTCTGAAGCTGAACGCGAGGCAATCGAGGCAGAAGCTTATTCTGACTATCTGGATAGCCGTGAAGAGATTCGGCAGAGTCTTGCACCAGGTCTGTAAGCACCGATCGCCGATCGCTGGTTAATCAACGATCTAGTAATCAATCCACAACTGTACATCACCCCTGGGTTAAGACCTGGGGGTTTTTCTTTTGCATTTCATCGACACATTAACTGAATTCAAGGAGAAATTAATATGGCACGTACTAAGTTTGTACACAACCCAGAGATCGCCAAACAGAAGCAAGCTGATGCATTGACCAAGCTTGAGCTGGGTATCCAGGAGTTACTCAAGTCAGGTGATTGGCAGAAATACCTGCGCACCCAGTCCAGGTTCCATAATTACTCGTTCAATAATTGCATGCTGATTATGGCTCAGTGCCCACATGCAACCAGGGTGGCTGGGTTTAGCAAATGGAAGCAACTAAGTCGCAGGGTCAAAAAGGGTGAGAAGGGTATCCGCATCCTGGCTCCGATCGTCCGTAAGCTTGATGATGACCTGGGCGATCCTGATGCCAACACCAGGACATTAGTCGGATTCAGGACTGTTTCGGTATTCGATATATCACAGACTGAGGGCGAAGATTTACCCCAGGTTGATACATCTCTATCAGGCGGCGATCTGGGGCTGTGGGAGGCATTGGAGTCGTTCAGTATCAATAATGGTGTGCCGGTTCACCTTGAGGCCAGTTTAAGTGGTGCCAGGGGATATTGCCAGTATGACGACACTGGTAAGCCAATCAAGATCGCGGTTGATCCAATGCTCTCACCACTGCACAAAGCTAAGACCTTGGCTCACGAGATTGGTCATAGTTTGCTCCACAGTTGCACTGAATATTTGGGGCATTCGACCAGGTCTGAAAAGGAGTTAGAGGCTGAGTCGGTTGCTTTTGTTGTGCTTGACCATTTTGGATTGGATACCAGTAATTACAGCTTTAGCTACATTTGCTCCTGGCAGCAGGGTGAAGATGCGATCGCTAACCTGAAGGCTTCGGGTCAGCGCATTCAGCAGGCAGCTAGCCAGATCATTGATTGGATTGAAGGCAGTTTTGCAACAGGGGCGTAGCGCAGCTTGGTAGCTACGCCCGCATGGGCGTATGGGCAAAGGGGAATGAATCTTGCTTTTGAATTTAATTCCTTAGATTACTTTATCGACTGAAGGATATAGCTACCCGAATTAGCCAGCTTAAGCCTCCTTGGCATTGGTCAAGGGGGGCATTTATTTTCTCTGTTCAACTTGTTTGTCTATTTAATTTATCGGAGGCTCAACATGGCTGAAATCAAGCATTATAGAGAGTTCCTGCTCAATCAAGAGCGTGAAGTATTCCTAGCTGGTATGCGTGGGCAGATCCCGCTGGAGCAGGCAATGCATCAACTTGCTGAGACCAAATCTGCTCTGGCATCACTACGCGATCGCCTGGTGATGCTCAATATCAGGCAACTCAAGCAGCTTGCTGTGGGTAGTGGCATCCGCTATTACTCAAGGCTGCGTAAGGCTGAGCTGATCGAGGCTTTGGCGGGCTAATTATGACTTTAAATTACATGTACATATATCAAGCTCCTGCACCCATTGTGGGAGCTTTGTTTGATTCAGGAGGAAACAATGTCCAAATCTGCTCAGATTGTTCAAGCTACCTGTAAATATCCAACAGGTCAGCCCAGGCAGGGTAAGTATGGTGAGTATATTTCTGCTCTATTTAATGCCCCAGAATTCGGCGATGTCAGAATATTTGGCAACCCTGATGATGATCTGCTTAAGTCAATCAAGAAGGGGCAGAAGGTCTGGTTGGTTGATAATAACCGAGGTGGCTATAAATTGGCTGCAGCTCCGGCTATGGATTCAAGCAATGGAAATGGCGATCGTTCAGCTCAACCACAATCCCCTGAACAGTCAGAGAATCGCAAGGGGCAGATCCTAGCCTATATTCAATCCCACACCCGGTTATTCAAAACCTGCTACCTCAGGGCTAGTGAGGAGATGGCTGAGTTTGTCATGGATGAAGATAACTTACGCTGTATTGCTACGACGATCTATATCCAGACTCAGCGTAAATTTGATTTGTAAAACCCGATCAATCAAGGATAAAATCCTAACTGGCAAGAAAACTGGCAAGATTGGTCAAAGTACAACTGATTGTTATTGCACATAGAAACAGCAAAAATGTTTCTGGCAAAGGGTTTCATAGAATCGGAGCGGCGGGATTCGAACCCACGACCCCCACTACCCCAAAGTGGTGCGCTACCAAGCTGCGCTACGCCCCGATCGCAAAACTGCGAGTCTCATTCTAGCACCAACCTGCATCAGTAGGGTACTATGACTAAAAATTAACGTCCCATTTTTCGCTTCAACCGTTCTAAATCTTCTTCGGTTTCCCATTCCCGGAATTTTTTATCCAGGTCATCAAAGGTATTACTAGATGGTGGTGGGTAGAGATTTTCCCAGTTAAAACCAGCCGCAGATGGCTCTGGCGGTTGGGATTGAGTGCTTGCTACCTCTTTGAGCTTAACTGCTACTTCTTGCTGGCGCAGATGAATTTGCTTTTGCAACTCCTGGGTTTGAGCACGCCTTTTTTTGACTAGCTCCATCTCTGCCCATACCTTATTACCTTCCTTAAGCAGGGCAGCTTCCCGTTGCTTTGCACCAGCCGCCAAATCCTGTTTGCCAGCGTCCCCTGCCTTTTGGCCACGGGCATGCCAAAGCTGGATCTCTTCGGCGATCGCCAGGATCTTATCTTGCAATTGTTTCTCTCGCGTTTGAAAGCCAGAGATTAGCTTGGTTATTTCAGTATCTTGCTGGCGCAGTTTCTCATCCAGCATCTGTAGTTCAAATTGAGGATTATTGCCAATGAACTCCTCTAGCCTTTTTTCTAGGAAATTAGAAATATCCTCAATTAAACCCATTAGAATTTCTGCCCTACCGCGATGGTTTTATATTGGTTGCCCTGTTTGAGGCGAATCTCTTGCTGGCTAATCCGACTGACCAGCCAACGGCTGCCGCTGATCGATTCACCAACTCGAACTCGCTCTACTGTGACTCCATTATCGATCATAGCAGTTGAGCGATCGCCAAGTTCCAATACACCCACTAATGTAAACTGGGCTTGGATTTGAGGTTGCTGCATGGCGGCCATAGTTTGCGGATCTGCGTTAGCAGCAGGAGGCAAAATACTAGTAGGCGTGCCAGGGGCGATCGCACCGGGCATTGCGGGATTAGCAACCGGTACACCGGGGGGTTGATAGACCGGAATATAAACAGGTTGAATACCAGCAACCGGAACTTGCCCATTAGTAGCAAGCGCTGGGTTCATCCGTACAGCCGCAGTTGGGATCGCTCCAGGGGCAGCAGTAGGTGTGGTTTGCGCTGGATTAGTGGCGAGCGTCTTTTGGGTATCAATCGCTGAGAATGACTCTTTAATCTCTTCTACAAATTCTGATTTTTCCGGGCTATCAAGGGCGGCCACGTTGCCATGATTCGCATTACTAAAGCTAGGGTTGTGCCCAAACACACCGCGATCGACTGCCCACAGTAAACCAGCCAGCATCACTGAAGCGCAGGCTGCCCCCATCAAAAAGCGATCGATAAAATACTGGTAAGCAGGTCTTTCTGGATTGATTACACCAGCTTCAGCACCAAAATCATAGGGTGATTGTTCCGGCTCAACGGTTCCGAGTGGGGAACCCATCCAAAAAATATCCTGTTGCGAGATCGGCGGCAAAGGCAAGGATGGCAAATCTATCTTAGAAATATGTACCGTGTTGCCACCGGGTAGGTCTAGTTTTCGCGGTTGATGGACTAAACCACCGGCTGGGACAATTGCCCCACCAGAAGCATTGGCTCCAGTTTGGGCAGGATTAGCTATTTGTGCCGCCGGATTGGCATGGCGCATGGTTACTGGTGTTAGTTGCCCTGTTGCCGATCGGGTTGAATGCCGAACCGATTTTCCGCCGCCCGATCGCACCTGCGCCCTTAGTTGTGAACCATTAACGCTGAGAATATGCTCAACATCCTCAAACAATTGATCCATTAAATCCTCAGCACAGCCTTCAAAGGCTTCAACATCCTGAGTTACATATAATTGCTCTGTATTACTTTTTTCTGGAAGCATGATGAACCCCTATCTAATCTCTTCACTAAACTAGCCTCGGTAATTTCATCTCAGCCCTACTCAACTAATAGCTACAGCCGTGATGAAATATCCTGTGCCGAGCTTGTTGTTCCAGAGCGCTTAGCAGGCAATAATCCAGACCAAATTGGCTTGCTTGCAAAAATGTGCCATTGCTAACCAAAGTTTTAGCTCTGGGGCAGTGCGATCATTTGCGACAAATCCAACCAACCAACAGCACCACTACTGCGGTTTTGCCTTGATGCCAAATCCTAAGTTTAATTTTTTTGCTCACTCCTCAAGCTCGCGGGTTACTAAGCTAAAAGGTCAATTAAGTTAGCTGAGCCGATCGCCAATCATGTCAACTCCACCGCAGGTAAAGTTTAAGCACAATCACCATAATCGATCGCTAATTTTTGCCTTAGCCGTAACTCACTCAAAAACCACACCACCCTGGGAACTCGTCAAAATTATTTAAACTAATTCAAATAAATTTGCTTGCCCCTGCATTTGGCTAAAAAAATAGCCTGTCTTGCTGCGAAAGGTTATCATATTTTTTTGATTTAGGCTAGTCAGTTTTACATAACCTTTGCTTATGTTTGCCTTGGGGAATAGCTGCAACAAGTATGAAGAGCCGTAATCATTGCGAGGTATGGGTTTGCACCGCAGCAATCGATCGGAATCTGGTGGCGGTTATACTGACCCTGGCAAATTTAAACCTGCGAGAACAATCCTCTGAATAACTTAAGTTAGCCAAATTTTCACAACCTCTAGATTGTCGCTGCCAGGAGTAGATTGAAAATTCGATTACTTGGTTTTCGATTGCTTGGTTTTCGATTGCTTGGTTTTCGATTGCTTGGTTAAAGATTAGCGATCGTTTCGGATCAAACGCAACTAATTACAAATTCTTACAAACAAACAAGTGAGTTAATTTTTGATTAAATTTCTTGCAAATCATAAATTGAAGCATACTTGCTCTGCTAACAATTTACTTTTACTTATCTACTCCATAAATTCAGGAATAGCGCCGCTAAATTAGCGCGATCGCGGTCAAATTAGGGCAGCTTCACATAACTTAACTTGCACTTTTGTGACGAAAAGGCCATTATCTGCGCCAAGCTGATTAGTGATTTTGACTAAAGTTGCCTAACTAGGCCACCAAAAACATTAATCTTACTTGGCGATCGGCTGGCAAAAAGGCAAATATGGGAACGCTTGACAGATGTTATACACTTTATCACTACGGTGTGCTAACCTCGCTCAGGCACAGGGGTTATGACAAGGTACAAAAAAACCCCCCATAGGAGTTCAGATCTGAGGGGTCATATTGTGGTTTAGATCTCGAATCTAATTCAGAGCTAACATTGCTTCTGTGCCTTTTTGAACAGCAGTTTTTTGAAAATTTGGTATAATGCGGCTCAATAAAAGGGCATTTAAGTTGCTAATTTGGGATTAAAACTCATTACCGATCCAGAACCTGAGCCCCCAAAAAACAGCTAGTAAACCAATCAGCCAATAGTCTCTAGCCTTGAGTTTGAGGAAGTTCCAGCGCACTCGATGGGTGTTTGGGGTAGTAAAACCGCGTACCTTCATGCTGCTGGCGGTCTGATCGGCTCGAATAAATAAATTATTGATCAATCGCTCCACTAAAATTAGCCATACGTCGATCGATCGGCGGATGCCCAGCTTTTTCCAATTGATCGCACGGGTATGGATCGCCCGATAGAGATTTTGCATTTCTTCTAGCACCAGCGGGAAAAATCGCAACGCTAGGGTCAGGGTTAAAGTAATTTCTACTACTGGAATACGCAATCGCTTCAGCGGCATGGCAATGCTGGTCAAGCCAGCGGTAATCTCTTCCGGCGCAGTTACCAGCAAGAAAATTACCGGTGAATAAATATAAGTGAAAATCAGAGTGCTAATTCTAACGCCAAGATCGAACGATCGCCTGGTTATATTAATTGAGCCAGCCTTAAACAGAATATATTTATAGTTAGTTGGTTGCGCCAATTCGATCGCAGTTGGTTCTGGAGATTCTGCTTGATTATCTGCATTGTCAGGGTTATCTGGATTAGCAATGCGATCTTTGTTAGCAAATTCAATTATTTGCGCAGTGGTGGGGCGACGGGGCTGGATCGCCACATTTAAGCCATCCGGCGAAAGGGTAGCGATCGTCAGGGTCATAAAGCTAAGCAACAGCAAAAAACCCATTTGTTGCCGCCAGGCTCGGGCTGGAATCCGCGCCAATATGGTAATAAAAAACAACATTGCGGCCGTGCCCACCCGCCAGTAGGAATTAGCTAGGATCGGCGTAAGCAAAAAACTGCCCAGCCAAAATAATTTAACTCGCGGATCGAGTCGATGTAGCCAGGTAACTGGTTGTTCAAGGTATAGTCCCAGAGGCAGGGATCTTAATAAGTCCACGCTGTTTGTCTCAGATTAAAGGTTCGAGTTAGATTAATCACAATGCTAATATCACTTGCAGTAGATTATATGAGGCAATGACCGCAACTAGTTATTCGTTGACACAATTGCCAGAAAAAACGATCGAGTTGGCGATCGCCCACGGTGCGACGGCAGCAGAAGTTTATGTGAGCAATTCCCAATCCCATCCGGTCTATTTTGAAGCCAATCGGCTCAAGCAATTAGAAAGCACAGACTCCCAGGGGTTGGCCTTGCGACTGTGGAAGGACGGCAAGCCAGGGTTGGCAACTGCATTTGGTGCATTTGAACCCCTAGCCCTTGTAGAGCAAGCGATCGCCATCAGTCAGCTCAATGATCCGCGCGAGGTGGAATTATGTTCACAAAATCCCCTTGCCAGTGATTCACCTAGTTATGGCAATGATGTACCAGTAGAGCAATTATTAGCATGGGGCAAGGATACGATCGCCCAGGTGCGAGCAGCCTATCCAGAGGCAATCTGCGCTGGTGAGTGGGATTGCAGTAGTGAATATACCCGCATTGTTAATTCATTGGGGCTGGATTGTAGCTATACCGATAGGACTCTGGATAGCTATGTTTCGGCGGAATTAATACGTGGTGATGATTTTTTGAATGTCTGGTATGCCCAATCGCAACGCGATCGCCTGGAGCCTGAAGCGATTATCCAGCCAGTGCTGCAAAGATTGCAATGGGCGCAAGAGAACGTTGCTGCGCCAAGTGGTAAAGTGCCGGTATTATTCACCAGTAAAGCTGCCGATACACTCCTGGGCACTATTTCCGCTGCTATGAATGGTAAACAGGTGGAGCAAAAATCTACCCCCTGGATCGATCGCCTGGGTGAACAGGTGATCGCAGCGGAGTTGACCCTGGCACAACAGCCGGATTTTGGGGTTTATAGTGCGCCCTTTGATGACGAAGGTACAGCCACAGAGTCTTTTACCTGGATCGATCGCGGTGTGTTAAAGGGTTTTTATGCCGATCGGCAAACTGCGAGGGAGATTGGCACCACCAGCAGAGGTAATGGGTTCCGATCGGGTTTGGGTAGCTATCCTAGTCCTGGTTTGTTGAATTTGGTGGCAAGTCCTGGCCAGGGCAGCTTGGCGGATTTGATCGCGCAAATTGATGACGGCATTATGATCGATCAGATTCTGGGCTATCCGCCAGGACTATCGGGCGATTTTTCGGTCAACATTGAACTGGGGTATCGGATCAAAAATGGCGTGGTGGTAGGTCGGCTCAAGGATACAATGGTGGCTGGCAATGCCTATAATGCCCTCAATCATCTGATTGCCCTGGGTGCAGACAATGCCTGGCAAGGCTCACTCTATATGCCTTCTCTGGTGGTGGATAGTTTGGCGGTAACCAGCAAAAGTGATTAATTATTTAGTTAAGAATATTAGTCTTTAATACTTGAATACTTGATGTCCAATTCTCTTCTGTCGGAATTCAAAACTAGATTCAAAGCTGCTCTGGTAAGGGCATTTGGCGAAGAATTTGCCGAGTATGATCCGGCGGTGATGGCGGCGAAGGATTTGCGCTTTGGTGATTATCAATGTAATGCGGCTTTGGGCTTGGCCAAGCAGCTAAAGCGAAAGCCCCGCGATATTGCCACTGAGATTGTGGCACATTTGCAGATCGATGATATTGGCGAACCGGCTTCGATCGATGGGCCGGGGTTTATTAACGTGCGCTTAAAAACCAGTTATCTGGAAACGCAGTTAACAACTATTCAACCTGACGATCGGCTGGGCATCACCAAGCTCGATCGGCCGGAGCGGATAATTGTGGATTTTTCCAGTCCCAACATTGCCAAGGAGATGCATGTGGGACATTTGCGATCGACGATCATTGGCGATTGCATTGCGCGAATTCTGGAATTTCAAGGCCATGATGTACTACGGCTCAACCATGTGGGCGATTGGGGTACTCAGTTTGGCATGTTGATCACCTATCTTAAAACTGCCTATCCAGATGCATTAAACCAGGCTGATGTATTGGCGCTGGGTGACCTGGTGGAATTTTATAAGGCGGCAAAAAAGAAGTTTGACGAAGACCCGGAATTTAAAGAAACCGCTCGCCAAGCAGTAGTAGGCTTGCAATCGGGAGATGAAGAAGCCCGTCTGGCTTGGAAGCTGCTGTGTGAGCAATCGCGGCGCGAATTCCAGAAAATCTATGACGCTCTGGATATTAAATTGCAAGAACGGGGCGAGTCTTTTTATAATTCCCTTTTGCCTGATGTGGTACAGGATTTAACGCAGGCTGGCCTGGTAGAAGAAAACGATGGTGCGCTATGTGTATTTCTGGAAGGGTTTACCAATAAAGCTGGCGATCCGCTACCTCTAATTGTGCAAAAGTCCAACGGTGGTTATAACTATGCCACTACCGACCTGGCTGCTTTGCGGTATCGGATTAACCAGGATCAGGTCGATCGGATTATTTATGTTACTGATGCTGGCCAGTCAGATCACTTTGCTCAGGTGTTCCAGGTGGCAAATCGAGCGGGCTGGTTACCGGAATCAGTCAAAATCACCCATGTGCCCTTTGGGTTGGTGTTGGGCGAAGATGGCAAAAAGCTGAAAACCCGATCGGGCGAGACGGTGAAGCTAAAGGAGCTTTTGCAAGAGGCGATCGCCAGAGCTAATGCTGATCTTGATGCCCGTGATCCTGATTATGATGCTGATTACCAGAAAGAAGTGGCAACCACGATCGGCCTGGATGCGGTGAAGTACGCCGATCTCGCGCAAAATCGCACCAGCAACTATGCCTTTAGTTATGACAAAATGCTGGCCTTGCAGGGCAATACAGCGCCCTATTTGCTCTATGCCTATGTGCGGGTTCGGGGCATTAGCCGCAAAGGGGATATTGATTTTGAGCAGTTTAATCATGCCAGTGAGCAGACTGAACCGCGATCGATTCAACTCACTGAAGCAACCGAAATTAACCTGGCCAAGCATTTAGTCCAACTGGCCGAGACGATCGAAGCGGTGGCCGATGAATTGATGCCCAACCGCTTATGTCAATATTTGTTTGAACTAAGTCAGAAATTTAATCAGTTTTATGACCAATGCCCCGTATTGCAGGGCTCCGAGCAGGAACGCTTCTCGCGGTTGAGTTTGTGTAATATCACCGCTAAAACCCTGAAGCTAGGGCTAAATTTGTTGGGACTAAAAGTTTTGGAACGGATGTAAGTTCTGTCGCTGAGTAAGTGGAGCGAATCCATTGGGGATCTATCCTGAGATTCTTAGCTTACAAAAGTTGTAGAGAATCTGGACGGTCTGTCTTGAGCCTTGCTAAATAAAGGCGATCGAAAAAATCTCAAATAGGCTCTATGGCAACCTAGGCTGACTTAAATAGTAGCTTTAGCAGATTTGATCAGCTTCTTTCGTATTTTTTTATAAAGGATCGAGCCGATCGCCCTGCGCACCCTTAGCATAATCGTGAATAGGATCTTAACGTGATTCGCTAATTAGCAAGTGAAAAATTTGGATATTTGGCGCATTGACTTTAACAACCTAAGTTTATAGAGTTGCTGCGTATGAAAAAGCAGCAGTCCAGACCTAGAGACTTTGATTCCATTCTTGGCGGTTCCCAGCGCCAGCTATTAAGTGCTGCGGTTTTAGGTGGTATGGCTGGTGTTTGGCATAAATTAGCTACCAACGATCGCCAGCAGCGAATTATTGGCCTCCAAGATGCATCTAAATATGGCTCCAATGGCTTGAAGCTGGTAATTGAAGCGCTGCAAGATGTTGAGCTAGAGCCCACTGCCTACAGGCTATTACGCGATCGCCCAGAACCCCTGGTTAAAGCTGCCCTGGCCAACTATCAGCCCTATCGATTGTTTGGCTGTATGCATGAGCTGCAAACCGATGGTGCCAAAATTTGTGGGCTAGAAATATGTGGCAATGACCGAGTTATTTGCATCTGCCACAACTATCAATACAGTCATAAGTTTGCGGATCATCAAATCAGGGGCAAACATATTGAAGTCTGGGATGCCGCCACCGGTAGCCTATTGGAGCGAGAGAGTAGTTTTCCTAAATATCTAGATTACAAAATGCGATCGCCCTTTCGCCATGTCAGCGCCGATCAAAAGATCACGGCGATCGCCAGTGGTGAGGCTCGTACTATTCTGGTGCTGGGTTCTAGTGACACCCATCAGCTCTGTGGTCATGATGCGGGCGTATATGCCGTGGCAGTGAGTGAGGATGGCCAGACCCTGGTTAGTGGCTGTGATGATGGCACGATTAAAATCTGGGATTTGACCACCATGACCGAGATTGCCAGCCTGCATGGTCATGATGCTAAGGTGCGGGCTGTGGCAGTTAGTAGCGATCGCCAGCTTATTGCTAGTGGTAGTAATGATGGAGTGATCAAAGTTTGGGGCATTTGTGCTTGATGGATCTTCTAAAAACACACTAAACTCCATACATATTGAGTCAGTAGAGCTTGATACCTTCAACATATTTTTAAGCACATGTTGATTTGGCTTATAATTGCAGCGATCGTAATATTTGTATTTGTCTCCAAACGCGGTGGCTTTAGGCGTGTGTTTTCGAATAGCAGCCTGGGCAACATTCCTGGTCTGGGTAACCTGAGTAAGAATGCCAAGAATAATAGCCTCAAACGAGAACTAATGACCCTGGTGCATGGGCAGAGTGATGTGGCAAATCGCCTGCTACGCCATGCCCGCGATCGCCATCCTGGTAAAACAGAGCAATGGTATCTAGAAAAGGTGATTTATGACCTGCGTCGTCGTTAATCTGCTGTATGCATGCATCAATCAAAAATATTGTCATAACGCTTGCTAGTAGATAGGGGCATAATACATAGCTGGGTAGATCTCGCCCAAAATCACAAAGTCATAGAAGAATTTGCATTGACTCATACAATGCGCCGTTTACCCGGATGATTGAGCGATCGCCAGGTATGTTATTAGCTAAGTCGATCGCTGGTGTAATCTTGCTAGGACTAAGGGCTAGGGGCTAAGTCTGATTAGCGCTAACTGGTTGTATAGTTTTACGATCGGCCTAACTAGACTTTTATATTTAGTATATTTAGGATCTTAAAGCTCTAGATTTAGACTATTTATGTCCTGGGTTGGTATGAATTGGGTTGAATTTCTAGTAGAAGGAACATAAGCTTAAATTCTGGATAAATTAACTGGTTAGCGATCCAAATTGTGATCGTTGCTGCACTAATCAAGGAAATTCTTTAATCCTGCCCTTATTTTCTTATTTGCCGCCTGCGATCGACAATCTGTGCCCAACTTGCAACCAGAGTTAGAAGAGGTGATGTAATCAATGTCCGCCAACACCGATCGACCAATTGCCCCATCAGTCACATCTGCCAAGCATTCCCCCCCAAGCCCCCCCAAGCCAAGCCAAGTAAGCCTCCAGGCTGCCCACAGTTATGAACGTGATGCCTTGACCGCTGCGTTGGTAAAGCTATTAGCCCCATTGGGTGGGATCGAAGCAATTGTCAAACCTGGCGATCGAGTGTTACTCAAACCCAACTTGCTCACCGGCGCTCGCCCCACCAAAGAATGCACCACCAGGCCAGAATTGGTCTATTGTGTGGCTAAGTTAGTACAAAAAGCTGGCGGTAAACCTTTTTTGGGCGATAGTCCGGCGTTTGGCAGTGCCGCTGGGGTGGCCAAGGCCAATGGATTGGATCAACTGGCTGCCGAATTAAACTTGCCGATCGTTGAATTTCATGGTCAGCGCTTTGCGATCGGGGCGGAGCAAGCCCAACAGCGTGAACACGATTTGCAGCATTTACGCCTGAGTAAAGAAGCTTTGGGAGCAGATGTGATCATTAATCTGCCCAAGGTGAAATCCCATGCCCAAATGACCTTAACTGTGGGTGTAAAAAACCTGTTTGGTTGTGTGCCAGGTAAAATGAAAGCCTGGTGGCACATGGAATTGGGCAAAGACATTAACAAATTTGCGCGGATGTTGATTGAAACTGCGATCGCCATTTCGCCCCAACTCACGATCGTAGATGGCATTATTGGGCATGAGGGGAATGGCCCTAGCGGTGGTGAACCTAGAAATTTGGGTGTATTGGCCGCTTCTACAGATGTTTTCGCAGTCGATCGCGTAGTCACCGAAATTCTGAGCATCGACTCGCAGCAAGTACCGATTATGGCTGAATCAATTCGTTTGGGTTTATGCGCCGATTTGAGCGATATTGAAATAGTGGGCAGCGAGCTTGAGCAATTACGCCTGAGCGATTGGCAGCTCCCAGAGAAACTAATCCCGGTTGACTTTGGGATGCCCAGAATTGTCAAATCCACTTTCAAGCATTTTTATATCAAATTCATCAAAGAACCAATCAGTGCCTATGCTCGAACCTCCTAGTACCAGTTCTGAATCATTTGAATTATCTGAATCTAGCAATGCTGAGCACCCACCCTCGACATCAATGGCTAACCAATCACTCCTAATTCTAGTGGTGGAAGACTCCCATGATAATCAAGCCCTGATGCGATTAATTTTAGAAGAGATGGGTCATGCCTTTGTAATTGTCGAAGATGGAGCCGAGGCGGTGGCATGGCTGGCAAAACATATACCTAGCTTGATTTTGCTGGATTTATCATTACCCAAGATCGATGGTTGGCAGATTGCCCGCAACCTGAAGGCCGATCCCGCTACAGCGCAAATCCCAATTTTGGCCACTACTGCCCACGCGATGCAGGGCGATCGAGAACGGGCGATCGAAGCTGGCTGTGATGATTACTTACCGAAGCCCTTAGATCTAGAAAAGTTAGAGGAGCGGATCAGGTATTGGTTGAAGCAAATCAATCCATAGAACTAGGCAGTAGGCGATCGATTCATGCGCTGATCATCAAAACCAACAAATCGATTGCTGTTAGTTAAATATGCTGGCAGCGATTTAGTTTGTTAATTGAAAGGACTGGTTAACCACAAAGACTATGAACAATATGCGGGAGGCTAAACCAATCAAGCTAACAACTTAAGATCTAAGTTCTGCGCCTGGATTGCGATCGCTTGTTTGCGCAACGGTTAGGAATAGAGCGATCGAGTTATCAATTAAGAAGGATTCGCAATAAGGTGATAATAGGTGTTAAGTTGTGGAATGGAGACATAGTAATTTAAATGTTTCTAAAGCAACAATTTGTTAAGTCATTATTTAGTTATATTAAGTTATTAACTGATAGAATCTAAGGAAACAATTAAGCAATTAAATTAATAGACTTAAGGGGTAGGCTAAGGAGTTTATATTTAATCCCGGTTTTCAGAACTCAAAAAGTTATTTATTAAACCTAATTCTAGATTCGAAACACATTTTTACTAAGTAAATATTACTAGTGATTGCGAGATCATTGATCAAGCTTAGAACAACTTAATTGAGTTTAATTAGGCAGAATTAAACTGGCTAAGTCTTTAAAATCAAGAGTATTAAAAGCAAACAGTAAAACTGAATCATGTTTCACGGTCAGGCTTGGTTAGAGTCATCAAAGATTGATTTAACTAAACCAGCCAGAGCATTGTAATTAGATTCTAATTATTTTAATTAACACCTTAAATTCAACAATTCAGCTCCAAAATATTTTCACACCAAACTTGAAATAAAAAGTTAAACCACAAAAACTTAGGAATTCTTGGTCATTATGAAAGATCGCGTTGGCGTTTTATTGTTAAATTTGGGAGGCCCAGAACGGCAGGAAGATGTTTACATGTTCTTGTACAACCTCTTTTCTGATCCCGATTTGATTCGCCTGCCCTTCCCATTCTTGCAAAAGCCAGTAGCATCATTGATTGCGGCCACGCGATCGCCAATTACAAAAGAAAACTACAAGCTAATTGGTGGTGGTTCACCCCTGCGCCAGATTACGGAAGAACAGGGTGATGCGATCGTTGCTGCTCTGGAGCGTCGCGGCATTGATGCCAAAGCCTATATTGGTATGCGCTATTGGTATCCCTACACTGAAGATGCCCTGGCACAAATCAAGGCAGATGGTATTACCAGGTTGATCGTATTACCGCTCTATCCTCAATTTTCGATCAGCACCAGCGGTTCCAGCCTTAAGCAAGTTGATCAGCTCTGGCAGAATGACCCGGAACTACAAAAAATTGATCGCCTCACGATCGAATCCTGGTATAAGCGTCCTGGCTATATTAGAGCAATGGCCGAATCGATCGCCACCAGGTTGCAAAGTCATGCCGCCCCTGAAGAGGTCTATCTTTTCTTTAGTGCCCACGGTGTACCAGTTAAGTACGTCACTGAGTATGGCGATCCCTATCAAGTCGAGATGGAAAACTGTGTTGATTTGATCATGCAGGATTTACGCTGCGAATTTAATTGCTATAACTCCCATTTGCTCGCCTATCAAAGTCGGGTTGGCCCAGTTGAATGGTTGCGCCCCTATACCGAAGATGCGATCGCCCAATTGGGCAAGCGTGGCATTAATGACATGATGGTGGTGCCAATTAGTTTTGTTTCAGAACACATTGAGACCTTGCAAGAAATTGATATGGAATATCGGGAAGCGGCCGAAGAAGCCGGAATCGAGAATTTCGATCGCGTCCCTGCGCTCAATTGCCATTCCACTTTTATTGATGATTTAGCAGATTTGGTATTAGAAGAACTGGGCGAAGAAAAGGCCGTAGCTGTGCCTGTCTAGTTTGGGGAAAGATTTTGAATTGCAAATTTTTGCTGCAATCGTGATCGAGCGATCGCAATTGCCGATAGCCTGGTATATGGTGCTTTTGCCTGCCAGGTTTTTTAGTGGGGTGATATCAGGATATGAAATCTAAATTGGAACTAACTAAGGCTTAATCAGTCCAAGCTTAAGTATGGTAATTGAACCAAAAATCAAAACCAACCAGCATGGGAAGCTTTGAACTGGTTTGTTTTAAGGATCAAATCTATATTAAATCATTACTAAATTATTACTAAATCACTCAAAAATAAAATATTGGGAACCAGAGGACGCAGTTTTTAAGATGCAAAAGATACAATTTTTTCCACAACAACCAAATCAAACCGGTGGTCTAACTACCAAAACTAGACGCTTTAGCCTGGGTCAGATTGTGATCGCCACGATCGCCCCTTTGGCTGCATTTAGCGCCGTTGGTTTTACGGGTAATTTGATCCGGCCTGTTTCGGCTCAAGTCCAACAGGAACAAAATATGCGGACGCTAACTGTAACCGGAATCGGCGATCGCCCAGTGCAGACCACCAAAGCCCAGATCAGCTTAGGCATCGAGATCACTGCCCCCACCGCCGGACAGGTACAAACCGAGATTGCACGGCGATCGAATGCCCTGGTTGATAAACTGCGGGAATTGAATGTAGAAAAGCTGCAAACCCAGAATATTAATCTCAATGCTAATTATGTATTTGAGAATAATCGCCGCCGCCAAGAAGGTTTTACGGGCAGCAGTACGGTGAGTTTTATGGTGCCAGTCGATCGGGCGGGGGAAGCCCTGGATGAGTCTGTAAGCGCGGGAGCAAATCGGATCGAGAGGATTACGTTTGCGGCTACGCCCACGGCGATCGCTGCGGCCAGAGATTTAGCCTTGCAAGATGCCGTAGAAGATGCACAATCCCAGGCGGATGTGGTGTTGGATCGATTAGGTTTTACGGCCAAAACAATTCGCACCGTGGCGATCGGTAATCCCAATGTACCCCGACCAATTCCGTTGAATAATGCCAGGTTGGCGGTTTCGGAAAGCTTGCAGGCCGATCCTACGCCCGTGATTGGCGGTGAGCAGCGAGTAAGAGCAACGGTTACGCTGGAGATTGTTTACTAAAAGCCAATATGCGATCAAGTACAACGCAGGAAGATCCCAATGCCAATATCGTGCCGCTGGATTTAGGTATCCTGGCGATCGCCCTGGGCGTTGCGATCTTTGTATTTGGTGCTGGGATTGGATTGCTGCTGCTCGATCATGATCCTGGTTCAGTCGATCGGTTTGTGCTGGAACCAGGGATCGATTATTTTGGCTCTGATTATTACCTGCTAGAAGTTGATAGCGTCAATCAATGTGTGGCGGAATGCTCAAAGCGGCGACGCTGTAAGGTATTTACCTATGTGAGTACGGGGATGCAACCGCCTGATCATAACAATGATAAGCCGTTGTGCTGGCTGAAAGATCGAGTGCCGGAACCGTTTGAAGAGGCGGGGATGGTTTCGGGGGTGAAGCGATCTCAGCGAAGTTGATCCCAATGAACTAGCTAATTTTTTTGATCCAGCTTAATATAATTATTATATGTTTTAACGGGTAAATGTTTTAGATTTTTGCGTCTTAAACTAATATGGATTCTAATAATGTCAATTGTTTGGACATAGCACGTTATTTCATTGTTAGAGCCTATGAGGATGGGCTTGAGATAGAAATGACAAATATGAAAGTGCTGAAACTTTTGTATTATGCTCAATGTCTTCATTTGGCGCTCTATGAGGAGCCTTTATTCCCTGAAGAGATCCAAGCTTGGCGATACGGCCCAGTCTGCCCACCTGCCTACAGGTTTTACAGTGAATTTGAAGCAAAGCAGTTACCTGTCCCTGTCAAGGACTTCCTCTCTAGGTTATCTTCAGAGCAACAAGATCTACTAGATGAAGTTTGGGCATATTTTGGCAAACATCATGCTTATCAACTCAGCGGCATGACGCACTTAGAGTTTCCCTGGAAAAATGCCCGCCAAGGATTGCCATCTGAGGCAAGTTCCACAGAGATGATTCTATTGGAAGATATGAAAAAGCTGGGGCAAAAGAAGCTTCAAGAAATTGAAACTGAACATCCTGCTTATATGCCTGTAATTACCAATATTTTAGAATCTGCCTTTAGCGATCGCGCCAAGGTGGAAGTAAAGCAAGGAGAGGTGCGTGGCTGGCTCGAATCACTTCTCGATTAATGCTACTGGTAAGTTTGAACGAAAGAAATAATCGGGCATAATAAACACATAACCACAGCCAAGCCATAACGCAACAAGCCAAATTGCCCAAAGCCCTGTTAAGACAGTTGAACCTGAACGTGGCGCAGTCCACCTTCACCCTCCCCACCGCCCAAAGCCTGGTAATGGGGCGTGATCCACGCTGCCAGATTGTGATCGATCCCAACCTGTTTGGTGGCGTATCCCGTCGTCATGCCGAAATCAGAACCCAGGCCACCACCGAGGTAGACGGCAATCCCACCTGGCAAATTTGCGATCTGGGTAGCGCTAACGGTACCTTTGTGAATGGGGTGAGGATTCAGAATTGTAGAGACCTGCAACCGGGCGATCGCCTGATTCTTGGCATCAACGGCCCCGAATTTGTGTTTGAGCATGAAGCCGCGATCGGCACTGTCGCCGCCGTCAACGATGTCCCTGCCAATCCCGCCACCTCCACTACGCTACTGACCTTTTCGCAACTAATCCCGATCGTTTCCACGGGCAAAGATCTGGTCGGCAAAGCCTATTTATTACCAGCGATCGCTACGGTCATTTTTGTGGTGATGATGTTTGCCAGCCTTGGTCAACCGCGCATGTTTAATGGTGTGCTGTCCAGCTACCTGGCGATCGGCGCTTATTATTTTATCTATAAGCTCTGTGGCAAAACCAAACCCTGGTGGATGATCCTGGGGTCAGCATTGATTACCGCTGGGATTCTGGTGAGTCCGCTTTTGGGGGTGTTTTTGTGGTTCTTCCGCGAAGTGCTGCCAGGGGAATTGCCCGATCCCAACCGCAGCGTTAGCCTGGTCACCGTGTTCATTGCCATGTTCTTTGGCGCTGGCCTGATGGAAGAACTACTCAAGGCGATCCCAATTTTTGTGGCCATGTTCGCCGGATTGCAATTTAAGATGCCCTGGCGGGAGCGGATCGGCGTGTGGGAGCCATTGGATGGTATTTTACTGGGCAGTGCTTCGGCGATGGGATTTACGTTGCTGGAAACATTGGGGCAATATGTACCCAGTATTGTGCAGGGGGCAGCGGTGCAGTCTGGGAACCTGGCGCTAGGCGAATTAACTGGATTGCAGCTTTTGATCCCGCGTGTATTGGGATCGCTGGCGGGGCACATGGCCTATAGCGGTTATTTTGGCTATTTCATTGGCCTGAGCGTACTCAAACCCTCTAAGCGCTGGCAAATCCTGGCGGTGGGTTTTTTGAGTTCATCGTTGCTCCATGCCCTTTGGAATACCGGTGCAGCGGTGAGCTTCTGGTTATTAGTATTAGTGGGTGGGGTTTCCTATGCTTTCTTGGCAGCAGCGATCCTGAAGGCGCATGGATTCTCGGCTAAGGCCAGACTGAGGGCGATCGCCAGCCAGCATAAATCTAACTAAAGCAATCTAAATATTCTGAATATTCTAAATATATAAACCAGCCTTCCCCGCCGAGCCAAACAATCGCAGCTTGGTACAAATCACCGCTTGCATAGCCACCACAGCCGTAGACATGGTCTCAAGTAGATCAACGCTCCTTTCACCAGTAAAGATGGTTTTAACACTTTCCATATAGGTTGCCCGTACCTCGGTATTAACATTGAATTTGCAAATACCCAGATCGATCGATCGATGAATCATGTCTGCTGGCAATCCCGATGCACCATGCAGCACCAGGGGAATGTCGATTAGTTTACGCACCTTGGCGAGGCGATCGAAATCCAGCTTGGGTTTGCTGTAGTATTTACCATGCACATTGCCGATCGTGACCGCCAGAGCATCCACCTTGGTCGCGGCGACAAATTCAACTGCCTGCTGGGGATCGGTCATTTTTGCTTCTTTTTCGGTTACGGTCAGGCTATCTTCGCTACCACTAATTCTGCCAATTTCTGCTTCCACTGCTGCACCTTTGGCATGGGCCAACTCGGTCATTTTGCGAGTGAATTCCAAATTCTCCTGGAATGGCATGGACGAACCATCCGCCATAATCGATGACATGCCAGCTTCGAGGGCAAAGGCGATCGCTGATTCTGACTCACTGTGATCGAGTTGCACTGACATGGGCACCTGAGCTGACTTTGCCGCCTCCGTACACATGGCTACCAATCCTGAACCGCCATACCGCAAAGATGCCGGATGCATTTGCAACATCGCTGGGCTTTCGCTCATCTCAGCCGCCTGCACCACTGCTTTTACACCTTCGAGATTGTAAATATTGAAAGCACCCACAGCAAAGGATTTAGCGGTAGCGATTTCTAGCAGGGTTTTGGTTGAGATCAGCATATGAGTTTTTCTGGTTTGGCAGCGGTTAGCTTAATTAGAATCCAAATTTAGCAGCGATCGCAAGTATTTATAGCGGTTACCTAGTAAGGCAAGTAATCCAAGTGCAAACGAATACCACAGTAGAGTTTAGAATAAAAACGATCGCAAATGGCCTTAACAAAGATAAAGATAAAGAATAGAGACTATAAGCCTAAGTTCGACATAGCTTGATATCCCTTCACTTAATCTTGATACGGGTCTTGATACGGGATAGCCTGAGATTGCTTGCCTAGAAGCGATCTTCTTGCCTCGAGCTGATATTAACCCGATTAGATTCGGCTGCCTGGTTCTTATGGGTAATCTTGTGGACTTTTGCTCTAGGGCTCCATTGGACATTACCAGACATTAAGGGTAGACATGGGATAATAGGGCATGATGAATGGTTGATATAAAAATGGGATATTAAGCTGATCAGCTTACACTTGAGATTTTAGATTAAGGCTACCCCATTATTTTCAATTTATTCCTTGCTTTACAACCCTGATTGTATTTGCCCTAACAACTGTAAATATCTCTATGGGTATATATTTGAGCATATAGTCTATCTTAACCACCTTAACCACCAAGTCAGATCGCCAGAAGTATAATCCGGTAACATCTAACAACGGTATGGTTCGGTATGGTTAAATAGGCAGCTTTGGGAAATGATGCTGGAGTGAGTCCCACTATTTATACCTGTAGATCCTTAACTATGCAGAAATGTCGAAACAGGTTGGATAATCAAAAGTTATTGCAAAGCACCCTAATCGTCTTTCTCAGACTAGTATTGCGCTAAGTTCATTATTATGATGAATAGCCATATTTTGAAATACTTGTATGCCAAGAGCGTTTTGTAAAAGTTACTTACTAATCCTAATTTGCTAATCCTGATGTGAAAGAGTAATAGCTATATTGAACCAGCGAATCCCAATAGACCATTAGAGTATTTAGAGTAAATAGGTATGCGGCCTGATTAAGCTTAACGATATCGCAAATTGCGGAACAAATCGCTGAACAAATTGCTAAGTGAGACTACATGAATCAGAGCGATCGCCGCCACCCTAATTATTTAGCTTAAGTAGTTTTAAGTAGCGCCATTCCGTTAGTCCCATGAGAATCGAACCTAATCACCACCGATCACATCAGATGGAGCACATCTGGAGGTAACAATGAGAGCAGTTTTAATGGCAGGTGGTTCGGGTACTAGGTTACGCCCTCTTACCTGCGATCTGCCTAAACCGATGGTCTCGATTTTAAATCGACCGATCACTGAGCATATCCTGAATCTACTCACCCGCCACCACATCCACGAGGTGATCGCTACACTCCATTATCTGCCGGACTCGATTAGAGACTATTTTGGTGATGGCTCTGATTTTAATGTGACGATGCGCTATGTGGTGGAAGAGGATGCGCCATTGGGAACAGCGGGCTGTGTCAAAAATGTGGAGCATTTACTGGATAGCACCTTTATTGTGATCAGTGGCGATAGCATTACGGACATCGACCTGAGCAAGGCGATCGCCTTTCATCAGCGCAAAGGATCGAAGGCAACTTTGGTCTTGAAGCGAGTCAATGATCCGATGGCTTTTGGGGTCGTAATCACCGACGACCAATATCGAATCAGGCGTTTTTTAGAGAAACCTTCCAGCAGCGAAGTATTTTCCGATACGGTCAATACGGGTATTTATATTCTGGAACCAGAGGTATTGCAATATCTCTCTGCTGATGAACCCAGTGATTTTTCCCAGGATCTCTTTCCCCTTTTACTGGAAAATAAAGTGCCCATGTATGGCTATATTGCCGATGGCTACTGGTGTGATGTCGGTTCCCTTGATGCCTATCGTCAGGCTCAATACGATGCGATCCGCAATCGGGTTAGTTTGGAGTTGGAATATTTGCAACTGCGCACCGGAATCTGGGTCGGCCAGAACACCATGATCGATCCCACCGCTTTTATTGAAGCGCCGGTTTTGATTGGTGATAATTGCTCGATCGGGCCAAGGGTGCATATTTCCGCCGGCACGATCATTGGCGATCATGTCACGATCCGCGCCGATGCCGATCTGCAACACCCAATTATTTGTAATAGCGTTGTGGTAGGAGAAGAGAGCCATCTATGGGCCTGCACGGTGGCTCGCAATTCCCGTATCAGTCGCCGCAGCCATCTGATGGAAGGGGCAGTGGTGGGCGCTAATGCGGTGGTGGGTGAAGAAGCACGGATTTGCGCCAATGTGCGGATCTGGCCAGAGAAAAAAGTTGAAGATGGCGCTACCCTCAATCACAATTTGATTTGGGGCTCGATGGCGGTGCGGAATTTATTTGGCCATCGGGGTGTTTCTGGTTTAGCCAACATTGACATTACACCTGAATTTGCAGTTAAGCTGGGCGCAGCCTATGGCGCTACCCTCAAGCCTGGTGCGCAGGTAATGGTGTCGCGGGATCAACGTACCGTATGTCGGATGGTGACCCGATCGCTCATTTCCGGATTAATGTCGGTGGGAATTACCATTCGCAACCTGGAAGCAACCGCAATTCCGATCGCTCGCTACATTGCCCCTAGCTTGACTGTGGAAGGGGGCATTCATGTGCGGTTACATCCCGACAAAAGCGATCATATTTTGATCGAGTTTTTGGATAACAATGGCATTAACATCGATAAGAAAAAAGAGAAAAAGATCGAAGGCACTTATTTTAAAGAAGACTTTCGCCGTGCCCGAATCGAAGAGATCGGCCAGATTAACTATCCTTCCAGAATTTTTGAATATTACAGTAGTGGCTTTGCCAGGAACCTGAACACAGAAGCGCTGCGGGGTAGTGGTCACAAAAAAATTGTGATCGATTATGCCTATGCTGTTTCCGGTGCAGTGCTGCCGCGTATTCTGGGTAAATATGGCTCTGATGTGGTGGTAATGAATGCCAGTTTGCATGATCGCGCTCCCACCAGGGGCGATCGAGAAAAGATGCTCGATCAGCTCAGTGATGTAGTAACTGCCTTAAAAGCAAACTTTGGTGTGCAAGTGTTTGCGAATGGCGAAAAGCTGGTGATTATCGATGAACGAGGTAAGGCAATTAGGGGCGAAATCCTGACCGGAATCATGGCAGAAATGGCTTTTACGGCCAATCCCCGTGGCACCATCGTTATTCCCATGTCAGTCTCTGGCATTGTTGAACAACTGGCCAAAAAGCACCAGGGCAGAGTATTGCGTACTAAAGATAATCCCACTGCGGTGATGATGGCCTGTGCCAGTAATAGTGAGGTGATTTTAGGTGGTTCCTCGGAAATGGGTTTCATCTTCCCGCAGCTCCACACTGGATTTGATGCCATGTTCTCGATCGCCAAAATCATTGAATGGCTGACAATTCAAGAACGTTCGACTTCGCACTTGCGTCAGAGCCTGCCCCAGGTAAACTATTGTGCCCAGAAAATCCGCTGCTCTTGGGGGATTAAGGGTTCTTTGATGCGACATCTGGTTGAATCCCATCAACACCATCGCCTAGAATTGATCGATGGGATCAAAATTTGCTATGACGATGATGATTGGGTCTTGGTGCTGCCGGATGCTGGTGAGCCAATGGTACATGTCTATGCCAGTAGTGCAAATAAAGGCGAAGTGGGCTTACCCTGGGTCGAGCTGCAGGTCAAAGAGATGTGTGATTACATCGAAACTTTTTGTCGCCTCCAAAGCTCACTCAACAAAGAAGCGGCAGGATCAGGGCTAGGGCTATAGCCAAGCTCCAAAAAATCATGCAGATATTGCAAGTTCCAATTAGGTATTGAAATTAGGTCTTGAAATAGAGCAATATAGCTTCTTAGCGGAAAGGCGGATAATATTATTGTTTAGCAGGATTCGAGCAAAAATTTAAGCAATGCAGGCACCATTTCCCGATCGCCAGGATATGATTAGTTGGCAGACTAAGGCTCTAGAGATTCTCTCTTGCTTAAACTATCGTGGTGGCAAATTAAGCGAATACCTCGATACGATCGCTAAAAATATGAGTGTTCTGGTTGGCTTGGATTGGTCAGTTGTGACCCTGTGCGACGAACAAAAAGGCTCCGATCGAATCCTGGCTAGTTCCATTGACATTGGTGCGGCAGCAGAAAAAGTCTATGAGTTGCACGGTACTCTCACCAATACTGTAGTTAATACTGGTGAACCTTTAGTGGTTGAAGATACGAATAGTTGTACTCAATATGGTCAAGCGCCAGAGGGATATCAAGCTTATTTGGGAGTGCCAATGCGAACCGCTGATGGTAATTTAATTGGTACTATTTGTTCGTTTCATCGATCGCCCCGACAATTTAGTGCGGATGAAGTGCAACTGGCTACCATTTTTGCGGAACGGGCTGCCAATGCGATCGACAACTATCAGCTCTATCAAATGCAGCAAGAGTTAAATCAAAAACTGGCCACTGAGATTGAGGAACGGAAAGAAGCCGAAATTGCCCTTAAGGCGAGTGAGAAGAGATTTCGGAATATTTTTGAATTTTCCAACGATGCGATTTTTATTCTCGATCCAGGCAACGATAAAATTATTCTTGCCAATCCTAAAGCCTCTCAACTACTCGGATATAGCACCGGGGAACTCAAAACTTTGAGCATTTCCCAAGTTCATCCCGAAGAAATGGCCAAGCTGAAGGAATTTGGGGATTTAGTCTATGCCCAGGGCTATGGCTGGACTGATGAATTATTCTGCCTGGGCAGCAATGGTGAAAAAATTGATTGTGAAATATCTGCTTCACCGATCGAAATTGGCGATCGCACCTGTATTTTGGCTCTGGTCAGGGATATTCGTGCCCGTAAACATGCCGAGAAAGCACTGCGTGATAGTGAAATGCGGTTTCGGACTCTGGTGGAAAATGCCGCCGATTCTTTCTTGCTGATCAACTCAGCGGGGCAGCTTTTGGATGTAAACCAGAGCGCCTGTGATACCTATGGTTACAGCCGAGAAGAGATGTGTCAGCTCTCGATCGCAGATATTGAAACAAAGTATAGCCTGGCGCAGATTGAAGAAATTCGCCGTCAGTTTTCCTGTGATCAACCCCATGCCCTTGAAGGGATTCATCGCCGCCGCGATGGTTCGGTTTTCCCCGCCGAAGCCCGGATCAGCCTGTTTGAATCCGTTGGCGAAACCCTTGAGCTAGCCTTGGTACGAGATATTAGCGATCGCCTTACGGCTGAACGTGCCCTCCGGCATCTAGCTGAAATTGGCGAACTGGCAACCATGATTGTACATGAAGTTCGCAATCCCCTCACTACGGTTTTGATGGGTTTGAATTTCTTTAAAAGGTTAGAGCTGGAGCAAGCTGCCCTTAAACGACTGAATCTTGCATCTAGTGAAGGCGATCGCCTAAAGCGATTACTCAACGAGATTTTGCTCTATGCGAAGGAACCTTCCCTGGAAAAGGAATATATTGAAATTGGTGCTTATGTAGAAAAGATTCTCGAAACTTTGCAGGACAATCCCACGGTAATGTCCCATCAGATCCAATTCACAACCGTAACCACACCATTATTCGTAAAAGCGGATGCCGACAAGATCAAGCAAGTAATTATTAACTTAGTTACCAATGCCTGTGAAGCTAGCCCGATCGGTAGCAAGATTAGCGTTACAATTGAACCCGATCGTGCTGCAGTTCCGCCCTGCTGTGTTTATATAAATGTTCAGAATGGTGGCGAGCCGATTCCACCCGCAGTTTTACCCAAGCTAACTAAACCTTTCTTTACCACCAAGTCAGCGGGGAATGGCCTGGGATTAGCGATCGTATCGCGGATTATTGAGGCGCATAACGGCGAACTGGTAATCACTTCGACTGAGGCAAAAGGAACTGTGGTACGGGTGCAATTACCGATCTCAACCAATGCAAACCAGAATTAGGCCCCATGAGTTTGTATGTTTAATGTTTTTCGATCGTGCTGATTGCAATGCTGAACATGCAAAAATTAGGACTGCTGTTTTTTACCCCGCTTAATTACTTCTTGAATTGTCAACAGAAATATACCCAATGCTACTACGCCAAAGATCATGGTTGCACCAGTGCCCAGGGCTAATAGAAAAGTTCTGACGGTTGTGCTCACTCGCATCGCCAGGGTATTACTACTGGTGATAGGATTTTGGGCTAATTTCACCGCAACGCTGTTGGTAAAGAAATATAACCCCACGGCGATCGCCCCTGCCATTAATACGCCACTGAGATTTTGAATCACCATACTCATCGTGCTAGGTGGTGCTTTTGGTTTCTCCTGGGCGGTCTTAGTCTTATTTATCACATTTTCTGCTGATGTTGCTTCCTGCTCTAGATCTGATTCAGGGGCAGGAATGGCGGGACTATTTTCTTGACTCATGGGAATTAATCTGGCTCAAAGTTGTAAACTGCGATGTTGATAATCAGATCAATCTACTAGGGCTGTAATTGATTGATCCGGATCTAATCATATTCTAATTTCTAATTCAGTTGCAGTTTGCCCAGATTCTCCGGGTTAGCTATTAGTGTATAATGTTGGATTTCCCAGGATTAGCATGGTGTTGAGGCTTCTTTAGCAATTGAGCCATCGGTAGGAATTAAATTGATGAATTTTGCCATCCACTTGCTATGCACCTGATCTAATTTAAGATATTTGGGTATGCAAATTAGCGGCTAAGGAGATTTAGATGGGACTGAAATTAAAAGATATTGTACCCTGGGGACGATCGCTAGCCGAATATATGCGCATGTTCGACCTCAAGCCAGTTGAGTTGGAGCTGCATATTCTCGATTGTGCCAGTGGGCCAGCTAGTTTTACGGCAGAGATGACCAAAATGGAGCATGATGCGATCGCCTGTGATCCAATCTATAGTTTTTCGGCCTCGGAAATTGCCGATCGGATTGATGAAACCTATGAGGTGATTATTACGGGCGTAAAGGCAAATTTAGATAGTTATGTGTGGGGTGAAATTCAATCTCCCAATGAGCTGGGTCAGGTGCGGATTACTTCGATGCGGAAGTTTTTAGAGGATTATGCAATCGGGCTCAAGGCGGGGCGTTATGTGACTGCTGAGCTGCCAAACCTGCCATTTAGCGATCGGCAATTTGATCTGGCCCTATGCTCGCATTTTTTGTTTAGCTATTCGGAGTTGTTGTCGTTGCAGTTCCACATCGAAGCGATCGAGGAAATGTGTCGGGTAGCTGGCGAAACCCGCATTTTCCCATTGCTGGATATTTCTGGCGAGCCTTCACCCTGGTTGGAACCGACGATCGCGGAGTTGCAAAAGAGGGGAATGAAAACGGAAGTCAAGACGGTGAGTTATGAGTTTCAACCGGGTGGCAACAAAATGCTTCGGGTAAAGATTTAACTTAATACTTAGGTTTAGAGTGGCCAAAAGAACTAGAAGTTAAGCTTTTAAGGTGGGGGCTAAAGGACTAGTTAGTTAAACAAGCCATAAGTTGCGAAAGTGTTAATTAATAACGATCGCAGCATCAAATTAATAAACAAATGTAATAAAAATATCCCAGCCTTAAACACCAGAGTTAAAATTAAGAAGGGTTAACCCGCGCTCCTAAACCTACCAGGATTGTTACTCGGAGGATATGTCTTCTTTGTGTGCGTTCTCAGTTTCAGGGGACTTAAATAATATGCAATCTAAAGAAAAGGAATAGGGTTATGACTACTACCGTAGATCAGTTTGCCACGGCTAATCTTAATAAAGAAACAGCATTAGTGCTTTGGTTTGAACAAGTTGGCATTGCCGATGTGCCCTTGGTAGGTGGCAAGAATGCCTCCCTGGGGGAAATGATTCAAGAACTAACGCCTAAAGGAGTAATTGTTCCCAATGGGTTTGCCACCACCGCCTATGCCTATCGACAATTTATTAGTGAGGCAGGACTGGAAGCTAAGCTAAGAGAACTATTTGCAAATCTAGATGTAGAAGATGTCGAGAACCTGCGATCGGTTGGTCGGCAGGCGCGATCGCTACTGCTAGAGACTCCTTTCCCCGCTGCGCTGGAGACAGAAATTATTGCTGCGTATCACCAGCTTTGCGATCGCTATGGCGCTAACACAGATGTGGCGGTGCGATCGAGTGCCACAGCTGAAGACTTACCCGATGCCAGTTTTGCGGGGCAACAGGAAACCTATTTAAATGTGCATGGAACCAGGGCGGTGCTTAATGCCTGCCATCGTTGCTTTGCTTCAATTTTTACCGATCGGGCTATTTCCTATCGCACCATCAAGGGCTTTGACCATTTTAATGTGGCTCTCTCGGTGGGCGTGCAAAAAATGGTACGTTCCGATCTGGCCGCTTCAGGGGTAATGTTTTCGATCGATACGGAAACTGGATTTAAGAATGCTGCCCTGGTTACGGCTGCCTATGGCCTGGGTGAGAATGTGGTGCAGGGTGCGGTTAATCCAGATGAATATTTTGTGTTTAAACCGACGCTCCAGCAGGGCTTCCAGCCAATTTTGACCAAGCGCTTGGGCACGAAAGAAATCAAAATGGTCTATGACTTGGGCGGCAGCAAGATGACCAAAAATATGTCTGTGCCCGTCAGCGATCGAGTTAAATATGCAATCAACGATGCAGAAATTCTCCAACTAGCCAAATGGGCTTGCATCATTGAAGACCACTATTCCCAGGTGCGCGGCATGTTCACACCGATGGACATTGAATGGGCTAAGGATGGTATTACTGATGAGCTGTTCATTGTTCAGGCGCGGCCAGAAACAGTGCAATCACAAAAATCAGGGAATATTCTCCGCAGCTATCACCTCCAAGCAGAGGGGGAGATTGTAGCGATCGGTCGAGCTGTAGGTGAGATGATTGGTCAGGGTAAAGCGCGAGTCATTTTAGATGTACACCAGGCAGCCCAATTCCAAGCTGGCGAAGTGCTGGTTACCAATCGTACTGATCCAGACTGGGAACCGATCATGAAAAAAGCCAGTGCGATCGTGACCAATCAAGGGGGACGCACCTGTCATGCGGCGATTATTGCCAGGGAAATGGGGATCCCAGCGATCGTTGGCTGTGGGGATGCCACCAGCAAAGTCAGTCCTGGCCAGGAAATCACAGTTTCTTGCGCCGAAGGTGAAGAAGGTCGAATCTATGCTGGTTTGGTTCCTTTCAAGGTGAAAGAAGTAGAGCTAGGCAATCTACCACGCACCCGCACCCAAATTTTGATGAATGTGGGTAATCCAGAGGAAGCCTTTGGTCTGGCCAGTATTCCCTGCGATGGTGTGGGCTTGGCTCGGTTTGAGTTTATTATTGCCAATCATATTAAAGCGCATCCACTGGCTTTATTGCATTATGACGAACTGACTGATGAGGCGGTAAAGCAAGAGATCGCAACCCTCACAGCTCTATATCCCCATAAGCCTGATTTCTTTGTAAATAAGCTGGCTCAAGGAATAGCGATGATCGCAGCGGCCTTTTATCCCAATCCAGTGGTAGTGAGAATGTCTGACTTCAAGAGTAATGAATATGCGAACCTACTGGGAGGGGAGCAATTTGAGCCCAAAGAAGAAAATCCGATGATCGGTTGGCGTGGGGCATCCCGCTATTATGACGATCGCTACCGGGAAGCCTATGCCCTGGAATGTCAGGCACTCAAGCAAGTGCGTAATCAAATGGGTTTGACCAATGTAATCCCGATGATTCCGTTCTGCCGAACTCCCGACGAAGGACGTAAAGTGTTGGCAGAAATGGCTAAGCATGGCCTGGTGCGGGGTGAGAATGATTTGCAAGTATATGTGATGTGTGAGATTCCTAGCAATGTAATTTTAGCCGATCAATTCAGTGAAGTATTTGATGGGTTCTCGATCGGCTCAAATGACCTGACCCAACTCACCCTGGGATTGGATCGGGATTCTTCCCTGGTGGCACATATTTTTGATGAACGGAACCAGGCCGTTAAAGATATGGTGCGGATCGTGATCGAGAAGGCTAAGCGGAACAATCGCAAAATTGGCATTTGTGGTCAGGCTCCCAGTGATTACCCTGAGTTTGCCCGCTTTCTGGTTGAACAGGGTATCAACTCGATCAGTCTTAATCCTGACTCGGTGTTGAAGACGCTACTGGAGATCGCCAAGGTGGAGGGGGTGAGTTCCTAACTATTCATAACCTATCTTTTTGCTCAATTAGTTCTCTAAGTTTCTGCCGATCGATTTTCCCTGAAGCTGTCCGGGGCATTGCTGAGATAATAGCGATCGCCTTGGGCAGCTTATAGCGAGCTAAATTATGGGTCTGGCAGAACTCCCTTAATGTCTCTAAGGTAAGACTGGGCTCAAGCTTGGTATCATTCCCAGCATCATTTACGATCGCCACGGTAACCTGCTGCCCCCATTCTGGACAGTCTGTACCAATTACGCAGAATTCCTTGAACTTTTTAAGTAAAGGATGATTTGCCAGCAATGCTTCAACTTCGGCAGGATAAATATTCTCACCGCCGCTAATAATCAAATCATGACGACGATTGACCACATATAGAAATCCTTCTGAATCCAAACAACCAAGATCACCGGTGGAGAACCAGTCCTGGTCATGTTTTGAGCCAGATTGATCGATTGCTTTTTGAATGGATGGGAATGTCCGTATTGAATTATTTAGGTAACCGATCGTAACGTTCGTCCCCCTGACCTGAATCTGGCCAATCTCGCCTGACGGTAATTCGTAACTAGGCTTACTATTGAAATTACTGTGCTGTTTGCTGATTTCTTCTTGAGGATTAATCGCATCGATCGCTATGATCCGAATTTGATTGCATAGCAACGATCGGCCAGCGGAACCGATTTTAGATTTTGCCTCAGTGGGAGTAAGGGTCGCCACCTGCGAAGCTGCCTCGGTGAGGCCATAGGTAGGAGCGATCGGTAAATCTAACTCTAAACATCTTTGCCATAGTCTTTTATCCACAGGCGCTCCCCCCAGCAGGATTGTCCGCAATTTTTGCCAATGGGAAAGGGAAGACTCAAAAGTAGCATTCGCCATAATTCGCTTCAGCATCGTAGGAACTAATGAAACGATCGTAATAGGCTGATTTGCGATCGCCTCAATTACCTGTTCCTGCTCAAACTTTGGTTGTAAAATCAAGGCGCTGCCATAAATCACACTGCGCCAGACAATTGCCAAGCCCCCCACATGAAACAGGGGCAAACAGACCAGCCAACGATCGCAGTCTGGTTCGATGCCTAAATTAAACGCCGCTGCCGTAGCACTAAAAAAATGATTGCCATAGGTAAGCTGCACCGCCTTCGGTTTTCCGGTTGTACCAGAGGTATAGACGATCGCTTGCACTACCTTAAGATCGATATTTGCATTATGTTCTAGTAGATTAGAATGCTGTAAAGCATAAGTATTTTTGAGTTTAAGATTTTTGTTTTTAGGATTAGACTTGGATTCATAATCGTGGTTCTGATCCGGTTTTGTTGTCAGGTTTAGTGAGTCGATCGCAATCGCTTTTAGATTTACATCCTGATCTAATTGAGAACTTGTGATCACAATCGCTTCTGTCCCCGTTGTTTTATTTAGCTGATCATAAATCAACCAAGAAGAACCGCTGTGCCCTAACTGCCAGCTTATTTCCACGGCGCTCAGACGAGTATTTAAAAAAACTGCGATCGCACCAATCCTGGCCAAAGCATGGATCAAGAATACATATTCCGATCGATTCGCCATCAAAACCGCTACATAATCCCCAGGCTTGATGCCCTGCTTAATTAATAGTCCAGTTAGTTCCGTTACCTGCTCAGCTAATTGAGCATATGTCCATTCCTTTTGCTCGAATACTAAAGCCAGACGATCGCCCCTTTGGATCACCCTTTGGCCTAGCCAATCAGGTACTATCACTATTCCTCACTTTCCAGCATCATTCTGGCCTGGATCAAATGATGGCGGTGATCGTCGCTCATCTTAGGATAATGCAACTTCAGCTTTTCTAACTTCTTCACAATGATTTTTGCCACCACCAAGCGCGTAAACCACTTGTGATCGGCCGGAATAATATGCCAGGGAGCCCATTTGGTGCTGGTGTGGTTAAACACATCTTCATAGGCATCATTGTACTCATCCCAGAATTGGCGTTCCTGCACATCAGCAATATGGAACTTCCAATTTTTTGCGGGGCGATCGATCCGTGCCAAAAATCTCTTCTTTTGTTCCTGTTTCGACAAGTGCAAAAAGAACTTCACTACCACCACGCCATTATTAGTTAAATAGTGCTCAAAGTTATTAATATCCTCAAATCGCTGCTGCCAGATCTTTTGATCTACTAGTTTGGTGGGTAGCTTTTGCTTGCCTAAAATTTCTGGGTGAACCCGTGCGATCAAAACTTCTTCATAGTAAGAACGATTAAAAATCCCAATCCGGCCACGCTCCGGCAGGCACTTCATCGATCGCCACAAAAAAGTATGATCCAGCTCTTCGTCAGAAGGAGCCTTGAAGTTGAAAACCTGGCAGCCTTGCGGATTCACTCCCGACATCACATGCTTAATCGTACTATCCTTACCCGCCGCATCCATTGCCTGGAAAATCAGCAAAACCGCATATTGGTCATGGGCATAAAGCACATCTTGATATTTAGCTAATTGCTTTACTCCGGCATCTAACTGAGCACGAGCAGCTTTTTTATCTTCATAGCCATTGGTAAACCCAGGGTCAAAGTTGCTTAGTTTAACCTTGGCGTTGGGTTTAACTACAAAACTATCGAGGTTGAGTTTTTTAGCTGCCATGATCGAGAAGTTAAATTGACATAAATTCGAGATTAAATAGACTTAAAGAGGCGATCGAGTAAATAAAACAAATTTAGCTTGATCCAGCCAGTGAATGGATAAGTTAGTCTGTGGCCTTCTAAAAGCTTTGCCCAGGCAATCAGGAAGAGGATATATATTTATCTTGTCCTCCCAAAATCTTTGAGTCCTGTAGCTTATTATCGCCTGAGCGCTCAAGGGGTAAAGAATTTTGCAATTATGCTTTAGGGATCTAAGTTTTCTGGGTAAACGATCTAGTACAAACACCTAATATCAGAATTAAGACTATTCGGCTTAAATGGATCTTATCGATAGGAAGAATCCAACCCAATGCTTGAACTAACCCAATATTCAAGATATTCAAGCTTGTCGCTGAACCAGTGGGAATGAATAATTAAGCTCTAAATCATGCCAGATGCCAGACCAAAGTTAGGCACCGATCGCCAAGTTGCCGATCTTCTCTTGCGTACCTATGCGGCAGGAGAGCGAAATTTTGTGGGTTTAAATTTGGGCAAGGTAAATCTCAATCAAGCAAATCTGGTTAATGTGGTGCTGAGCAACGCTTGTTTAGATCATGGCGATCTGGGTAAGGCAAATCTCAATGGTGCATGTTTGCAGGGGATAAGCGCGATCGCTACTTATTTCGGTGGGGCGCAATTAGTTGGTGCAGATTTGGATAATGCCACCATGCCGCGATCGAGCCTCAACAAGGCAAATCTCCGCAACGCCAACCTAGCCGGAGCAAATCTCAATGGTGCTAGTTTAATTGGGGCTGATCTTACTGGTGCTAATTTAGAGGGGGCTTTTTTGGTCAAAACCAATCTTAGCGGTGCGAATCTGGCTGGGGCAAATTTAACCAAGGCGATCGGTTGCGAAGCCTCATTGATCAGAGCCAACCTGAGCAATGCCAATTTGAATTGTGCCAACTTCACCAATGCGAACCTAGAAGAAGCGATCCTGATTGCTGCTTTCCTGCTCCGTGCCAATTTCAGTAATGTCAACTTGACCAGGGCAAGATTGATGGAGGCTAACTTAACCCAAACTAATCTACGTGGTGCTAACACCACTGGAGCCATTTTTAAACCTGAACAGTTGCCACCTCAGCCTGATCACAAGCAAATTCAATTACTTCAAGTGCGATCGAGAAATGGTTTGAATGGTACAAAATCCAATTCCCTTAGCCAACCAATTAATAATAATGGTACAACCGCGCCACAGCCATTAATTGCAAAAACAGCAGCAAGCAGTTCGGCCAAGGAGATCAAAGTCTGCCGAGAACCACCCAAACCAGTGATGCCGCGATCGAAGGGGTGGCAGGTGATCGCCAAGCCCAAAGGCCAAACTAAAACAACACCAAATCCACCAAATCATAAACCCAGACTGCGGGTAAAGACGAAGTTGCAAAGCAAGCCAGCATCAGACTCGAATTAGCGATCGCTATGGTATTACTCTGAACTAATCGCTTCTATTCACTCGGGCAGCGCAAGTTACAGCAGGCTTTAGCACGTGCTGGCGATATAATTGCCGATCAAAGGGGTAAACCGACTGACCGGCCAACTCTGCGCTGGGTATTTCAGTATTTCAGTGTTTAGAGAGAAGAAAATGAACTCACGGCGGCTGAACCAAATCTAATTGTTAGAGCTATCAGCCTCTCTGACTAACTCATCAGCGATCAGCACCGGCTTATTGGTAAGTTCTACTTCGAGTTTACGTTGCAGGTCAAGATCCCAACCAAGTTGGAACTCTTCATTAATTTCAGTCACAATGAAGGGACGCAGTTGCCCACTTACGGCTACAACCTCACCAGAACTAGCCGCATCTTTATTAGTTAGATCGATTACCAGCACAGCTTCTTCGTCGATCAATTCATTCTCTCTGAGCATGAAGGAATTCAGGCTGACGATTCTACCGACCTGTCCTTGTAGGGAAATATCTTGGCCGTAGAACTCAGTTGGGTTATCTGCCACTTCCTCGATCGCAGGGGCGGCATGGATCGAAGAAGCCATAATTACAGGCTTGCCTTCATAGGTTTTGAGGCGATCGATAGTTAAATCCCAATTGATTCTGGTATCAAGGTCGGTTACAAAAAAGCGCTTAACTTCACCTGTCGCCCTTACCGAGATTGTATCATCAGGGAATGCGAAGTTCTCGCCTGTATCATTGATAACTAAAATCTCTTCGCCGCCGAATAGACCATTATCGCTGATAATAAACGAATCAGTGGTAAAGCGTTCCTTGATATCACCTGTAATGGTTATAGTATCATTCAAATATTGATCAAGTTGTGCATTGGTATCTACAGCACTGGCTTCGATCGGCTCTGCTGCCATTGCCGCGCCAACCCTAGGTTTGTTAATCCTTTGACAGCCCATCAATCCTATACTTGCGGCCGTAAATGCTAATACACCAACGCTTAACCTCTTCATTAACTTATTATGACTATGTTGATGATTAGATTGCTTGATTAGATTGTTATTAGTCAAGTAATTCATATTTGTCTATTACCTCTTGATTCTCTTCAGTGCTTCATTTTCTATGAGCTGCCTTGCTTCCTGGTTAAAAACACACAAGAAGGTAGATTGCAAGAAATGTTTGCAACCAAAGCAACTCAGAAGCTAATTCCCCGTTTCAAAGCTATTTACCAGCTTAACCATTTGTTTTTGAACAGCATAGTAAATAAGCAATGGAAATACTTAATTGGAAATTGACAAACATCAATTCCATCCACATTGATTCTATATTAGTATATGTCACCCATATTGTAAAGACAAAGTATTGCTTTTATGTTTCTTAGCTAGATTATGGTATTCAACGATCGCTATACTTCTTAATCCCCAATCGCAAGTATTCGATCTTGATACAAGAATCCATGATTACATTCAATCCGGCGGCGATCGCTCTCTCTGCCGCAGCTTGGTCATAGATATCTAACTGTGCCCAGATAGTTTTAGCGTTAATGGCGATCGCTTGCTCAATAATTTCGGGTAGGAATTCCGATCGACGAAATACATTCACAATATCGATCGGTTTAGGAACTTCCCTTAAGGAGCGATAACATTGCTCGCCATCGATTTCTTTAATAATTGGATTGACGGGATAAACCTTGTAACCTGCTTGCTTCAGGAATCTACCGATCTGATAGCTAGGCCGTGCTGGCTTGGGGGAATAGCCGACCAGAGCGATCGTTTTTGCTTCGGTGAGGATTTGCTGGATTTTCTTATCATCAGGAGTCATACTCATGGCTTGAATAGATAGCATTTTAGGAGCATAACTTAACATAGCAAAAAGGAGAGCGATCGCACCCTCCCATCTCTACACATATAACCACAATTAATCTATAGCCAAACAGAGACCAAACTAGAAAATCTATTGATCGAAACTCGCCTGTTGGAAAGATTGACTAGTTGATTCACAAGCCTGCTTAAGCGCCATGTAGCTAACCGATTGAGGGCTGGCCTGTCTAACCTGAGGGCTGTTGTAGCGCACATAGGTATCGGGGATCGAATTGCCCTGGGCATCAAAGGCTTCCGCACTGGTGATCGCATATTCGCGGGTTTGGCACGAGCCAGTTACTGCCATGATCACACTCACTGCACCGTCTGTCATTTCGCCATTTAGCTTCTGATGTCCTACCGAAAAATCTACTAGTGCCGAAGTTCCTTGCACCTTCTGCGCCATCCCTACCGAGATACTAGCTTGCGGGTTTGTATATACCTCCACCCAAGGAGTTTGGGCGATCGCGGCACCAGAAAAAGGAGCAGCCGCTACTGCTGTGGCTACAACCAGAAGTCTCTTAAGCATGAGAATAATTCCTATTTACTTTTTATTGTTTTGCGTGATGAGTTGATTGACGGGGGCAAAAGCTAAAAAGTTCGACGGAATCTAATGTCCGGCCAAATAGCTTAGATTTTGGTGTGGTGATTGAAGTGCTTAATTAGTAGTTAAAGCAACTAGGTGAAGATCGCTCCCCCTTGCAAGCGTTGGTAGTGATGTTCAAATTCAGTCTTGAGGGCAGGAAAGCTCTCTAAGGTGATATCTTCAGTTAAAATGCTTTCTGCGGCTGCTCTGGCCTCTTGATATAACTGTTGCCTAGTTTCTTCATCGGGGAGGCGATCGTCGATCGAGAATCCCGCATGACCCGATTGTTCTGTTCCTTCGTCTTTTCCTTTACCACGAATTTGGAAATCACGCTCGGCAATAAAAAAGCCATCCTGCGATTGCTCCAATACCTTGAGGCGTTCTTGGGCGGTTTCTGATTTAGAACTACTCATTAGTAAACAATAGGATTGAGCCGCACCACGCCCGACCCGACCCCGCAACTGATGTAACTGAGCAAGCCCGAATCGATCGGCATGTTCAATTAGCATCACCGAGGCATTCGGCACATCCACGCCCACCTCTACCACAGTGGTCGCTACTAGAATATCACTCTGGCGATCGCGGAAGGCATTGATTGCTTCTTCTTTCTCGGCAGAACTCATCTGGCCATGCAACAGACCAACCTTGAAATTGGGGAAGATTGATTTTTGGAGTTTTTCCCGCTCGGCGATCGCTGCTTTCATATCCGCCATTTTTTCTGATTCTTCTACCAAAGGGAAAACAATATATACCTGCCGACCCTGGGCGATCTCCCTTCGCATTAGTTCATAGGCATCGCGTCTTTGTGCACCTTTCAAGAGATTAGTTTGAATGGGCTTACGGCCTGGTGGTAGTTCGTCGATCAGGCTGACTTCTATTTCTGAATTGGTTAAATAGAGGGTACGGGGAATCGGCGTGGCGGTCATGATCAATACATGGGGATCGGTGCCCTTCTGGAGCAGGCGCGATCGCTGGTCACGGCCAAATCGGTGTTGTTCGTCAATTACAGCCAGACCCAGGCGGTGAAAGTTAACTCCATCTTGAATCAGGGCATGGGTACCGATGACCAAGGGTAGCTCTCCAGTTTCCAATTGAGCGAGAATCTGGCGGCGTTTGGCTGCCTTTGTGGAACCGGTTAGCAGTTCTACGGGGAGATTGAGCAAATTAAACCAATCGACAATTTTGCGGTAATGCTGTTCCACCAGGACTTCAGTGGGAGCCATCAATGCGGTTTGGAAGCCGGATTCGATCGCGGTGAGTAAGGCAAATACGGAAACGACTGTTTTCCCAGCACCCACATCCCCCTGCAACAATCGATTCATGGGGGTATTTCGTTGCAGATCGGCGCGGATCTCATTCACACAACGTTGCTGGGCATTGGTCAATTGGAACGGTAAACGCTGCTCAAATTCATCCACCAGCTTACTTTGGGCTATGAAGGGTGAGGCTTGCTGTTGATTGCGGCGATAGAGCGAAACCAGGCGGCGATAGAAATATTTATCGAAGGTCAATCGCTTTACGGCATCATTCAGCGCGTGGCTGTCTGGGGGATAGTGAACCTGGGCGATCGCCTTAGCCAATTTAATTAGTTTATGTTCCTTAATTAGTTTCTCCGGCAATGGATCTTTTATTTGATTAACCACTGGCAAGCATTGCACTACTACGCGGCGAATCAGTTCTGGCGAGATTCCTTCGCTGAGGGGATAGATCGGCACCACCCGCCCGATCGTATGGGATTCAATTCGATCTTGCGAATGCTCCAGGACTTCAATTTCAAAATTATCCAGGGTCAGACCATACTTACTGCGCTTCACTACCCCAGAAGCCGCCACCGTTGCGCCCTTGGGATATTGGCTTTTTTGTTGCTGCTGCCAGCCATAGTTACTGTAGCGGGTGCCAGTCCAGAACCGATTCAGCTTGATTGAGCCAGTGTGATCGCTAACCATCACTTCTACGATCGTTAATTTTTTATTCTTAGGACTGGTAAAACAACTAAATCGGCGAATTGTGCCAATGATCGTAACGGTCTCGCCATCATTAAGGTCTTTGATCTTCACCTGTCGGGCATAGTCAACGTGATCGCGGGGATAATAGTTAAGCATATCCGCGACCGTATGCAGCTCCAATCGGTTCGCCAATCGCTCGGCAATTCTTGGCCCCACTCCTTCCAGGTATTGTAAAGGGGAATCCAATCGCAAATTTTGATTGGGCTTGCGGTAGGCACTGGACTGAGTCGATTTACTTGCTTCCACCTTCAGCGGCGTAGTCTTGGCGATCTTCTCCTTGGCGGGGGGGCGATCGCTGACCAACTCCCGTCGTCGCACATCGTATAAAAAGCGTCGTGTTTCAGCCACCAAATGCTTTCGTTGCGATAACCGCAATTGATCATATTTGCCATATTCACCAGCCAGGGTTTGTGCCCGATCACGATCGGCGCGGTGCCAACTACTCTGCCCTAAACTACTCCCCAAAAAGTCAGCAAACAGATGTTCCCTACCCTGAAGGTTGCCAAACCCCCGCTCTGCTTCCACACTCAGGGCTTGTTGCAGGCGGTTGATATCGATTGGTTTTGATGGCTGGGTTGGTTGCTCCATTATCTAAGATAGGATCTGGTGTAGCAAGAATATTGTACTACTATCTATTTTGCTTAAATCTAGTCTAACTTGTTGGCTGGGAATTGCCTGCGATTGTGGGCTAGTTTAAATTCTGCTGCCTACATGGACATTAAGTATTGTTAAGATGAGAATTGAATAACTGATAACGCTAACTATCTACCTACTAAATATCTACTAAATAAGGTCTATGGTGCTATTACCGCAGCAGCGCAATAAGTTGGATGAAACCGATGATACGCTTTTTTATGATTATCCCCGTTTGGTCACCCATGTTGATAATGGGTTTATTGGCCAGTTGACTGAATTGTATCGGGAGCGATTGCAGCCAAACAGCCGTATTTTTGACATGATGAGTAGTTGGGTGTCGCATTTGCCAGCGGATCTGGAGTTTGCCCATGTGGAGGGGCATGGCATGAATGAGCAGGAGTTGGCCAAGAATTCGCGCCTGGATCATTATTTTGTCCAGAATTTGAATCAAGAGCCGAAGTTGCCATTGCCAGACAATGATTTTGATGCGGTGTTGAATACTGTTTCGGTGCAGTATCTGCAACAGCCAGAGGTGGTTTTCACGGAAATGTGCCGCATTTTGAAACCTGGTGGCGTGGCGATCGTGAGTTTTTCTAATCGGATGTTCTATCAAAAGGCGATCGCGGCCTGGCGAGATAGCTCCGAGGGCGATCGGGTGAAGCTGGTACAGCGCTATTTTGCTTCGGTAACGGGATTTGGTAAACCGGAAATAATTGCCAAGGCGGCACCAGTAACATTGCCGATTATGCAGTTGCTTGGTTTGGGTGGTGGCGATCCGTTTTACGCAGTGATCGCACAGAAAGAGTAAAATTGAATACAGATCAAGAGCTTACTGGAGAATCGACCGGATGCAACTTGTTGCCTTGCAAAACCTTTTAGATAATATTTCCTTTGCGATCCTGTTTTTGACCATGTTGGTTTACTGGGTGAACCTGGCTTTCCCTGGTGCTGGCTGGTTACGGCAGATTGGTACTGCTGGCATGGCGATCGCCAACCTGAGTATCGCTACGCTCCTGGGCGCAAGGTGGATCGAGGCCGGCTATTTCCCCCTCAGTAATTTATATGAATCCTTGTTTTTCCTGGCCTGGGGCATTACTACAATGCATCTGGTGGCCAATAGCATTGGTAATGCCGAGAACAATGGCAGAAAGTTGATCGGTGCTTTTACTGCGCCGGTGGCAATGGGTATTACTGCGTTTGCAGCCCTGGCTTTGCCGGATCAAATGCAAGCCGCTGAGCCCCTGGTACCAGCACTCAAATCCAACTGGTTGATGATGCATGTTTCGGTGATGCTGCTCAGTTATGCGGCGTTGATGGTGGGAAGTGTGTTGGCGATCGCCTTTTTGATCGTGACACGTGGCCAACCAATCAAGCTGAGCGGTAACTCTTTAGGACTGAGCCTGACCCCACCTAGTGCCAATGGGCAGCGGGATCAGCAAGTGTCTCAACCGCGCCAGGATCATAATGGTGAGCAATTAGTAGCTGCTAACATTCCTGGTAATGGGAGCCAGGGTAGCACGTTGGTTTTAGATCCACCGCAAAACCAGAGCGAGCCACAACCACAACTATCGCTTAAGCGCTTGAGCCTGGGCGAAACCCTTGATAATCTCAGTTATCGGATGATCGGGCTGGGATTTCCATTGCTGACGATCGGCATTATTGCTGGTGCAGTCTGGGCAAATGAGGCATGGGGATCTTACTGGAGTTGGGACCCAAAAGAAACCTGGGCACTGATTACCTGGTTGGTGTTTGCGGCCTATTTGCATACCCGGATTACCAAGGGCTGGCAGGGGCGTAAGCCTGCGATCTTAGCCAGTGCGGGGTTTCTGGTGGTTTGGATTTGTTATTTGGGCGTAAACCTGCTTGGTAAAGGCTTACACAGCTACGGCTGGTTCCTGTAGCCCCCGAAGACTAGCATAAAATACATACAGGAAAACTGCGGTGCCCAGGTATATGGTTGAATCCAATCCCAGGCAACCACAGGTTATGAATGACATCGCGGCTATCATAGTGAACTTTGTTGATTTTGGATATAGCCTTCGGTATTTCTTTACAGACGAATTCTGCTTAAACCAGGCGATTTCTGGCGATCGTTGGTCATGGCTGATTAGCTGAATTTTCTAGCGATCCAGATTGAATGTAGATGGGAACTGGCAAATTTCAACTATTTATAGTCTACTCCAGCAAATTTCCTGATTTGACCTTAATATGGCTGAATATAGCTCGAATCCAAATTTATGCTGGTGGGCGTATTCTTAGCAGGGGAATCAAGATCGCAGGGCTGGTAATTAAATTACCCAAAATGTCTAAAATAGCTGTGTTGATCAGTGCAGCTTTTAAATGCTCCATCATCATTTTGTCCTGTTGTCCTGTACATATAACAATATTTGGCCATAGGAGCGAGGCTGACTCAAATATGCTTGGTTAAAATACTTACTTCATATAGCATTGCCATTTTTTGAATTTAACCTATAACTTGATCCTGGGGAAAAGACTGACTATGAAATCAATCGTGCGTAGAGCCGGTATTCTTGCCTTAGCTGTTTTGATTGCTGGTGGGATGCCCTTCAGCCTTGCCACACCAAGAAACGGGGCGATCGCCATTCAGATTCAGGAACTACGGGCTCAGGCTCAGACCCCACAACCAGCCATGTTGACCGATGGGGTGAGGAGAACGGTTTTAGAAAACGGCTTGACGGTGCTAACTAAGGAAGTGCCCACGGTGCCAGCGGTGAGTGTACATATTTGGTATCGGGTTGGTTCGCGCAATGAGCGACCTGGGATTACGGGGATTTCGCACCAGCTAGAGCATCTACTGTTTAAAGGCACCAAGGATCGGCCGATTCAGTTTGGGCGCTTGTTCAGTGCGTTGGGGAGCAGCTCCAATGCTTTCACTAGTTATGACATGACCGCCTATTTTGGCACAGTTAGTAGTAACACTAATAAGGTGGAAGCCCTGCTGACCCTGGAGGCCGATCGGATGGTAAATACAGTGGCTGGCGCTGAAGAGCTAAACAGTGAGCGCACCGTGGTTCTGTCTGAATTGGATGGCTATGATAACAGTCCTGGCAATCGCCTGTTTAAGGCAATCATGGCGAAGGCCTTTGCGAATACTTCCTATGCCTGGCCAGTGATTGGCGATCGCGCTGATGTGGAGGGTTATACCGCCGAACAGATCCAGAATTATTACCGCACCTATTACCGCCCCGATAACGCTACTTTGATTGTGGTGGGTAACTTTGAAACAGACGAGCTTTTGCCCAAGATCAAGGAAACCTTTGGCACGATCACGGCACCGCCACGCCCCAGAACCGCTAAGTTACCAGAAAAGCAGTCTGGCACAATAAATCAAGTTAGCAACAATCGCGCGACAAAGACCACTAATGCTAATGTTGCGGATGGAGTGGAAGACCAGCCTGTAATCTATGCAGATAAGGTGGTTCTAGAAGAGCCAGGTAGTATTCCGCTGTTGCGATCGGTCTATCCGACTTTGCCACCGATTACCCACCCAGATACGGCGGCGATCGATTTGCTGGCTTCGATCCTTTCTTCGGGGCGTAGCTCCAGGTTATATCAAGCCTTGGTGCAAACTGGGATTGCCAGTGGTGCGAGGGCCAGTGCCGCGACAATGATCGATCCGGGCTGGTTTTCGTTTACTGGTGCGCCGACTGACGGCAACACCCTGGAGGATATCGATCGCTTGATTTTGGCAGAGGTTAAGAAAATTCAAACTGAGCCGATCGATCCAGCGGCACTAGAGCGGGCACAGACCCAGGTTAGGTCTAGCTTTATTCTGAGCAATCGGGATATTTCTTCGCAAGCAATTCAACTGGGCTATAACCAGACGGTAGCCAAAGATTATCGGTTTAGCGATCGCTATCTGGCTGATGTGGAAAAGGTGACGGTTGCTGATATTCAAAGGGTTGCCAATAAGTATCTCGATCCGCAAAAGCGGGTGTTGGGTTTATTTAAGCCTACGGTAATTACAGCCCAAGTCGGTAATCCCCTGGCAGCAGATGGCACAATCCAGGAAAATCGCACCCCCAGCGAACCGGTTGATCCAGCGGAGGTAGCGAAATACTTGCCGGAAGATGTGCTTAAAATCAAAGCGGCTGAGTTAAACCCAGTGTTGCCAGAGAGGGTGATTTTGCCCAATAGTTTGACCTTACTCTTGCTGCCCGATGACAGCACCCCATCGGTGACGATCGCGGGGCAGATCCTGGCTGGAACTGGCTTCGACTCGATCGAAAAAGCTGGTTTAGGTGCGCTGACTGCTCAAAATCTACGCAATGGTACTAACACCAAAGATGCGTTGGCATTGGCGGCAGAGCTAGAAAATATTGGCGCGAGTTTGGGCTTTTCGGCGGGACGTGAACAGGTGAGTATTGGTGCGTCAATGCTGGCGGAGGATTTACCCACCGTCGTCGATCAACTGGCTGATATCTTGCAGAATGCTTCTTTCCCAGCGGATGAGTTGGAGCTAAACCGTCAACGCAACCTAATTGGCCTGAAGGCAGAACTAGATAGCCCTGGCAGTTTGGCAAGGCGGGTGTTTCAATCGGAGTTATATCCGGCAGGACATCCCTATCATGCTATGCGTACTGAGGAGAGCATTAAGGCGATCGCCCGTGAGGATTTGGTTGAGTTTTATGAAACTTACTATCGCCCAGATACAACTACGTTGGTTTTGATGGGGGACTTTGAGGTTGAAGAAGTTAAGCAGTTAATCAGCGATAAGCTGGGCAATTGGCAGGCCAAGGGAGAACCACCTGCACTGAAATATCCCACCGTTGAAGATCCCAGTGAAATTAGTAAGCAGGAGATTAATCTAGCTGGCAAAACTCAGGCCGTGACGGTTATGGGACATCCCGCGATCGATCGCTATGACCCTCGTTATTATACGGCGCTGGTGCTAAATCAGGTTCTGGGTGGCGACACCCTTTCCAGTCGCCTGGGGACAGAAATCCGCGATCGGCAGGGGTTGACCTATGGCATTTATAGCTACTTCCAAACTGGCAAGGGCAAAGGTGCATTTGTGGTACAGATGCAAACCAGCGGTAAGGATGTGGATGCAGCGGTGGCAAGCACTTTAGCAATCATGCGGGATGTGCATCAAAATGGCATTACCCAGAAGGAACTGGATGCGGCCAAGGCCAGCTTGATCAATAGTTTCCCAGTATCGTTGGCCAATCCTGATAGTATTGCTGGCGCGATTTTGCGCGATCAGGTGTATGGGTTTGCGATCGGTGACTTTTATGATTTCCCCCAGAAGATCGAGTCGATTACCCTGTCTGATGTTAATCAAGTGGCCGAGGAGGTTCTATTGCCGGATCAATTAGTGGTGGTGACGGTAGCACCGAAGGAGAATTAGGGAATTAGGTAAGTATTTAGATTTTCTAGTTTGCTTAAATCTCGCAGTAGCAAAGAGCCAGAACAGTGCTTATAACTCAGCAAAAATCCGAGCAAAAGAAAGCAAACAATCGGAGTGATTGCCGGCATAAAAACCACTTCAGCGATCGCGGAGAATCTCTCTAGATATACTTTCAACAAAGATAAGTTTTCGGCAAGCTGCTCTTGTTTTTGTGGCGATCGCCGTAGTTTGGTTGGGCTGAAATCGATCTAATGCTTGCTTATTAATGGCTCTCGATCGCATCTCTCTCGGCATTAAAACAATGTCAAAGAATAAACGTAAGGAGGTTTGGCTATTTAGCTGACCTCTTTTGTTTAGTTTGTTTATTAGATATTTCTACACAGGCAAGAATGCTGGGCTTATCCCAAACATCGGGGGCAGGCAACCAATCCAAAAATATGATTAGCCGAATCAAAGTATCTTATATAGATAATGCAAGACACAGAATTAGTCTTTCAATAAGTTTATGAGTCTTGATATTAGTCTTATATCAAGATAACGAGATACGAAACAAGTCTAACAAAGATAATCCAAGACAAAAACTGAGTCTAGCAATGTTTCTATGAGGCGCATATAAGACTAATTAGAAAACGAAATATTTCGTTCTGGCGATTTGGGATTGATTGACCAGTAAACTATTAGCTGTTGCAGGGTTGACTGTGGGCGATCGAGAATTGCGGTTGCGTTCCAGTCGAAGCTACCCGGTAGTTGATAGTAGTTGGACTGATCAAGTTGTTGGCAGGAGCAGGGTATGGCAAACGATGAGCAATTGGCATTGCTGCTGAAAGGGGTAGATATTTGGAATGGTTGGCGTGATGATTACCCCGATGAAGAAATTAGTTTGATGGGAGCTGATCTAAGTGGTGCAAACCTGACCCAAGCCAATTTGAACCAGGTGAGCTTATATAACGCCGATCTAAGTGGCGCAAATCTGACCCAGGCTAATTTGGTGGGAGCAAATTTGTTTAATGCCAACCTCAGTGATGCCAATTTGAATCAAGCTAATTTAGAGCGCGGCAAGCTCTATAATGCCAATTTGCAGAATGCCTCCCTGGTGGGGGCTGAGTTGCATGGCACTAATTTAACCTCGGCAAAGCTGACGGGAGCATGGATCGAGCAGTGGCAGATTAATAGCGATACTAAGCTGGATGGCATCGATTGCCAGTATGTATATGTGGGGCAAGACTCTGAGCGGCAAGGGCAGCGGATCCCGAACGATCGAGACTTTGAGCCAGGTGAATTTAGCGATCGGTTTGGGGTCAAATTTAATTTTGTGGTGCTAAGTTTTGGGGCAGATATTAATTGGCGGCTGGTAGCAAAGGCGCTAAAGAATTTGCAAGAACAACATGCTGAGCCCCAGAATCAACCGATCGGCATTCAAAGCATGGCGATCGAGAATGGCTCATTAAATATCAATTTGCAAGTTGCTGGGGAACTGGATCAAACCCATATTGAAAAGCGGTTTTGGCAAACGTATAAGATGGCTAGTAACTCAACGAAAAGGCAACCGGCTCAGGATCTAAATGGGGCGATCGATCGGTTGGTATTGCTGGCAGAAAAGGTATAGAGGATAGAGACATGCCTATATTTTAGTTCTCAAGGCAAGGGGATGGAAATAACCATTATCATCCCCTAAGTTATTCTTGATTTATGTCAGAACCAGCTTTTCTGGTAAAGGTAATTCTTGTGGGCAAGCCAATGCGCCGATCTGCGAGATAATTCGTAATTCATGCGGATAACGGGGATGTGGATCGTTTTTTAACCAGATCGGCGGAACCATCGTAATATCATAGGAAGCGATCCTATGTCTAATCCCTGGCTGTGACCTCAACTCCACAACTATTCCTGGCAAATATTCAAACACCTCATCCCAATCAGTTGCCAGTTCAAATTGGGTTCTCAGATCCTCAGTCAGATTCATTGTCCCAAGCCAATCAAATTTACACATGTTGTTACGATTCGGATAGCTATTCCTATGGCATTTGCACTTAATTCCTCTACTTAAAATACCTCACAAAACTCGAAGCATGAAAATAATCAGCAAGCTAATCCCAGTTAAATAGCCACAAACCAGGGAATAACAAAATAATAAGTTGCCATGTTTCTGTATCTATTTTCACAAAAATACTGGATAGTTGCTTGATTATCTCCCATATATTTACAAACCTTGATTATTCGAGCCAATGAAGCCAATGAAGCCAATAATTGGGCTGATGATCGCCTACCAGAGCAAATAAAAAAGAGGCTGCATAAAAACACAGTCCCTCGTCCTATAAATTAAATGTAAATGTTATAGCTAAACTAGTCGCTACATCCTGGTTAGTGCCGAGATCTTTTTCAACTTATCCTGGCTCAAATCCTCCAGCTCGTTTAATTCAACCCAGCCTTCCTTGACCAGTTGCGAAAACACAAACACCAGATAAGCATCACGGAAATCGTATTTTCCATCGATGTTATGGCGCTTTGCACTGAGGTAATCATGCAGTTGCCACACATCTTCTAGCTTAGCGATCAAACTCGCCTTATCCCGAATCTCCTCCACCAATGCCCCGGTTTCCCGTTCATAGGCGCGATCGAAAATTTCTTGAGCAACCTCCCGTTCTTTGGTTGTCCATTCAATATTACTCACCACATCAACCTCTTTTTAATTTATAAAAAATAATTGCGGATAAAAATAAACATAAAAATGAGCGCTAGATCAACTTAAATTGCCGCGCTCTAATATTTAATATTCGTTACCAGACATAATCTTGTAACTTTGCTCAGGACATCAACTAAAACATTTAGAGTAGAAATACATCGGCGCGATCGCCAACTTCTGGCTATCCCCAAAACATTATTAATCAATTGTCCTAAGCAATAAACATATGGTTATTATAGAGCTACATAAATCTTAACATAACTATTAACCAAACTTATGAGTCTAGCGAGCTAGGTTGAGCAGCTCCTTGGGTGAGGCAAGCAAGTCGATCGCCACAAAGTAAATCTTGTTATCAGGGCTGAGCAAGAAACGCCAGGCCATGTTCATACCAATGTTTGCGCTAAACCAAGGAGTTTGCACCTTACCAGTTACCTTGATTTGAGTATAGCCATCATCAGCAGGCTCAACCACACCACGCTCAGGCATTAGCTTCAAGTTCTGGCATTCTTCACGGAAGAACTTCAAAACCGCATCCTTACCCACGATCGGCCGTTGGAATGGTGGTTGCAGTGCACCATCGGGGGCAAATAGCTCAATTAGATTGTCAAAGTCATTGGCGTTGAGAAGATTCATATAACTGATCACGGTAGGATTATCCACACCTTCGATCGAAACCTTGGTACGCTGCGACATATCTTGAGGTGGTACAACCGGCTCAGATACTCGCTTGAAGTCACCTAACTTGTTGGGGTCATAGCCCATGCCTACCACGCTATTACGCAAGACCGTGATTTGCTGACCAGATTCAAGCCCTTGGATCGCAGCCAACACCGCTGAAGCATTTGCAGAAAGCTTGTAACCTTCAGGGATCGGTGCAACCAAACCTTGCTCCATGAATTCACCCAAGCGATACCAGAAACCTAACTTAATATTAGGTGACCAGACTGCATAGGTGCGACAGATCGGCGTATCGGAGCGATTAGCCAGGTCACACATTGCCTGAGACTGTTCCATTGGCGACATTGCCTTGATTTGATTCAAAGCATCTTCAGCCAAAACCATATTGGCCGCACCCGGCGCAGCGATCGTAATTGACTTACCCATCTCCAGGTAGGCAAACCAAATTAGGGCAAGTTGGTCTTCGGCGCTAAGCTGTTCAAACCTGGCGATCGTAGCGGGAACAACATCAGCAGTTAAAGTATTTGGGAAAATTCCGCGAGCGGTATCGAGTGTAAATGGCATACTTAGTTAGATCCTTATCCTTATCCTTTACTAAAAAAAGCAAAAATGTGAGCATTTACACATTTCTGTTTGCTATTAATAACATTATGTGATCTTGTGCTGGCCGAACTCTATCTAGGGAATCGAGTCCAGATATGCCCTCAGGCTTAAGTATTTATCACCTCATCTAAGCAATCAGGGATGTTTGAGATGTTTGAGTAGGTATAAACTCACGATCGCATCTGTCTTACAAACTGGCCGTGATCGACAGATCCAAAAAATCCGGCGCGATCAAATCCACCTCATCCCACAACAACTTATAGACCTGAATCGGTTTATCTTTGCCCTTCACCTTCACTGGCTCCAGCCGCTCGAATGGCAGCATCTGGTCTTGCAAGCCTAAATAGGTGGAATGGGAAACTAAAATCTCATCGGCCTTGGCCACAGCGCAAATTCGGCTGGCCACATTATTTGTATCGCCGATCGTGCCATATTGGATTAGCTTCTCGGAACCAATATTACCCGCTGCCACCTGGCCAGTATTGAGCCCAATGTGAATTTGCAACTGCAGATCGCGCCCCTGGATCAGCCATTGCTGATTCAGTTTAAATAAAGCTAACTGCATTTCGATCGCTGCCCAAATGGCTCGAATCACGTCATCTGGCTTACGATAGGGCGCACCCCACACCGCAAACAAACCATCACCTAAATAATTCTCCAGTGTGCCTTCATAGTGAAATACAATATCCTCCACCATCACCTGGAAATACTCATTCAGCATTTCAATTACTTCCCTGGGCGGCAATCTCGAAGAGAGTTGGGTAAAGCCACTGATATCACAAAAGAGCGCAGTAACCTCCGTTTCGATCGTCTGCAGGCCGCCTTCTTCCTGTAACTTATGGCTCACAGCTTGGGGGAAAAAGCTTTCTAATTTACTGCGCACCAATGCTTCCTGCTGCATTTTGGAATTCAATTGGAAGTTGTCGATCGCCAGTGCCGCCTGATTAGCGAGTGCGCTCAAAAACTCTAAATCCTCGTCTGCGTATGCATTGTATAAAGATAAATTATCCACATACAACACGCCAATCACTTCATCTACAGGACGCAATGGTACACACATTGCCGCGCGGATCGAGGATTGCAAAATAGACTGCGAAGCATCAAACCGCCGATCGCTACCCGCATTAGAAGTCAATAGCGCATCACCACTCTGGCGCACAAAGTTAACAATTTTCTGGCTATAAAACCGCCGCGCCACGTCTACTTCCTCTCTTGCCCGCACCGCTTTGCTCTCTAGCAAGCCAGTAGCTTCATTGACCAATAAAATTGCCGATCGCTCCACATTCATGATCTCAAACAGCAGATCGAGAATCTTTTCCAGCAGGCTGCCCAGGTTTTCACTGCGCCCCCGCGATAGTAGTTTGCTGACTTCCAACAGAATTTGCAGTTTGTCTACTGTCCGCTGATTCTGGTCTTCATTGCGAATTTTTAATATCGAACCCTGCGCTGATCTACCCGATATATCCGCTATATCCGATCGCAACAAATCCTGCATCGCTGTCTGATGCAGAGCCGTTGGCATTTGTTTCACCACCTGCATTTCTTCTTCTTCTTCCGGTGCAGGCTGGGCGGCAATCTCCTGTAGCTCTCGATCGAAATTTTCCTGAGCGATTGCTTCTGCGGTCGATCGCACAAACTTGAGCGGCAGATTTCCCACCTGTACAATATCGCCATCTTGAAGTTGAGATCGCTGATCAATTTGCTGGCCATTCACAAAGGTATGATTCCGGCTACCTAGATCGATAATAAATACTTGCCCCGGCTCCACAATTACTTCCGCATGCTGGCGCGATACACTTTTGGTGTGGTCTTCCAAAATGATCTGATTTTTACTACCACGACCAATGGTATTTGAGCCGATCGCTAGCTCAAACACGGTTTCCATCAATGTGTCAAAATCTTGAATCAGGTAAGGCATGGGCTTGAATGAAGCTGACCAAATGTGATCGATATCTGTATACTTAACAATTATGCAGCTTTAGGATGTTGCCATACTAAGACCAAGGTTCTCTCTCCCTTTTATCTCGAGCAAAAAACGGCAAGCAACGCTTAAGCAGTATAGTTAATTGAGGATTCCAGCTTATTTTTGGCGATCGCTAAGGGAAATAAAATGTCTAGGCTTCCCTAACATATGGTTTGAAATCTAAATCCCGGCAGGATGATTATTTCAACAGGATCATTCTCTAGCATCTTTTTTCCCATTTTTGTTAAGATTCTTGCAGTCTCTCATCTTCGCTCACTAATAAAAGCTATAAATGCTTTACTGAAAGGAACTTAGCCCTGAACTTAGCCCTATGAGCAATCTTGTCAGCACCTCGATCGCCGCCGACCCGGACATCATTGCCCAACTCCTTGCCGACAAGCGCAGCATCAACACCAAACGGGCTTACCAAAAAGACCTGAAGGATTTTTTTAACCACACCTTTGAGCAACCACCATCTCAAGAACTAATTGCTGAATTCTTGCAGCTAGAACGCTTCACCGCAATCGCCATTGTACTGAAATATAAATCCCAACTGATTACCCGTGGCCTCAAAGAAGCAACGGTCAATCGCCGCCTGTCTGCGATCAAATCCCTGGTCAACTTTGCCAATAAAATCGGCCACTGTGAATGGAACTTGAATCAAGTGCAGGGCGAGCAAGTACAGGCTTACCGCGATACTACTGGCGTAAATCTCCAGGCAATCAAAGCGATGCTGGGTATTCCCAATCAAGAGACAATTAACGGCAAGCGTGACTATGCCATTTTAAGGTTGCTGTGGGACAATGCGTTGCGCCGTAGTGAGGTCGTTCGCACTAATGTAAGCGATTTTGATATTCACTCTCGATCGCTCTTGATTCTGGGCAAAGGTCGGGGCACTCAGAAAACATCGATCAGCCTCAGTCATCCTACGATCGCTGCAATTCAAGCTTGGCTTGACACTCGAAAAGATCCCCCCGCCCATTATCCGCTGTTTATTTCCCTTGCCCCCGGTAGCTATGGCCAGCGCCTCAATAACAACTTTATTTACAAGCTGGTAGACCATGTAGCAAAAGAAGTAGGCATCCCTAAGCAAATGTCACCCCACCGGATTCGCCATTCTGCCATTACTGCCGCCCTTGATGCCACCAATGGTAATGTCCGCAAGGTTCAGAAACTCAGCCGCCACAAAAAGATCGATACCCTGATGAAGTATGACGACAATCGCCTGGATGTACAGGGTGAAATCACCGATCTGCTCTCTAATATTCTTTGATTGTTGGCAATGATCCAGTGATGGTATTGAAGCATCGAAGTAAGATTTTTTAGCAAATGACCTATAACGTCACAGCACATCCAGAGGTGCCTACTTTCTAAGCATACTTGGATCGACAATCCATCCCTCCAGCCGATCGCAGTTTTCAGGAATACCATAATTAGGTTGACCCACTGCCCAGGCCGCTTGAATCGCACAAATCAAAGCATCCAATTGATCGCCGCTCCCATCACTCACAATCTCGGCTGCTGCTTGATCCTCGATCACCAAACTAACGCCATAAATATCTACCAAATCTGGCGATCGTAACCGCCGCATCACCTCTTCCCTCGCCGATCGCATTGCTTCAGTTTGCTTTCTCTTATTGTCATTTTTGTAGCTGGTTCTACCTAGCCACCGCCGCACCGCCAAAGCCGGATAAGTTTCCAGGGCAACCCGCTGCTCGATCGCCTTCGTGCCAGAAATTTCAAAAGCTTGATCAACCCAATCAAAATAAAAGGGAGGGATATATATCTGCGATCGCCACAGCCGCTTTACCCCTTCATAAAACATCTTCCCCACCGGCACTACATACAGCTTCATTGGGCTGATCGCCCCCGCCAACACATCTGCATAGCGACGGTGCTCCTTATCCCCCATTGGCTGATTTAGGCGATATTGATCCAATGTTGCTACAAACTCGTCCCGACTCATCCCGGCTACTAATTGCACATATTCCTGCCAGTTCTTGCCCCATCCCAGCGCCTCAATCAAACGGCGCGGCATTCCCATCGGGAAATCCATCCCCACCACCCATGCTCCAGACTGTGCTAAAAAAGCTTCAAATCCTTGCCAGTCAGTATACTCATCCATCCCCAGATAGGTTAATTGAGCATTCTTTAGCTGGCAATTACTCACCACGATCGGCTTAGCAACACGAGGTGAGCTGGTGAAGTCCACCCCCAAAATGCGCAATGGATCAGAATAAAAATATTGTCTCAAACCAATACTCCAAGACTACCAAATAGTCTATAATAGATATTCAGTAGACTCATCTTAGACTAAGTTTTCCATGTCCCCCGATCTGCAAAATTCCAATTACAGCCTCATGGATGTTGACGCGGTGCAAAAGGCCCTAGGGCGATCGCGTGCCTCTGTCTATCGCTATGCCAACACCGATCCAGACCATTTAAACCTGCCCTACAGCCCCAAAAAGCTAAACCCTGAGCTGAGGCAAGATAAAACCGATACATTGCTCTTTCACCCCACCGAAGTATCACGCTTCGCACGGGATGTTTTAAAAATCAAACAGGTTACAATCCAGGTGCAAGAGCCGGTGGCAAATGTTACTAACCAGCTACTTCAAGATATTTTGACCGAACTGCGAACCATTCGCCAAATGATTGAACAACCAGAGTAATTGCCCATTCTCGATCGCAAAAGTTGTCATTAAAGTTGTCCTTGAGCCAAATTTCAATAGTTCAGCAAAATAACTACTAACTGGCTACCATTGCAAGAAAGCTGCCGCCTCGCCCTGCTCTCGCTTGATTTTGGCATCTTGCTCCATCCAAGCAATAATCTGCGATACAGTTAAATCCTCGACCTTTACTCCATGCTCCTTGGCAATATGCAGCACCACTCGCATTGAAGAAATTGTCAATCGAGTTAAAAACTTCTCCGACGATGACATCATCGCTCGATCGACCAAGGCTGATTCTTCCTCTGACAAAAATTTACTTGAATTCTGATCTGCCATTTTCCTCCGCATGAATGGATATATAGATATAAGGATCAAGGATCACTGACTCTACTTAAGCCGTAATATCGTCATTGCCATATTAATTGAATATGACGAGGACTGGTTTAAGAGATATATTTGTCTTAGATCGAGAGTAAAAGACGCGAAATAAGTCTATTTCTGATCGATGTGAGTCCCATCTAAGACCAAATCTATAAAAATCAGGTTGTAATGATACTTAATTGCCCATAAATTACTGCCTGACTGATTCTTGGCGATCGCACCCTGGGAAATAAGATTTTCAACGATTCTCAGTTCCCAGCATGAATGACTCACTACAGCTAGTAACCGACCACGGTAATTATGATGGCTTTCGATCGAGCAAGACAGATGTCTAGAGCGCCAGTTGACCACCAAATCCTATGTGGTGGACTACTAGTTACAAGATCTTAAAAATTTTGATTAAAGCCAAGCGATCGCCACCTTGTCATGCTTATCTAGATCTATTAGGTTAAAAATTAAAGCAATCTTCAGCCAAGCAGGAGCGATTATGCCACTAGTAAGAGACGTTGTGGGCGCTTGTGATACTGGTCAGATTCGCGGCTTGAGTCTGCAAATTATCGCCGTGATGAATACACTGGTGACCAATGTATTGGTTAATTTTGATGATTTGAACGTAGATGTGAATGGCGATCAGATCAATCCATTTGTGCAACCCGCTGCCAAAGAATCATTGCGATTGGCGATCAACAAGCGCGGCACTAAGCTGGTGGTAAATTCAGCCTTTCGCACCGTGGCGCAACAATATTTACTACGGCGACAATTTGAACTAGGGCTATGTGGCATTTTTGCCGCTGCGAGGCCAGGATTTAGTAACCATGAAGGTGGCTTGGCGCTAGATATCCAAGACCCACAGGGATGGCGACCATTTTTGGAGCAACATAGCTGGTATTGGCTGGGCGCATTCGATCCTCCTCATTTTGATTATCAATTCCGTGCTGCCAGCCGCCAGGATCTTGGCATTGTTGGCGTCAAAGCATTTCAAAGATTATGGAACCAGAATAACCCCACTGACCAGATCGCTGAAGATGGCATCTATGGAGCCCAAACCGGAGCCAGGATCGCTAATTCCCCTGCGGAAGGCTTTGGTGCCGCACCGATCCGCACCCTGGGTCTGGCTGAACCACGCATGGAGGGTGATGATGTGAAGGCACTGCAAGAAGCTTTGAATAATAATCAATTGGTGGAAATTAATATCCCCGTAAATGGTATTTTTGACCCGGCCACAGCAGAAGCGGTAAAGCAATTCCAGGAGGCCACGCAATTGTTAGCAGTCGATGGGATTGTTGGCGCAATGACCAGAAGGCGCTTGGGATTGGATTGAGGCATTGTAAGCAAAATTCAAAATTACATGACGAAAGCATAACTTGATGCTAGGCTATAAATGGCCTGGAACTATGCGATTTCAACGCCCGAACCGTGTCAGGACTTGACCGTAGCAGCACTAAGGGATGCTTGGGATAGGCGTAGTCTCCGGGCTACTAGTATTTTTTGGCTGTTTAAATTGATTTGGCGGGCGATTACTTTGCCCACAAGTTATTTAGATGGCATATTTTTTTGTGACTTATTTGTCAGCTTTAATTATCTAATCATTTGTTTTGGTCACAGCTAGTAGCGATTTAGATTATTAGATTAGTTATTTGAGCAATTTGGCCACAAATTTGGCAATCTATTTAACTGTTTATTGCCACAGATCGAGTAAGTTGAACTGGTTAGAGTGTTGATTTGGGGAGAATTTAATTAATGGGTCGGGCCAAAAAAGTTGTACTGGCATATTCTGGTGGGGTAGATACTTCGGTTTGTATTCCCTACCTCAAACATGAATGGGGCATCGAAGAAGTAATTACCTTGGCGGCTGATCTTGGTCAAGGCGATGAGCTAGAACCGATCCGTCAAAAAGCACTTGATTCTGGGGCGAGTGTATCACTGGTGGGTGATGTCCAAGAAGAATTTGTGCGCGATTATGCTTTCCCTTCAATCCAAGCCAATGCCCTTTATGAAAATCGCTACCCGCTCACTACGGCGCTGGCACGGCCACTGATCGCTAAAATCCTGGTGGATGCAGCGGCAGAATATGGGGCAGATGCGGTGGCACATGGTTGCACCGGCAAAGGCAATGATCAGGTACGGTTTGATGTGGCGATCGCGGCGCTCAATCCCGAACTGAAGGTTTTGGCTCCGGCCAGAGAATGGGGCATGAGCCGAGAGCAAACGATCGCCTATGGCGAGAAATATGGCATCCCTTCACCAGTGAAGAAATCTTCCCCCTACAGCATCGATCGCAACTTGCTAGGGCGCAGCATTGAAGCAGGAATCTTGGAAGATGCCTGGACAGAGCCACCGGAAGAAATTTACTTGATCACCAAGGCGATCGCCGACACTCCCGATCAGCCCGCCTATGTGGAAATTGGGTTTGAGCGAGGTTTACCTGTTTCGCTGAATGGTAAGGCTTTGCCGCCGTTGCAACTGGTAACTCAGCTTAATACGATCGCTGGTGATCACGGGGTTGGCCGCATCGACATGGTGGAAAATCGCCTGGTGGGAATCAAGTCCCGCGAGATCTATGAAGCGCCAGCAATGTTGGTGTTAATCCATGCCCACCGTGATCTCGAAAGCCTGACCCTGACTGCGGACTTGGCTCAATATAAACGCGGCATCGAAGAAACCTACGGCAAAATGATCTATAACGGCCTGTGGTATAGTCCGCTCAAGGCGGCTCTAGATGCCTTCATTCAAAGCTCCCAGGAACGAGTTACTGGCACAGTGCGGGTTAAGTTCTTTAAGGGCAACGCCACAATCGTCGGTCGTCAATCGGCTAAGTCACTCTATGATGAGGGGCTGGCGACCTATACTGAGTCGGACGAGTTCGATCACAAGGCAGCAGAAGGCTTTATTTATGTTTGGGGCTTGCCGACCAGGGTTTGGTCACAAAAGCTACGCGGCTAGGTTAATTCAAAGAGGTTAGCAATTAATCGATCTCACTTGTGGTCGAAATCAAGCGTTGCAGCAAGGAGATAAGGCGATTGGTATCTTCTTAATTTTTAAATACCTTTTCCAGCTAGGATCAAATACTTATGATGACTAAGGGAGTTGTTCACCAATCGATTGAGGTTTAGCAGCAACGCCTTTGTGCTTTACTTTGTAATTTAAAGGGCAAGATCGGCTACGATCGACTCAGCCCCGCTCATGATTTTCATGGTTGGCCACCGCTCAAAGTAGCTACATGTTGAGCATTGCAGCGCTTGAATTGCTAGCCAAATCGATCGAAAAAACTACTTTAGGCAGATATTTAACATAATGTTCGTAACGATCTGACTAAAAGCATATGCTCAGAAAGCTTCTAAGTTGGATAATGGAAATAGTTAATGTCGGTTTAAGCGGTGCATTGGCTTAGATTTGCGCAGATTTGATGAGTAATTTTGCTTATTGAGCTAAATGTGAAAGCATCCTAACTAATTATCTCAGTCTCTCGATTGCAGCTTAAATCTTGATAGCTAGACTAGATCTGATTAGATCTTGTAGATGGCAATTTATTCAGCCTTGGGATTTTGTACTAATAGTTATTTAGTTATTAAATAGGTGGCTTAAGATTTAGCCGATCGGGAATCTTAATTAATCAAACATTTGGCAGGCACTCAAGTTAGACGATCGAAAATATTATGACCTCCTCAATCTCAGTTCGTGAATTGCCCCTTTTCCCCCTACCGGATCTGGTGCTATTCCCAGGGCAACATCTACCCTTACATATTTTTGAATATCGTTATCGGATGATGATGAATACGATCCTGGAGGGCGATCGGCGTTTTGGCGTATTGATGCATAATCCCGCCACTGGCAAGCCGGAAAAAGTGGGTTGCTGCGCCGAGGTGTTGCAATACCATCGCCTGCCCGATGATCGCTTTAAGATCCTCACGATTGGTCAACAACGGTTCAGGGTGCTCGAATATGTGCGGGAAACGCCTTTTCTGGTTGGCCTAGTGGAGTGGGTTGATGATGATCTGTCGGCAGAAAATGAAAACCCCTTTGCACTAGCCACTGAAGTAAGGGAATTATTGGGCGATGTGGTGCGACTATCGCAAAAGCTGACCGATCAGGAAATTGAATTGCCTAATATCCCCAATAGTCCGATCGAGTTGTCCTATTGGATCGCCAGCAGTTTTCAAGGAGCCAGTAGCGAACAACAAAACTTGCTCGAAACTCAAGATACGACGCTGCGATTGAAGCGTGAAGCAGAGATTTTATCCTCAACTCGGAGTCAGCTAGCCGCTAGAACGGTTTTAAAGGAAACTTTGAACCAGTAAGCAGCTAATAAGCAGTAATACACTCAAGATGAACGGTAAACTTTTAGTGTCAATATAAAATCAATGTAAAATCATTGAGTCAGTAAGCGAGATGCTAGTTTTCGTATTATTCTCACCTTCATGAAAGTCCTACAGATTAAAATCTGCGCGATCGCCATGTGAGCTAGCAATTACATCAATTGAGGTGATTTCAAAATGAAAATTGGTGTGCCCAAGGAAATCAAAGATCAAGAATTTCGGGTCGGTCTCACCCCAGCCGCGGTGGCTAGTTTGGTGGGGCGATCGCATCAGGTCTTTGTCCAAATGGGGGCAGGAGTTGGCTCTGGGTTCAGTGATCATGAATATATTGAGACTGGGGCAACGATCGTCGAAACAGCCGCAGAGGTTTATGAACAAGAGCTGGTGGTAAAGGTAAAAGAACCCTTACCGACTGAATATGAACTGCTGCATCCAGGGCTGATTCTGTTTACCTATCTGCATTTGGCCGCCGATCGCCAACTAACAGAAGCCTTAATCCGATCGCAAGCTACCTGTATTGCCTATGAAACTGTTCAAACCGATGCTGGGCATTTGCCATTACTCACGCCAATGAGCATTATTGCGGGGCGATTGGCGGTGCAATTTGGCGCGCATTTTCTCACTAAGCAACAAGGTGGTCGCGGCGTTCTGCTAGGCGGTGTTCCAGGAGTACGACCTGGGCGGGTAGTGATTCTGGGCGGCGGCATGGTTGGTACGGAAGCGGCCAGGATTGCGGTGGGATTGGGCGCTAGAGTGCAAATCCTGGATATTAATTTAGAACGTCTAGGTGAATTAGAAACAATCTTTGGCTCACGGGTGGAGTTGTTGATCAGCAATCCAGCGAATATTATTGAAACTGTGGCAGATGCAGACCTGGTCGTGGGTGCAGTGCTGATTCCTGGCGGCCGCGCCCCGATCCTGGTTACAGAAAAGTTGGTGGCACAAATGCGATCGGGGTCAGTAATAGTTGATGTGGCCGTTGATCAAGGTGGCTGCATTGAAACGATGCATCCTACTTCCCATTCGCAACCAGTCTATGAAAAAGCTGGTATTTTGCATTATGGGGTACCAAATATTCCTGGTGCGGTACCCTGGACTGCTACCCAAGCATTAGTGAATGCTACTTTTCCCTACACCAGCGCGATCGCCACCTATGGTCTGGATGCCCTCGATAAAGATCCGGTTCTGGGGCGGGGCTTGAATATTAAAGGCGGCAAAATTTACCACCCAGCCGTAGCCAAGGCATTTCCTGCTCTTTAGTTTTAGTAATTGCTCTTGTAGAGCTTGATTGGCAATTTACGATCAAGATATCTATTACTCGCTCCGGTACTGGAAAAACTACTATTTGAATAACGGTAAATAACCATAGCCCAGACCGATCGCCATTTAGATCAAATCCGTTTATGCTAAAATCCAAAACTAACCAGCCCCAAAAGCCAAAAATTAGCGATTAATATAATCCCATGTCGGAAGAAGAAATTGAATTATTACGCCTAGCCGACAACAAACTAGATCAGCTAGCCATGTATATGACCCAGCTAGCCATAACCCAGGAGCGCACTGAGAAAAAACTGGAACAATTTATTGAATCTCAGAAAAGTTCATTTGCAGAAGTTAAGGAATCATTTGCCGAATTGAGAGTGACGACTCAACAGCAGGCCGACACAACTCAAAGGCTGGTTGGGATTGTGGAGCTGTTAATCAAACAACAACAGTAAGGTAGGGTAGCGATCGCCTACTCCAGCCCTGCAATATTGTGGCGATTGCGCTAAGTTATAGTTAAACTAAATGCATTAGATCTAGTCTATGTATTTCATCTGTTTTTCAAAATGCTTTGCTAATGTGTGACAGAACTGCATATTGCAAAGACGCAGAATCTAGGGGTAGAGAATTATGTTTACCGGATTAATCCAGGCGATCGGCCAAATTGAACAACTCAGCGATCGGGCGATTACAATTTGCTGTCCCCCTGCAATTACCAGCAAACTGGCGATCGGTGATAGCGTGGCGGTCAATGGGATTTGCCTGACGGTGGTGGAAATTTTACCAATGGGGTTCACCGCCGATATTTCCCCTGAAACCCTCAGCCGCTCTAATCTGCAAGAAGATGAGTTACGCTACGTGAATCTGGAAACAGCCTTAGCCGTGGGTGATAAGCTGGGTGGGCACTTTGTCAGTGGGCATATTGATGGAATGGGTATGCTCCAGGAAGTAAACAATTCTGGCCATGCCTGGGAACTAAGTTTTACGGCCAAAGATGCCACGGCTCGGTATGTGGTCTATAAGGGTAGCATCTCGATTAATGGAGTGAGCCTGACGATCGCTAATTGCAATGAAAAAGGCACCTGGTTCAAGGTGGCGGTGATTCCCCACACCTATGAGCAAACTAATTTAAATCATCTCAAACCTGGTAATAGCGTTAACCTGGAAGGCGATCTACTCGGTAAATATGTAGAGAAGTTTTTGCGTTATGCACCCAATCCCGATCGCTTGGCTGACTTTGAGCAGGGGCGGATCAATACCTATCCTGGGTTTGGCGATCAAGCAAATGTGCCAGAGATTTCAACGGAGTTTTTAGCTGAACATGGCTGGCTCTAAGTCAATCTGAAACATAGTTTGAGCTAGGTTGACTTTAGCTAATTTATGTAATTTATGGGTTAGTTAATTCAACTGCTACCCAAATAAGCCTCCAATACCTTAGGATTAGTGCGCACCTGCTGTGGGTCACCATTGGCCAGATTGCTGCCCTCCGCCAAGACCCAGACCCGATCGCACAGTGACATAATCACATCCATGTTGTGCTCAATGATCAAAAAGCTCAACCCCGATCGATTCCAGCGTTGAATGTGGCGGCAAATTTCTTCAATCAGCGCCGGATTAACCCCAGCGGCAGGCTCATCTAGCAAAATTAACTTAGGATCACACATCAGCGCTCTGGCGATCTCTAATAACTTGCGCTGCCCACCCGAAAGCGCCCCCGCATAGTTATTACACATATGAATCAAGCCCACTGATTCCAGGATCTCCTTTGCTTTTTCGCGGTTTTCTTTTTCCTGCATAGCAATTTGCTTACCACCAAACCAGGCATTCCAGAACTTTTCACCGACTTGATTCTGCGCTGCCAAGAGCATATTTTCTAAGACCGATAAACGCGATAATACCCTGGGCACCTGGAAAGTGCGTACCATCCCCCTTTGGGCAATGTGATGAGGGGGCAACTTTTCGATCGATCTGCCTTCAAATATCACCCTGCCATTATCAGGGGTGAGGAAATTCGACAATAAATTAAAAAAAGTAGTCTTCCCGGCTCCATTTGGGCCAATCAACCCAGTGATGCTACCTTCGCACACATGCATATCAACGTCTTGGACAGCCCTGAGGCCACCAAAACATTTTGATAGTTTTCTGGCTTCCAAGATATAAGCAGTATCAACAGCATTCTCATTCTGGATAGCCTGGGCTGGAGCGGATTTATTCATGTCTTTTGGGGTTCTGCGGCTGGTTCGCTATTTGTGTCAGTATAACTATTATCGATCGCTCTAATCGTCATTGATCATACTCGAATCAGGCGATCGCTTTTCATTCTTAACCTCCCCAACATTCTCTGGGCGATCGCCAGTCTGTTCATCCGTCTGCTCATCCGTATGATTTAACTCTGGATCTACCTCTGAATTAATCTTTGCCTTATCCCGATCAATGTGGTTTTGATTTGTAGCCTGTGATGCATTAGACGGATTAGACGTATTAGTATGGTCAGCCAGGGGATTTGCTGAGGCGATCGCCGTTTTCAAGTGCTGCAATCGCTTGCCACCACTAAAGCGCCTGATCAGCCAAACTATTACCGCGATCGCCAACAGATAGGGGCTGTAGACCAATAGCCAGATCAAGAATTTAATTACCCCGATTGTAAAGCTAGCAAAGGATTGCGAAGCATCGCGCCAGGTATCCTTAAGCTGGAAACCAAGCGGGATGCCATCCGGTTCCGCCGTGCTAACACTGGCTTCAATTGAGATCGTGATGGTGGAATAGGCTACGCGAGTTTGCAGTGATTGCAGTTGGGCATCAATTCGCTCGATCTGCTCACGGGTCTGGCTGAGTTCCTGAGCCACTTCCAATACTTCACTCACCGATCCCGATCGCTCCATGATTTCCAGCAAGCTGGCCTCGGTCTGGCGAAGATTTACCAGGCGTGCCTGCAAATCAACCAACTGATTCGACACATCCTCGGCGGTGATGCTACTGCGTCTTACTTCACCTAGATCGGCAATCTGTGCCATCACTGTTTCTAGCTGCTGTTGCGGGACACGAATTTGCAGACTCACCCGCCGCCTAGCCGCCCTGCTGGTGGGTTGGGAATCGTTTAAGTTGAGAATATAGCAATTCCAGATGATTATAGAGAATAATAGAGGGTAGTATATGTTGAGAAGATATGCCCCTAGAAGAATTTATCGCCAGTAACCCAGACCCGCGCGAGATGAAACGCGCATTAGCAGTACAAATGCGTCTTAAGGAGATGAAACACCATGAAATTCAACCAATCCTAGGCGTGAGTTCAAACTATATCAGCCGCTGGGAGAGAAAGTATAGAGAGCAAGGCATAGCAGGTTTGAGGCTAGGCCATAAAGGCAGTGCGGGCTTTTTGAGTAAGGTAGAGCGTCAGGCGGTAGTTGAATGGATCGCTCAAGAAAGGCAACGTACAGTATCTGAAGTAGTTGAACATATAGCCCAGAACTATGGAGTGATATACCGTTCGGTGCAAAGCTATTACGATTTGCTCAAAAGTGCTGGCATGAGTTGGCATAAGGGGAGAAAAAAAGCCCCAGGTATGATGCATCTGTGGTGCACGAGCATAACCAAATGATTAACAATTGGCTTAAGTCTCATCAACCAGAGATTCAAAACGGACAGATAAGGGTATTTGCACTAGATGAGTGCCATACTCGAGCAGGTGATATTTGTGGGTATGGCTGGGGAGACCGTCAACAGCGGCTGGAGGTCAAAGTTGATAACTACCGAGATAGCCAGACTTATTTTGGCGCCTTAGATTGTCTGAATGGAGATTTAATCTTACAGTCCTATCAAAGTGCTAATAGCTCCTCGACAATTGAATTTGTAAAGCATTTGCACGATATCAGTGCTGGTGCCAAGATATTGCTAGTGTGGGATGGCGCTAGTTATCACCGCTCCCAAGCGTTTCGTGATTTCCTGACCCAAATCAATCAAGGACAGGACTGGCAAATACATTGTCTGCGCTTTGCTCCTTATGCACCGGCAGAGAACCCGATTGAAAATATCTGGGGACAAGCCAAACAGGTGTTACGCCAGATGCATCAATTTTGTCGTTCCTTCAAGCTAACCAAGAAACTATTTGAGCTATTTTTGAGGTACAGATTATTTACATTGCCTGATTTAAGTACCTATAGCGCTTTCTCTAATATCATTTAAGATTGCTATATCACCCTGTTGAATGTCTACAATTTGATTGATCGCCGCGATCGCATCATCCACAGAATCGCTGACCAAAGCAACTTCAGCAGTCTTAATTAATTGGGGCTTTGGTACAGTAGTAGCGCTGCTAGGCACTGTATCGACTGGCGCAGATGGATCAGCCTGAGCCACAACCATTTCCTCAGTTGCCACATCCATGCTGGGTGCTTCCATACCAGTTTGATTAAATGCCGATGGGCTGGAAGCACAACTAGATAGAGCAATACCCGCTAATGTAGAGATGAGCGGTATTAGGGGAATTTTAAGCGATGTTTTTTTTAAGGGGCGATCGCCGATCGAATTTTGAGCAGAGGTATGCTTAGACATAGCTTTTAATTTTTTTAATTGCTAATCCGATCTGATTAGGATCTGCGGCAATATGAATAATATGGTTCCAGGTAAAATAGAAAGCTTCTGTATTGTTATAGTTCCCTGATTTACAAATAATTAACTTGCCGATCATTAGTCAATAATCATGGCATGGCATTGTCAAACCAATTTAAACCTGAGTGCGGATTAAGTTTTTTGATTTCTAGTATGTCGTTACTGGCGATCGCCCAAAGTCGCTACTGTTTTGGCAAGGATCTTTTGCTTAGAACCAAGGCCATAGCACGATCGAGAGAACTAGCTTACCATTACCATATGTGCCGACCTCTACCACTCTGTACCAATGACCAATGAATCCGATCGCCAATTTGAGGATCAAGCAGACAAACAAAAAACACTGAGGCGCTGGCGGCATATTTTGGGGCGGTTTTCGCAACAACAATTGACCTGCCCGATGTCTGCCCAGGATGCCAGAATCGAAACAGCGTTGGATTATCTCTATAACCGCGAATACGGTGGGCGGGGGGTGCGATCGTATCCTGACGCAGGTCAGTCGCAGGGAAAAGGAAGTGACACTAGCAAGCAACCTGGCTCGCTCGATCCCAGCCAATTAAATGTGCCCACCTGGATCAACGAGATCCGCGATCTCTTTCCCAAAGAAACAGTGGAAGTGGTCGAAAAACATGCCCTGAACCGCTATGGGATGGATGAACTGGTCACCGATCCAGAGGTCTTGGCTAAGCTGGAACCAAATATGGATCTGCTCAAGACAGTGCTGACCTTCAAAAATATGATGGATGGTAAGGTCTTGCAGGTGGTGCGGCGAATCATTCGGGAAGTAGTTGAGGAAATCAAACGCAAACTAGAAAACGAGATCAAGCAAGCCTTAGCCGGAAAACTCAATCGCACCCAGCATAGCCCTCTCAAAGTGGCTCAAAACCTGGACTGGCGCGGCACGATGCGGGCAAACCTGAAACATTACGATCCCGATCGCCAACAGCTAATGGTGCAGCAGGTCAAGTTCTTTTCCCGCATTGAACGACGAGTATCCTGGCGCATCATTCTCTGCATCGATCAAAGTGGTAGTATGGCGGACTCGGTAATTCACAGTGCCGTGATGGCTGGAATCCTGGCTGGGTTACCCTTGCTCAGTGTAAATATTGTGATCTTCGACACTTCCGTGGTGGATCTAAGCGAACATGCCAGCGATCCAGTGGAAGTATTGATGAGCGTACAGTTAGGCGGTGGTACGGATATTGGTCAGGCGATGAGTTATTGCGAACGGCTGATCGAATCCCCCCAACGCACTGTATTAGTGTTAATTAGTGATTTTGCGGAAGGGGCTTCACCGTTTAAATTAATTAATACCTGTCGTCGGATGAAGGAAGCAGGAGTGGTTTTATTAGGTTTGGCTTCATTAGAGGATCAAGGCGCAGATCCCTATTATGATCTGCAAATGGCGGAAAGACTAGCAGATGCAGGCATGGAAATTGCCGCTCTCACTCCCAAAAGGTTGGCACAATGGCTAGCGAAAGTAATCTCATAAACCAAATCAAACAAGCATTAGCTCAATATGATGATGATTCCCTGGCCGCGATCGCCAATCGGGGGATGGTGCGCCGTGCCCGTAAGGATCTTCAAAATGGCGTTGTGCAAGGGATTATTGGTGAAAGGGTTGAGTCTGATTCTAGCGATCGTGGCTGGGTCAAGCTGGCGGTAGCTGAATATGAAGTGGAGATCTCCGCATTGGGGGCGGCAAAAGCTACCTGTACCTGTCCGGCGGTGGAGGTGTGCCGACATATTCTGGCGGCGAGTATCTGGTTAGCGGAAGGGGCGATCGCAAATACGGCTGAGCAAGACTCAGATCGGGATGCAAGTGATACTAATTCTGATGATCTAGCAGATCCAGCAATCGGTTATCCAGTAGGCATTCAACAAGATGGCAAAGATGGCAGACCAGAACAACAAAGCGATCGGATCACCGCAACTCCTGCGATCGATTCTGGTCATGTTCAAGAACCGGAAGCAAAGCATTCACCGAGCCAGGAAATACTTGCCCATGAGCCAGCCCAACTAAAAAAATGGGTGGGTAAAAAAGATTACGAAGCAGCGATCGCCCTGTTGGCTAGCAACCCCACTGTAGGAATTACGGAGGGTAGTCCGATCGTAATTAAACTGCCTGATTTCAAGCTGGAGTGCCGCTATTTCCTGGGCACTGGTTTAGAGGGTATGGTCTGCTCGCGCAAGTCTACCCACAGTAATAGATATTTAGTTCTGGCAATCCTGGCCTATCAGCGGCAGCATGGCATTGATCATCATGCGATCGCCGCGCCAGATTCAACTAAAGGGCATGATTCGGCGCAAGCAGAACTTTTACAACAAATGCTCCTGCTCTTTACTGAAGCAGTAGGGATGGGGGTTTGTAATCTTTCTAATGCGGTGCAACAAAGATTCATCAGCCAATCCGTAGCGGCAACAGCAGCAAATTTACCCCGCTTAGCCAAAGCATTACGCGGCATTGCCGATGAGATTAACTTGCTGGCAACCCGATCGGCACAGGCAGATGAGGGGCGGCTATTCTGGGAGCTTGCCCAAACCAATGCGATCGCCAGCGCTACCCTGGAACTGCTGGCCAAAAACGAAGTGCCGCCAATCAGCCTGGTGGGGCAACATCGGAGTAAATATGAAGAGATCGGCAATCTGGATTTAACCGGGATGGGAGCCTACCATTGGGAGTCAAAAACTGGCTATGCGGGAGTGACGGTGCTGTTCTGGGAAGATCAGAGCAAGCAGTGGTTCTGTTGGTCAGAGGTGAGGCCAACCTTTCGCGGCATGGGGTTTAGTCCCTGGTGGCGTTATAAACAATCGGACGTGTGGGAGCAAAGCCCTGAGACTCTATCCCAAAACCAGCTTAAATTGTTCTCAGCCAAGCGCAATTACCAAAACCGCCTATCAGCCTCATCTACAAGTAAAGTGCTTCTGTTAGGCAAAGCAGAGCCAGTAAAACTGGATTTTGGCGATCGCTATTTTAAACGCTGGATCAATCTGCGTAATTACGCTGCCACGACGGTTCGTACTGGCCTGGGTGAATATGATTTGCTCCAGGGCATGGTCGTAGTTAGCCCAACGGAATGGGGAGAGCGTAATTATGATCAAGTGAATCAGGTATTTTACTGGTGGCTAGCCGATGAGGATGGCGATCTCCTGCCATTGCGGGTAATGTATCGCCCTACCGATGAAGGCAGGATTAGATTCTTAGAAGCTTTAAATCCCAGTCAATATTACGTGTGGGGGATAGTGGCGCAAATTACGATCGCTGCTGATGGGCTTGCCCTCTATCCCATTTCTTTACTCTGTCAGCCACCACCTACAATCTCAGAGATTGAACCAGATCAGCTTGCTGCTGCTGAATCCAAAGAACAAGATACTACCCCAAAAACTAAACAGCAAAAAAAGCCAGAACCAGAGGCGCGAACAGTGATTAACCTGAGTTTTGCCGATCGCAAATACACTAAATTCAGCAGTAGTGATGACAGTAGCGATCGGACTAATACAACCAATACTGAGCAAGATGCCGCTAATGAGTCAGATGCAGAAGGCAGCGAAGAGATAGATATTGGCTTAGCCCCTCTAGACCTACGCGTATCAGGTTTAATTGATAACTTGCAGCGCCTCGCCGAGCATGGTGGCCTGATTGGCGATTCAATGCAGCGTGAATTTAAGCTAGCTGCACAGGAATTCGATCGGGTGGGGCTAAGTTTATTTACGCACCTATTGAACCAGATGAATAATCCCCAAATTAGCGATCGAGAGCTTTGCCATCTTGCGCTCAAGCTTCGGTATCTCTGTCAGCTTTGGCAGGAGAATCGCCTTAAGTTGAATTTGCTGGCCTGATTTGAATGGCTAATTTTCAATCGTGCTTGTGAAATATTGGTAGCGGCGCACATAAAATATGGCGAGAAATACACCTCGCCAAAAATCAAGTCGAAAACAAGTCATAGAGACTTAACTTTAATAAATACCAGATTGCCCCTCTTAAAGGAAGTGATATTCCTGCACTTCTAGGATCGGGCCATTCATCGATATTGTCATTACATCATCGCGCACCTGGCCTTTGAGTTTTACCTTTGCGCCGGATTGTTTCAGTTTGTTGTCGATCGGTTGCATTAATTCATATTGCTTACCCGCTTCCGTCACCACCGTCCAGGAACCAGGGCCAAGGTCGATCGCTTTAATTGTGCCAGTAATTTCTATGCTCATATTTTTATTTTTATTTTTTAAATGGAATATCATAGATTTGATCAATCGGGAGATCTTGCCATCATGACGATCCCAGTTATATCAATAATTAGGGTTGCACATAGGCAGGATAGTTTACCGATCGGGCGCTCCATTGATGGCATTTTTATCCCTGCACCATCCAACCATCCAACCATCCAAAGCCTGATATTTTGTAACAACTTGCTTAACTTAGATTCTAGGCACTAGCGCTAGTGGTTTCAGACTTAAGCGACAGATAAGCGATCGCCAGACAAAGCACCGCATTGATCGCCAGGAAGCCTCTCGCCCCAATGCCACTGCCCAACCAAACCAGTTCCGGCGCTAATACCGCACTGACAGCTAGGCAAGCAGTGATACCCACCGCCGAGCCGATCGCAAACCATTTGAGCTTAGGATGCCCCAATAGTAAAGCTAGTAATAAAAACGGCACCAAAACACTGGCAGTAATTGGATTGAGCGCATGATTAGCACTAACTGCTGTCCCCAACTCAGCGATCGAGCTACCCATCACTCGAAACGGCCATTGGGGCAAATCAAAAATATAAAATCCGCGCAGGAAAAACAAACCACTACTGCCAAGAATAATGCCGTTATTGAACGACCAGTTCCAGCGGAATGGCAAAACCACCTGCAATAACTTGGCCAGCAAATAGCCACCAACCACCATCAACAGCTTAGGAATTAGTGCTACTACACCACCATCAAACCAAAACTTGGGGCTTAAATAGCCATTGTCCCGTAACCAGCGGAAAAAGTCAGTCAGGTTAGGTCTGCCCTTCGTGGCCAGATCGACCGCTGCCGCCGCATCCAATTGACCGGAGCCATAGTAATTCAAACCATCTTCTTCGATCGTCCTGGCCGATTGCAGCAGGATTTGTTCAATCTCATCGGGGTTGTTTACCCCAGCCGCTTTGACCAGAGCCGCCACCCCAGCCACATGGGGCGATGCCATGCTAGTACCCTGGTAGGCCGCAAAGATCGATTGGCCTGTTTGTGGATCGATCGTATTTTGCAAAATACCGCTCTTTTCGTCGTCTGGGTCTTGCTTATTACCGCCAGGTGCAGCAATGTCAATCCCAGCGCCATAGTTAGAATAAAAAGACTTTTCACCATTGGGGCCAGTGGCCGAAACCCCAACTACATGAGGATAGCGAGCAGGGTAGGCAGCCGCATTTTCACTGGAGTTACCAGCCGCCGCAATAATCACCACGCCTTTTTGATGGGCATATTCGATCGCCTCGCGCATAATGCTAGTCTCGCCACCACCACCGAGGCTCATATTAATTACATCAGCACCATGATCGGCGGCAAACCGGATCGCTTCTGCAATGTCAGTAATTGTGCCACCGCCCCAGGAAGCCAACACCTTGAGGGGCATAATTTTAGCCTGGTAAGCGATCCCTGCTACACCGTAGTTATTATTAGTGGATTGGGCGATCGTGCCAGCAACATGAGTACCATGACCGTTATCATCATCGGCCAACTCACGATCGTTAACGAAGTCATAGCCCTTCACAAACTCAGTGTCTTTAAGATCCTTGACCTTACTAACGCCCGTATCGATCACCGCCACCGTAATATTTTTACCCTTGGTGGTGCGCCAGGCTTCTTCAATGTTGATACTGCGTAAATTCCATTGCTCAACATAACGCGGATCATTAGGTGCGCCATAGGTTTCATAGATATAGTTGGGCTCCATTGATTCGGTGAGCTTGCCTAATCCGGTGGCGCGGAGTTGCTGGAGCAGGGCAGCATCCCCTTTGACCACATAGACATTATCAGCACCAGAAAAATCGCTGTTCAGGTGGGGTTCTAGTTTAAAGTTGGTGGCAATCGCTTTGAGCTGGCTTTCAATCTCGCTAGCTGGTACATCTTCTTTGAAATCTAAAACCAATGAGTCATACTTGCCCTGGTTGGCCAGACCGCTGAAGGTGGCGATCGCCCACAGCAACCCCACAAAGAACAAACATGTGAGCAAAAATTTCTTCATAACTGCGTTTCCCTGTCCTTACGCAATGGAATTACTGGCATTGAGCGAATCTAGAAATGTTCAATGCAGCTTGCCAATGCATTAATCATGCATCGATTTTATTTATACGTGTTTCTATTAGGATACCCCATTTAATTTTGAGGTTGACTTAAAAGCAACTGTAATTGTTCCTGGATTTATTCCCAATTCTACAATCCGGCAATTTGATCGCCATCTTTTACCAAGCTATATTCTATATTTAGGATTCACCCCAGTTATAAACTACCTGTAATCATTAAAGCTAGAGTCCAGCGCTTCGATCGGCTCAGGGGATTGGCGCGTGGACACAACCTTAAGGATTTGGGGGATTTGATCTTGATCAACTGGGAATTCTAATTGGGTTTCGCTGGTAGACAAATAACCAGATTCAGCAAACGAGAGCAACATCCGCCGCAATGCTAACCACACCTCCGATTCATATTCCCAATCCCGATCGCGGTAAGCCTGCCCAGCGATCGATCGCATCGCCCAAAAATAATTGTTGCGCACCACTGAGCCCCCCTTCTTGAACTGGGGTACATCCTGGCGATCGATGAAGATGACATCATTTTCAATCAGGGCTTTCACAATTAAAAATAGCTTATAGATAAACGTACAATAAAACTAACTAGTAACGATTCTAAACCACATGTCGTGAAGTGACAAATCCTTTCCTTCATATTCGCTGCAATTTGCTTGATCTTAATGAATTAAGCCAATAACCAAGCTAGATTGATTGAACCTACTGGCGCGATGGTGATTCATTTGCTATTCAATGGCCATTATGCGAAGACAGTAATGAATTTGATCATGCCGCGATCGTAGAAATCATAGCAATTGCAGAATTTGGTTGAGCGCTTTGAACTTTGAATCTTGGCGGTGAGCTACTGGGGAAAATGCTAGAAATATCGATCGCCCTGTTTTCTTGCTTTTAACAATTATTAATAGCGGTGGTACATTTACTCAAAAAGTTGCCATAATAGTTTTTCAGGTTAACCCGCCTTTAAATCACGGCAGCTTTAATCGTTGTCTTGTCTAATTAATTTAATTTCACTCTCTTAAATAAGTTATTAAATCTAATCACCATTTTTCCTACCATCTATGACCACTGCGATTAAGCCCAACAGCAAACCCACGATCGGCCTGGCTTCGAAGTTAGTAAACAGCATCCTGGCGATCGGCCCCCTGGCAAGTCTGGCCAAGCATCAAGCCCGCAAAATGATGATTGAACGGGCAGAGGGTATGGGTGTACCCTGGCGCAAGATCGTCGCCGAACTGCAAGCTGAGGATCTAGATACTGAACTGGTGCAGGTACAAAACTCTAACCTTAAATACCCTAAGTATTACCTCACCTCATTCCATGCCTATGAGTCAGGCAACCTGAGTTGGGAAGCGGCCACAGAGGTAGAAGTAGCGGCCTATGCAGTACATTCGCGGATCTGGAAAGGGGCTAATGCTCAGGGTGATGCCATGCTGCGGCAGAGTTATCACGATGTCTTGAATCAGCAGATCGCAATCCAACCCGATCAAATTCACAATATTTTGGATGTGGGTTGCAGTGTGGGAATGAGTACCTTTGCCCTGGCGCAAGCTTATCCAGAAGCTAAAATTACTGGCCTGGATCTTTCTCCCTATTTCCTGGCGATCGCCAACTACCAAACCCGCCACAAGCACCCAGAATGGCGCGATCGCTTCACCTGGCAACATGCCGCCGCTGAAGCCACTGGCTTAGCCGATAATTCCTTTGACCTGGCTTCGATCTTTTTGGTCTACCATGAATTACCCAAAACGGCAGCAAGGGAGATCCTGAAGGAAATGCATCGAGTGGTGCGCCCCGGAGGCTATCTCACAATCATGGATATGAACCCAAATTCAGAGATCTATGCCAAGATGCCACCCTATATCTTGACTCTGCTAAAAAGCACTGAGCCCTATCTGGATCAATATTTCTCTTTAGATATGGCCCACGAATTCGAGGCGGCAGGGTTTGAAAGACCCACGATCACCTGCAACAGCCCTCGCCACCGCACGATCGTGGCGCGATCGCTAAAGCAATAGGGAAAATTGTGATCGATATGAACGACGAAGAACAAAAGCAAAACTTGCAGGAACTCCGCCAATTTGCTGGCATGATGGGCGGCACCCAGATTTTTACGGAGCATAATTTTTTGAGCCTGATTAGCCCCAAGTACGCGGGGCGATCGATCCGCGATCTCTCGGAGGAGGAGCTTAAGGAGGTTATGGAGTTGGCGGCGCAAATGCCTGTTTTGGATGATGATGACGACGATTAAATTGGCTTGGCAAGATCGCCTACTTTAGGATTTTTAAACTCATTCTCTTTAGGCGAAATAGCAGCGCCAATGCCAGCACCAACAGCACCAACCCAGCCAATAACACCACCAATAGCGCTAGTGTTTGTGAAGTTGTACTTCAACTCATCAAACTCTACTACCGCAGAATTTGATGAAATTTGAGTGACTTTACCTGTACCTTTAGGAATTTCTAAATATCCAAGGGATTCATTTGTATCGGGGTCTCTTATCTCTTCATCTGAGACCGCATAGATTAAAAACCATTGTCCGAGCTTTAAATTATCGTCTACACCTCTGTTTATAACAATCTTTGAACTATCAAGGACTCTCTCGACAGATGCTGGAAATACTTTAGTCGCTTTCATTTCTACGTCGCTCATGGGATAAATCCTTCTTCAAAACCTCTTCCCAACTTCTGATAATCGATCGAGAAATGTTGGGTTTCACTCTAAGCTTTTTCCATTGCTCCCTTCTTTCAATATTTGTCAGTTCACTAACTCTTGAGGAATCGATAGATTCTAATATCTCAACTTGGATTATCTTATTTTGTTGGATATTCACCACAACGCCCAATGCGATCAATCGCTCAAAATCATCATCTTCAACATAATAAATTGAAGCAAAAGAATCGAAAGAAAATAGAACTGAAGAAGATAATAATAGTATAGTGTAAGTCTCTTCTTCAGAGCTTAAGGCCTTTAGTTGTTTTACTAGCTTAACTTTTGGTAGATTTTGGTTACTAGCTGCAAATACAACTTGTGCAGCATAAAAAAGAGTTGCGATCGCAATAAAACAAACGCTACCTAAAATAACTACTACTGGCAATGAGATGGTTGCATTAGGGGGAAATCGCCAAAGTAATACTGCAAGCACCACACCCAAAATACCTACAACTAGACCATTAACAGCTAAAAAGCTTTCCCATATCAAGCCCCAAAAACTCTTTTTCATCTAGTATATCTACTGCTTGCAAACTAATTATTTTTGTTTCTGAACCCAAATATATCATAAGCAGCAGTTTATAGCTCATATAAATATGTAATTTAATCAAATGATTTATATCTTTTTTGTTTGATGGCTTGAGTAAAATGCCACTGGTGATATAAAGGCGATCCATGTATAGTATGACTCTAGCGATCGCGGCCGAGGTTTATCTAGCGTGCAAGTCTTCACCACCAGGGATCTGGAACCCTTTGAGCAAGAGGTGGCCAGACATCTAGCCAGTTTGGATAACGAAGGGTATGTGCTGATTGGGTTCAGCTTTTATAACTATGGCCCTGTGGCGATCAATGGCCTGCTGATTTCCGACGATGGTGTGGTGTGTGGCCTGGAGATCGCTGAGCAGGTGGGCACCTGGACGGGGAGTTTAAATAATGCCTGGCAAGCCAACGGGCGCGAAATTAAATGCACGATCGCCAACAACCCGCTTCAGCAAGTGCGGCAATATGCCTTGATTGTGCGCGACCTATTGCGATCGAAAATGAATCGCTATGTGCCTGTGTCTGGTTTGATTGTGGTGCCGACCGAGGCAGATATTAGCGTGGCGGGGGTAGCGATCGATCGTTGCGATCGGAGTAATCCGATTGGGGTGGTACATCTACCGCGATTGAGTAGTATCATCGATGAAATTAGAGCCGCATTCACCCAGCCCTATGAAGTGGGCAAAGCGGAGCGATTGCTCTATGCCCTGACCGACTTAAATGAAGATGCCCTCTATGAAGGCAGCACCAGGTTAGCTAATGCGGTAATCAAGGTGCGCAAAGACATTCAGGGACAGGTAAGCGAGAATAAAGGCCTCACCGATCAGATCCTGTCGGAGCTAATTAGCCTGCGTGAGACGATCGCCCGGATCGAAGCAGAGAATCGCCGCCTTAACGATCGCCTGGCCGAAGAGATGATTGCCTTCAAGACCGAAGCCCAGGAATGGCAAAAGAACTTCACCAGTCAGATCGCCAGCGATTTTGTCGATTTTCAGGGTGAGCTAAAAGAGCAAAACGATTATCTCATCAAGCAGCTCTCGGCAGGGCTAGCGGCGTTCAAGAATGAGATGGGTGAAAAGAATAATCAACTTGATGGCAGTGTGCGCACTCTCACCAATGACCTGCGCGGTGAGGTGGGGGTATTGATCGCCAGGGTCGATCGCCAAACCGAAGAACTGCGCCAGATCAAGGCATTTATGACCCGACCTAAGTGGTGGCAAAGGCTATTTCGTTGGCTGTTTGCGCCGCTTTTAGTGAAGAAACCAACCAAGAAAATTAAGCCTACACCTTAGCTACACTTTAGTGGCTCGATTGAGACTACGCTCAACTTCCCGCTGATTCTTGCCACGCCAGATTAGTCTTAGTGGTGTGCCCGTAAAGCCCAGTGATTCGCGGAATTGTCTTTCAATGTAGCGGCGATAGTTATCATTAAATCGCTTTGGATCATTCACAAACAAAACGATCGTGGGTGGTTGGCTGCTTACCTGCGTGCCATAATAAATGCGCCCCTGCTTACCCTGGCGACTGGTGGGAGGGGAATGCCAAGCCACTGCATCTTCTATGATCTCGTTGATCACAGAGGTGGTTACCCGACGCACATGTTGTTCGGCGGCAATATCAACCTGATCGAGAATCTTCGCTACCCGCTGCCCGGTCAAAGCACTCACAAAAATTAAGGGCGCGTAATCGAGGAAATAGAGTTGCGATCGCACCTTCTCGGTATATTCATAAATGGTGTAAGAGTCTTTATCTTCAACCGCATCCCATTTGTTCACCACAATAATGCAGCCGCGACCTTCTTCAACGGCGCGATGGGCTAGCTTTTGATCCTGATCGGTGACTCCTTCCAATGCATCGATCACCATCAACACCACATCAGATCGATTGATTGCCTTGAAGGCTCGATTGATCCCAAAGAATTCTGGGCCATAGTTAACGCTGCGCTTGCGGCGAATACCGGCAGTGTCGATCAAGCGATACTTACGATCGCCACGAATCACCTGGGTATCGATCGCATCCCTGGTTGTACCAGCGATCGGGCTGACAATGCTGCGCTGCTCCCCTAAGAACGCATTGAGCAAGCTGGACTTGCCCACATTGGGTCTGCCAATAATTGCGATTTTAATTTCGTCTTCCGCCTCAGTAACTGTCTCTGGGGCTGGCAGATGTTGAACTAAGATATCTAATAACTCACCAGTGCCATTGCCATGAATCCCAGAAATAGGGAATGGCTCACCAATACCCAATTCCCAGAATTCAGCAGCCTGGGATAGCCCCAAATCAGGGGATTCGCATTTATTCACCGCCACCAGAATCGGAATATTTTGTTGGCGCAACCAATCGGCAATCTGTTCATCGGCAGCGGTCAGTCCATCCTGGCCATCTACCATAAAAATCACGGCCTGGGATTGGGAGATTGCCAGAAGTGCCTGTTGCCGAATCAGTGGCAAAAATTCGGTGTTGTCCTCAAATACCAAACCACCTGTATCTACCACATTAAACTCATGGTCTCGCCAGAAGGCGCGGCGATAGGTGCGATCGCGGGTAACCCCAGGTTGATCGTAGACGATCGCGTCCTGTTGACCAGCCAATCGATTGACGAAGGCAGATTTACCCACGTTGGGGCGACCGACTATGGCGACGATGGGCAGTGGCATGGCGTTTATGGCTGGGAATTAGGTGGAAATCGCTACGGAAATCTTTGCGGTGCGGTTAAGTTACTAGATATCTATAGATGTAGAAACTTGAAATCTCTAGCAAGTACGTGGCAAATGCGACAGAGGCATTTTTAAACTAAACCATATCTAGCATTTCTTGAAAAGATACGCTAAGTAGCTCATTACTATAGCATTAATAAGCTCATTAATTCTAGCCTTGAGCAAATTTATTTGCGGAATTACTGGGTTTAATCACTATTTCGGTTGTTCTTGTCCTACTGCTGTTTTAGATAATTCTCTAACCAATACATTACCTTCTCGCCCAATCGCACCCCATCCAGGCGATCGATCTCCCTGATCCCGGTTGGACTGGTAACATTAATTTCCGTGAGATAGCCACCAATTACATCGATCCCCACAAACAGCAATCCATCTCGACGTAATACGGGGGCTAACTTAGCGCAAATCTCTTTCTCTCGATCGGTAATCTCAGATTTCGCTACACTGCCCCCAGCCGCCATATTGCCGCGAATTTCATCACTGGCCGGAATCCGATTCACTGCGCCGATCGGTTTGCCATCCAAAAGAATAATCCGCTTATCGCCCAGCGCTGCCTCAGGAATAAAAGTTTGAGCCATAATTGGATCTTTGCCAAACTTGGTACTGATCTCGATCATAGAATTCAAATTGCGATCGCCAGCCTTGGCAAATAAAATCCCTTCGCCTCCCTTGCCATCGATCGGCTTTAGAATTGCTTCCCCTTTGGTTATCACAAAATCGCGCAATACCTGCTTACTACTGGAAACAATTGTTTCGGGCATAAATTCTGCAAACTGCAAGGCATACAGCTTTTCATTGGCAGTGCGAATGCCGTGGGGCGAGTTGATTACCACTGTGCGATCGCGGTCAACATAGTCCAGCATATAGGTGGCATAGATATAATGCATCGTCACCGGCGGATCGGGGCGAATCCACACCGCATCCATGTCGGTCAGGGCTTCAAACTTACCAGCTTGTAACTCATACCAAGGGTTTGCGGCCTGCCATTTACCATGATCACCTAGTGTTACGGCCGCAACATTGACTGGCTCTAGCATTGCCCAGGCTTGGCTATTAATAATGCTAAGGGATTCGGGGCTAGCAATCCAGACCTGATGCCCTAATTTACAGGCGGCTTCCATCAAGGCAACGCTAGTGTCGTGGGTGGGGTCAAGCTTAGCGATCGGATCGATAATAAAGGCGAGTTTCATGCTTGCTCTCTAACAACTGGAACAACTGGTTAATCCCCTTGATTCTAGAATGATTCTGCGCCAGCGTAATTAAATGCCCTTCACCAGTGGCAGAATTACCGTGAAAGTTGTGCCCTCCCCTACAGTGCTTTTAGCTTTGATCTGTCCCTGGTGATGCTCCACAATCGCTTTAGCGATCGCCAAGCCCAGCCCAGAGCCGTCCTTTGATTGGGGTTGATGGCGATAAAAACGCTCAAAAATATGGGGTAATTCCGTCTCTGGAATGCCGATGCCAGTATCTTGAATCTTAATTTTTGCTTGCCCGCCATTAGCCATTTTCAGAGAGACAGCAATTGAGCCACCTGGGTTGGTATAAGTAATCGCATTGCTTAATAGGTTAGTAAACAATCGCATCAACCGATCGCGGTCACCAAACATACTTACAGGATTTTTGGAAGCTGCTCTAACCAAGGTCAAGTCTTTGTCAGTCTTAGCATTGGTAGATTCTTTGGTTTCATTAATCTCATTTAACTGACTGCGATCGCTAACAGTATGCGTACCATTTGGGGTTTGACTGCCAGATATGTCAGATATATCAAATAGTCCATCAATATTAGCAATATTAGCCTGAATCGATATATTTTTAGTGATGGCGATCGGCTGCTGTTCTTCGATCACATCCGCCAGGATTTGACTGAGATCGCATACCTGATCAGGCTTGGGTACGATCGCCCCATCATAGCGGGCTAAAAACAATAAATCTTCCAATAATCTACCCAGGCGACGGGTCAACCGTTCGATTACTTGCAATTGTTGGCGCTGGTTATCCCAGTTGGGCACTGGATCAGCCAGGGCAACCTGGGCATTGGTTTGAATCACTGCCACTGGATTTCGTAGTTCGTGGGAAGCATCGGCGGTAAATTGCTTGAGGCGTTGATAGGAATTGCGCACCGGTTCGATCGCAATCCCCGATAGCCACCAGCCACATAATGCCACCAGCGAAATCGTAATACTAATGCCGATCGTCAGGTCGGTTAATAATTGATTGATTGGCTTGGTAAATTCAAACCAGGGATGACTCACCCGCAAATAGCCAACTAGCCGATGGTCAACTTCCACTGGCTCGGTGATCTGCCGTACTGGCTCTTGGTTAGGCAAATAGACCGTATCATAACTGCGGCTGTGTTTGAGCGGCAGCAGCTCTACCCTGGGCATCGTAGTCCACAACAGTTCGCCATCGGCACTAAACCATTCCAAATCAATCCGATCTTCTTCCAGGTTGGCTTCCAGGTCATCATTAATAAAACTGTTAATATCACTGGACTTGGTGAACGATCGCTCCAATACCTCCACCACATGATTCAAGGTGTCATCAATTCGATCGATTAGGGTCAAGCGCACATAACCATAGAAACCACTGGCAAACAACAGCAACAACACGGCAGTAACCATGGTGTACCAGATTGCTAAACGTCTGCGGGTCGCCTGAAACATAGTGAAACACAATATGAATAGAGATACGAATAGAGATATAAAAGCAAAAATGCGATCGATTCCTTGCAAATAACCCAGAAAAATAGCCTGGATCGGAAAATTTTGAATTAAATGCTTGCAAATACTTAAGCAGGGGTGTATTATTGCAGCCTAGAAATGCTTCTAGCAGTTTAACTCAATCCTATGATTGACATCACGTTTTGCAAAAATTAGATCAATCCCAGATTACGTGAACATTGAAAGCTAATTTGGGATCAGCACCTGTAATTAAAGCTTAAGTACAAAGTATGAGCCTATTACTGGCTAAGTGCTAATTAAGTACCAATAAAGTGCTGGTTAATAATGAGATTGCCTGACTGTGATTAAGTCGGCAAGGGTGAATCATAATTTAAAGCCCAATCACAAATTAATCGTGCCTTAGCTCGTATTTTTAGGAATAAAGCGAAAATCCAGGGTGAACTGGTCAACATAGAAGATTCAACAGTATTGGCAAGGTATCTGTTTGTATATCCTCACATTTCGCATCTTTAAAGTCAGCAAATCGAACTGATTTAATTAAAGCCGATCGGGATTTTAATCTAGATCTGGTTTGATTCAGCCTAACTAAATAGAACTAAACAGAAAGTCAATTCAATTTGCCCAAAGGTCACTGGGCGATTCTGAAAACAGATCAAACGAGTTAGCTGCCTGAGCAGAGGTGGTTTGGCATGACAAAAATGATCTGCCGAGCCCCAAAAGTAATCAATCTGCAGTCAAAATATTAAGCCAGAATTTAGTCGCGGAAATATGAATAATACGCAAGTTATTCACCCAATGGTGAAGTTTCAGCAGCAAGTAAAATCCCTAACCGATAAAAAATTAGTAAATGGTACCGATCGCCTCTGGCAGGTTTCCCTGGTCTTTGGTAATGATTGGCAACATTGGAAAAATGAACTGATCGATTTTGGCTTCACAATGCAAGATCCGATCGCTGCCCTATTGGAAGTTGAGGCATGGGACGACGAATAATGACGCATAGGCCAGGTTGAGTTATATGGTGTTTGCATGATTTCAATACTCACATAGCTAACCATCTAAACCTAAATAAAATGACCCAGCGAAGTCAGCCGGGTCTTATTTTTTATTTTTTTATTTAACCTACCTAATAATCAATAGGGAAATAGATCAGGCAGTCCCATTGAATCTACTAACCCATGACCTACTGCGACCAATCGGTATTTGGCAGTTGGGTAGTTGGCACGATGCCATCCTGGTTATCACTAATAATTGATTTCATCCCCTCGATCGTGCCGGGTACACTGCGCGGGTCCATAAACATCACCTTCGAGCTACCACTACTGCCGATCGTGGCTCCCATATCAATATAATTTTGTGCCAACAGAAATTGCAGCGCCGCCCCTGACTTGGGGTCTTGATTCAAACCATGCTGAATCAACTGCATTGCTTTGACCGTACCTTGCGATCGCAATACCTGTTCCTGTTGCTGAGCTTCTGCTTGCAAAATCCTAGCTTGGCGTTGACCTTCCGCTTGTAAAATTGCTGCTTTCTTAGATGCGTCAGCCGCCAGCAACTGGGCATCAGCCTGCCCCCTAGCGCGATTAATCGCTGAATCTCGATCGGCTTCAGAGGTAAGGATCGCGGCTCTCTTTTTCCGCTCCGCACTCATTTGCAGTTCCATCGAATCCTGCACTTCCTTGGTGGGCAAAATATCGCGCAGTTCCACCCGCGTCACCTTCACCCCCCAGGGATCGGTAGACTTATCGAGATCATGCAGCAAAGATGTGTTGATTTCGTCTCTAGCTGTAAAAGTTTGATCTAGTTCTAGATTGCCAATTTCGGAGCGCAGTTGAGTTAGTACCAGGTTAGTGATCGCCAACCTCAAATCAGAAATTTTGTAATAGGACTTTTCCATGTCAAAAATGCGCCAGTAAACCACGGCATCGGCGGTTACCCCAACGTTATCGCGGGTGATGCACTTTTGAGGCGGCACATCGAGAACTTGCTCCCGCACAGAACCTTTGAAAGCAATAGTATCAACGATCGGTGTGATGAAGTGGGGGCCTGCTCCTAGTTTGCGTTTATATTTACCAAAGGTTGCCACCAAGGCTTCTTCACCTTGATTGACAATCTTAAATGAATTAGCAAATACGAAAACCGCGATAAATACACCGCCACCAATAAAAGGAAACATTATTTCTTACCTCGATTAACTCTTGATGAATGATTTAAAACTCTAAATAATTAGATAATTGAATAATTTGCAAGCTGCAACTCTGCACAACTACATCTCTTGCTAATTAATACCCCGATCGCGCAACTTTACTCCACTCCCCCTCGCTCCAACACCCATTGTTCCGGCACTACAATCAGCGTATTTCCCTGCCGACGCACCACGATTACATTATGGTTAGGGGGGATCGCCGTTTGTACATCTTCACACCGCGCCTGCCAGGATACCCCTTCATATTCAACGCGGCCACATTGACCAGGGGCAATTTCAGTCAGGGTAACCGCTTCGGTGGCATCCTTAAGTGCGGCCGAGTCCTTGGGGATAAACCGCCGGGAATACCAGATTCCACCCGCCGACAGGATCACCCAGGTCAGCACTTGCAGCCAGACCAGGCCAGGAACAAACCAGGCCAGCAAACTTACCGCAATGGCACAAAAACCCAAAGCTTCTGCCACCATAAAACTAGGCACAGGCACCATAAACTCAACTACGAGCAAACCCATGCCGATTAAAAGCCAAATCGTAACTGGCTCAAAGACCATGTTGTTAAGTAAAAAACAGTCAGAGACTACATTGATATTAAAGAAATATAAGGCTAACTGTGAAATAGCCTTAATACTATGATTTTAAATCCAAGCCTCCGCAAAGCCAGTTTTTAACCGAAATTCTTAATAGCTTGCTGCCTTAATTTATCAATGGGCTGATTACTACAAGGTCAGTTCAATATATTTTCAACTCAAAGCCGATCGCCAACTCACATTTCAACCTGATAGCTAAGCTGATGTTCATCCCCAGGCAGCCCCCTAAATCCCCAATGGTGTTTGGGCTGCTCAAAAATTGTGATCTCTAGATCCTGCTCAGAAATACCCAACCGCTGCACCCGTTCAAACAGCAATCGCAGCAATCGCTTTTTAGTCTCGGTGCTACGCCCAGTAAACATAACAAATTCAATAATCGTATAGCGATCGGTACGGCCAGCGGGATAGAAGAAATCCTCTCGATCGAACAAAAAGAACCGTTGCATCCGTTTGTCTTTGGGATAGGCCAGCGCATCAACCACGCAGGCATGAACCACCTCTGAAAGTTCTTGTCGAATTGGTGCTAGCTGCGATCGTAGGCCAAAAATCTTGGTTTGTACCATCTGCTTAGATCCTGTAACAATTTAAATGCTGCGTTAAATAATCTATCTGGCTCCAACCATACCCAAGGTATTGAAATTATTGCCAGAAGTGAGCTAAAGACTTACTAAAGATCCAGCATATTACCAGCATATTAAAATATGGGTAGTGGTATGTAAGCAGGGGAAGTAATGTTTAAAAAATCAAAGTTCGCAAAATCAAAGCATCAAAGCTAGTCAAAAGAGAGGAATAAAGCCATGATGAATCTAATTAACCAACTGCTGAACCGCACCCCAGGCAAATACCAAGCCAAGGTTGAGATCTATACCTGGCAAACCTGCCCCTTTTGCATCAGGGCAAAATGGTTATTGTGGCGCAAAGGGGTTGATTATGTGGAATATAAGATCGATGGCGATCAGACCGCCCGAACCAAGATGGCCGATCGCGCTAAGGGTAGACGCTCTGTGCCGCAAATTTTTATTAATGACCAGCATGTGGGCGGCTTTGACGACCTCAACAGCCTGCATCAGCAAGATAGTCTCGATCGATTGCTGGTTCCTGCAACTTAGCGCAACTGCTAGCAATCTTTTTAGTAGGAATTGCGATCGCTTCGCAACAAATATTGCTTCTCAATATCAGCTTGGGCTAGTTCTTATTTATTACTAGTGCAAAAAAATCCCCGCTCTTATGACGATCATCAAAAGGAGCAAGGGATATGTTCTTTCTTTTAAGTTTTTGACTAGAGTTTAGTTACTTTCTATCTGGACAATCCTTTCAAAACTATGCCGCCCAGGTCTTTTCTGCTTCTGTGGTCGGTTCGGCTGGGGCAGAATTTTCCGTTAGATTTACTTCGGGTTCCTTTTGATCAGCAAGAGCTGGTTGCTCTACCGGCTGGCGATCTTGCCCCAAAGATAGTCGATAGGGCTGGTTTACTTTTTCCACCAACTTAGGCAAAGTCAAGCTAAGCTTACCGTTACTAAAATCTGCTTTAGCTTCACTATTTACCACCGCCACAGGAAGCTTAATCGTGCGGCTGAACCTACCATAACGGAACTCCGACCAGACCTTCTTATCCTTATCCTGGGCTGGAGCAGGGCGATCGCCACTGACAGTAACAGCTTCTTTGGTAATTTGAATATCAATATTTTCGGCAGCCACACCAGGCAGGAAAAAGTTTAATTCCACCTGATCCGCTGCATTAACTAATTCAACCACTGGCCGCCAGGTAATTGGGGCTTGTATTTACTGCTGGTTTACTTTCAGTACGCTCGTTATTTACTACTTGATTCACGTTATTCTTTTGCTTGGTTCTTTGGCTATTTAATCTTTGGCTATTTAAGTTAGCATCTCGCAATGCCCATTCAAGCTGGCGTTGCAAGCGATCGAATTCCCGATCGAGAGTGCTAAATGAATTATGTTGAGAATATAGGGGTTGCCAACGAATCACCATATGTTTTAGTTCCTTTATTTAGTTCCTTTGTGAAGACTGCGAAGAATTAAATTACTTAGAGATTGCTACGCCTACGAAGATCTGTACTAAACACTTACCGATCGAGCTGATTAACCTAGTTCCACTCACTGGCTTTACTGGGGGAATGACTCAAGGCGATTGCGAACTGAATTACTGAACTTATAACACGAGAATGAATCAGCAACTATCCTTAATTAAGATGCTCTAGATCAGCATTTCCAAGGATGATGAACTCCGCTACTAGATTCAATTTAGCCAATTCAGTGAGAACCAGTTAATCAACTTCGGGCTTGTTCGTTCATGCCTATTATTATGAAGCAGGCAAGCTGAATCAGGTAGTGGGACAAACCGTCTGCGAAGGGTGATGTTTTCCCCATATTCCCTCAGAGCGAGGAAATTAAGTTCTGGGTCGCTGCTGCTCATAAATATCAATGATCCGTGCAATTACTGCCTCGATCGACAGGCCATCGGTATTCACCTCGATCGCATCTTCAGCCTTGCGCAGCGGCGCGATTGCCCGATTACTATCTTGCTGATCGCGGGCTTGAATCGCTTCAACCAGAGACTGTAAATCCTGAGAGCGATCGCCCTTTTCAATTAACTCCAGATGTCTACGGCGGGCGCGTTCTTGCACCGAGGCAGTCAGAAAAATTTTAACTTCCGCATCCGGAAAAACATAGGTACCAATATCGCGGCCTTCCATCACCACGCCTCCTGACTTGGCAATCTGGCGTTGTTTCTCGGTCAAAATCTGCCGCACATAGGCTTGCGCCGCGATCGCCGAGACATTTGCAGTTACTTCTTGCGATCGGATTGCGGTGGTAATATCAAGTCCATTCAATTTCACCAGTTGGGGCTGATCTGGTGAAGCGGCTTGAATCAGTTCGATCTGGCTCTGAGCGGCAATTTCCGCAATATGGGCATAATTCTCTCGATCGCCAGGGTTAAGTCCTGCTTGCAACACCGCCAGGGTTACCGCCCGATACATTGCCCCCGTATCAATAAACAACAAATTAAGTTGCTGTGCTACTGCCCTGGTCACCGTAGATTTGCCAGCACCAGCAGGGCCATCGATCGCCACGATCGGCTGTCGATCCCGCAACAAAATATTATCAATCAAGCGAGTTTTACCCACAAAAGCAGCGATCGCCAACAGAGCAATATTAGATCCATTCTGTTCACTAAGATTAAGCTCGCTCGGCTTATTTTGATTAGCTGCCGCACCAATTTTAGTTAATGTTTGTAAGTTTTTAGCATCAACCAGTTCCACATAATCTAAGCTTACTAATGGCTCGATCGCCACAGCATCAACCACTTGCTGTTTGAGTAATTCAGCCTGACGCACTCCCGCTCGAAATGCTTGCTGGGCAGTTTGCAAAGCACGATATAGTACCGTTGCTGCCCGACGTTGATTTGCATCTAAATATTGATTCCGCGAACTAAGCGCCAAACCATCCTCAGCCCTAACGATCGGGCAGTCTAAAATTTGCACTGGAAAATTTAGCTCACTTACCATCCGCCGCAGAATCGCCAACTGCTGGGCATCCTTCTGACCAAAATAAGCACGATCGGGCTGCACAATATGCAATAGCTTCGTCACGATCGTGGCCACACCATTAAAATGTCCCGGTCGCGTCATCCCCTCCATTGGCTGAGTAATCCTGACAGGCGGAATTACCTGGGTCACGTCAGAAGCGGCCGAGGTATTTGCGCGAACAGTGGTAGGCAGCAGTTCATCTGGTGCAGGCATAAACATGACATCTACGCCCAACTGCTCACATGCCTGGCGATCCTGTTCAAAATCGCGTGGATAATGCTCAAAATCTTCAGTGGGGGCAAATTGCAACGGGTTCACGAAAATACTCACCACAACCAGATCGCAATCCTGCCTTGCTTTGCGAATTAAGCTGGCATGACCAGCATGGAGGGCTCCCATCGTCGGCACCAGGCCAACTAATTGATTGGATTGATTGGTAGATTGCTCAGAATTATTAGAATTATCAGAATTATTAGAGCGATCGCTCGATATTGATCGATTGCGATAGAGTGATAAAAAACAGCGTAAGCCTGCGATCGTTGTAAAAGTAAAAAGTTTGCCCATCTGCTCCGGTCTTATTGCTTGGTCAGGTAGTCTTGGATCAAGAAGCTTCAGCTAGGCGATCGAGACTAACTTGTCTCCCCCAGATAACCCCCAGATAACCCCAATCTAAATCTACCCCAAAGTAAATTTAAATTGAATAACGTTCCTCTAGCCAGGGATCGCCACGATGATGATAGCCATTGCGCTCCCAAAAACCCAGTTGCCGTTCGGTGGTGAACTCCAAACCATTCACCCATTTAGCACTTTTCCAAGCATAGAGGTGCGGCACCACCAATCGCATTGGCCCACCATGCTCAGCGGGTAGGGGTTGATGGTCGAGTTGATGGGCAAAAAAATTATCTGGCCGCATAAATTCAGCGATCGCCAGGTTGGTCGTATAGCCGCCGTAACAATGAATCAATACATGTTTAGCATTAGCGGGCAATTCAAGCTGAGCCATGAAATCAGTTACCCTGATGCCCCGCCAGGTAACATCCAGCTTTGACCAGGTGGTTACACAATGGAAATCAGCGGTGAAGTCACTCTGTGGCAGATTGAGCATATCTTGCCAGCTAAACAACCTCGGCTTAACTTCCCCCCATATCTTCAACTGCCAGTCTTCCATACTAACTTCTGGAGTTGGACCATAGGTCAACACTGGAAAACCCCTGGTTAGATGCTGTCCCTGGGGAACGCGATCGTTATTGCTGACAGGCATAGCGTTCATGATTGATCTTGTAATTAAACATTAACCAAAGCAAAAAATCATCGATTCCGCAAGGCTACTTTTTTACTCTAACCCCGTTTCCAGCTTGAATTTATGACGATTCACTAAGGTTTTAGGGCGTAAAGATCAAAGTGGGTAATCACTTTTGCAAGGCGGGCGGGGCGATTAATATTGCAAATCATAGCAAGTCTCAGCTCCAGAACCAGACAATTTCTTGCTGGACATATTTAAAACCAAAGTTGAAAACCCGAAATTACTTTTGCTCCAGAATTTGAATAGATTTGAATAGATCTGAGTATTATGCGGCTTGAGAATAATCTTTTTTTGTGATATTCCGCAATATCAATATATATGTTGCAACTTAAATATGAGTGATTACTATTACGATCGCAGACATTTCTCATATCTACTCTATTCTATGCTGGTAATAGCGATCGCCATTGATTTAGTTAACAACAAATAAAATCGATAGGTATAATTAGCTACGAATTGGTCAAAAAATCACAAAGTAATGTTGCGGAATCAATGAAGTTTTGTTGCAAATCCAAGAATTGCGTGCTTGGGAGCCTAAGATTTAATCGATAAATAGATTTTTCAAAACTACTATAAAGTCATTAGTGTCCAAAGCTGATGACGCTTAGCCAGCAGCCTCCACAACTGCTGGCATTTGGTATGGTTATTGCTATTTCAATAGCCGATCGTGCCTGAGTAAGGTCAGTTCAATTATTTTTTGTCTTACAATTACATCACTTGCCGAATCAGCTAATTTGAATCTTGGGTGGAGTAATGGTGTTATTTAACCAGCGCTGCGATCGCCTCGGCCACAGTATCGATCGCCTGGTTAATCTCGTCATGGCTCACAATCAACGGCGGCACAAACCTGACCACCTTGGGGCCAGCCGGAACTAAAAGCAATCCTTTTTCGATGCAAGCCTGCACAATATCGCGGGAAGTTAGTTCCACTTCTTCCTTAATCACCAGACCATCAATTAATCCCCAACCTCGTACCTGGTCAAATTGCGCTGGATATTGAGCCACGATCGCATTCAGACGATCTCTGAGTTGTTGGCCGCGCTCTCTGGCATTACCAATCAAATTATGTTGATCAATGGTTTGGCAAACCGTGAGTGCTACCTGGCAGGCAAAGGGATTACCACCAAAAGTGCTGGCATGGTTACCCGGCTCAAAGACATCGCAGTTAGCGCGACACAGCATCGCCCCGATCGGGATGCCGCCCCCCAGACCCTTGGCCGAGGTAAATATATCCGGTTCAATGCCCAGATTTTCATAGCCCCACAGCTTGCCGCTGCGACCCATGCCCACTTGCACTTCATCCAGGATTAGTAAAAGCCCTTTCTCATCACAGATCTGGCGCAGAGCCTGGAAATATTCCCGATCGCCAGGATTAACCCCGCCCTCGCCCTGCAAGGCTTCCAGCATGATCGCGCAAACTTTGCCTTTGTACTTGTCGATCGCGGCCCTGGCTGCTTCCAGGTCATTGTAGGGAATATAGCCAAATCCCGGCACCAACGGATCAAAGCCCTTTTGATATTTGGGCTGTCCAGTGGCCGTAATTGTGGCCAGAGTGCGGCCATGAAAACTCGCCTTGGCGGTAAGAATCATGGGCTCAGCAATATTTAACTTGTCATGGGCATATTTACGCGCCAGTTTGATCGCCGCTTCATTCGCCTCTGCTCCAGAATTACAAAAGAACGCCTTATCAGCGCAGGAATTTTGCACTAGCCACTTGGCCAATTCCCCCTGAGCCGGCACATAGAAAAGATTAGACACATGGTGCAGGGTTTGCATCTGCTGACTCACAGCCTCGGCCATAATCGGATGGGCATGTCCCAGGGTGCAGGTGGCGATCCCAGCCACAAAATCTAAATACTCTTTGCCAGTGTCATCCCACACCCTACAACCTTCACCACGCACCAGCGCGATCGGAAATCTGGCGTAGGTATGCATCACATACTGGTCAAACTCGGTGGTATTGGTTTGATTTTGGGTCTGGGTTTGTTCAGGGGCGATCGTCATAGGGTTAACCTGAATATAAGAACTTGATCAATGTCTGACTATATTTAAATTATTATGCATGATTAATTCCAGGATCGTTAACTGTACCACAAATTGGCCTTGTGATTACTATTCACAGAGTTGCTGGATATTCATTCATTGCGGCAATCCTCTTATCTAGTTATGTCTACCCACTGGCTAGCATTTGGAGGAACTTTGGCAAGACTGCTTATGGCAACATAACTACAACATAAACATGCGGCGATCGAGGGCTTTGGGATCATGGTCAGCCACAAATTGATCCAGGCTCTCGTCTGATTCCAGGTTGCCATCCACCAGATTAATAATCCGATCGGCCACATCCAGAATGCGATTGTCGTGGGTAACCATGAGTACGGTGCAACCATCTTCTTTGGTTAGTTTTTGCATTAGGGTCACCACATCGCGCCCGGTTTTTTTGTCCAGCGCTGCGGTTGGTTCATCTGCCAGAATTAATTTGGGGCGGTTTACCAGGGCTCTAGCGATCGCCACCCGTTGTTTTTGCCCCCCTGATAGGGCATTGGGCTTATAGTCCACCCGATCGCCCAAACCCACTGCGGTTAATACTTCCTCTGCTAGTTGCCGCTTCCGACCTACATCTTTGGTCAATTCGATCGCCATCGATACATTCTGATAGGCACTGAGCGACTCAAACAGGTTATGCGCCTGGAAAATGAAACCAATATTGCGCCGGATTTGCACCAGTTGTGCCTTGCTTAAACCAACCAACTCTTTCCCCAATACCCGCAGACTACCATCATGAACCGATCGCAGGCCACCAATCAAACTCAATAGCGTAGTTTTACCAGAACCCGATGGGCCAGTCATAATTACAATTTGGCCTTTGGGCAGGTCAAGGCTAATATCAAACAGGGCTTGCTTACTAATGTTGCCAACCCCAAACCAGAAGTTAAGATGGCGGATTTTGACAATTAAATTTTCGTCCTTACAATCAGGAATAATACCAGGGCATGGTTCCTGTTCTGCCTTAATATCTGTCTTAATCTCTGCATTAGTATCCGCATTAGTATCCGCATTAGTATCTGCGCGATCGATCTGATGGTCAGGCAGATCGCCTTGCTCCTCACCAATACTATTTACGCTGGTGGCTGGGACTGATGTTTTTTCTTGCATGGCTTCGCGTAATGGTGACTATAGCTTGAGGATTTTAAGAGCCCTAGAGGAGCAATAACCTGTTCAAAATAAATTTGCCACAAATAAAATGGCTTTAACTTAATTACCCACTTACCCAAATACTTCCGCTGGATCGGCGGCTTGTACTTTCCGCACCGCAATGAAGCCAGAAATCACACACATCAAAAAGGTGGCAAGTTGAATATTCAGCGCCCGTCTGAATGTCATTACCATCAGCAGGCCAGTGGCATCAGTGGCCAAATCATAAAGGACAATACTAATCAGCAATCCCGGCAGGAAACCAAGGATGGCCAGAAATAATGCCTCTTGCAGTACCACCCCTAGTAAATACCAATTGGAATAGCCGATCGCCTTGAGGGTGGCATATTCAGCCCAGTGATCAGAAACATCGGTATATAAAATTTGATAGACCAAAATAATCCCCACAAAGAAACTCATGACCGTGAGCAATGAAAAAACAAAGCCAATATTAGTGTTTTCACGCCAGTAATTCAGCTCGCGATCGATGAATTGTTGCTTCGATAGGATCGTGACATCATTGGGCATATTTTTCTGCAGGGTTGCTACCAGTCTATCAACATCAACCCCGTCGGCAAACTTCAAGATGCCCACATCAGTAGTATTGAGGGTGCGATCTTCTTCTTCCGGGCCCAACGAGGCAAAATAACGCAGGAAATTCTGATCGCTCATAATCAAATTGCCATTGCCAGAAGCAAAGTCAGTACCCAAGGTGTAGGTGCCAACGATTTTCACCTGGCGATCGGACAACTCGGTTTCGGTTCCCGCTGCCAAGCCACCGACCTGAGCCTGAGACTTAAGATCAATGATCGCCGTATTGGGCAGCCTGAGCTTTTCTAAATTATCAACAACGCCAGGTAACAACAGCACCGGGTCTTCTAAATTAAATGCCAACACCCTTAGCGGCCAGGTGGCTTTGGTATCTGGGTTTTTCCAATTAGCCGTGTTCATATACAATGCATAGCCGTCTTCTACCCCTTCAAAGGCTCTGGCTTGATAGAGTCGTCGCCGCGCAAATTGTTCGGGCACAAACATATTTTGCTTAATCCGATTGATTACAAACGCATCACCATTGAGCAGCTTTTGTAATTGCACCTGGGAATCATAGAGGGCATTTTGGAAGCCCTGGAAAATAAACATTAATAGCACCGCAAACCCAACTCCAGCCAGGGCAGTAACCAGGCGGCGTTTTTCATGGGTGAGGTTTAACCAGGCCAGTGGTGTAGCCAGAATCATGCTTAAAATACCTCCGCTGGATCAGATTGAAGCACCCGCTGAATTGAAATCAACCCCGAAGCGCTGCACATAATCAATGCCAGAATAAATACTGAAATGGCTCGCTCTAAATTCATTGATACGGGCAAAGTGCCAGCGGTGGCATTGAGCGTGAGTTCATATAAAAGCATCGTGATCACCAGGCCAGGGATATAACCAATTACAGCCAGGATCAGCGCTTCTTGCAAAACTACTGAGCAAAGATAAAACGGGCCATAGCCCATCGCTTTAAGGGTAGCGTATTCGGCCATGTGATCATTGATATCAGTGTAGAGAATTTGATAAACAATCACAGTGCCAACAATGAAAGCTACCACTACGCCCATACCAAAAATAAAACCAGTGGAAGTGGTATCAATCCAATAGCGGCGATCGTGCTCGATGATGCCAGGTTTGGTAAAGATATCCACATCTGCTGGTAACATCTCACGGAGTTTGGCGGCAATTATTTCTGGATCAGCATCGGGCGATAGTTGAATTAGACCCAGGTCAATTTCAGCCGGCCCGCGCCGATCGAGATAGCGCTGGAAATTAACATCACTCATGATCACCGTCCCATCGGCAGCAAAGCCACCGCCCAGGTCATATTGACCAACTACCGTGACATCTCGTCTTTCGGTTTCGGTGGTAGTGCCAATTGCTAATGGTCCAAATTCGGGGCGCGATCGCCGATCAATAAAAGCAGTATTGAAGGCGCGCAGTTTTTCCCTGCCTGCGATCGACTTCAACTCCGGCATCAGAAACACTGGATCATTGGGATTAAACCCATAGGCAAAAATGGCGCGATTAATCCGAGTTTCTGGGTTACGCCACTGCATATAACCCACAAATAGGGGCATCACTCGATCCACACCTTTGAGCCCTGCCGCCTGATAAATGCGCTCCACCGGAAAAGGCTTAGTGGTGCTGAGTTCCAGGGTCAGCGGCGAGACCAGGAAAATATCCGCATTCATGCTGCTATAGGTCTGGGAGGCGGTAGTTGCCAATGCCCCCAAAAAACCCAGATTCATAAAGATCAGCAACACCGCAAAGGCCACCCCAGCGATCGCTACAACTAACTTAGTTTTTTCGTGGGTCAGATTGAGCCAGGCCAGCGGTGTTTTGAACATTAGCAATCCTAACCCTCGTTGCGGCTAGCTTCTACATCAATCCGCACATCTACTTGTAAGTTGGTGAGAGCGGCAACCACCTCGCTATCAGCCGGATCGAGCTTAATTCTTACTTCCACCACTCTGGCATCCGCATTGGCAGCAGGATCATCATCTAGCACGTCATTCTTGAAAATCACCCAGCCCACTTCACTAACAGTACCGCTTAATTCCTGCTCAAATGCCCCATTGCGGCTATTTATTTTGGCTGGTTGGCCAATTTCTACCAAACCCACATCAGTTTCGTAAACTTCTGCCACCACAAACATCTGGGTTGTATTACCCATCTCGACGATCCCACCATCACTGGCGATCGCTTCTCCTTCTCTGGTAATCACGCGCAAAATCTGGCCATCTTTTTTAGCCCGGATAATTGTCCGCTCCAGTTGAGCCTCAGCCAATGCCAATGCCTGGCGGGCTGATTCAACCGCCACCTGCACCTGATCTAATGGCAATGAAGTTTGTTGGACTAGCAATTGTGCTTGGGCTAGTTGCACCTGAGTAGAGCGATTGGACTCCAATTGGGTGAGTATCTGCCTGGCATTGTCCAGTTGTTCAGCGGTTTGGGCGGCGGCTGTTTCCTGGCGATCTAATTCCTGTTGAGAAATTGCGCCATCAGCCTGAAGTGATTGCGATCGCCTGAGATCTGCCTGGTCTAGTTCTAACTGTGCCTCAAGGCGGCGAATTTCTGCCTTTTGGGCCGCGATCTCATATTCCTTTGGTAAGTCTGCGCTGATCAGATTGGCCTGGGCTTCTTCGATTTGGCTTTCTCGATTGATCGTAATTGCTAAGAGCCTCTTTTCTGCCTCGGCTAATCGACTTGCTTCCAGGTCACGCTGCGCCAGAGTTTCTGCATAGGTTTCCAAATAAGCGATCGGCTGGCCAGCAGTCACAAAATCACCCCGATCGACCTCTAGAATGGCCAAGCGCTCTCCGGCCGGACCACTCACCAAAATAACTTCTCCCTGGGGTTCAACCCGCCCCAGTGCTGCCACTGAATCGCGCACAGTTTGAGCCTGCTCCGCTTCGATCGCCGCTTGCTGCTCTGCTTGCTGGCGCTGATTGGTGGCGATTAATCTACTTGCCCCAAATCCCAATAGGCCAATTGCTATAACCACACCAGCAATGATCACGGTGCGAGAATTACCGCCTTGTTGACCTCGATCGCCAATAGTCATTTTTAGCTTTTTGCGAATAGGTTTGCACATCTACATAGTTATTTATATTGTAGGTTTTCTCCTCCTCCATTGAGATGATTATTGAATATCAACATTTGATTAGCCCTTAATTCATTTAGGTTAAATACGGTTTTTGCCGAGTAGTTATTAAGCTGAGTAGTTATTGATTAGTGATTAGGCAGAATAGTTAGGCGATCGCCGCAGAAAATATAGTCCAAATAGCGCAATTAAATAAGCTGCCGTCTTTTCTCCTCCATCTCTATTTCTTATTCTTGACAGATTAGGCGATCAGGTTTTAGTCATATTTAGGCAAGAAGGTAATCGGGCGTTAAGTTGAGTCCCAGTAGCATCGAGCCAGGATTTACATAGATCTGCCGCACTCATATTTTAGGAGAATAAAATTACTTAACTTAGCCCAACAAATGTAACGCCGCATTTTGTCTTAAACTCATAAGTAAATACCTATCGTTATGGTTCAGGCCATCGATCGCTTCCATATTTATGCCAGTCATAAATATCAATTTTTATTACCTTTAAAGCAACTAATTAGGTAAGTAATGCCATTTAGCAAATGACTCTTAAATCAGTCTTGCTCCTATGGCTAAATATCATTTCATGTGCAGGACTACCTGCTTAGATAATGCATTGATATAGCTAATAAATATCCAACTTAGGACATGAGCCAGCCCAACCAAGGAAAACCACCAATTAAACCACCACTCCCTAATATTAAGGGTGTGGCTGCTCCAGAAACAGACGGTCCAGCGCAGCGTAAGCAAGCTAAAAGAGCATCTGGTCGGATCAGACTGTCAGATTGGGTTGAAGACAATACCCAAAATATGCTGAGTCTGATCGGTTATGGATTGCTTGGTTTTGCGCTGATTGACTATATCGATATTCTGGTGCCTGCCAGACTCATGAATCCGCAATGGGAACTCCAGGCGATCACTGCCCTGGTGGCAAAAGTATGGGCACCATTATTTGGCTTGATGTTGGTTTTTTGTCGGCGTAAAGGCAGTCTAGGTAAGCGTGAAATGAATCTGCTTAATATCTTTTCGTGGGCTGCACTTGGCCTAGCAATCATCTATTTTGCGCTTATTCCCCTCTCGATCGGTAATGCCTTTCGCTTATCGCAAAATACAACTCAACAACTCACCAACCAGCTCAACCAACAGACTAGTCAACTGGATCAATATCGCCGCGCCGTTGATCAAGCCAATACACCGGCAGATTTAGGGCGTATTTTTGCACCAAATCAACCAACCCCAAATATTCCCGATCCCCAAGCAGCTAAGCAGGAACTACTTACCCAAATTGAACAATATGAGCAAGAGGTGAACACTAATACCCAGCTCAATATTCAATCGACCCGCCGAAACTTGATCAAGCGCACAGTAATTAATGGGTTTACCTGTCTGCTGGCTGGCTGGCTATTTTTCAAGATCTGGCGCTTTAGTCTCTGGGCAAGACAGTGGAAGCGCTTTGCATCATAGATTATTAATAGTCAAATAGTTAATTTGTTGCGATCGTTTTAGATTTGGTGGCCATAAGCTCTTAAGATGGCGATCGTCTCAATCGAATCGGATCTCGGATCTAAATTAACTAAATTAAACCAATGAGCGCATTTCGTGTTGGCATCGCTGGTCCTGTGGGCTCTGGCAAAACTGCTTTAGTTAACAATTTGTGCAAACAACTGCGGCAACATTTCCAGCTTGCAGTGGTCACCAATGATATTTATACCCAGGAAGATGCTCAGTTTCTAGTAAAAGCTGAGGCTTTAGAAAGCAATCGCATTGTGGGCGTAGAAACAGGGGGTTGCCCACACACGGCGATCCGCGAAGATGCTTCGATGAACCTGGTAGCGATCGAGCAGTTGGAGCATGACTTTAATAGCTTAGATTTAGTATTCGTAGAAAGTGGCGGTGATAATCTGGCTTCCACCTTCAGCCCCGAATTAGTGGATTTAACTATTTATGTGATTGATGTGGCGGCCGGCGATAAAATTCCGCGTAAGGGTGGCCCTGGTATTACCAAATCAGATCTACTGGTGATTAACAAAATTGATTTGGCTCCCCATGTGGGTGCTGATCTGGGCATAATGGAGCGCGATGCCAAAAAGATGCGCGGCGATCGCCCTTTTGTGTTTACTAATCTCAAGCAGCAAATTGGCTTAGATACTGTGGTGCAGTTTATTAACCAGAATATGTAGCAGTTTATTATTGCCGCATAATTCAAGACTAAGAAAATGTTAATAAGCGATTAAGAAAAGATGATACGGGTGCTTGCGTAAATTCGATTGCAGGGATGCAATTATCGCCATATCCGAAACAAACATTTACAAACCATTGCATATTTTTGGTCTGCCCATAAATACAAGCCTGTGATGCTGCTCATTCAGGCCAGATAGCGATCGCTTGAAGTGCCTACTATCTGGTTGGGTAAGAGTTGCCCTATTGTTCGCGGCGATCGCTGATTAGAGCAGATCATGATTGAACTAAAAATCAAATTTTTACAATGATTGACACCAAAAAGCTAATGAACAACTGTGAAAATAGCTGTTTTAACAATTTCTGTATCAAAAAGCACACTTGATGGATAACGGCTAACCTTAATATCTCAATTCAGGTCGGATTAATAATAGCGACCACATATAGCGGTAGCAATGTTAAGGTAGGGCGAAATTTTAAGGCAAATGTTCCTTTGATTGGCTCAACTGCACTAAATATATTTATTGCCCATTATTGCCCAGAAATAGCGTTGCGATCGCTGAACTTTATCTACCCTGCCCTCACACCAGTATTAATCTAATTTGCTGAGGCATTTTTGCTGAGGCATTAGTATTCTGAAGCATTCGCATCCTGAAATATTTTGGGATGCAATCCCTAATTCCAATCCCCTATTAATTTAAAGTTCCCAGGTAGTTAATCTAGATAGAGAATGAACGAATTTAACCGACGTAAGTTTTTGATTTTGGGTTCTGCGTCACTAGCCACTACCCTACTGCTAAAGGCTTGTGCCAGCCCCGAAGCCCCTGCTCCAACTGAGCCCACTACAACCACAGAAGAGCCAGATACCCCTGCGGCTACTGATGGCGATACGATCAAAGTAGGGATTTTGCACTCCCTCAGCGGCACCATGGCGATCAGTGAAAAGAGTGTAGTTGATGCCGAACAATTGGCGATCAAAGAAATCAATGAAGCTGGTGGTGTATTAGGCAAGCAGATCGAAGCGATCGTTGAAGATGGTGCTTCCGATTGGCCGACCTTTGCGGAAAAAGCTGCCAAGCTGATCGATCAAGATGAAGTGGTAACTGTATTTGGTTGCTGGACTTCCGCCAGTCGCAAAGCTGTGCTGCCAGTATTCGAGAACAAAGACCACATGCTCTGGTATCCAGTCCAGTATGAAGGCCAAGAATGTTCTAAAAACATCTTCTACACTGGCGCTGCTCCCAACCAGCAGATCGAACCAGCCGTAGATTGGCTGTTGGAAAACAAAGGCACTGACTTCTTCCTGGTCGGTTCTGACTATGTGTTCCCCCGTACCGCCAACACAATCATCAAGGCTCAGCTTGAAGCCAACGGTGGCACAACCGTGGGTGAAGACTATATTCCCTTGGGTAGTACCGAAGTTACGCCAATCATCACCAAAATCAAGGCTGCCTTGCCCGATGGTGGTGTAATCTTCAACTCCCTCAATGGTGACAGCAATGTTGCTTTCTTCAAACAGCTAGAAGGTGCTGGCTTGACCGCTGATCAATACCCCACCATGTCGGTCAGTATCGCAGAAGAAGAAGTCAGAGCGATCGGCCCTGATATCCTCAAGGGTCACTATGCCGCTTGGAACTACTTCCAAACCGTTGAATCAGATGCTAGCAATGCATTTGTGGAAGCATTTAAGGCCGAATATGGTGACGATCGCGTTGTCAATGACCCGATGGAAGCCGCTTATGTGATGGTAAAAATCTGGAGCCAAGCGGTAGAAACTGCTGGCACCACTGATCTAGAGCCTGTGCGCGAAGCTGCCCTGGGTCAAACCCTTGAAGCCCCTGGTGGTACCTACACCCTGGAAAATAACCATCACCTATCTAAGGTAGTCCGGATTGGCGAAGTCCGTGATGATGGTCTATTTGAGATTGTCTTTGCAACCGACGGGCCGGTAACGCCAATTCCCTGGAACCAATATGTGGCTGAGACCAAAGGTTTTGCCTGCGATTGGTCTGATCCAGACAAGGGCGGCAAGTACGAAGATCCTAGCTTAACCTAGTTATTTAGATTTAGTTATTTGGTGCTTTAACCAGCGTTTGACAGTATTTTATTTGTATTTTTAACAACTTAAATACTGCTGAACTGCTTGAGCTTCGCAACTGTTATATGTTTGGGTAATGTGGTAGGCCTGTTGCCTCTAATCTTGCTAAGGATTATTGCTAGCTATATGTTTAGCCATATATTTGCAGGTCTAAACCCACCCCAAATATGTATTTAAGTGTGTGATCCGAGATACAGTTGCGAGTCGGTCACCCAGCGTACGATGTCAGAAACTAAACAAACTAGAATCTAGCCTAGGGAAAACAACTTGGTACTTGTACTCGAAGGAATATTCAATGGAATTAGCACAGGCTCGGTGTTGCTTTTGGCAGCGCTGGGTCTGGCGATTGTTTTTGGACTTATGGGCGTAATTAATATGGCCCATGGCGAACTTTTGATGATCGGTGGTTACACCACTTTTCTGGTGCAAAAGGGATTTGAATTCCTCGATGAAAAATGGTTCGGCTTTTCTATTCCCGTAGCCCTGATCGCTGCTTTTCTGGTCACGGCCATATTTGGCTTGATTTTGGAAAATGGCGTAATTAAATATTTGTATGGCAGGCCCCTGGAAACATTGCTGGCCACCTGGGGTGTAAGCTTGATTTTGCAGCAATTTGTACGCAGTGTGAACTGGGTGCTGGTGGCAGGGATCGCCATCTTTAGTGCCCTATTCTTTGGTGGCATGTGGTTGCTGAAGTGGCGCTTGGCCAAACGAATTGCCGATTGGGATCGCTGGCAAGCCCTGGCGGGTTTGGTTCTGTTTCCATTGTCAGCCGGGATTGCGATCGCAGTGGGTCTGGTCATGTCTAAGATCTATGAATTGACTGTGACTAAACCCTGGTTTGGCGCTCAGAATGTTGGCATTGTGACCCCTGAATGGCTAACCGGCGGCCTGTTGCTAAGCGACATTGGTGTCCCGGAACCGATCGGCACGATCCAACTGCCAATGACGCGTTTGTTTATTCTGGGCTTAACGATCGCCTGTATTATTTGCATTTATCTATTTCTCAATGCCACCAGTTGGGGCTTGCGGATTCGTGCTGTCACCCAAAACCGCTCCATGAGTTCCTGTTTGGGAATTCCCACCAAAACCGTCGATTCCCTCACCTTTGCGATCGGCTCTGGTCTGGCTGGGATCGCTGGCTGTGCGGTAAGTTTTTTAGGCCCAGTTGGCCCCAATACTGGTCAGGCTTATATTGTGAATGCATTCATGGTGGTGGTAGTTGGCGGCGTAGGTAAACTGGTGGGCAGTATTATTGCCGCCCTGGGATTGGGCACGATCGATTATTTAATTGGCTCCGGTACGATCGCCCTTATTGCTACCCCGCTAAAACCTGTAGCAGAATTTTTTACCTTCTTCGCCACCAGTAGCATGTCCAAGGTGATGCTATTTGCTTTGATTGTGGCATTCTTGCAATTCAAGCCCGCTGGTTTATTCCCTCAGAAAGGACGGACGGTCGATGCCTAGCCAAAAGCCCAAGAGTGAGTTAGACCAGGATAAATTGGGAGCGATGTCGGATTCACCAGTTAATCCAAGTAAGACGGATGCAGTGGTTAGCGATCTTGATCCTGATCCTGATCCTGACGAGCTAACCGCAAATTCTGCCTCAGTTCAATCTAAACCAAGTCTATGGCGATCGCTTCGTGCCCTTAGAGGTGAGGCGATTGCTGTAGTGGTGATTGGTTTGCTGTTGGCCTTTGTGGTGCCGCCGATTTTAACTGCGATCGGTCAGGAATTTAGGATTACATTGATGGGCAGGTTTTTAGCCCTGGCGATCGTGGCGCTGGGCATAGATCTAATCTGGGGTTACACCGGCCTGCTCAGTCTTGGGCATGGGGTATTCTTTTCGCTGGGTGGTTATGCCCTGGCCATGCATTTAAAGTTACAAATTCCCGCCGATGCCAGCAGTCAATTACCAGAGTTCATGGGACTCTATGGCGTAGATGAATTACCCTGGTTCTGGCAGCCATTCTATTCATTTCCGTTTACGCTAATAGCTTTGATGGTAATCCCGGCGATCGTGGCTGGCATTCTGGGCTATCTGGTATTTCGCAATCGGATTCGTGGGGTTTATTTCTCGATCCTGACCCAGGCCACCACGATCATTTTCTTTAACTTTTTTAATGGCCAGCAAAAATTAATCAATGGCACCAATGGCCTGACCGACTTCAACACGATCCTGGGTGCGGATGTAAATTCTGATAGTACCCAACGCGCTTTTTATCTGCTTACGATCGTGGTGCTGGCCGCTGCCTATGCGCTCTGTCGCTGGCTCACCAGTGGTAGCTTTGGCCGATTGCTGGTGGCGATCCGCGATGACGAGGCGCGGGTGAGATTCTCTGGCTATAATCCCACCTGGTTCAAGGTATTGGTATTTGCCATTTCCGCTGCCCTGGCTGGTATTGGTGGCGCTCTGTATACGCCCCAAACTGGGATTATTTCACCAGACACGATGAACATAGCCTTTTCGATCGAGATGGTAATTTGGGTAGCCGTAGGTGGCCGTGCCAGCCTGGTTGGCGCAATTTTAGGCGCTCTGGTAGTTAATTTCAGCAGTAGTATTTTAAGTGAACAGTTTCCGGCGGTGTGGTCATTTTCGCTGGGTGCTTTGTTCTTGATCGTAGTGTTGGCATTGCCCCAGGGGATTTTAGGCTGGTTTCGATCGCGCGGCTGGGAGAAACTACTCTATATCTTTGGTTGGCGCAAGCGTAGCTACACCTACCCCAGTTTAGAAGAAGACCCAGAGGTGCAGTATGAACGAAAGAATATTGGAAATTGAGAACCTCACCGTTAGCTTTGATGGCTTTAAGGCGCTTAATGAGCTTAACTTTTCGATGGAAAAGGGCGAGCTGCGGGTGATTATTGGCCCCAATGGCGCTGGCAAAACCACCTTTTTAGATGTGATTACTGGCAAAGTAAAGCCCACGATCGGCCAGGTACGGTTTAAGGGTAAAAATTTACGATCGCTAAAGGAGCATAATATTGCCCAGCTTGGCATTGGCCGCAAGTTTCAAACCCCCAGGGTCTATCTTAACCTTACGCCCAGGGAAAATCTGGGACTGTCGGCCAGCCGTGATAAAAATGTGATTAGTAATTTGTTTAAGCGATCGACAGTTAGAGAAAGGCGACAGGTAGAACATCTGTTGGGTGTGATTGGCTTGACCGCCAAGGCCGACATCAAAGCCGATCTGCTTTCCCACGGCGAAAAACAATGGCTGGAAATTGGTATGTTAGTGGCACAATCACCTGATTTACTGTTGGTGGACGAACCAGTGGCTGGATTAACCGATGAAGAAACCGCCAAAACTGGTAAGCTGCTCACCGATCTAGCCGAAGATCATTCGATTATTGTGATTGAACATGATATGGAGTTTGTGCGGCAGATCGCCCGCAAGGTAACGGTTTTGCACGAGGGCACAGTGCTGTGTGAGGGCAATATTGAAGAAGTTCAAAATGATCCGCGTGTGATCGAAGTTTATCTGGGTCAATCTGAAGAGGACGAGGCAGCTTAATAATGAGTAGTAGTTCGATCGCCAAAGACATCATCCAAACTAACCATAGTCGAGGTGACCAAGTACCAACCTTGCACATTACTAATCTGGATGTCTATTATGGCGAAAGCCATATCCTGCGCAATGTGGATATGAGTGTATTGCCAGGTCAAATGGTCTGTTTGATTGGTCGTAATGGGGTGGGCAAAACTACGCTGCTTAAAACTGTGATTGGTTTGCTGTCGGCTCGACGCGGCAAGGTGGAGCTAAAGGATCAGTTAATCAATTCACTTACCCCCGATCGCCGGGCTAGATTGGGCGTTGGCTATGTCCCCCAGGGACGAGAGATTATCCCCCGCCTCACCGTCAAAGAAAATTTGTTTTTGGGTATGGAAGCATTACCACCCAGAAAGCGTAAAAACAAAGGCGCGATCAATGCCACGATCGATCTGGTATACGAACTATTCCCAGTAATCAAAGAAATGCTGAGTCGAATGGGCGGCGACCTCAGCGGTGGGCAACAACAACAATTGGCGATCGGTCGTGCTTTGATGGGGCAGCCCGAATTATTATTACTCGATGAACCGACTGAAGGCATCCAACCTTCAATTATCCTAGAGATTGAAGCGGCGGTTAAGCAGATCGCGGCGGCAGGCACGTCAGTTTTGCTGGTGGAGCAGCACTTGCATTTTGTTAAACAGGCCGATTGGTACTATGCCATGCAAAAGGGCGGGATTGTTTCTTCTGGTGTAACTGCTGACCTGAGTAATGAAGTGATTCAACACTTCTTAGCTGTTTAGTTTTTTGATTTAAAAATTTAAAATATTAACTTAATTAATTTTCTCGTTCCGTCATCAATTCATAATTACCCGAAGAAGAGAAATTAGAAGAATCATATAAAAATCTAGACACTTCATCTTCCAAACGATGGATCAGGTGTGCTTCGATCGTATTGTTGCAGCGGAGTGAGGCCAGATAACCATCCACATATAGACGAAGTTCGTCACGAGTGTAACCTCGATCTTTCAATTCAACCAGGGAATCAGTAATTTTCTGGTAATTTCGGATTGTGCGAGTGTCTTGAAGCATGGCTTTTAGAGAAGGAAATCAATACTTAAGCAACGATATCTTAAGGTTTGTATATAGTGTATCAAGAAATTTAACTTTACTTTGGCGAAAAGATACAATCTTTGGGATCTTTGGGATCTTTGGGAATTATGACCGGGCACTTAGATATATTGTTCCTTAATCTATTCATACCCAAGTTTTGACCAGGATCTAACTATAGTAAGCAAGTTAGTAGATTTCTTAATCTTTGTTAGCAAAAGAAAAGATCGATCGGCAATAATCACTTGAACCAGACATTTATCCTTTGGTTGTAATAGTTATAGCTAATTCTGGCACCAATCAACCAGACCTAATTTCCGCCCCAATCCTACTGGTTTGGTAGGGTTTACCGCCTAACTCTCTCTCTTAGCGATTAAACAGGGCTACCACCATAGATTGGCAGAGCCTCAGCCCAATTGGGCGATCGCCCCTGTTGCCACTGCTCAAACGCCAATTCTAATAGCCCCTGGCTGTCCGATCGAGGTGGTTCAAAATTGCGGCAATAGGCAGAAATTGCATCACAATCGATCGCAAATACTGGTAGATCTAACTGCTGCCCCAGGGTTCGTGCCAAAACTACACCGATGCGGGTGCTGGTAAAACTTCCCTTGCCACTGGCGATCGCAATAAATACTAGATCTTGCCAGCTCAATTCGGCCATTACCTCCGCCAAGCAGGTATGGATCTGGTGAGATAGATCGCGCCCCAAGTGCCAGGCACGATCGATCGGCTTGGTCAAAGCAGTCTCGCTACGATTGTATATTTGTGCCCTAGACTCAGAATTATCGAGATGATCGAGCTGCAAATCTGACACATTTAACCGAATTGGCTCAATCTCAGCGATCGTAATCCCCAATTCAGCCGTAGTAGTGTGGAGGGCAAGAGCGATTTTCATCAAAAAATTAATCCAGAAAATTAATCCACAAAAAAAAGACAACTGCGATCGTTGCCTGAGCTAAAAGTTATAAGTACTTAAATTTCTAGTTACAAATTTTTAGAGTCTTTTGCTAGATTAGCTACAGCACCTAGTTATCAGTTGCCGTTGTGCTATTCGACTCTTCATTACTATTACTGTTATTACTGTTTTCAGAATTGTTATTTTCTTTGTTGGTATTAAAACCATCGCCGGAATTATTGTATCTACGGCGGAAACGATTGCTGTTAGAGCGCTTGCGAAACTTACGTGCGTAGGCCTGATTGCGAAGAGCTTTTTCTTTTTTTAAGTTACGGCGCTTAGCCATATTAATCCGTACTACCTCATTAAATGTTGCATTTGCACCTTAGCATAAATTGGCCTAGCCTGAATTTTTGGGCGTATAACCAGGAATCTTAGTTAGATCGACGTTATCGATCTGATCTGGATCCATATGCTCCAAGGCATAGCGTAAATAAACCTGCTCATCGATGAATAGATCAAATAGATCGGGATCGATGTGGTTATCTAATTTCATCTTGCCCAAAATGGTAAGACATTCCGTCAGCGTCTTGCCTTTTTTATAGGGGCGATCCTTAGCACTCAGGGCTTCAAAAATATCCGCGATCCCCATCATTCTAGCCGGAATCGACATTTCTTCCCGCTTCAATCCCTTTGGATATCCCTTCCCATCCATCCGTTCATGGTGACCACCGGCCAATTCAGGCACGCGGCGCAGGTTCTTGGGATAGGGCAAGGCTTCAAGCATATCGATCGTCACCACCATATGGTGATTAATAATATCTCGCTCTTCTTTGGTGAGAGTGCCTTTTGTCACGTTGAGATTATAGACTTCTTCCTCGGTAAGAAAATTAGTTTTATTACCCGATTGATCGACCCATTGATACTCAGAAATTTGCAATACGCGTTCTTTTAATTGCTCGGACATGAACTCTGAGCCCATATTACAAATATGCAAAAACTGACGATCTTGATCTAGTTGCTGCAGGGTTTGTTGATAATTAGCCGCCAGCTTTTCTATAGTTGTAGAGAGATCCACTTGGGGTGAAGCTTCCAGGAGGGCAACCTTTTGCTTGAGCAATTCAATTTCGGCATCCCGCTTCAGCACTTCAAATCTGGTGTCTACCAGCTTAATCCGATCGAATATGGTTTCTAGCTTGGTAGCTTTATCAATTACATGCACCGGCGTGGTTACTTTGCCGCAATCATGTACCAGGCCAGCGATCTTTAGCTCATATAGCTCCTCTTCGGTCATGCTGAAATCCTGGAAAACACCAGATTCCACCCCGCAAGCAGCTTCCGCCATCATCATCGTCAGGATTGGCACCCGCCGACAATGGCCACCGGTGTAGGGGGATTTATCATCGATCGCCTTAGCGATGAGACTAATAAAGGATTCAAATAGCAGCCGGAACTCTTGCACCAGCTTATGGTTGGTCAGGGCGATCGCCGCCTGTGATGCCAATGACTCCGCTACTCGTTTGGCCTGATCCGAGAAAGGAATAATCTCGCCAGTGGTTGAATCCTGAGCATTAATTAACTGCAATACACCAATTAGCTCATGCTCATGGTTATACATTGGCACCGTCAGAAATGACTTGGAGCGATAGCCCATTTTTTTATCAAAAGAGCGCGTGCCAGCAAAGTCAAACCCTTCTGCCGCATAGGCATCGGGAATATTAATAGTTTCATTATGAACCGCCGCGTAGGCCGCCACCATACAATCATTGGTATTGCCCTCAATGCCGTAGAGGGGAATTGGATCAAATGGGATCGGAATACCAGTAGTCCCCCCCATTTTGATCTGCAAGGATTCAGTCAGCATGATCTCAAACCTTAGGTGGCGATCGTCTGTAGCGGTGTAAATCGTGCCACCATCAGCATTAAGAATACTCTTGGCTCCAGTTAAAATCATCTCCAGCAAACTGCGGGTGTCTCGCTGCGCCGAAAGGGCAATGCCGATCGCATTTAGCTTTTCGACCCGTTCAAATATTTCCGTCCCCACCACAGAAGCGATTTCCACTGGGTGTGAAGAGTTATTTGCATTTAGCTTAGCTTCAACCATATCAGGACTCAAGGAATGATTAACTTGCTCAACTGATCGATCGCCTTCACGATATTCACAAAAATTGATGCTTAGTCACAAATTGGCATTATTAATTTAATCGCCAACCAGTCCATCTCTATTATGACTAACCCCACTAATTATTAATATTATTAATACTCGATCAACCTGGCTTTGATGCCTAATTTCATGCTTAGAACAATATTTTCCCTAGCGCTCCATCAAATTAGGATTGAGGTGCAACACCCTGGATAGGTTACTTGCCATGCAAGTAGTTTGAAACCAAGCAAGACAAAGCATTAATCACAAACCGTCGATCGTAAGATTAGTCATACTATACTTACATCCTTAGCACCTATATCCTCGGCCAATCACACGAATCACACGAATACTACCAGATATCCTGGCAATAGGTATTTTTCTTGTTTTTATTATGGTTTTATTGTGCCTAATTATGCTCAAGCATCGCTTTTTGCGGCCAGGAGTTAAGTATAGAAAGTTACCAAATATCTTCAGGCTGAGATAGTTAATCTTGCTGAAGCCGATAACTTTAGGTGCGATCGCTTACTATTAATTGCTCAACTCAATTAACTGCTTCCCAGGTTTTCACCAGAGCCGCAGCGATCGGCTCAACCACTTCTCGATCTTGCCAATAGCCATTGTGTGAAAAAGCATTCCAACTAGTGAAGAAATTACCAGCGTTGACTTTCTTATCTTCTACAGCTTCTTTATATTTCTCGTTCATATGCTGAAATGGGAAGCCCAATGGATCATTCGTATCGTAGAAATTGAGCCATTTGCCAGTTAAACCAGAATAATAGTTGTTTAGCTGGGGCGCAGGCACTGTAATTGGTGTGCCAAAGTCTTCATGAGCTAGTCCCCAGAGCGGGAGCTGCGAACCAAAAGTATAAAACAGTGTCAGAGTTTCACCTTTCTCAAGTGGTGTATCGCCAATTCTAGCTTTTAGCTCTGGTGTCTCATTTTGTAGATTCCACACATAATTGCTGGCGATCGTAGTGCCCAGACTGTGGCTAATGATACAAAGGGGGGCATTATTGCCTGCTTCGGCTGCTAAATCAGCGAGAGCTTGGGCAAATGGTGCATGAATTTGTTGCATTAATCGTCCATCGCCAGGGAATGAATAGGCGATCGCGTCACCTAACATATGAAATACAAAATCCCGGAGTTTGAAAGGGTTACTTAGCTTGTTGTAGCCGATCCTGCTGGCTAGCTTATCCTCAAGTATTTGCACAATCTCAGCCCAGTAAATTGGCTTGATAACCAGTTTTGAACGAGCTTGCTCAATTGATTCGCCCCTAAGTTGAGCAAATTTTTTGATCAATTTTGCAGGCATGCCGCTGATATATTTCTTGCTGCTAGGATCAGCAAAATCAGGATTTGCCATACCAATACCGTGAATCGCAGCGATCGCAATCTTTTGATTCATAATTTATGATCCTCTGGAAAAACTCTGCTATACCGACCTGGCCACCGCAAATATATGCTATCGATTGCATTTTCAAGTCACGCGATAAACATAACATCAACACTTTTTGAATTATATTAAATTCAGTAACGGCTTATTTCAAGGTTGCAATAAATAAACCAGGTGGCTTGATCTTTGTCTAATTGAATTTATTGAGTTTAATTACGATTAAACCCCACCATAATATTGGTGTAAAGAAACTCAACAGGACTTTTATCTTGACGAGATAATCTTCGATTAAGTTTCCTATATGTATGCTTATTATGTACGCTCTACCAGCTCATACAACCATATTTGATTTGCTCGATGCTATTGCAACAAATTAATCGAATCCCGGAAGATCATAAACACACCTAATCCCAGCAAAACCACCAAACCACCTTGCATCACATATTCCTGGAACCGCTCTGGCAGTGGCTTACCAAACCGCAGCGCCTCGATCAACAAGAACAACAATTGTCCACCATCAAGGGCTGGTAACGGCAGAATATTAATCACCGCCAGGTTAATACTAATAATTGCCGTGAAATCAAACAAGCTGGCAAAATCAGACTTAGCCAATTGCGATCCCATCGCCACGATCGCCACAGGGCCAGCCACCTGATCGGCATGATCGGAGAAATTAGTGACTAGTTTTTGTAAACCCTGCACCGTCATCAGGCAGAGGCGTTCAAACTTTTGCGCCGCCATGCCAATTGCTTCCCATATATTCTGGACTGGACGACGGTGGGGATCACTAGTGTAGTCAAGCCGAATCCCAATCCGACCTTTGTTTGGTTCACCACTGGGCACGATCGGCAGATCGAGATTTTCACCATTGCGCTGCACCTTCAGATCTACGACCCGATCGCCATGACTGGAAATGATCTTCTGGAAGCGTTCCAGGGTCGCCAGGTCAGTGCCAAACGTCTCACCATTGGCCGCCGTAATGACATCATCGGCCTGCAATCCAGCGATCGCTGCTGGTGAATCATTGCTGATCAAATCAATTACCCGTACCCCTGGTTTATCTACAGTGCCTACGCCCACGCTGATCACCATCACCAGCAATACCAGATAGGCAAAAATCAAATTCGCCGCCACCCCAGCGCTGAAAACAATTGCCCGATCGCCGATCGATCTGTTTTTGAGCAAGTCGGGATCATCATCGGGAATATCACTGTCCTCGTCTTTGTCTGGGAAGCCCACAAACCCACCTAGGGGAATGGCACGCACCGCATATTCAGTCATTTCACCCTGATACTTCCATAGGACAGGGCCAAAGCCGATCGAAAACTTATTTACATGAATACCCTGCCATCTTGCTGCCATGAAATGTCCTAGTTCATGCACAAAGATCAGCACGGCGATTACTAAGATGGGGGCGAGGATTGTCATAGTTTAGTAAGTTAAATTTTATATTCGCTATTTATATTTCTAAAGAGAGGCTAAAGTTAAAGTTAATTAGCGTTTGTAAAAGTTTAAAAAGTTTAGTTCAAAGTCTGTGAAAACCCAGGATAAAAAATAGCGCTAATCCTCTCCCGGATTGGGCAGTAAGCACGGTTAACCCAATATCTAACAATAATTAGATTAATTAGCTGCGGTTGATTTCTTTAGGGTAAATCATAGCATTGCCTTCATTTTAGTTAATTTTTGATTAACAAGTATTGCTAAGGCTGGAATATCCCCAAATTGGTTGAGATTACATAGAACGATCGCCATACTTTAGTCAGAGCAAGAATCTGATCCCTGGACGCTCGCTGCAAATAGCTGTAAAACAAACGATCGACAGAGAACTTTGTTGCTACGCTACGTTAGCATCGTTTTTGATTGAATTAACTTTGGTGAGCAAACCTAGAGCAATAATCACAATCACAAAGGACTTAACAAAGCCAACCTAAGCACCAAAGCCAGCCGATTTAGTCTGCTCCGCCCAGATAAACACCTCCCCATTTTCATTGCCAGCCGCTAGCTTTTTGCCGCCCGATTGCCATGCCACACAGGTAATCTCTGACTTGGAAGTATTCAATGTTTGCAGCCAGGTTTTGGCTCGATCCCAGAGCATAATCTCGCCCTCCGCCCCAGCAGAAGTAAGCAAATTCTGCCCCGCTGGCATAGTCAGCAGATTCACTTGCCCAGAATGTCCTTGCAATAATGTGCCTGACCAGGTCTCTTCCTCACGGGTTGCGCCGTCGATCTTATGCCACACCACAATATCTGCGCCGCTACATGAGACTAAAAATGGCTTTGCATCACTACTATCAGCTTGTGGATATGACCAAACAAAATCACGAATCTTGCCCGGAAAACCAGACAAGCGCCAGGGATCGGCATCAAAATCATCACCCAGCCAGCCGATCAAAATCACCAACATATCCATCGTATCGGTGGCCAGATACTTACCGCCGCGATCCCAACTAATCAAGTTAGTCGCCGTCGCCAATTCCAACGTGACCGGATCATTAAACCAGTCCTGGCGTTGCCACATTTTCAAGCCCTTATAGCCACCCACGGTCAGCCAATCGCCGCTGGGATGCCAATCCAATGCCAACACAGTTGATTGATCAAAATCCAGGGTGGCCACAATATCTTGCTCGATCGCACTCCAAACCTGCACATATTTACCCAGACTATAGGCAAATTCAGCAATCGTGGGATGCCAGACCAGGCGATCGATCCATTTGCCGCCCAAATCAAGCGTAACGGCAGGTTCAAACTCACCCTGGCTCAATTTTTGAGCATCCCAAATCTGAAGCTGTCCACCCTGGCCTGCCGCCGCCAGCCATTGACCATCAGCCGAGAATTGCAAACAATCGATCGATGCCTCGTCCGCTGTCTTGAGGGTGTTTAATTTCCCGCCACTCGATTTACCTGATTTACTTCCAGCTTGATAGAGGCTGATTTCCCCAGCAGCATTAGCGATCGCTAAACTCTTGCCATCCTGGCTCCAGTCGATCGCAGTGATATATTCCTCAAAACTACCGCGCCATTGCGGCTTGTGGTTCAAGATTGCTTGCTTTTTCACGTTCTTCACTAGCTGCCCTTCACCAGACAATTGCGGAAGCCATGCCGGATTGCCTCTTGATCCAGGTTTCGGCCAATGAACACCAGTTGATTCTGGCGCGATTCATCCGCAGCCCAAGGGCGATCGCGGTCGGCATCGAACATCATATGTACGCCCTGAAACACAAATCGATTGGATTCACCGATCATGTTAATAATCCCCTTCATCCGATAAATATCAGGACCCTTGGTTTGCAGCAAAACCCCTAACCATTCATGCAGCTTGATTGGATCGACTGCGCCGGATTCAGAAATACTGATCGAGAACACCTCTTCATCGTGATGGTGATGGTGATGGTGATCATCTTCCTCGGTCAAAAAATCCGGCTGTTGCTCCAGGATTCTGCCCAGATCAAATCCACCAACCCCCAATACCGCTTGAATATTTTGCTCGTTAATCGCTTCTGGTTGCTTTAGTTGCACATGCTCTATTCTGGCCAGGGTATTAATACCCCGAATTTTGGCTTCTAATTGCTTCAGCTCCTCAGGTGGGACTAAATCAGTTTTATTAAGCAAAATCACATCGGCAAAGGCGATCTGCTCCTGGGCTTCCCGATCGCGCCAATGCTGGGCAATATGCTTGGCATCAACCACCGTAACTACTGCATCCAGCTTTGTTTTAGAGTTAACGTCTTCATCCACAAAAAAGGTCTGGATCACTGGCCCCGGCTCGGCCAACCCGGTCGTTTCAATCACCAGGTGGTCAAATTTTTTATTCCGCCGCATCAGGTTGCTAATAATCCGAATCAGATCGCCCCTGACGGTGCAACAAATGCAACCATTATTCATCTCAAAGATTTCTTCATCGGTGCTGACCACCAGTTGTTGATCGATACCGATCTCACCAAATTCATTCACAATCACCGCCACCTTTTTGCCATGTTCAGCGGTGAGGATATGGTTGAGCAGGGTGGTTTTGCCAGCACCTAAATAGCCAGTGAGAACGGTTACGGGGACTTGGGTTGCGCTTGCCATAGTTTACTAATTCTGTTAATTGAGCATTGCCATCGTTTAAATTAAAAGGCTACTGCCTGCCACAGGGGTTCAATTGATCAAGCAATTTCAACTGGGGATGTCTTAGAAGCCTTTCACTATTTAGTAGTATAACCAGTGTGGCTCGTCTGAGGTTTGATCAGTGGGTTCAATCTCGATCGATCTGATTAAAAATTTACTGATAGGACTCTGTGGCTATATTGCTATTGCCCAATATCTCGATTGAGGGAGTAGTTAGGCCAAGGCGATCGCCAAAATCTTAAATATCTCCGCAAGACATTGCCGAAAAAGTTTTAAGCATTGAAGACTTCACCGCCGAGGGATGAAAGGTAGCTTGGGGCATGTCATATTCGATCGCAATACACAATTCACTATGCAATCAATATTTGCTTATCTCGAAATAATCAAACCGATCGCTTAACTATTAATCCCTCTCTTAATTTCTATATTTCTATGTCTTCAGCGCCCACCCCAGCAGATCAAGATTTATCGCAAAATCAGGTAACACCAGATCCCACCGCGATCGCTACCTACAATATTTCACCACTGATTAGAATTACTCTGATCGGCCTATATGTAGCCTTGACTACGCCATTACCATTCTTGGCAAAAGTTACTAATGCCCCCGTTCCGCCCTGGGTGCTAGCTGTTGGCCTGGCGATCGGCCTGGTTGGGCTCCATGGCGCGTTGAGTGAAAAGGTGGTGGTTAGCGATCGGGGCATTGCGGTTAAATATCCGATCTGGTTTCCCTTTCGTCAGGGTTGGTCATTGGCCTGGGAGCAGATCAAAGCCCTCAAACCCCGCACCACCGGGCAAGGCGGGATGGTTTATTACTTTTTGAGTAAGGATGGCGAGGGCTATTTATTGCCAATGAGAATGGCGGGTTTCTCTCGGTTTGTGCAGCAGGTGCAAGAGCGTAGCGGTATTAATACCAGTGATGTAATTCCCTTGGCGCAACCCTGGATGTATTTGATTTTGCTGGTGGTAACTTTGCTGCTGTTGTTGATCGATGCGTGGGTGATTAATACAGCGATCGCATTGGGTCAATTAGCCTAAATTTAGATGGCTTGTCCGATCGGCTAAAACTTTTTTTAAAGTTCAATCCAGGGCGGACTAAGAAATATGTAAACCTCAGCGAGATCGCCGATTTGCTGCATAGATTGCAAATGTTAGGTTTATTAATATAAGCTTAAATTATCGCTAGCAAGCTCTAAAAAGCTCAGCGCATTAAATCCAGTTTTTAGTTTAGGTTGGGGATTATGAATTTAAAACAACACCGCGCCGCCTATCGCCAGGATGCCAAAAAACGCTACAACCAATGGCACAGTGATTTTGTTAATTCACAAAAACAATGGCAAGATGCCAAAGATACTAGCCAGAAAGAATTTGAAGCTGATATGAAACAGCGATCGCAAGAAACCAAAGCTGAATTCCTGGGCTATCAAGAAGATTGGCAAGCTGACAAGGATCAAGCTCAAAAAGAGTTTGAGACCGATCATAAGCAACGGTATCAAGAATGGCATGACACTTTCTTGGACTATAAACAGCAGTGGCAGGATGCTGCTGAGCAACAGCAGGAAAATTTTGAGGCAGCGGCCAAGCAATGTTGGCAAGAGAGCCGCGCTAAGTTTTTAAATTACCAGGCTCAATATTTGCAAGAAAAAGCCGAGCAATACGATGCCTAGAAAGGTCTAGGGGCTTCAGTTGTAAATAGCCAATCGCAAAAATTATGATCGTTGCGATTCTGATCAAGTAGCTAATCTGTCTTGATGGCGATCGCTCATATTTAAATTAGTCGTTCTAAATTAATAGTGCAGCAGTTTCGATCGCCACTCCAATCAAAATAGACAATATCAGTCGATAATGAGTTGATACTGCCTATTTAGCTAATTAATTATTAGAATTGGCAGGTATTTTGCTGAATCCTACTGAGGTGAGCAGAAAGTGCGGGTGATAGAGCAACGGCTATAGCTACTCACGCCAGCGCAGCTATCCATTGCATAGCGCTCCGCTAAAGCCGGAGAAGTACCCCAGCCAGTCCCCGCCGCGCCAGTAGTGCTCTCAGCGATCGAACCGCAGGCATTCCTAAACCAGAGCAATACTTGGCAATCGCCATTCCCAGAGACACTTTCACATTCTCGATAGGCACGGTTTTCAGCAGCAGCACGAGTAGCATAATTCCAGGAATAGCCCTTACCTTCTGTGGAGCGCGATCGGGCAATTGCACCATAGCTATCTTCGGCTCTAGCTGAACTCACACCCAGAGCAGCAACGGGCAAAGTGGCGATCGCCGCGATCGCTACCCTCAGGGTAAACTTGGCCACAGTCTGACCAAGGCCATGATTAGCTGCTTGATTTAAAACTCTGCTAGACATACTTGTTTAACCTCAAAAAATGACTCAATTAACTTAAATAAACTTGCCAGTAATAAACTTGCCAGCAATAAAATAACTAATTCTCAATCCACCTAATCTCAGGGCTATCCCTTGCCCTGGCTGGCAGATGAATGCACTACCTAAAATCCTAAAGGTTCTAGGGGGCTATGCCAGTGATCCTGCTCATACGCTGATGATGCTTGGATTACAGCCATTCAAATCGCTCAATGTGTATCAATGCTTGTTTTAGGTTTTAGGCTCTAAAGCTTAAGATCTATCTCTCAGCCAGTCTTTACACTTAAACAAAATCAAATCAGATCAGCCTGAATTAGTTCTCAACTAAATTAAGCTAGACCCATAGACTAAATGCAGGAAATGCTGGTTCCCAATCAATAATTCCAGAGTTAATAACTATTGAGGCGTACAAATAGTACGTGTAACTGCGCAGCTTATACGACCTCTAGAGCTATAGTCCCCACAGACATCAAGGGCATAGCTTTCCGCGATCGAACGCGAAGTACCCCAACCAGTCCCCGCCGCGCCAGTAGTGCTCTCAGCGATCGAACCACAGGCATTCCTAAACCAAAGCAATACTTCACAATCACCATTACCAGAAACACTCTCACATTCTCGGTAAGCCCGGTTTTCAGCAGCAGCACGAGTAGAATAATTCCATGAGTACCCCTTACCCTCTGTGCTGGGCGATCTAGAAATTGCGCCATAGCTATCATCGGCTTTGGCCGCACTTACGCCAAAGGCAGCCAATGGCAAAATTGCGATCGATGCGATCGCTACTTTCAATCCCAACTTGGCAACTTTGCGGCCTAGGTAGAATTTATGAGCTTCAAAATTATTTGAACTATTTTGGGGCTGAACTAAATCACGTTTTGGCATCTGGCTTAATCTCCTGAGGTGACTCATATAAGATCCTGTTTTTAGCAAAAATATGCGAGTTTACGCTCTATCAATGATCTTAAATGCATTTGCCCCATAAATCGCCCCACATTTAGCCTAAAATTAAGCATTCTGATATCAATGCTTGCTCATCCTGCGTTAGCCTTGGCTGCAATGCTATTTGACCGTGGATTTGGGTTTCTGCTAAAACTTGCCAAATGCCTTTTCGAGCAGATTTAGCTGCCACCCTATGTAGACAGAAAGGAAAGCATTAGCATTGTTTGGAGCCTTTACGATCCGTATGCTGGTATAGTTATTCGCAGCGATCGTAGTTATAAATACTCAATCATTTCGCTTAATCTGATTATTCTAATTCCCGGTATCCAAATTATTTAAGAATTACACCGGTTGTTAGTGACATGGATGCAAGGATTTTTGGTCAAGGATGATTGGTTTAGTTTAGGTTCTCCGGCCAGATATCATTAATATATGTGGACATATGGTGGACATATGTAGGATTGCCACTAGTTGAATCCGCTAATATCTGGGGCTTACACTAATTAATCAAGGTGATCAAGGCGATCGCATAGCAATACGGCAGCAAGGATTGTCCAAGATAGCCAACCCTTGACTAATGGTCTATAGTTGAGTGGCTAAGTTTTGGTAACCCCTTGACGACTGCTGGCTAAACTTTGCTATAGCCATAGGTCAGACAGCTTGCTTCCTAGTTTGATTAAGTGTTGTCAGATGATCTGGCGATCGCTGATTGTAGATTCAGCCCTTTTACACCTGGCTAGCAAATCCAAACCTGTGACTGGGTATATTTGATTAGATCGCTGCGATCGCTGAGCCTGCTTAGCTCGCTTTTAGATCGCTTATTGATTGATGCTGGTGGTTGGGGCTCAAAAACTAGTTTTATGCCTATATGCTATATGCTTGGGCTGCACTAGGGTCACTGCTTTGGAGTAGCGATTTAGATGCATTTAGGCTCTAATTACAACCTAGCTAATTACAATTAAAATAATTGCGGTTAGAATCGCATCTTAATTGTATTGTTAAGTATTTCAAACTAGGATGATCAGATTGCCTAAATTTGGCGATCGATTAAAATGCATGATGCTTAAGCTATTTTAAGGATCATACATAGAATACATAGAGTTGAAGTTAATTTCACTGATTTTTGCCCTGCTTCAAGATCATACATAGATCATCAAGAAGCTAAAAGGTGGGCAGGTTAGTGAACTTGCCATAGTCAGGGCTTCTATATAAAGATATTGGTTTTGTTGTTTTAAGTTTATGCCTCAAACTATCTCTCTCAGCCAACTACAGGAGTTTCTCGCCCAAACCGAACCGTTTGATCGTTTGAGCGATGAATCTCAGCAGTGGTTTGCCTCCAAATGCCAATTACTGCAATATCGCATGGGGCAAACAATCCTGGTGCAAGAATCCATGCCCACCCAGGTATCGATTATTTACCAGGGACAGGTGCGGATGTTGGGCTACGGCTCGGCAGGGGCTGTGCCAGTTAGTATTGGCGTAATGAGCACAGGTGAGGTTTTGGGCTGGCCCAGTGTAGTCAGAAATGAGCCTTGTGAGACGGCGATCGCTTCCGGTGAAACAATCACAATTACGATCGCGGCCGAGGACTTCAAAGAGCTATTAAACCGAGAGCCAGAGCTAAAGCGCTTTTTTGTGGATCAACCTTCTCTGCCGGAAGTATTCCAGTTGATTGTGGCGGAATTGAAGCGCCGCGCCGATGGCACCACTGATCCAAAAGAATTAGCCAGCCAGATCCAACCAGAAGCAGTAGTTGTAAATCTGCCCACTGGCAAAACCGATGTTAATCAGCTTGATCCGAATCTGGTTTGGCTGGTTAGTGGCGGCACGATCGAGAACCTGCCAATGGGTAGCCAGATTGAAATTAGTCAGGGTAATTTGAATGTAACTGATTCAAGCGGAGCCAGGTTACTTGGATTCAGGGATATTGATCCCCATGTTGAGGATAGTGATCCCAATGAGAATAATGGGGTTAGCAATGGTAATGGTGCGGTTGAAGCAATTGCCGTTACCGATCGCAATCAGCTAACAATTACGGCTGCACCCGAAAAACCACCGAAAGTGGTCACCGAAGAAGACCAACCCCTATCGCTGCGCCAATACCCCTATGCAAGGGGGAGAGGGCCTGTCGATGGGTTCCTTGCTTGTCTGGATATGATTTCAAAATATATCGGCGGCACATTTAAGCGGGATATCATTCAGCGCTATCTAGAAAACTACACCCAAAACACTGGTAATATTTCGCTGCAGGTTGGTGGTGCGGTGATGGAAATGATTGGCATTGGCGCGCAGTTGGTGCAAGTGCCAACGATCGCCATCAATCGGGTCAAAGCGCCGGCATTAATTCAATGGCAAGATAGCTTTGCCCTGATTTATCACATCTCTGGTAACGAGATGATTATGGCCTCGCCAGAATCCGGCGGTGTAAAACGCTGGAAAATTAGCCAGTTCATGGAAAACTGCGAGGATCAACTGCAAATTTTGCTCCTCCGCCCCAAATCCAGCTTTACCAAGGAAAAATTTGGGCTGCATTCTTTTATCCCCTACGTGCAACAGTATGCCGGCGTACTCACCCAGGTGATCATTGCCTCGGCCTTTGTGTTGATGTTCAGCCTTGCCAATCCGTTGATTGTGCAGATTATTATTGACAAAGTGCTGTCCCAGGGCAGCATTGACACCCTCGACGTGCTTGGTTGGCTGTTGATTATTGTGGCGGCCTTTGAAGCGATCCTGACCGGGTTGCGTACCTACTTGTTTGTGGATACCACCAACCGGATCGACTTGAGCCTGGGTACCCAGATTATTGATCACTTACTGCGGCTGCCTTTGTCCTATTTCGATCGCCGCCGGGTTGGTGAGCTTTCCACGCGGATTAATGAGCTGGAAAATATCCGCCGATTTATGACCAGTACTGCCCTGACCGTGGTGCTTGATGCGGTCTTTTCGCTGGTCTACATTGTAATTATGATGGCCTATAGCCTGGTACTGACCTTCTGGGCTCTGGTGACCGTGCCATTTTTTATTGTGCTGGCGCTGATCGCCTCACCAATTATTCGCCGTCAACTGCGTACCAAGGCTGAACGCCATGCCGATACTCAATCCTATCTGGTGGAAGTATTATCGGGGATGCAAACGGTTAAGGCACAAAACATTGAGCTAAAATCCCGCTGGCAGTGGCAACAACGCTATGCCCGATTTGTGAATGCTGGGTTTAGAACGGTGTTAACCTCCAGTTGGGCAGGCTCAGTGAGTAACTTCCTTAACAAGTTCTCTGGCCTGGTGCTGCTCTGGGTTGGGGCTCACTTGGTTTTGGATAACCAGCTTACCCTGGGTGAGTTGATCGCCTTTAGAATCATTGCTAGCTATGTAACCAGTCCTCTATTGCGATTGGCGCAACTGTGGCAGAACTTCCAGGAAGTGGGCCTGTCGATCGAGCGTTTGAGCGATATTGTCGATGCCGAGCAGGAAGTAGCGGAAGATAACCACACCAATATTCCGATGCCGGAAATCCAAGGTGCGGTTAGATTTGAAGAAGTTAGCTTCCGCTTTAATAGCACTGGGCCATTGCAGCTTAGCAACATTAATATTGACTTTCCCGCTGGCGCGTTTGTGGGTATTGTGGGGCAAAGTGGTTCCGGTAAGAGTACCCTGACCAAGCTGATCCCCCGTCTCTATGAACCCCTAACTGGGCGGATTCAGGTGGATGGCTATGATATTGCCAAAGTGGAGCTATATTCGCTACGTCGCCAAATTGGTGTGGTGTTGCAAGACACCCTGCTATTCAATGGCACAGTACAAGAGAATATTGCCCTGACGAATCCAGAAGCTACTTCTGATGAAATTATTGAGGCGGCCAGAATCGCTGTAGCCCATGACTTTATTATGGAGTTACCGGCTGGCTATAACACGATCATTGGTGAACGGGGTGCCGGATTGTCTGGGGGACAACGGCAACGGATTGCGATCGCCCGAACTGTGTTGCAGCGGCCGCGATTGTTGATCCTAGATGAGGCTACCAGTGCGCTGGACTATGATTCAGAGCGCCAGGTCTGTCAAAACCTGACCGAAGCTTTCTATGGCGAAACATTGTTCTTTATTACCCACCGTTTGAATACAATCAAACAGGCGGACACGATCTTGATGATGGACAAGGGCTCGATCGTGGAGATGGGTACCCATGATGAATTGATGGAAATGCGCGGTCGTTATTACTGCCTATATCAGCAACAAGAATCGCAGTTTTAGACTCGATTTTGAGCCCAGTTTCTCAGTTTGATGTTGCACAATGAATGAAGGAGTTAAGGCACAGCAAACAATCAGCAATTGCACCGAAATGAAAACCGATTGCTTGGTTAGGCGCGTATAGACAGAGTATTAGGCGATCGTAGTCAGGTGTCCTGTGCAGATTGAACACCAACAACTATCAAAGCAAAGTATTTAATTTATTTAGCTTCAAACTCAATTCCCGCCAGCTTAATGAATCTTTGCTTATTTCCCTTCGCAGTCTTACTTAATCTTTGAGTGCAACTGAGTCTGAATCAGTCCACCTAACTTATTGATATTATTTATTGATATTCCTTAACCTGAAACAGCAATAGATTGAACTAAATAAACCACAAGCATTATGAAAGCGATCGACAAAACCAAACAAAAGAAAAAGCCCGCCCTAGCGCCAGCCGAACAGCCGATCATCCTCGAAAAACCGGCCTTTTGGACTCAGGCATTTGTGTGGGCGATCATTGGTATTACCGTAGGTGCAGTGACCTGGGCATCGGTTGCCAAAATTGAAGAATCGGTGCTGGCCGTCGGCAAACTAGAACCCGAAGGTTCCACCAAAGACATCCAGGCTCCCACTGGTGGTGTGATCCGCAGCATAGAAGTGGAAGATGGCGAGTTTGTGGAAGAAGGCGATCTGCTGATGACCCTAGACCCCACCTTCTCAGAAGCCGATCGTGATGCTTTAGCCCAAGAAAGAGCAGCATTATTAGAAGAAAATCGCTACTTCCGTGCACAAATTAATGGTTTTCAAATAGACAGCAGTATAGATAGCGACACCGCCCCAGAATTTAGTATCAATCAGGATCAACTTTTGGCCGCCAGCCAGGAAGAATTTCAATCGCGGGTTGCCAGTGCGGAGTTGGATATTCGACAACTAGAAACCCAGCTAGAACAAACCCAAAAGCAACTGATTCGCGCCCAGGATGTGTTGCTAGCCAATATTGAAATGTTGGAAAAGAGCAAAGATATTCGTGATACTAACTTCAATATCTTGGAAGATATGCGCCCAGTGGCGGAATCTGGTGCCCTCTCCAAACTGCAATTCCGGCAGCAAGAACAGAGATATCAATCATCTGAATCCGATGTCATCGATCGCCAAGCGCGGATTTCCTCATCGATTTCAGAGGTAGAGCGTTTAGAAAAAGAGCAAGAACGCTTAGCAGAAGCAATGTTCCAGGCTGAACAACGCTTAAACAACACCGTTTCCCAATCGGCCAAAGAGATTTTTGAGCGGATCGCTGCCAATCAAAAACGGATTTCTGATATCGAAGCCCAACTGCGTAAAGCTGATTTAGCCCTGAGCTATCAAGAAATTCGCGCTCCTATTCGTGGCACTATTTTCAATACTCAGGTGGGGCCTGGTTCAGTCGTGTCTGGTAATACTGCTGCTCAACCTTTGATGTCACTGGTGCCAGATGGCAAGCTCAAAGCCGAGGTATTTATTACCAATCGTGATATTGGTTTTGTAAAAGAAGGTAGCTCCGTCGAAATCCGGGTAGATTCATTCCCCTCCCTGGAGTTTGGCACCCTGGATGGCACTTTAGTAGAGGTGGGCTCTGATGCTTTGCCACCAACCCAAGAACGCCAATATTATGCTTTTCCAGCCACGATCGAACTAGAACAGCAAAGCTTCCCGATTGGTGAGCGGGAGGTGCCTTTGCAAGCAGGGATGTCGGTTAGCACTAGTATTTTGGTACGCCAGCGCACCGTAATGACAATCTTCCTGGGCAGATTTACCAGAAAGTTTGAGAGCTTTAAGCATGTAAAATAAATTGTCCTGGCCTGGGCTCTAGATTTAAACTACTAAGTTTGATTTATTTCATTACGGTTAACTACTATTCCGGTGAATTAATTGCCCGATTGATCGATTCAATTCGATCGCAATGCTCGACTCAGCTAGCCTGCCAGTTGGTGATCGTGAATAATTCGATCGCTGATCACTCTTTAACAAATCTAATCAAAGCTCCCTCCCAGGATATTTGGGAGTATTTTTCCGTAAAGCTAATTAACTCCCCTGACAACATTGGTTTTGGCCGGGCTTGTAACCTTGGCCTGGAATGGGTCTATGCCCAAGCTCCGCAAGCGATCGCATGGCTGATTAATCCCGATGCCTATTTGCCAGCGGGGGCGATCGCCAAGCTTTGGCAATTGCAACAATCTCACCGCAATCTATCGATCATTGGCACTTCTGTTTATGATCCAAAGCAGCGGCAATATTTTGTTGGTGGCACTTTTTCACCTGATACAGGTCTAATCCAAGAGGAATTTGGCGCTATTGACGTTACTGATGCTAGAGAGTCTGAGCTAATTCAGGCTAATCATAATCAAGCAGCAGAGGCAGTTAATAATCAAATTGATTGGGTGTCTGGTTGCTCTCTGGTAATTAATCTAGCGCAATTTAACCATTGCCCCATGTTTGATCCTGATTATTTTCTTTATTACGAAGACTTTGATTTTTGCCGTCGTTATGTCTGCCAAGGGCACAGCATGGCGATCGCTACGCAAATTCATGTGATCCATCAAACCTCAGCCCTAACCAGTGCCAACCCTGGTTTTAAGCTTAAACAAGAGATCTACAGCTATCTACTCAGCCTGAGTAAACATGCCCAAAAAATCGCCCTAATCTATCGATTGCTGCGCATTTTTGGTGTCGCTTTACTGCAAATTGTGGTTAAGCCCAAGGTGTCGATCGCTAAGTTGCAAGGGGTTTTGCTCTATGCTCGCTATTCCTTTTTAGGCAATCCAAGTAGCGCCAGTTCAATAAAAAATGATCGTTAGCAAATCGATCGGACTCTCAGGCGATCGCGTTCGCCAAGACTTGATCCCAGCATCTAAGAACTGATTAACATAATTGCCAGAACAATCAAACTGACCTGTACCAGCAGCTTGAATTTGTCACGATCGAGTTTGTTACTGAGGCGATCGCCCACCCAAATCCCCAACAGCAGCGCCGGAATACTCACCAAAAAGAGCCGCATCACGTCAAAAGTAATCAAACCACTCCAGCCATAGCCAATCAGGGCAAAGAAGCCACTGCACAGATAAAAAGCTGGCATACTACCGCGAAACTCTTCTTTTTGCCAGTTTTGCACCATCGCCCACAGAATGATTGGCGGCCCACCAGTGCTAAATGCGCCAGTCAAACAGCCAGAGCCAAACCCAACTGGATACCCCCACTTTTGGTTTAACTTGCCAGGTTCTTGGTGATTATTTCGCCTCCGGTTCAAGATCGCATAGCCCACATAGGCCAGCATTACGATCGCCAGAATCACCCTGATTAGTTTTTCGGGGGCATTATGCAAAAACCAGATCCCAAACGGAATCCCCAGCAATGCACCCCCCAGCAAAGGCGCTAACAGGCGAAAGTTGAAATGCTGCCGTAAATAAATACATAGGGTCAAATTAATCAAAAAACCCAACAGCGCCACAAAGGGGGTGATCGCTTTGATGTCGATCACATACAGCAACATCGGCACAGCAGTTAGACCGGAACCAAAGCCAACAGTCCCTTGCACCAACGCCGCCAGGAAAGTGATAAAGATAACCGCGATTATTTCCATACAACTTAAATTACGCCAACGATCGATTAAATCACTGGCGTAGGGTCAATTATTGCTGAAGTCAGAAAATAATATCAAGATTGAGCAAAAAGGCCAGATACTCCCCTAATTAAATCCAGACTGTACGAAGCAATCAGATAACGCTTCGCCCACAGTAAAGCTAATCAAACTAGGCGTAATGCATTTTTTTAGATTCTTGCTCGTTCTGGGCGCGGCTAGTGGTCGCAGGCTCGATCGATTGCTCGGATTGAATTTGATTGGCAAACCAATTTTTGCGCGCATAGATTACAAACGCAGTTGCGAATAGAACTACGCTAATTCCGGCGCAGATTTCGGCATAAAGTTGCAAATTAGGATCGGCAGCCAAAATGACTGCATCATTACTTAGTCTACTTAGAAGTTCTTGCATAAAGCTAAAAAAAATACTCGATGTATTCACGATTAACACGAATTTCTAGCCCTGGCTATAGTTATCACGAAATGTTAATCACCTGATTTTATGATCCCCATTTCTTAGCCCTAGAATAATAAATTGATCCCCAGTAAGTTAATGGTTTAGTAAGTAAGACCTGTACTATCTTTCCAGGTTTTAATTTATTCAAAAAACTTGCAAATTCAACGTGGTTGATTAATTTGGATTGTCATGAGAAGTTCAATCGCTAGTTGAACTAGTCCAAACAAATATTAAGCAAACATGGATCAAACATTAAGTTAGCTAGTAGTAAATAACTAGGAATTAATTCTTAGAACTTTATCTTCACAGACATTTTTATCAATCTAAATAACTGCAAATTATATTTAACAACCATTTAAAGATTGACTTAAACCTAGCCTGAACTAACCAAGCCTAGACTTTCTTTTATGACTGGTATGGCTGATTTCAGCCTGAATCAATTTTCTCCAGAATTTTGGTGCGATCGCCACGATCGATTTACTTTTTACCAAACTTAGCAATTTCAACTAATTCAAGAGTTAATAAAACGCTAATCTATTAAAACAACTTTAATTAAATAAGCTGAGTGATTGCTCGCCAATAAAAACTTTTAATAGTTATTAATTGAAATCCCAACTAAAATCACAAACTTGATGCTAATAAATGGGCGCAGGCAAATCCCGAAAATGCTACCGCATTCAAACCCTGACCAGGAAAAGTGCTGTCGCCAACACAGTATAAATCTGGCACTGAGGTGCGATTAAAAGGCATAGACAGCAATCCCAGTAATTTACGTCGGGGAACTGGCCCATAGGTGCCATCAATCCGCCCCAGAAAACGCCGATGGGTACGTGGGGTGCCAACCTCCTGGTAATCAAGATTAGCTTCCAGGTTGGGGAAAATTTGCGTTAAGCGTTCAACCACTCGCCCTGCCGCGATCTCTTTCTGTTCGGCATAGGCAGCGGGATCTAGCCCAGACCATTCCGACATATAACTGGGGGTAAAAGCATGGACAATGTGATGATCCGGTGGCGCAAGGTCGGGATCAAGCAGGGTGGGGATCGATACAAAAATTGTGCCCTGTTCTTTTTCCATTTCCGCCCAATCTGCCAGCAAAACATGGTGACAGGCGGCATCGGCTGGGATCGCCGCTGACTTTACACCCAAGTGCAAACTAAGGAAGCTGGGCGATTGTTGATAGTCATTTTGCCAGCGTTTTTCCCGACTTGGCAGCAATTCTTTAGGTAACAATTGCTCGAAGGTGTTCCAGCGGGTGGCATTGGAAACCACCTTGCGGGCGTGCAAAACTTCACCAGTGGCCAGCTTCACGCCGATCGATCGATCGCCAGTAATGGATTTGGGCAGGATTTGGGTTACCCTTGCGCCATAGCGAATCTCGCCGCCTGCTTTGATCAGGCCATCGGCCAATTTTTCAGCAATCTTGCCCACACCGCCCTTGGGATAGTTGATCCCGCCGTAATGCCGATCGCTAAATACCATACCAGCATTGATCATTGGTGTTTTATCGGCCGGTACTACTGACCAGATATAGCATTCCACATCAATAAACTTGAGCAAGAGCGGATCGCTAATATAACGTCGGGCGATCGCCCCTACATTCTGGGGCAGAAACTTAACTAATCCTAAACAGGCAAACGGGTTTTGAAAAAACACCCGCATCAAATAACGCCATTCTTCTAACGACAACAGCTCGATCGAGTTGAGGCAATTAAATACCTGCCAGCAGGTGTCATAAAACTTGCGGATGCCCTCACGTTCATGGGGGAAGCGATCGCCCAGGGTTTGAATAAACTTTTCATAGTCACGATCAACTTCGATGTCTAGATCGCCTGGCAAGTGATAATGCACCTGGACTGGATCGGGAATGGTTTCCATTTTCATGTTCACTGCCGCCAGGGCACGGGTCAGCAAATTAGTAGTACCACGATCGCCAAACCCAAAGATCATTGAAGCACCCACATCAAAGCGATAGCCATCCCGCTCAAAAAAGCCAGCACTGCCACCAGGAATAATGTATCGCTCCAACACCAGCACTTGAATACCCTTGGCCGCCAGTTGGGTTGCCGTAACCAATCCACCAATACCTGAACCGATTACAATCACATCGGCATCAAGCTGTTGATTTTGCCCGATCATCTATGGCTGCACCTCAACACCACGCCAGAAAGCCACATGGCCTTTAATATTCTCGGCCGCCGACTTGGGATCGGGGTAGTACCAGGCCGCATCTTTATTCACCTGGCCATTCACTTCAATGTTGTAGTAACTGGCTACACCCTTCCAGGGGCAGGTGCTGTGAGTATTGCTTTCTTTGAAATATTCAGCGTTGATTGCATCGGCAGGGAAATAATAGTTACGCTCTACTATTTCACAGTTATCACTTTCCGCCAGCACAACGCCTTGCCATGTAGCCTTTGCCATAATTTTTCTTAAACTTATTAATTAATATTTACTAATTGCCTAATTGCCTAATTGCCTAATTGCTAAGATGCTTAGTCAATTTAATCGATCGCATGGTACTTGATTGATCTGGTTGAAACTCATGGTGATCGCAATGGTAGAGCCCAGCTCAGGTAACATTTTAGCGTCAGTCAGATAGAATCATTACTAAGAAATTAATAAGGAAGTAATAGAGCTATCAAACAATCCCAGATCACTACAAATCACTACAAGTTAACGGGTCAAAGATATAAAGATATATTGAACTCAAGTTATTTTAGATCCGCTGAGCCAATGAGCCAATGATCCCAGTCCCAAAGGCTTACCTCTATTACATCTATTACATCTATTACATCTATATGATATTTGCCGATCGAAATAGCTAAAGGACTGACCCGCAATCATTATTATTTCTGCTAGGGTTTTGTCAAGGTAGTTATGATGGGCAACTGTATTTTAAAATGCCTCCATAGCAAGCGATTTGAGCGATCTGTTAAATATCTGCCCGTCAATCCAAAACCAACAGAGTGTTCGGCTTGATCCTGCCTTTACAATTATATAAGTAGAGTCTATTAGTTGAATGGTGATTTTAGCAGGCGATCGCCCATAATTAAGCTAGTGCAATATTAAAAAGCTAGTGCAATATTAAACTAGTGCGATCGGGGGATTTAAAAATTTGCTAATTGAGGCAGAATCTTACGGTAACCTGCTTAAATTAATCACTTTTTCTTTCTAGAATAAAGAATTAAAATAATTAGTAGGGTGAAGGAGCAAAACAGACACCATGAAAAGCATTAATTTTCTTGCCAAAGTAGTTGCTAGCAGCATTGTTTTAATCGCAGTGGGCATAATCACCGCACCGATCGCTAGAGCCGATACCGATGATGATCAGGTTCGTGCTGGTGATGGTAATCCCTATGATAGTACGCCCCTATCCCAGCAAACCTTGAATGACTTTAGCCGCACCAATCGATCCAACTATTCGATCGATGGCTCTGATAGTGGCTTGAACTTCACTGACATTATCCACAACCACAATCTTTTTGGTGGCACCACTCCATCCCAATTCCGCAGCAAGAGTTCGGATTCAATCAACAGCACGATCGAAGAATTTAGAGCCCAGCAACGCGAGCAAATGGTGGATGCTGAATCTACCGTAAATTAATTAATTGCTAACCAGTTGCCATAAAAGCGCAGCTTATCCTAGCTATGCCAGAGTTATTAGTTATTCCAGCTTAGCGATCGCCCCTTCCTTCACCAAAATTTTTTTAGTCAACAAGTCTTTAACCGTAGCAGTTAAGACCCGTTGTTCATTGACCCGAAAATCCACCTCAATTCGATCCATCCCCTTACGCCCCGGTGGACTCAGATGGGCGATGCAGACCTGCTCATTTTGCAACTTACTCACCCGATTAGCCTCCAGCAAAGAATGAAAATCGGCATGGCGGCGCAGTTGGGTACTGGTCATGCGACCGCGATCGTCGTAGGCAATCTCAACTTGGGCGGTTTCAGCTACTTCGCCAATATCCAGACGGATTTCCTTCTGTCCCTCCCACACCACCTGTAAAACAACTGGCTCCAGGCGATCGCACGGGTATTTCACGCCCTGCTCAAAAATTGGATAATAAAAATGCTGTTGCTCACCGGGATCCCAGATCCTAATTGCATAGCTGTGGCGTAAATAATCTTCAACGGTAACAATCTGCCCCAGGGCGAGCGCCCCATGTGCCACTGCCTCAAAGGGTTTATCCAGCTTGACCCGCTGCCGACCAAAGTAAGAAATCACCAACTGTTGGATCGCTGGGATCTGACAACTGCCACCCACCAGCAACACCTGGGCGATCTGATTCTTGCTAATTCCCTTACGCAGCGCGGTTTCAACCACCTCGTCCAGGGATTGGCGCAATTGTTCAAGGAGCTGTTGCGATTCCAGGATTTCCGCCAGCTCGGCGCGATTCAGGCTCAGTTCATAGGAAATAATATTTTCATCATCAAACCAGCTTTCCTTCGCGCTTTCATGACTGGAAAGTTGAATTTTGAGCCGCTCCGCGATCGCCAGTAAGTTAACCCAGCCAATTTCCCCCACCTCAGCGCGGGTTTGGCCATTTTTACGCAACTGATGCTCCACAATCCAGTTGTCGATATCGATCCCGCCAATATAAGCATCGGACTTGGCGATCACCTCGGCTTTGAGCACCTGTTGCGATCCGATTGTGCCCGTGGTACGCACCAAACTAAGGTCTAGCGTGCCGCCACCAAAATCAACCACCAGCACCACCACTCCAGGTGCCTGCACCGCATAACCCAAGGCTGCTGCCGTGGATTCATCTAGAAGTTGGATCGGTGGCAAATCAGCGATCTCAGCAAAGCTCCGAAACCATTCTAAATAGGCATCAAATGCCCCCACTGGCATTGGGAAAATCACCTTACTGGGTTCGATCCCCTTGGCCTTGAGCAATGCCCAGATTTGGCCTAAAAAAATCTCGGCGATGTCTTCGGAGGTGTAGGTATAGGCATCGATCGTGCGGGGCGGCGGCCTGAAATTGGCAGCTAGTTCGCGTTTAAATGCTTTGAAGAGGCGATCGGGCTTGGCATAACCCAGTCGTTGCGATCGCACCTGCTCACCAATCACAATGTTGCCCTGTTCTTCAATGTATACCAGGCTGGGAACCACATAGGCTTCACCATCAGCGCTGTTGAAGGTGCGGCAAATGGTTTCAAATTTAAGGGTGCGAGGGGTTTGGGTAACTGGGTCTAAGGTACAGACAATGGTATTACTGGTGCCAAAATCGATCGCTACGATGGTCATGTATTGTCCTCTAGCCTTTCTCCCAATTACTGCCTGCTAATACTCTACTGCTTTTTAATTTGGATAATTTGGAGGGGGGGTGATAATTCAAAACCGCTTAATTCTAACAAAAAAAAGCTCGAAATAGCTTACCGCAGGTCTTATGTATCATGTATTAGAAACCACCAATGGGGCAAAATAAAATTGCGATCGCATTATTTGCAGTATCGATTAATTCTTTCATCCTGTACTGCGATCGGGCTAATTAATCTCCCATTTGAGTAACATCGCCATCTAAGTTTTTAACTAACTCTTTAACTAACTTTCACCAGCTTTGATGGCGATCGCTGGCAATGTCCTACTAACCTTGGCCGGAACCAAGATCCGATCGCCACTGGCACTGCGATAGCCCACAAACCGCACATACACGATCTCCCCTGCTTCAATGTCCCCTTGATCTGGTTCATGCAACTGGGGATCATAGGCAGTCTGTTGCCAAACTTCACCGATCGGCTCAAACTGCCAAGCCTGGAGTAAATTATCGAGATTAGTAAACAATGCCACCAGGTTTTTGGCGGGCAGCTCAGGCTTAGCGATCGCCATTTGCCGCACACTTTGATATTGGGTTAATAATGGCTGAATTTTAGTAAAAGTTTCAACCCGATAATCATCTACTAATTGCTTTTTTTGCTGCTCTAACTGCCCCCGCAAATCCAAGCATTCTTGCCTTAAGGCTTTGGCCTCTGATTCTTGCTGAGTTAATTGCTGGGCGATCGCCTCTTTTTCCGCCCGCAGCGATTCAACCTCCCCTGGCAGCAACTCATCGGGCTTGCGCACAAACTTCAGCACCGAGGAGGCAATCCTGAGCGCCAGGAAAATTAGCACCAGAGTCAAGATAAAATCCTGGGAGCCAAACAGATCAGACCAGTTACTCAGATTACTCAAGGGGCTATCAGACATGCTTATTTAGCCTGGATTAATCAATTGTCATAACGTTTGATCAATTTAAATATGAGGGCTCACAATCTAGGCAGGGTATCTAATCGATCAAAACAGCAACCATCATAATTTTCATGGTGGACTAGTAATTAATGCTTGAATCAAAGCGATCGACTTGATTAAGCAGCATTCTAACCGATTTGCCGAGTTTAATTAGAGTTTAATTATTTAGTTTATTAGTAACTAATTTATTAATAGCCAACTATTTAAAGTAGCTAGCCCGGTGGCCATTGCATCGATCGCCCACCCAGAATATGAACATGCAAGTGCGGTACAGACTGGCCGCCATCCTCGCCATTATTAATTACCAGGCGAAACCCCTTGGCCAATCCCTCGGCCTTAGCGATCTGTGCCGCCACCAGCAGCAAATGTCCCAACAGGGATTGATCGGCAGCAACCGCATCAGCCACCATTGGGATTGGTTGCTTGGGGATCACCAGAATATGCACTGGCGCTTGAGGATTAACATCCCGGAATGCCAGCGATAAATCATCTTCGTAGACAATATCTGCTGGAATTTCCCGGTTAATAATTTTGCTGAAAATAGTTTCAGTGGGCATTAGGCAACAAATACTCAATTACTACTTCAAACGGCTAACTGGAAATTGTGGCGAGGGTCTGCCACCAAGCAACACCGTTGGACTAATCAATCTAAACAGACAAGCTAAAAAATGAAGATTAATTCAAAGGCATTTAGTCAACTCAGCAATGCCCAACAAATCTAAGTAATCTAGCTACTACCAGTGAAGATAACTTCAGGAAACTTGCTTTGAGCCTCAGCCATTGGTCGTTTCCGGCCTTCTTCTTGCCAGTAATTAATTACCTCAGTGGCCTTGTTGAGCATCTCGATCCGCTCTTGATCAGAGATCCAAGGTTTGGATTCCATTTCGGTTTTAAGCTGATCCCAAGCATCATCGCGGGGCCAGAAGAAATATTTCGTCAGGGGGCTGAACCCAGTGCCCACTACCTGATCTACGGCAATGGCTACATTATCCTCAAGCCAGAGGATTTTTAACATAAAACGTGGTGATACTGCTGTTTCTTCTGTTGTTGTCGTCAATCTAATTTACCTCCTGGTGCGATCATCTCTATTATTTACGATCTAACGATCGATTGAACGTTTCTTGTTTACTAATTTACTAATTTAGTTTGTTTGCTAAATTTAGTCATTCTTCTTAAACCTGAGCCAAATTGATTCTGATTCAAGTATTAATTAATTTGACCTGCTGAGTCATTGAATAACCGCTTGCCTACTAGCTATTAAGTACCTAACTGCTATTAAGGTAAGTTAATAATTAATTAAGTAATAAAGGCTAGTATATTTCAGTGCTAAGACCTGAATTTAGCAAAATAATCGATCAACTCAATTATTCATAAATAGATTTATAAATAATATTAGCAATACAATTAACATTCATTAACTTGCGATCTTAGACTTTAACATGGATAGTCTGTCAAACGTAGCCCTAATTTTTGATATTGATGGTGTAATTAGAGATGTGGCGGGTTCCTATCGCCGTGCCTTGGCCGACACAGTCGAGCATTTTACCGCTGGCAGCTATCGTCCTACGCCGGAAGATATAGATTTGCTTAAATCCGAGGGAATCTGGAATAACGATTGGGAAGGAGCGCAGGAGCTGATCCAGCGCTATCGATCGGGCAAAATTGCTGCTAATCATCTCGATCGTACTGGTGCTGAGGCTAATGAAGATAATTTAGATCCTGCTGCCCCCAAAATGCACCCAGAAATGCCCAAATATGGACAGATTGTATTGTTTTTCCAGCAGCGCTACATGGGACAAAATCCAGAGGATGTGGCCAATTGGACAGGGTATGTGACCGAGGAGCCATTGATCGCTAACCCAGACTATTTCCGATCGCTAGACACGGTAAACATTGCCTGGGGCTTTTTTAGTGGGGCAACCCGCAGCTCGGCTAATTATGTGCTGAGTCGATTGGATATTAAAAATCCAGTTCTGGTAGCAATGGAGGATGTACCAGGCAAACCCGATCCCACTGGCTTAATAACTGTCTCGGCAAAATTGGGCGATCGCCCTACAGTTATCTACGCTGGCGATACAGCCGCCGATATGCTGACGGTAGTTAAGGCCAAAGAAACTAAGCCCGACTGCAATTGGCTTGGTGTGGGGATCTTGCCACCCCATGTAAATGCTCGCCCTGAGGCCAAGCGGCTAGATTATGCACAAATGTTGCGATCGAATGGTGCAGACCTGGTTTTGCCGAGTATTTTGGAGCTTACACCGGCAGCGATCGCCAACCAAATTGCTGCTAGTTGATGGATTTTTACTCAACCGATCAAGAATATTTTCGGATAGTGCAATCGATCGAAAGATCGCTATAAAAAAGATCGCTACAAATTGAAGGATCGGTAGTTGCAACGGAAAGGTTTCTATAATAGGTTTATTAACTTAGGTAACCCCGATCATCTAAATTATCTTGCAATTATCTTGATTGGGTATTTTCTAGTTGAATTAGATAGTTGAATTAGAAATCAGCCAAAGGTTAGCCAATATCACTGATTGCCCTAACAAAAACCTAAGCGTCAATTAGTTATCACCTAACGTTTTGTCAAACCAGATATTGTGCAGGGTTGATATAACTAGTTGATATAACTAATAGTGATTGCACTGAAGATTGCGCTAAAGCGATCGCAATTCCTACCCAAGCAGTCAATTAAAGCTGAACTAGGTAAGACTAAGGTAATTGGCACAGCTAATTTGTTTGCAAATTTAATTTTTTACGAGTATCCCAAAGCTAAAAATCAACATAAAAACTATGGTTGCAGTTGCAGAAATGAAGCCAGTCGAAATATTGCGTCAGGCCGACCCCGATCGCCTCAAGCGGATTCGACACACCTGTTCGCACGTCATGGCGATGGCTGTTCAAAAGCTATACCCAGACACTAAGGTAACAATTGGCCCTGCAACCGATACTGGTTTTTACTACGATTTCGATCGCCCTGAATCCTTCACCCCTGCCGATCTCAAAAAGATTACTAAGGAGATGAAGAAGATTATCAAGGCCAAGCTACCGCTGGTATGCGAAGCTGTCGATCGGCCAGACATGCTGGCGGAGATTGAAAAGCTAAATGAACCCTACAAACTAGAGATCCTGGCCAGTATTCCCGAAGGCGAGCCAATCACCCGCTATTATCTGGGTGATCCCAGTAAGCTGGAAAAACCCTGGTGGGATCTCTGCGAAGGCCCCCATGTGGAAACCACGGGCGATATTAACCTCAATGCTTTTTCATTGGAAAGTATCGCTGGCGCATATTGGCGTGGTGATGAGAAAAATGCCCAACTCCAGCGCATCTATGGCACGGCCTGGGAAACCCCCGAACAACTGGCGGCCTATCATCAACAGCAGGAAGAAGCCAAACGCCGCGATCATCGCAAAATCGGTAAGGACTTGCACTTATTTAGTATTCAAGAGCAGGCTGGCGGAGGCTTGGTGTTCTGGCATCCCCGTGGTGCGATCATGCGCAATATTATTGAATCGTTCTGGAAAGAGACCCACCAGCAAAATGGCTATGAGCTAGTTTCTACGCCCCATGTGGCCAACCTGGAACTGTGGAAAACCTCTGGCCATGATGATTTCTATCGGGAAAGCATGTTCCAGCCGATGCAGGTGGAGGAGCAAATTTATCAGCTCAAGCCGATGAATTGCCCCTTTCATGTGCTGATTTTCAAGGACTCATTGCACTCCTACCGCGATCTGCCTACCCGCTGGGGTGAACTGGGCACGGTCTATCGCTATGAGCGCTCTGGCACTATGCATGGTCTGATGCGGGTGCGTGGCTTTACCCAGGATGATGCCCACATCTTCTGTACCGAGGCGCAAATGGAAGATGAGATCTTGGGGGTGCTCGATCTGGCAGAATTAATTCTCACCACCTTTGGGTTTGAGGATTATGAGGTGAACCTTTCCACCCGACCCGAAAAATATGTTGGCGACGAGGCGATCTGGGATAAGGCCACCGAAGCACTGCGGCAGGCTTTAGCTAAGAAAGGCTGGAAATATGCGATCGACGAGGGCGGCGGCGCGTTCTATGGCCCTAAAATCGACATCAAAATTGAAGATGCGATCGGCAGGATGTGGCAATGCTCCACGATTCAGGTGGACTTTAATTTGCCAGAGCGATTTGATCTCGAATATGTGGGTGCAGATGGCGATCGCCACCGTCCGATCATGATTCACCGTGCCCTGTTTGGCTCGTTGGAGCGCTTCTTTGGCGTATTGACTGAGCATTTTGCTGGGGACTTCCCGCTCTGGCTCGCACCAGTTCAAGCCCGGTTAATTCCGGTGTCCGATGAGCAGCGTGATTATGCCCAAACCGTAGCCGAGACGATGAAAAAAGCAGGCTTGCGAGTTGAAATCGATCGCAGTGGCGATCGCCTTGGTAAGCAAATCCGTCGCGCCGAACTGGAAAAAATCCCGGTGATGGCGGTGGTTGGCGGCAAAGAAGTTGAATCCAATACTTTGAGTGTACGGACGCGCAAGAGTGGCGAACTTGGGGCGATCGGCATAACTGAAGTAGTGGACAAAATGCAACAGGCAGTTAATAATCATGACTGGCTATAGCGCTGTTTTTGCAATTCCTGGCAAGCGATCGTTAATTTAGCTCAATGCGGCTAGATTTACTGCGATCGCCATGCCTTAAATATTGGATTTCCCTGCTTCACCTGCCAGCACATGATCGGGCTTAATTCTCAACTCAATATCTAAATTAAGTTAAGTAGCGATATTAAGTAGCGATCGAGATCTATTCCCTGGCTCACCAAATCCAATCGCCATCAGCCACAAAATGATTAATGGAAAAACCAAACCTTAGCCAAATAGAAGGACTAGTCAAGAATCTTGATTTAGTCAAGCACATTGCTGAATCCGGTTATTGGGTCAGCACCAAGGAGCTATGTGCCCTTTTTGACCTGACGATCGCCACCGCCACCTCACTCGACACCAAGGCCTTAATGTATAAGTTTGCCTGGCGTAACTTTGTTTGTACCCATGTTGGTCGCCAGAACAACACGGTATTTTGGCAAATTACTTCCCAATCGGCAGAGGTATTAGATGGTTCTGATGGTGTGATCGGTCAGCCCCGCACCAGCGATCAGATCGCAGTTACAACCCCCGACCCAGAGATGCTTCGCCAACGGCCAGATTTTCAGGTTGTGTTGCCACCCCCACCCAAACCAACGGCTAAGCCAGATCTGGTGATTGCTGCTGCAAACATGCCCGATCACAAACACGCGCAAATTGCCCCACCGGCGATCGTAACCAACCAAAGCCCAGCCCAGCCTAAGATACAGGCTGAACCCCAAAAAGAGCCAAAAAAAGAGCAACAATTGCGGGCACAAAGCGATTCTGATGATGGGGTATTGCCTTCATACTATGCCCTGATCGACAATTTTTTGCCCCAGCCCCAACTCGATCGCCTGCTTGCCTATGTGGCCGAGAAACAGGATCAATTTCAACCCACTACCAATTCGGCCAAAGACCCAGGCTATCGCAAATCGCTGATTCTCTATAACTTCCCCGAATTCTCTGGCCTAATCCGCGATCGGATCCGGCAAATTATGCCAGGGGTGTTGAATTTCCTGCGGATTCCCACCTTTGAGATCGCCAATATTGAGGCTCAGCTCACCATGCATGGCGATGGCAATTTTTATAAGATCCACAATGACAATGGCAGCCCCGAAACGGCTTCACGGGTGCTCACTTATGTCTATTACTTTTTTAATCAGCCCAAAGTTTTCCAGGGTGGCGATCTGCTCATTTATGACAGCAAGGTTGAAAATGGCTACTATGTGGCAGCCAAGTCCCACAAGCAGATTCAGCCGCGCAGTAATAGCATTGTCTTTTTCCTGAGTCGCTATTTGCATGAGGTTTTGCCGGTCAGTTGTTCTTCCAGAAAGTTTATTGATGGTCGCTTTACAATCAATGGTTGGATTCATAAAGCATAGGTTCAGGAACAGCCACTTGAAGCAACGATCGCGCCAGATCAATCACCAACGTCGATCGACGGTGATCAGACTTCAGACTAAGTAGAATACCGATCGAGATAATCAGACAAACTTAACTGACATTGATAGTTCAAAAGAAAGTGATTTAGTGGTGTCATCTGTCCAAACTGATCGACTTTTGATAGTTAAAAATTTCGGTTCTCAATTCACTAACAAATTTAATCAGGCGGCGACGGGAATCGGGGACACGATCGCCAACTCCATTAACTTTTTTGGCCAGGCGATCGCTTTAATACCAAAAATCACCGCAACAATTCCTCCATTGCCGAACTGTACTTAGAATGCTTAGTCACCCGCAGTGGAAAACTACCCGCAATTCCTGAGATTAGATCGTAGCAATCCCGCGAAGCTTTGATCTCAATAATTACTAAATTTGAAGGGGGATGGGGTTTGGTTAAATTTGGCAAAGGCGAAAGCCGCTGATCGAACACCTTAATCGAATTATCGATCGTAATTCTGACCTGCTGGCTAAACGAAACATAATATTCCCGGTGATAGGCATTCAGCATCACTGCCCAGCCAGAGCTATCCAGATACAGGCCAAACTCTGGCTCCAGTTGCGATCGCATGGTTTTAACCAGGTCACGCCAGGTAGTTTTGGTTAGATCCAGGGGCATATTTATTTTTTGCGATCGCTTCCAGCCCAGATTATTAAACTTGCCCTTTAGCTCCAGCCTGCCTTGAATTTGGTCATAACGATCGCCATACCACCGCAACCGCAACTTGCGCCGCTCACTCACCCCCGACACATTTTCCATATAGCTATGTAAATGGGGCGTATCGAAATAAACATTATTCACCTGGCGATCGGGGAAGGCAGGGCGAAAGGCCGCCGGATGCACTCTCAACCAGGCACGTAACTGGGGCAGCATCAATCGATCGCCGACAATTTTGATCTCATAGCGGCTATTTTTTAACTCAGCCTGGGCAGACTTTTGCAATTCTGTTAAGCCAAGGGAAGTAGAAGGCAAAGTCGATCGTTTTGCTCGATCTGACTCAAGTAGATCAACAAATTTAAATGACTGGATCGCCTTAATTAGCCTACTCGCAAACAAACTTCTTGCCTCACATCTGCACCAGAGATATAACCCTTTAGGTTAAAACCTTAATTGATTATTATCCTGTCAACTGATTACCTTAGCTCTCTAATCAACTTCTAACTCAGCTTGATCGATCTGCGCCCAGAATTCTTCAGAACCGATCCCATCGAGGCGATCGCCATCCAGTTCAATCCAACTCCCTGCCTCAATCAGCGTTTTAGTTCTGGTATCCGCAAACCGAACTTGCCGCGCCGTCATATTAGCACTACCCCATTCACTGCGGGCTTGATAGGCAATCAATCCAGCCTGTTTAGCATTTTCGATCGCCACGTTGACTATTTGCACCGCCGCCCGATCGAGACTGGCGATTCCAATCCCCACATCTTTAATCTCTAAATCCTGCAAACTAACCTTACTGCCCTGTCCTGCCGAGATCGCCTTATCCTCAATCTGACTAAATTGACTATTAATCACCGCCAGATCAGTTCCTTCCGCATCGATCGCATCCGCCTGAATATTCGTAAACTCGCTGTTGCTAACCGCACCGCTACTAAATTCAGCATCGATCCCATCACCAGCTAAATTAATAAACTGGCTAGCGCTGACCTCAAATTCACTATTGGAAAACCGTAAAGCATTATCAGCACTGCTATCAACAAGCTGAAGATTTTGGATTTTTACCACGCTGTTATGGAAGGTGATGGAACTTTCTAATAATCCCCCTGCCCGCGAGATGCCGTTGGTTTGCTCAACGATCACATGTTGCCAGTTTGATTGGCTCGCCTCCTGACTATTCCTCTTATCGTTACTGCTAGCATTGCTACCCAGTGCGATCGTGGCAACTCCTGCCCATTGTTCAGCCTGAGCCATTAATCTAATTGGTGCTTGCTCCGTGCCCAGCAATTGCATCCCAGCATCTGCTAATAACACCGCCTCTGGTTCAAACCGTAGCGTTGTCCCAGGATTAATTTGCAAGTTCATCCCCCTGGGCATTACCAGATCACCCACTACGTCCCACTGGCCTGGTTTGACAATTAAAGTATCTGGCCGATCGCCCTGTTCCAAAAATGGATGTTGTGCCAGCGCGGCAGTCAGCGACGGCATAGCAGTTTGCGGATATTCATAGACCGTGGTTTCGATCGCCCGTTCCAGCCCCAAAAAGCGATAGGCAATCCGGATCTCTGGCAGCTCACCCAGTTGATTCTGTTGGAATCCAGGGGGCAGCGGAATCAGGAACACAGTTTTTTCCTGCAGATCAGCATTCAAAGGCGATCGACCCACCTGGCTATGTTCGGCTGGACGTAAAACTACGGTTGCATCACCGGGGCGATAATAGGTATAGCCTGCGGCGGTATCCTGCCAGGTTTCGATCGCGGGATAAAAATTCTGGTCTTCATTTAGCTTAAACCCCAGCACTTCCACTGGCTGCACCAGGCGATTGTTTACTTCAATTTGCAGGTACGATCGTCGGTCTTGATTAGCTTCACCCAGCTTAACCACCTTCACAAAAGCAGAGAGGGCATTGGTTTCACTCAAGCTCTGCCGGATTGCCTCCTGCCGATCGATCGCGGTCTGCCAGACCTGCTCCAGAAGCGTATTTTTCTGTGGATCGATGTCGGGGTCTTTATATAAGACCAATTGCAATTCCTTAAACTGTTTTTGCAGGGGCGATCGTACTTGCTCAAGGTATTCCGGCTGACTGATCCGCTCTAGCTCGCGCACATAGGCTTCGGAGATAATTGGATCTTGCAACACCTGGCTAGTCCAGTTTTGATTACGCCAGCGACTACCACTACCACGGATATCATCGGAAAAAATATCCATCCCCTGCATCCCCCAGTTATAAACATTGTCGTAGTGATAACCATCGCGGCCAATCGGTTCTAGCTTGGCAGTGATTGGGTTGTAATAAAAATGGGTGTTCCAATCTGTGAGGGTGTGATAAGCCCGCCAGAGTTCCACGATCGCCAAAAATTTAGCCATCAACTCCACATCAAATACTTCTGAAGCAGCTAATTGACCTTCCTGGAAAGCTTTGAGCATGGCGATCGCCTGATCCCGCTGCTGGGATAATTCTGGATCACGATCGACCCGTTTGGCTCGGCTCACCTCAAACGCATCATTCCCCGTAATCACGATCCCTTCGCGCCGTTGTTGTGATTCATATAGCTCAACTGAGAAATGCTCTTCGATCGCATATACCCCCTTGGGCGAACCATTAAAGTTAAGGTCAATAAATTGATAGCGAGGGGCTAGCACTCCCTCCCGTCGCAGGTTTTCCAACCATACCCATTCATATAGATAGTTGCGAGTCTTGGGGCTGTGGAGCGAAAAACGCCGCATTCCCAGAAAATGCTTGTCGTCTTTGACATGTACCCGAAATGACCATTTCTCACTATCCAGGTGATCGATGCCATTGCCTTTAAAGCGCATTTTGACCGGAATCACCTGCCCATCATAGCGAAGCTTGGCTGACACAAAATATTTATCTTCGGCCAGAATTCGCCCCCGTTGGAGCGCCGTTTCTCTGGTGCGTGCCAGGTCTTTATAATGCTTGAATTTCATATCCACCTGCACGGTGGGCAGATCCGGCGCACGGAGTAGGGCTTCTAAATACCTGCCGATCGAGGATGGGTTAAAGTTGCCCAGATTCGCCAGCAAGAACTTGTGCGCTTCATGCTTATGGAACATATAACCAGCACCAAAGGAGCCAGCAATAATCAAAGTGGTGAGTCCCAGGGTGGTTAGTCTAGATCTAAAGCGGCCACGTTTCGATCGCGGCGATCCAGAACTAGTTAAACTAGAGCCATTAATTACTGGATTTGCCGATTCACCAGGATTAGCATTTTTCGTTAACCCTGCATTTTGCTCAGCTTGGCTGCCTTGCAATCCGGAACTTGGTTCTAAGTCTCGATCGCCCTTATGAATTAGCATAAATACTTAACTCATCAATACTAATTAACCTAACTAACCTCATACCTCAGGGATACCTCGCTGTTCCACACAGGAGATCGTAGCCTGGGGCAAGGTTTGTTGTAAATTATCGATCAGCGCAATGAGTACCTTACTATCACGGCAGTTGATGTAATAGGTGGCTTGCAAATAATCTTCGCTCGCATCCAAACGACGCATATCAGCCAGATAGGTATGTAGCGAGAGGATTTCATGGATTTGCGCCAGGGTTTGATTGGTGGAATGCTGTGGCGATCTATTCGGCAATGATTTATTGTTAGCAGTTTGGATCGCGCTGTCAATAGATTCAGGAGATTCAATAGATTCAGTAGGTTCAGACGCTGTGCCCGCTATATCTGTGTCATCTGTGCCACCTGTGCTTAGGTCACTGGAATGATCGCCAACCGACTCGATCGACCTGTCAGGATTGGTGCGAAGTTGAGAATCATGTTTTACGCCATTACCTGAGCCATTCGCAGTTAGCTTTTGTGGCACTTCGATATTCAAATAAAGATTATGCTTGGCATGGCGATAGGGACTGGGCAATCGCCGCATTGTTGCTAACACCGTCAAAATCAACACATAGGCAGTCAGAGTGGGAAGGCGCTGGTCGGCTCCCAAACCCAGGCCAATGGCGATCGCCATGAATAAGTAACTCAGCTCCTCCGGCTCTTTGATTGGGGTGCGAAACCGCACGATCGACAAAGCCCCTACTAATCCCAACGATAGCGCCAGCGAGGATTTTACGACAGAGATCACCAGGATTGTAGTGAGTACAATCAATGGAAAAACCTGCGCCAACTCCGCCCGATTGGATTTGGTGCGGCCAAACCGGGTGTAGTGCCAGGACAAGCCGATCGCCAAAACAGTCCCCAATAGCAAATTCAACAACAATGCCACAAGGGACAATGGTGCTGGCTCGGTAATACCAAGATTTGGGGGCATGGCGGTTTGCTTAACTTACTTACACTTATTTATTTACGGATTTACGGATGAACTTAAAACGTTAAGGATAGTTTAACTGGTTGCGTAAGGCTACTGATCCTAAATTGACATACAGCATGGATTGAGCCTAGTTCTAATCTCAGATTCTCTGGGGCATCAATCCCAATTGGTAATACGATTTATTTAATTAAAGTTGGCTGGGCAAAATGCGCACAAGCCCCATTACATCAAAAAAGCGACCATAGATATTCACCCGATCGGTTTATTCGGGGAAATAGCCGCTTCACTCGTCATTACAAGTTGCTATTGACTAAGCCTGAGAACTAATCCCATGTCTATATTTCCATGCTTACGCTTGCATACTTAATGATCTCGCTAATAGCTGCTGACCAACTCCAACAAAAGCAATACTGCTCTAAGTGATCATTTCTAAGCGATCATTTTTGCCGGCAGAGCAATCACATTCAAGAACTCCGCCAAGTCGGTGCGATCGCCCAAAGGGATTAATTGCATCGCAAAGGGTTGATAGTAAAAAAGTTGATAACCTTGCGCTCGTAAATAATTAGCCACTGGTAGATTAGCACCACTCGCACCAGCAATATTTTCATACAAAATAATCGGTGCAAATTCCTTTAAGAGGCGATCGCTACCCTGGAACACCTGCATTTCATGGCCTTCCGCATCCACCTTCAAAAAATCTACTCTTGTTAGCCCTTCCTGCTCCACCAGATGATCAAGCGTAAAGCAATCAACTTGATCGTAATTGCCGCCACCCTCTAAATTGCTCTGTTCCTCGGTGATCACCATGTTCAACTCACTGGCATTTTGAGTCATAAACTTAATCGTGCCATTGCGATCGCTCGCCGCCCCAGCACATACGGTGACCCATTCCAGTTGATTAAGGCGGCAGGTTTCTTGCATGTAGGCAATGCAATCGGCAAAGGGCTCCACTGCCAAGACCTTTCCAGATGCACCCACCTGCTGCGCCGCCACAAAGGTATAAATCCCCGCATTAGCACCCACATCGATCACCACCATGCCTGGTTTCAGCCATTCTTGCCAGAATTCCATTTCCTGCTCAAACCATCGCCCCTGCGCCAACAGCACCATCGTGACGATGCTTTTAAAACTTGGTTCGATCGCCATCACCAAATCCGAGGCGATCGCCGCATAGGTATAGGTACTATCGATCGGTAAACTTGCCCATTGCCATTGGCGGGCCTTGGGGTTGGCCTGATAAAACTGCTGTCCCTTGGCTAGCCAATATTTCGCCTTGTCTAACTGCTGCATCCCCAGATAAGCCAAATATAGAGTTTGGATCGCGGCGGCAAAATCAGGCGCTAATGCTTGGGCACGATGCAGAGCATAGAGTCCCTCTAATTGATTGTTAACCATGCTAGAGATACCCAACTGCAAATTGAGATGGGCAGCGGCGGGAGTCAATTGCTGAGCCAATCGCAGCAACCTTAGACCATAGGGCGAATAAAACACCAGCGGCGATCGCCAGATTGCTTCCGCAAACATAATCAAAGCCTGGTCATGGCCAGTTTCAACCTGCAACGCGGTCTTGATCTGGCTGGCTGCAACCGATCCAGGGCGATCGATCGGTAAATATACCAGAGCCGGAGGCAGCTCCAGGCCAGGGTTATAAATATCCTGTAATTGATTCAACAGTGTGTACATGGCAAAGTTATTGGTGGCATTGCGACCAACCCCCAGACTGGTATGCAACAGGGATAGATGAATGCTGCAAAGGGGATAACCATCGAGGGCAATCCCTTCATTCAAGGCTGTAAGCGCCATTTCAATAAAAAATTGCCGATCGCCAACCTGCTCACATTGCTCCGCCTCGATCAATGCCACCACTGCGCAATTGTTTAGCTCCAACCCAGTTACTGGTTCATCCCAATCTGTTTGGCTGGCGATTTGTTCAGCCTTGGCGATCGTCTCAGGATTCAACAATGGACAAACTCGATGCAGATAGTCTATATAAGTCTGAGCAGGAGATGATGATTGCATGTAGGGGCTTCCCCTTATTAATATCTGGTGGAACTGGAGTAACTAGAGTAACTGAAACAAATATTACTGGATCTTTGAAAATTGAAATATCTTGCTATTTTGAATCTAATTTGAATCTAATCAGATTCGTATATTTAGTTAATTAAATCAATTAAATGGTAGTCCTGCATATGAAATGCTATTTAGTCATAGAATCAAGTCTCAACAACAGACAACCAGTAAATAACTTTAACTTGTCCTAGCCGATCGCCCCATGCAAACAACCACAATTAATGCCCGCTGCCAGCAATCCCTGACGATCGCCAATTATGTTAGGGATCGCCGGATGATTATGCCTCAGCACAAATTAATTCTGGATGTTGGTTGTGGTGATGGTAGTTCTACGGTGATGTTGGCGCAGGCTAATCCTGGCGCTCGGATTGTGGCGATCGACCAACGCTCTGAATTAATCACCCTTGCCCAACAGCGATCGTCCGGTTTGAAATTAAAGTATGGGAACGTGATTGATTTTCAGGTGATGGCGATCGAAAACCTGCCAGAACTGGGGTTGAAGTTTGATTTTATTAATTGCGGCGAAAGTTTTTATTTAGAAGCCAATCTAACAACAGCACTCCAGGCGATCGGGTTGGTTCTGGCGGAGCAAGGCATTATTCATCTCAAGTTACCGAGCTTTTATGATCGGGCTAATTTTTTGCGGGGTCAGGAATTAGCTAGCTATATTGGCCTGATTGAAGACGATGCACCGGGCATCGCCGAGGCCGAGGTCATGGCTGAGTTGCTCCAATCCATGTATCCCACGATCGGCTTACGCGATACTACGTTATCTGCCGCCCAGCTAACCGATCCGGAGTTGGTGCGGGCTAATTTTCTCATCCCTGGCGATCGCGGTTTTACAATCCCAGATCTGTTTGGCTTGATTGAGGCGGCGGGTTTGACCTTCAATCAAATGACTAATTGGCACCAATGGCAACTGAGCAATTTGTTTCGCACTGGTCAGGGCATCCCGGCGCTAATTCAACAAAAAATAACCAAGGCTAGCGCCGCTGAGCTTTTGCACATCTATGAATTATTAAACCCAGTACATCCCTGGCTGGATTGCTGGTGTAGCTTGCCTCAGCAGCTTGAAACAATCAAATCCCCTAGCCTGTCTCAGCCATTGGCCGAGTGGGATCAACAAACCTGGCAAAGCGCGATCGTGCATCTCAATCCCCAGCTCAAAACCCAGGAACTAGCTACACAAATACAGACAGCGATCGCCAATCTCAGCCCCTTAGCGATCACCGATCATTTCAATTTAACCAGCACCCAGCCGCTCCAGCTTTTGCCCCAAGACACAATCCTACTCAGGATGCTGTGGTCACAACCTCGGCGGGGCGAAGAATTAATCGAACTATGGCAGCAGGTTAGGCCGATCGATTTGCTTACTTTCCAACCAATTAGCACAGAAGCGGCATTTGAGCAGATCAGGCGATCGCTGCTTAATTTAGAGCAACTGCTGTTGATTCTGGTGGAGTCAGCAATCTCTTAATTTAAGCCCGATCGAGTCAAAATTAGTTTCGCTGAGTTCGGCTAGATCGCTTAATTAGTAACGATTATGTACTTTTAAGTTTAAGATTGACATCAAAATGTGCCGATTTATGTTTTTTAAGCTTACTATTGTATTGTTTTTGACTATTTGCTCTTATTAGATCGTGAGGAGTTTGAACTAAATGGCGGTAATTAATGTTACAACGACGCTAGACGAAAATGATGGCGGCCTTGGTCTTGGCGCTGGTGATAGTTTGCGCGAAGCGATCATCGAAGCGAATACCAATGCCGATGCGGTCGATACGATTAATGTAATTGGTGGACTGACTTATACTCTAACCCTAGGCGCTGGTGATAACTCAGCCGCTATGGGCGATCTGGATATTAATGATCTGGTGCTGGCTAACACCAACATTACGATTCAGAGTACAGGGGTTGGCAATGCCACGATCGATGCCAGTGGTTTGGCCGGCGATCGCGTATTTGATGTGCGCAATGGCGATGCCACGGTTAACTTTATTGGCTTGACGATTACTGGTGGTGATGCAGGCACTCGTGGGGGCGGCGTGCGATTGGTTGATAATGCTACGTTGAATGTAACCGATAGCATGATCGTCGGCAATACTGCTGCTAACAATGGTGGTGGGATTGGTGGTCGTGATGGCAATACCATTAATATTACTAACAGTACTATTTCTACAAATACCGCTACTAATGCTGATGGTGGTGGTATCCGGTTTCGTGATAATAGCAATCTCACCGTAACTGGTTCGACAATCAACAGTAATATTGCCGATGATGATGGTGGTGCAATTGGTGGCCGCGATGGTAACACCATTACCATTACTGACAGCACTATCTCTGACAATACTGCTACTAATGACGAGGGTGGTGGTATCCGGCTCCGTAATGATGGCAGCATTATGGTAACTGAAACGGAAATTAGCAATAATACTGCTGGTGGTGATGGCGGTGGTATCCACGGCAATAATGGTAACGATATTGTCATTACCAGTTCGCAAATCACTGGTAATAGTGCAGTTAACTCTGGCGGTGGTATTCACAGCTATGATGCCAGTGGCATGAATGCCAACCCCAGTCTTACTATTATCGACTCACAAATTAGCGGTAATACTGCTGCTGATGGTGGTGGTGGTGGGGTCTATGTCGAAGGCTTCCATACTGTCATGATCACGAATTCTCAGATCAACGATAACAGCGCATCTGAAGCTGGTGGGCTGCAGACCGATAATGACAATACGGTCGAGATCACCAACTCGCAGATTAGTGGTAATACTGCTGATAATAATGGTGCTGGTTTCTATGCAGACTTCACGAATGTTGTAACCATCACCGACAGTACCATTAGTGGCAATACATCCAGTGGTGATGCTGGTGGTGTTTATATTTTCACAGGTAATATCTTTACGATTACTGGTAGCACCATTAGCGGTAACTCAGCGGATGGCGATGGTGGTGGCCTCTTCTTTGACGCTAGTGGTAATACTGCCACAATTATCAACAGTACGATTAGTGGCAACAGCGCAAGCAATGAGGGTGCTGGCATCTTTATTGAAGATACCAATAACAACCTAACAATCAGCCACGCCACGATCGCGTTTAACGATGCAACTACTGCTGGTGGTGGCATCTTTATCGACGATGCAACTACAACTATTACGATCGACAATACGATCGTGGCCATGAACATGGCACCAACCGGCCCCGACATTGACAATACTGCTGGCGGCACGATCAACAGCGAAGGCTTTAACATCATTGGTGACAATAGCGATGTAGCAGCCGACTTCCCCGCTGGCATTCCCAACGCCAATGATGACTTTGTGGGCACGGCAATGGACCCGATCGATCCGGGCTTGGCTCCCCTGGCCGACAATGGTGGCCCGACTCAAACCCATGCCCTTGGTGATGGCTGTAGCTTAGCGATCAACAATGGTGATCCTAACTTTGTGGCTCCGCCTGACTTCGACCAGCGTGGTATGGGTTTCGATCGCGTCTTTGGTGGCCGGATCGACATCGGTGCCTTTGAGTTGCAAAACTCTGCTGGCGTTGTTGTGTTCGGTAACACCTCCTTTGGCACGCCCAACCCCGACACGATCGTCGGCGATGCCAATAACAACACAATCAATGGCAACGGTGGTGATGACAGCCTGTTCGGCAGTGATGGCATCGATCGGGTCAATGGTGGTTTAGGTAATGACTTCCTTGGTGGTGGCCTGGGCAATGACTTCCTCAATGGTGGGGCAGGCAACGACACAATGGATGGCGCTTGTGGCGGCACTGGTACTGGAGAATTCGATCGCCTCACTGGTGGTGGTGGTGCTGGTGCAGATACGTTTATCCTCGGCGCTAGCTTTGGATCTTATTATCTGGGCAATGGTGATGCTGACTTTGCCTACATCAGCGATTTCAACTCTGGTGTGGATACGATCGTGCTGAATGGCATGTTGGCCGACTATACGTTTGTGCCGAATACCACGGTAAATAATCTCACTGGTCAGGGCATCTTCAACGGTGGCGATCTGGTGGCGATCGTGCAGCAGCAGATGATTAACACCGTCACTGATTTGGTGTTTGTCTAAGTCTAGTCAGCTTGCTGGAAAAGTTAATAATCTAAAACATGGCGATCGCTTTTCTATTTATACAGAGGGGCGATCGCTGTTAATTATTATTTTGTTGAGAGGAATATGGGAAATTGCAATCTAGATCGAGGGTTTATCGATCATTGATCGACTGCATAGACATGAATCCTTTGTTTTTTGATTAGTTGCCTTGGGGGGAAACTACAAAGCTGATGTGGCTATAGATTCAGCGCCCAGGTTCTCTTTGGCATCAAATACGATCGCAAAAGTGCCAGACCGCGACAACCGCTTCAGGGCTTGCAAATGATGTTCAGCATCGTTATGGCGACGAAAGCGATGCAAAACTTCTGGTTGCAGGTCATTAACTCGGTGGCGCACTATACACCAGGGATGGAGTCGCTCTTTGTAGGTCATGGGGGAGTTCCTGTAATATCTGCTTGATAGGTCTAATTGCTCGATCTAGCTGGCTGGTTCATGGCGATCGCCAACGCAAGGTCTGAATCCACGGCGATCGGGGACGATCGATTTAGTTTGTAAATTAATTCAATTGACTAAGCTATTTGGCTGACATTGCCATTTAGAATATTAAGTTGCGGCAGTGGATAATGTCAACGCGGTTTATATAAGTGGCTTATAAATATCCTTGGATGGCTTGACTACCCTGGTGACTCAAAGAACTCACTGCTAGGTTAGACTATTGAGCAATGTTGTGGAGGGTGTAGTATTTCAAGGCGATCGCCCACTAGACATTTTAGGGCTGAAGTATTGAGTATCAGGAATGATCGAAACTATCTGGACTATCCGAGACTAGCCAAGATTGACGCAATGAATAAAGCAAATGAGTCCCCCCTGAAAAAGCGCCGGGAAGAGCTAGGGCTCACCCAACGTGAGGTGGCGCAGGTGGTGGATGTGTCGGTGCAAACGGTGAGCAATTGGGAAACTGGTCGCTACCGCGAGGCCAAGCTGACCCTTTCGCAGGTGAAGGCGTTATGCAGGGTATTTGGTTGGGCAGTGGAGGACTTACCCGATGACTTTCGAGCCAGTAGCTAAAAATCATTCAAACCACTTTTCAATCATTGCATCTTTATATTCAAGGACTAGTTCTTGTGTTGGCTCACCATCTACAAGAGCCATGATCTGTCCAAACTCATCCCAAATCCCAAGTAGCTCCTCAACAGATGGGGCTATCGACTCTCTACTGTCATGTTTGAAATGAACAGCTTTATTTCTTAGTTTTATTAGTTGCTTTATGCGTGTGATATTTATTTGGCAATCAAGGATTTCTTTCTTGAATAAAAATAGTATTTTAGGGACAAGTTCGATTCTATCGATGCTGTTGTAATGCACCTTTTGCAGTTTGCCCGAATCAAGTTGCAAGAAAAGGTGGCGGTTAACTACAGCTTCCAAGCATGTGGATAAATTAATAATATGCCCGACAATATCTATCGCATTAATTTTTGTATCCTTAGAGAGCTTTTGGTCAGCTTTAAGAGCATCTACCTGCGATTCATCCCATATTTTGGATAGTTCTGATATATCTTCATCCTCATCAAGCAAACTATCAACATCATCTCTATTTGCCAAATATTCTGTTAATGTTTGAATGCTTTGCATAGGGTCATCACTAAAAGTTTGGCTTAAACTTTTTGGGTTAACAGACCAAATACGTTCGCCAAATAATATTTCTGCCATTTCGTAATGTGCCGCCCGGTAGACATATCTGAAAGCCTCTTCTAGGAGAAATCCAGCAGCCTCTTCAAAGCCACCAAACTTTGTAATTGATGTAGAAATATCCATACTTTTAGATATATTGATTTTACTTTGAGGGAAAAATTAGTCCTTCCAATGCATGTTGCAGATCGCAAGTCACGTCATTGACTACCCGGCGGGCATTCTGCCGATCGCTCTTATACTCTGCATAGCGATCGCTGATCGAAATGGGCTCACCGATCGAAATAGTACATTTGCGATCGCCCAAATAAGGTGGTCTGCCAAAGGTCTGGCTTTTGACCCTGGCCACCGCTCGCCACACCTGCTGCAACACATCGGCAAAGCGGGTGGGTGTGGGGCTTTCTTTGATGTAATTCCCCGAAATCGCGGTCAGAGTTTCGGCGATCCGCATGTGCCATTGGCTACTGTTGGCTTCCTTGGCCAAATGGTCAGCCAAGCCTTTTTCCAGGGGCGAGATTGAATTCAGATCATCAATATCGGTGCGAAAAATTTGCTCGAATCCAGCCGCTTCAAGTCGCCGACAGCGATCGATAAAAGTGCCCTTGGGCTTGATTTTAAAATGAGCTTCTGCCACCCGCAACATATGATCCAGCAGCAGTGGTAAGCGATCGGCAATTTCTGGTTTGGTAGCTGTAACTACCTCTGAAGTAGCTTGAGCCGATTTGGTAACTATCTCTTTAGGTTCCGGTGCATAGGCCGCATAATATTTTTGGTAGTGCTGACCCATTTCATCAAGCAAATATTCACCCAGGCCATAGAGCCGCTCGTAGCGTTCTTCCATCGTCGGCGATCGTAAAGCTGGTTTACTAATCCCACAATCACTTTCTAGCTGCATCAAAAATTGATCGACCTGCTCCCAGGGTGCGCCCAGATATTCATATTGCACCCCCACTGGCAAAATCACCACGGTTTCATCCCGCCCCGCTTTTTCCAAATCTTCTGCCGCCCAGAATCCCATTTGAGCTACACCAGGTTCAAGGGGATTGACCAGTTCATTGTGATTATTGGTGCCACCTTCCGGCGAAATCACCACTGGATATTCACCATTGACAATATAGTGGCGGATCATGCGTAGCGCATCTCGATCGAGCTTACCTCGGCTAATCGGAATGCCGCCAGTGCGCGGATAGAGCCAGGCCACATGCTTACCCGCCCAGAGAGGAATGCCACGATCGTAGACATAGTAGCAATGGGGAGACTTGGCAAATTTAGTGCCTTGTTTTTTTGCGGCCTTGGGCAGGGAATAGGCAAACAAATGGAACAGGGCAAATTGATCATCGATCGTAGGATGCCGGAAAGCAATCAAACATCTCACCTTACCCTTGTTCATCTTTTGGATCAGGTCAATTAGCCGATCGATGTAGCGATCTTCGATCTCGGTAATACCACATTGCCAGCGTAGCCACAGGGGCAAAACCGATCGCAACCCGGAAATAAGCCAGGGCTTGATGTCGGGTGGGTCAATTTCAAAGGCCGTTTGCACGTGATCGAGAGATGTAGACATAATTATTTTTAAACTCCTTGTAAATCCTTTAAAACTCTGCAGAACTATAATCTTGTAGTTCTGGATATGTAATGCTAACTGACGGTAGGATTGAGACTGGTTGGTGATTTGGACTTTTACACAGGCACCAATTATGATTATGAGGTTACTTTGATTGAGGTATGCAGTTGAGCCCCATAGGAGACGTATAATCGTGGGATCTGATAAGGATCGCGTAGGTCACGTTGATCGCTATGAGTTGGCGGAGATGGCATGGGTGGAATCAGCCAGATTGATTTACGTTGATGTTTAATTTTCAACTTAACTTTTACCAAGTTCTACAAGCTTAATCATGGCAGGTTTAATTATTTCTAGTTGTGGTGGTTGTGCCACTAGTCGGGTTGTCATATGACATAGATTCGATCGCGCTGCACAAGCAGGGATGGAGGAGATAGTTAAATATCCAGAACCCAGACAAGCTAGCTGCAAATCATAAATCGATCGCTGATTATCCATACTGCTGCATAACTACCCATAGACTTTTTGAATAGGTGATCGTCTTGAATAGCGATCGAGACCATGATACTTTCATCCCAGAATTAAGCTTTGACAGGAGTTTGCATCAACTTAGATTCAGTGGCAATGTGATTGTTATCGCTGCCGATCGTAATCGACAGTCCCAAACCAGCTACAATCATGATCTAGATCAATCTACTAAGAATAAAGATGTTCGACGAGCTATCGGAAAAATTTGATTCAGCGTGGAAGAAGCTACGCGGTCACGACAAGATTAGCGATACCAATGTGCAAGATGCGATCCGCGACGTGCGGCGGGCATTGTTGGAAGCAGATGTGAACCTGCAAGTGGTCAAAGAAGTGGTCGATCGCATTGGCGAGAAAGCGCTCGGCACTGATGTGATTGCTGGGGTGCGTCCCGATCAGCAATTTATTCAGGTGGTCTATAACGAGCTAGTCGAGTTGATGGGCACAGACAATCAACCGCTGGCGCAGAGCGAGAATTCACCCACAATTATCTTAATGGCGGGCTTGCAGGGGACTGGTAAAACCACCGCTTCGGCTAAGTTGGCCTTGCAATTGCGCAAACAAGAGCGCAGTGCTCTGCTAGTGGCAACGGATGTATATCGTCCGGCGGCGATCGATCAGTTGATTACCCTGGGCAAGCAAATTAATGTGCCAGTGTTTCAGTTGGGCACAGATGCCAACCCGGTCGAAATTGCCAAACAGGGTGTGGCTCAGGCCCAGGCCGAAGGGATCGACACCGTGATCGTCGATACGGCGGGGCGATTACAAATTGACCAGGACATGATGGCGGAGCTGTCGCAGATTAAAGGGGCGATCGATCCGGATGAAGTCTTGCTGGTGGTGGATGCCATGACTGGCCAAGAAGCCGCCAACCTGACCCAGACTTTCCATGACCAAATCGGTATTACTGGGGCGATCTTAACCAAGCTGGATGGTGATACTAGAGGTGGGGCAGCCCTGTCGGTGCGGGAAATTTCTGGCCAGCCGATTAAGTTTGTGGGTGTGGGCGAAAAAGTAGAGGCACTGCAACCCTTTTATCCAGAGCGGATGGCTTCACGGATTCTGGGGATGGGGGATGTGCTCACCCTGGTGGAAAAAGCCCAGGAAGAGATCGATATTGCCGATGCCGAAAAGCTGCAAGAAAAGATCCTGGAAGCTAGATTTGACTTTGATGACTTCCTCAAGCAAACCCGAATGATGAAAAACATGGGTTCGTTTGGTGGGATCATGAAGCTAATTCCAGGCATGAAGATCAGCGACGATCAATTAAATCAAGCAGAAACCCAGCTTAAGCGAGTGGAATCAATGATTAGCTCCATGACCAAACAGGAGCGTAAAGATCCCGATCTGCTTGCCCGTAGCCCCGGTCGCAAACAAAGAGTGGCGAAAGGTGCAGGGTATAAAACCCAGGATGTAACTAAGCTGGTGTCTGATTTTCAGCGGATGCGTGGCCTGATGCAGCAAATGGGGCAGGGCAATATGCCGATGGGAATGCCAGGAATGCCGGGGATGCCTGGGATGAGCGGGAATCTACCGCCGGGTGGCAAGAAACCCAAATATGGCAAGAAGAAGAAAAAGCGCAAGGGCTTTGGCGAGTTATAGTTAGGATCACGATCGATCGAAAATGTTATTAGCGATCGCTATTGGATTTGGCAGCATTCTGCTATGATATATTTCTTGCAGACTAATCCCCGATACCAAGTTACTAATTGGGTTATAGTTGGGGTAATTAAATAGGACAGGATTTTAACTAAAGCTTCATGGTCAAACTGAGATTAAAACGCTTTGGCAGAAAGCGTGCCGCCACCTACAGAATTGTTGCTGTCAATAGCACCTCCCGCCGCGATGGCCGTCCCCTAGAGGAATTGGGCATCTATAACCCAATCACTGATGAAACTCGCCTTGAAGTAGAAGCGATCGTCAGAAGACTCAAGCAAGGTGCGCAACCCACTGAGACAGTGCGGGCAATTTTGAATAAGGCAAAAATATTTGACTTGGTCAGTGCCTGATTACCCCCAATTGGTTAAGTTTTTGGTTGACCCCTTGTTAGATAAGCAAGATGCTTTGAGCATTCACTGTGAAGTAAACAACAAGGGCGATCGCGTTTGGGTCAGGATTGCCTTCGATCCCAATGATAAAGGCCGAGTTTATGGCAAAGGGGGGCGGACAATTCAGGCGATCCGCACTGTGATCCAAACCGCTGCCAAAAGTGCTGGCCAAAATGCCCATTTTGAAGTGTTCGATCCAGAAGGTAGTAAACCACCTAGCCGATCTAACAATCGTGCCAATAATCGTGCCAATAATCGTGATGGTAATAATCGTCGTCCATCAAGAGGGCCATCGCGGCGAAGATGAATGCGGCAATAGCAGAAATTATTTGTGTTGGTACTGAGTTGCTGTTGGGAGAGATCCTGAACAGCAATTCGCAGTATTTGGCGCAACAACTTGCCACCCTGGGCATCACGCACCATTATCAAAATGTGGTTGGTGACAATAAAGAGCGCCTCCAAAAGACCCTGGCGATCGCCGCTGGCAGAGCGAATTTAATTATTTTTACGGGTGGTTTGGGGCCGACCCCCGATGACTTGACCACGGAAGCGATCGCGGAATTCTTTGATGTGCCGCTGGTGGAGCAACCAGAAGTCTGGGCAGATATTCAACGTAAATATGCTTCGATCGGTCGCCAGGTGACTGCCAACAATCGCAAGCAAGCCCTTTTGCCTCAGGGCGCAGAAATTCTACCCAATCCGATCGGCTCTGCCCCTGGCATGATCTGGCAACCTACGCCAGGTTTGCTGATTCTTACTTTTCCGGGCGTGCCTGCGGAAATGCAGATCATGTGGCAACAGACAGCAGTAGATCTATTGCGATCGCAACGCTTATCAACGGAAACCTTTTTCTCGCGGGTGCTGCTTTATTGGGGCATCAGTGAATCCCAGCTAGCAGAGCAAGTCCAGCATTTGTTTGCCAGCCAAAACCCCACCCTGGCTCCCTATGCCAACTTTGGCCAGGCACGCTTGCGGATTACGGCCAGAGCTGAAAATCAAGCCGCTGCTGAAAAATTAATTGAGCCGGTTCAAGCGGAAATCCTGAGCCTGACCGGAGAATATTGCTATGGCAACGATCACGATACTTTGGCCAGCGTGGTAGGCAAGCTATTAATCCAACATAATCAGACCCTGGCGGTGGCTGAATCCTGTACTGGTGGGTGGTTAGGGCAAATGCTTACCGAAGTGCCTGGTAGTTCTGCCTACTTCCTAGGGGGGATCATTAGTTATAGCAATGCCGTAAAAGCGGACTTGTTAAATGTTAATCGTGACGATCTCGATCGCTATGGTGCAGTGAGCACTCAGGTAGCGGAGCAAATGGCGATCGGCGTAAAACAAAAACTCCAAAGTAATTGGGGCATAAGCATTACCGGGATTGCTGGGCCCGATGGTGGCAGTGCCCAAAAGCCAGTTGGTTTGGTTTATATTGGCTTAGCCGATCCAGAGGGAAATGTGGATGCGATCGAAGCCCGGTTTAGTCCTTCCAAAGGCAGAAATTGGGTCAGAAAGCTGAGTGCTTACTCAGCATTAGCCCGTTTAAGGAAAAGATTTGTTATGATTGGTGTATAATTGCAAAAATAGATTAGAGGTTACTAATAGTGAAGTCTATAGGTAAAATCTTACGAGAGCTCGGAGACATGATTGGTCGTTTGATCGATACTCTAGTTGGTGGAAGGGAACCTGAGCCTCAATTGATTCCCATCCCAGTTAGAAACAACGATCGCCGCACTCGCTAGATCTTTAAGGTTTAGTTAAGAAGGTTTAGTTAAGAAGGTTTAGTTAAGGTAGTTCAGTACATAGATATCCAACAATGTTTGAATGTCGCTGACTATCGTTGAAACCAAATATTTATACGTTACGTTGTCATAACTATTGACTATTAGTTATCTATGTCTAGTCACAGCAGAGATAACGGATCTTCCTGGCTGTATGTAGTTTTGATTAATGCAAAATTGAATAGACAAGATATAGCTTGCTTAGATCGATCGGGGCGCTTCATCCTGAATTGATGAGCAAGTTTTTTGTTTATCTGTAATATTACTTGTTCGGTAATTATTAAGTCTTGGAACATTGCTGATACTAGCACGTCATTAACTGGGATCAGCAAATATCAATTGCTTTCGCATTTTTGTCCAAGATAAACCAATGATTGATAGCAGTCGGCAAGATTGATTATGCTTCAAATCATCCCTCAGATAGGCAATGCCAATGTTGCTGCTCATAGGTATTATTTGATTCCTTCAATTAGACGAAAATTGTTAATCAGCCCCGTCTTATGTTAGATTGAACACTCAATCAGCCTCGATCGAATAAGCAAGCAAACTCTAGCTACGATCTACGACTTATTAACCACTATTAATCAGTTAATCAGTGAAAATCATTGATAATGATCGCTGGGGCAATAAGTCAATCAAAAGCTAAGGCAATTAAATTATTCGTTAGATTATTTAAGTAAATTTCATTAATTCGATTGACAGAAACATATTGACGATTGGATGGTTAGGCATTGAATTAGCTAAACTTTATTGAGCTATTTCGTTGCACCAAATCAACTAAATAAGTAAGTCAATATTACGCACCATAGCGAAACATCAGCCACTAGGCGCTAGTTGAACATTTAGGTTTAAATATGGCTAGGTATACCCAACATTATGTGATTGCGATCGGCCAGGAAAAACTAAAACCAGCGATCGTTAATAGCCTAGAGGCCTGTAATCTTGCTGTAATTTATGTTAGTGATGATTATTTTATGGCGCGCGAGGTGGGCGGCAAAATCTCATTTACTAAATTAGTAACAGTGGAAGTTCTGGTTAATCAAACGGAAATGCCAGAGGATAAAATCAAACTTACCTGCGTTACCAAAAATGAAGAGCTACCATTAAAGCTGGATAACCATTGCAGTCAAATGGCGGAGGTGGTGGGTAATGCATTTAAACAAAACGAAAGCTGGAATCTACTCGAAGCGATCTCTGGCTAGTAATTATTTAACTTGATTGAAGCAGTTGAATGGGAAATTATAACCGCACATATGTAGACAATCGGAAAGCAAGGTTCAATTACGAAATCCTAGAAACCTTTGAGGCAGGAATTGAACTGAAGGGGACTGAGGTTAAATCAATCAAGGCCGGGCAGGCAAACCTGAGCGATGCCTATGCGATTATTCGCAATGGTGAGGTGTTGCTACTAAACCTCCACATTTCTCCTCACAAGACCACCAGTGAGTTTTTTAATCATGATCCCAGGCGCACCAGGCGATTGCTGATGCATAAAGAACAGATTAGAAAGTTAATTGGCAAGATCGAACAAAAGGGGCTGACATTAGTGCCCCTCAAGGTATATCTAAAGAATGGTTGGATTAAGGTGGCGATCGCCTTGGCTCGCAGTAAAAAACTTTACGACAAACGCGAAGCAATCAAGAAGCGTGAAGACAAACGTGAGATCGCTAGAGCGATTAAATATAACTAGTATTCAGCCAAATTGCAGTAAAAGGATCAAAAACAATGAACCTATATATCCTATGGCAAGTTACGAACTTAGCTTAGATATATAGGTATTGCTGTTTTGAGAATTATTCAAACCGCAAAATAATATGGGTATTAATTCCGATTGGTGGAGTCTCTTGCGCGAAGAAATCAGCCAATATTATTTTAAAAGTTAAATTGATCAAGCAAGAACTAACTATCTAGCTTGACCAGATTCAACAAGCGATCGCTCATCTTCTTGACTTGCCACTTTTCCATTCGTAGGTGAATTCAATTTGTCAGACTTTGCAAATGCTTGCCAAAAGCTGAGCCGATGTGATTCTGTGCTTTCAGTTTTTCCATCCGGTGCCATCAACCATAACCCGAATACGGGAAATAGACCCAAAAGCAAGCCTAAGAAAATTGGTGGATAGATGTCAGCCGAGGCGGAGATGATCAATGCAAACACAAAATTACCGGCATAGAGTAACGCTGGATAAACTAGTTGTTGCTTGGTGAGTGTCGGCTGCTCCTGTTTGCCCCACAATAGCGAAGCGATCGTCATAAACACAGTGCCAGTGAGCATCCAGCCAGCAAAGTTCTGAAACGGCATCCCGAAAAATGCGCCGGGTTGATGCCACTCCCAGAATGCAAACGAAGCTTGACTCATCGCTGGATCAAGCACGAAATCCCAAGCTGTGAGCATCATTGCCCCTAGCAAGATTGCCTCTACCCGCTGCAACCAATGGGTTCCCTGCCGCAAAGACACATTTGCCAACAATAGGCAAACAAATCCCATATAGAACCAGGACAAGGGGATCGTAAATGGTACCAAATCGGCAACCTTTGTGCCCAAACCGCTCAAGTAGGCATAATCCCCAAAGGGAAAGCCAGTGCTGGTGCCAAGGAGTTCGCTACCCAGGGAAATAGTGACCGCTGGGATAAAAAACGCCAGTGTTTTTTTGATGCCGATCGTCCCTATGCCATACATAAACGCCGCGATCGCACCCAGGATCATAAATACAGCGCCACCGCCAACCATGCCCCAAGCAAAGAGGTTCATCCCAAACTCAGGGAGATTGCTAATAAATTCAGCATTAGGCAACACCAGCAATAAGCCTGCCAGTCCAAATAACATTGCTGCCATATGCATGATCAGCGTGGCCCACTGCCAGAAAACAAATCGCCTCATTTACAAATACTCCTCAAGTTAGTTAAACAGATCGATTATATCTAGATCTTTCTTTACAAAAGTATAAACTAATCTATCTGTGGAAATATGAAATAACAATTACAGTTAGCCCGATCAAGTTAAAATTCACTGTTTCTTGCTGGAGATCGAGCTGAATCTGACCACTTGAATGGGCTTGGGTTTGTGGCGATCGCCGCCCTGATCTAGTAGTTTAGTTCGATTTGGTCGTGGTTCCAAAATGCCCCAATCATTGCGGAGGCCACTGCAACAGGTACTAATCTACTAACTTATTCAAGTTGCCACTTATTTAAGCTATCACTTGCGGCGCAATCAATTCTTGGACGTTAGATTAAACGTTTAGATTAAGAGGACTTGTCGATCGTATTTAGCTCAAAAATATTACAAGTTAATCTGTGGGTTCAAAAGTTGCTTTTTATCTAGTTTTATTCTGATTGTTAGCAACTGTGACCCAAAATTTGGCTAATAGTCAACCGGAGCAAGGAATTAAAATTAATATCTATCTTTGATCTTGCCTATAATTTTTGATCCTGCCTATCATTTAGGATTATTATTCTGTACACACAAGCCTGCTGTAGGTAAGCCCAGGCTCTAAACAACTGACTAGCCTGAATAGAATTGTCTTCCCTAAGGCATAAATACTTATTATTCATGTTTACAAACTTTAACACTCGTTTATACTGTTAAGATAAAGATTGCCTCTACGTACTTGCATCTATGGAGCAGATCTAGGCTTAGATCTAGTTCCAAAATTTATCAGAATTTCGTTCAGCAAGGCAGCGAGGCAATGGAAGATGATACTTCCCTGCCATCGCCTGCTATGGTTTTAGATTTGCGAATTAACGGCAAATGCTAATCAAGGCGGGGGTTACAGAAGTACTTACTTACCACTCACGTTAATCTATTTTCAGGAGCATACATGCCCTCTTTCGTAAATCTAGGCATTTCAGAATCACGCAATCACGTTTTAGAAGAACTCGGTTTTACAGAGCCCACCCAAATTCAAGCGCAGGCGATCCCACCCCTACTTAATGGGAACGATGTGCTAGGTCAAGCTCAAACAGGTACAGGCAAGACGGCAGCCTTTTCTTTGCCGCTCTTGGAAAGCATTGATATTCAGTCGAAGACGCTGCAAGCGTTAGTTTTGGCTCCTACTAGGGAGTTAGCTCTTCAGGTGACTCAGGCAATGCGCAGCTTTAACCAAAAGCCCAGCGCCAAAATTGTTACGGTTTATGGTGGTCAATCGATCGATCGCCAGATTTCTCAGCTAGAGCGCGGTGGTCAAGTGGTGGTTGGTACGCCTGGTCGGGTGATTGATTTAATGGATCGCGGTCATCTGCGGTTGGAGAACATTAGATTCTTTGTGTTGGACGAAGCCGATGAAATGTTGAACATGGGCTTCATTCAAGATGTTGAAAAGATTTTGGCTGCTACTCCCGCCGATCGCCAAACTGCTTTCTTCTCGGCGACGATGCCATCCCAGGTGAAGCGCTTGGCCAAGAGCTACTTAATTGATCCAGTGATGATCAAGGTGGAAGCTGAGCAAAGAACCCCCGATCGGATTGAGCAACAGGCCTATGTAGTGCCCAGACACTTGAGCAAAGAAGAAGCACTATTGCCGATTCTGGATCTCGAAGCCCCCCATGCCTCAATTATTTTTGTGCGTACCAAGGACAGCGCCCGCCGCTTGACTAGTATGCTGCAAGAATATGATTACAGTGTGGATGAGTATCATGGCAACCTGACTCAGGTGCAGCGCGAAAGTCTGTTGCGTCGATTCCGTAACCAGCAAGTAAAACTGGTGGTGGCCACTGATATTGCGGCTAGAGGTTTGGACATTGATAGCCTCACCCACGTGATCAACCTTGATATTCCCGACGATCTTGAAAAGTATGTGCACCGGATTGGCCGCACTGGTCGTGCTGGCCGCACTGGTAAGGCGATCGCCATTTTGACTAGCCGTGAGCGCTATAAAGTCAGACAGCTTGAAAAGCGCACCGGTCAATCGATCGAGGTTAAGCAACTGCCAACGATGGCTGAATTGCAAGCAAATCGCCTGGCTCGCTTCACCGAACAAATCCATGCTGCCTTGAGTGGTGAACGGTTAGCCTCTTTCTTGCCTTTGGTTTCTCAATTGTCGGAAGAATATGACAATCAGGCTGTCGCTGCTGCTGCTTTGCAACTAGCCTACAGCCGGGTTCAGTCTGAAAAATCTGAAAAGGGCGCGATCGAAGTGCTTTCCAAGGAAGCAAAGGTGGAAAGACCTGTGAAGCGTTCTGGCAACAGCGGCAAGCCAGTGAAGCGTTACGGACGTAATAGCTATAACGATAATGGCGGTAAGCGCAGCTATGACAAGCGTTCGAGTAGACGTAGCTCTGGCAGACATGAAAAATCTGGCGAGTATGTTAACAGTTCTCCAACTAGGAAGTAGTTAGCTATTAATTAAGTAACTTTAAGTAACTTTTCCTTTCGCCTAGTGGAACTCTAAGCCTGAGCTTTTCAGTTGGAGTTGGCTAGGCTAACCATCAAATAGCTGATACCTTGCTTTGTTCTATGATTGATCAAGGCAGGGTATCTGTTTTTTTATCTTTGATGCTTATAAATATTTCCTTGGTTAGAGCTTGGTGAGGTAAATTTGGCTGCCCTTAACTAGAGACTTAGGTCAAAAGTCAGAATATATGGGTTGCAGATGTAAGTGAAGCTGTGATCAACCTAGAGATGCTCGATTTCTTGACTTAGTTCGGTCAAAAATAGCTAAAGGTTGAGTTGTCTAGTGATTAGATCAAAATCAGTGATCAAATCCTAGAGCAGCTCTAATTTAATATTCAATCGGCAAAGCAACTATATGAGCATTCGTAAAACCTTTCAACAAGTCTCACCGGAGATTCGCAAAAACCTGGTGGTGATATTTCTGGCTGGGGTTTTGTTCTGGACCAGTATGGCTTCGCAATTGCCAACTATTCCGCTCTATGTGCGTAGCATCGGTGGTACCCCTGAACAAGTGGGTACGGTAATGGGAGCATTTGCGATCGGCCTGTTGACATTTCGCTCCTGGATGGGCAAGTTTGCTGACCAAAACGGTAGGCGCAGAGTAGTCCAATTAGGGCTTTTGGTTGCGGCGATCGTGCCAGTTTTCTATGCCATGCTGCCGCCATTGCCGATTATGTTTGGGCTGCGCGCGATTCATGGGGTTTGCATTGCCGCCTTCACCACTGGCGTTAGTGCCCTAATCTCCGACCTGGCTCCGCCTCAACATCGCGGTGAAATCATTGGCTATATGACCCTGGTCAATCCCTTGGGGCTATCTTTGGGGCCACTCTTGAGTATTTGGATTGGTGCGGAGTATGGTTATCGAGGTATTTTTATTGCGGCGGCGATCCTGGCGGCAACTGGTCTGGCGATCACGATCGACCTACAGGAAGCGGAATCGTTTTTAAAAGCAAAAATGCTCGATCGCATTAATCTTGCGGAGCAAGCAGCACAAAATGAGCTTAGCGATCGCCCTGGCAATATTGATCGCATTGATCGTCTCGATCGGCAATTATTACCGCAAATTTCCTTTTGGCAACTCCTGAGTAGCGATCGGGTGCGGATTCCCACCATCACGCTATTCATGTGTGGCGCTATGTTTGGTACGCTGGCATCATTCCTGCCCTTATTGATCGAAGATCGCGGCTTGGCAATGAGTGCGGGCTTGTTTTACACAGTTGTGGCGCTGGCCAGTTTTATGTCTAGGTTGCAAGTTGCGAATACAGTCGATCGCTATGGACGCGGCCTGTTTATCACTGTTGGTTTGATCTGCTATGCCCTCTCGATGTTATGCCTATTCATTTCTAGCCACAGTATTTTGGTGATTTTGGCAGCAATCATGCAAGGTGCTGGCTCTGGGATTGTATTGCCAACGATCATTGCCCTCCTTGCCGATCGCAGTACAATCAAGGAGCGGGGCTCGGTGTTTGGGGCTGCCTGGATTGGCTTTGATCTGGGGATCGCGGCGGCTGGCCCAGTTATTGGTGGCCTGGTTAGGAATGTGGCGATTAATAATGCCTTTTCGATCGCTGCCTGTTTGGGAATAGTGGCGATCTTGTTGTTTGCGACCCAATCAAACCATAGTCTGACTGATTCGTTTCGATTTGCGATCGGTCGAGGCAAGGATAAATATGCTGTACCTAGTTGAAGATTGATCGCGGCTGATTTCAACCAACGGATGACCCTGCACATAGAACGATAATCCAGTGCATCTTCAAAAGACTTCTTTTGTATGAATACCTGATAGAGCGAAGCATTCATGTCTCTACTTACACAACATCTCACTTAAAATAGCACTAGGAATTAGGAGGAAGACTAGGTCAAGTATTTTGAGCCAAAAATAATTACTTTTATGTCTTTATATCATTACCTAGTTTTACCTGAATTTTGATACTAGCGCTTCGAGCATTGCATTAGGCACAGTACAAGCGAAGTAAGTTTATATTTTGCGATCACCCTGGTAATAGCAAAGTAATAACAATAAGCCAGTTAATTTGGTATTGACGAAATCGATCATAGTGATGCGGGTATGTCGATCGCTGCTGGTCATTTTTTTGCTGTGAATTGAAAGCTTGAGGTTCTAGCATCAAGTCTAGTTAGATTACTCAGGACAGGAAGCAGAAAAGACAGGGTTACTAAAGTCTGGTTAGCACTGGCGATCGCCTTGCTCTAGCCTAGTTATTCATACTTAGTTGTCTTGCTTAGTTGTCTTGGTCAAGCGCAACTTAACATTTAGAAATCTTAGGGAAACTATAAGGGATATCCATGCTTGAACCCTTTTCATTTGGGCAATTTAATGGCATCTTAATAATATCATCGATTCACCTCTTCAGTATAATAAGCTGCCATAGATAATCTGCTATGAATAATTTTTTACTTGACACCATTTGGTTGGTGCCATGTTACCCATTGATGGGATCGCTAATGTCGATCTTTTGGGCTCCCTCAATTACCCGCGACACTGGCCCACGTCCAGCGGGATATGTAAATATAATCGCTACCTTAGTTGCTTTCCTGCATGGGGCGATCGCCCTACCAATTGTTTGGCAACAACCTGCCTATGAAATTGCCTACACCTGGCTGGATGTAGCTGGTCTAACCTTTAGTTTTCCAGTTTTGGTCTCTGCTCTAACTATTGGCGCTACGGTTTTGATCACGGGTGTGAATCTGTTCGCCCAAATCTATGCGGTCGGCTATCTGGAAATGGACTGGGGTTGGGCACGCTTCTTTGCGTTTCTGGCCTTGTTCGAGGCTGGCATGTGTTCCCTGGTGTTGTGCAATTCATTATTCTTTAGCTATATCATTCTTGAAATTCTCACCCTGGGCACCTACATGCTAGTGGGGTTCTGGTTCAATCAAGCCCTGGTGGTTACGGGCGCTCGTGATGCGTTCCTAACTAAGCGGGTGGGTGACTTGTTCTTACTCATGGGAGTTGTGGCCTTATTGCCGCTGGCTGGCACCTGGAATTTTAGCGAATTGGCGGAATGGGCAACAACGGCAGATGTTAATCCGGTGACAATCACCCTGGTTGGTTTAGCATTACTTGCCGGGCCGTTGGGTAAATGCGCTCAGTTCCCACTGCACCTTTGGCTGGATGAGGCGATGGAAGGGCCAATGCCCAGTACGGTGTTGCGTAATTCACTGGTGGTTGGTGTTGGTGCATGGGTGTTGATTAAATTGCAACCGGTGTTAGCACTTTCGCCGACAGTGGAAGTCACCATGATTACGATCGGCTCAGTTACGGCGCTGGGTTCAACTTTGATTGCGATCGCCCAAATTGATATTAAGCGCGCTCTTTCTTATTTAGTCAGTGCCTATATGGGCTTAGCCTTTATTGCGGTGGGGTTGGGTGAGACGAATGCGGCTTTGATGCTGCTGCTTACCTATTCTGTGGCAATGGCCACTTTGATTACCAGTGTTGGCAATATTGTGCTCACCAATATTACCCAGGATTTAACCCAGATGGGGGGATTGTGGTCACGTCGGCCGATTACAGGTCTGGCCTTTGTGATTGGTGCTTTAGCGCTAGTTGCTATGCCCCCGTTTGGTTGCTTCTGGGCTTTGCTCAGCCTGGTTGAGAATGTTTGGTACACCCAACCGTGGTTAGCGGCAATCATTCTATTAATTAATGGTCTGGCTGCGTTCAGTTTGGTGCGCGTATTTGGTTTGATTTTTGGTGGTCAGCCTCAGCAAATGACGGTGCGATCGCCAGAAGGACTGTGGGCAATCACTTTGCCAAATGTAATTTTTGCGGCTGTTTGTTTGCATGTGCCGATTATGCTGGCAACCTGGCAAATTTTGCCAACCTGGTCGGCGACTAGTCAGTTGGTGGCAGTGATGCTCGGTGCTTCCAGCATTATGGGGATTGGCATATCTGCCTATATTTATCTCAATGAAAAAGTGGCGAAACCAGTGGTGCTGCCATCCAAGGCACTCCAGGAGTTCTTCTCTTACGATCTCTATACTGCCAAGCTCTATCGCGGCAGCATTGTGTTGAGTGTGGATGTAATTTCCAAGGTTACCAACTGGTTCGATCGCTATTTGATTGATAACGTTGGTAGTTTCTTTGGCCTGGTGACGATTTTCAGTGGCGAAAGCCTGAAATATGTAAACTTTGGCCAGTTGCAAGCCTATCTGCTCACGATCGTGATTGGTATCGGTGTAATGCTGTTGCTGTTGTTTCGGTTTACAACCATGCTCTAGCTGTGTTTAATTTAGCGGCCTTGGCTGGGGATCAACATGGGGATCAAGCTCAAATCTCAAATCCCGATCGCTGGCCAGCCTCGCTGAAGAAAGTAAAGCAAGTCAAACCCCATATAGATATTGATTTAGTAAATTCAACAAGATTATGCTTAGTGCTTTAATTTGGTTGCCCGTGGTGGGTGCATTAATTGTCGGCTTGTGGCGCAGTGATGACTATGAGGTAGCGGTTGCTGCCCCTGAAGGTGAAGCAAACCCAGTCAAAGCGCCGATGAGCCTGGCTGAGAGTAATTCAAGCTTAAAAACTACGGCTCTAGTGTTTGCTTCTTCCCTATTACTACTTACCTTTTTCCTGCTGAATCAGTTTGACCTCGGTAATTCAGGGATGCAGCTTAGCGAGTATCACAACTGGATCGAACCGATTGGGATTAGCTATAGTCTGGGCGTGGATGGCTTGTCATTGCCGCTGTTGGTGCTCAATGCCTTGCTAACCTGGATTGTGATTTTTAGTAGCAATCGCAGCCAGGGGCGATCGCGCTTGTTCTATGCATTGGTCTTTCTGGTTAATGCTGGTGTGGCTGGTGCCTTTCTGGCTCAAAACCTGTTGCTGTTTGTTTTGTTCTATGAGATCGAGTTAATTCCGCTCTACCTGATGATCGCAATCTGGGGCAGTGAAAAGCGTGAATATGCAGCGACTAAGTTTTTAATTTATACCGCTGTCTCTGGCATTTTGATTCTAATTGGTTTCCTTGCGCTTGGTTGGCTTACCACCAGTCCAGCTATCAGCTTTGATTTTGCTGACATCAATCCCAGCAGTTTGCCATTGGCGGTGCAAATCCCGCTGCTGCTTACCTTAATTGTTGGTTTTGGGATCAAAACTCCGCTGGTACCTTTCCATACCTGGCTACCGGATACCTATGTGGAATCTTCGCCCTCAACCACAATCTTGCTGGGTGGTATTTTGGCCAAGCTTGGCGCCTATGGCCTATTTCGTTTCTGTTTCCAGTTATTCCCCCAGGCCTGGGAAGTATTGGCTCCCTGGTTCGCGTTGTGGGCAGCGATCGGTGTGCTCTATGGGGCATTGGCAGCGATCGCCCAGAAAGACATCAAGCGTATGGTGGCCTATAGCTCGATCGGTCACATGAGCTATATCCTGCTCGCCTGTGCTGCCGGCACGGAACTAAGTCTGGTTGGTGGCGTAGCCCAAATGGTCAGCCACGGTATTATTCTGGCAATTCTGTTCTATCTGGTGGGGATTGTGGAAGCTAAGGTTGGTACCCGCGAGCTGGATGTTTTAAATGGCTTGCTTAACCCAGTACGGGGTCTACCATTGACCAGCGCACTGCTGATTCTGGGTGGTATGGCTAGTGCTGGTATTCCTGGCCTGGTGGGGTTTGTGGCTGAGTTTCTGGTCTTCCAGGGCAGTTTCGCCAAATTCCCAGTTCCCACGATTATCAGTATTATCGGTACTGGTTTGACTGCGGTTTACTTTGTGATTCTGTTGAACCGTACTTGCTTTGGCAAGCTGGACAATGATACGGCTTATTACCCGAAAGTCACTGCCTTTGAACAAGCCCCTGCTTTGATTCTGGCGGCAATAATTGTGTTCCTGGGTGTATTTCCTACTTGGTTGGTGCGTTGGAGTGAACCAACAACTAAATCACTGGTGGCGGCAATGCCTCATTCTCAGGCAAATCAAGTGGATGTAGCTTTGGAGAATCAGCCGATCGACCTGGACAATAGCCTTAGCTTGGCTCCGGCGATAGTACCAATGCTTAAGTAGATGATTGCTTAAATTGCTTGAGTGAGTGATCGAGTAATTGCATAGAAGGAGCGATCGAATCTTGATCTTAAATTTAAGGTCGCTTCAACCTTACTCAAGCTAAATAACTAGCTAGGCTCAAGTAGCGATCGCCAGAATTAAAAATATTCTTATGGGTAATTCCTTAATTTAATTTCTTAACTTAACTGACAAATAAACCGGAGTTAATCAAAAATGGTCCAAGCCCCAGAAAAGCCAGTTCTGCCCCCCTCCACCCATGAATTTGCTGATATTATTCATCGCCTTGAAGCTGGCGGTGCCATGTTGCCGGATACACCGGAAAACCTGATGCAAATAATCGGTATCTATAAAGCCTATGCGGTGCCAATGGACTTCTATTGGCGCGATCTGCTTTACATTGCCGAGCGCGTATTTCTAAACCCATTGCCATTTTTTAAATACTTTTTACCCCAGGAGTATTTAGATCTGCACAACCACTATGCCGGTGATGATTCCGAGTTGAGGGTGTGGCGCGGTGAGGCAACAGTGCATCCAGAATTACTGGAATTTATGCAGAAAGGTGAACTAAATCGTAAGCTGCCAAAGCTATTCCATCACCTCTGGCACGATCGCGTGAATATGGAATTTGCCGAAGCCTGTATGCGAGCGATGTTCTGGCATCGGGATATGGGTGGTGGTTTCGATCCCTACCTGGACACCGATGAATATAAGGCCAATGCCGATCGGGCGATCAAGGCTTATTTTAAGGGCAACCCGCTCATGTTGGGCTTGTATAAACTGTTCCCCGATATGTTCATTGAGCAGGTGCGTGAGCTTTCCTATTACAGCAATCTCGGTTTGTTCTGGGAAGTGATGGCGCCGGTGTTTTTTGAAATGTCTGACCTCTACGATGAGGGCAAAATGACCACCGTAGTAGAGGCAATGGACTTTTTATATAACGGTATTTTTGCGGTGGCGGGGCGGCCAATCTACCACAATGTCTATATTCGGGGCGAAAAGTATGAGATAGTCCCCGAATCCAAGGGCTTTACCTGGTTATTTGAAGCAGCCTTGCCCTATGTGGAAGCAGTGTTCTATCGCACCGCGCCATTCAGGGGCACAAAATCCTATAATGCCCAGGCCAAAGAAGTTCCGGCCGATCAGAATGACTTTCACTATGGCATTCTCTACGCGGATGTGTTTCCAGTTGGTTCCGCTGGGATTCCGCCTACACTGCTAATGCAGGATATGTATCACTTTTTGCCGCAATATTTGTTGGACTATTACGACGAGCATTGCCGCAATCATGAAGATATGCTGGTGCAGCTAGGCATTACCTTCCAGCGATCGATGTATTGTGTGACCTCGGCGGTGCTTCAGGCGCTGTGTAAGGCCACCAGCCATCCGCTCGATGATCCCGATCCAGAACATCTAATGGCGAATCGCAAGTTTTTTGAAAGCCAACTCGATCGGTTCAAGCGGCGGGAATCCAGGCTGCGGGAAATTCAAAATTCCGATTATCGCTAATCTAATTCCATATTCCATTTGTATAGGCATTACAACTCAAGTCGGTTGCCTAAATTAAAGCAACTGAGCACCATTTATTTCTGCAAGGCTCCTGATCGCTAAAGATGGGAGCCTGGTTTTTGGCTTAAAAACTGCATTAGTCATTCACACATAGTGATGTTAGGCCATAGAAGCGTGATTGAACTATGTCCAGGCAAAAACACTAAAACGATAAACTTTATATAGTCTGAGCAATGAGTTGATTGATACTGCTACATTGCTATATAGACACGTACCATAGAAGCGTGATTGAAATTGAAGGTGCATATGGCAAGAGCAAGAAGAACGATCGATCAAAAGGCAGCTACCGACGCGGCAGTTCAGGAAAGTGCTGAAAATGCGATCGTAGAGAAAGAAACGATCGCTTCTGAATCTAAGCCTAACGGCAAAGCCAGCACCAGCAAGTCTGCTCAGAAAAAGTCAGAATCATCAGAATCAAGCGATCATGCTGCCGCGATCGAGGCCGCCAAAATCGAGAAAGCCAATCGACAAGAGCAAGCCTTTACGTTTTTTAATCGGGAAATTAGCTGGATTGCCTTCAATGAAAGGGTACTAGATGAAGGGATCGACGATCGCACCCCATTACTGGAGCGGGTTAAGTTCTTCTCAATTTTTAACTCCAACCTGGATGAGTTTTTTATGGTGCGGGTTGCCAGGAGCAAACGTAAAATTAATCTTGGTTTAGATATTTATACCGATGATGGTCTCACGCAACCAGAGCAATTGAGCGCGATCCGTAAAGCCCTGTTGCCCCTGGTCAAAAAAGAGCATCAGTTTTTTGAAAAGCACCTCAGGCAAGAGCTAAAAGCTGCCAATATTCATATCCTTGACTACAAAGATTTAAACCAAAAGCAAAAAAATAGTCTCACGGAATATTACAAAGAAAATATTTTCCCGGTGCTTACGCCATTGGCGGTCGATCCCGGCCATCCGTTTCCCTATATTTCTAACTTGAGCCTGAATCTGGCCGTGGTGGTGGCCGATCGCCAAACCAAGGAAAAGCACTATGCCAGGGTTAAAGTCCCCAGTTCGATCAACCGCTTTGTAACAGTGCCAGGGAGCGATGGCCAATATATTTTTGTGCCACTAGAGCAGGTGATCGCCCATAATCTGGGTAGTTTGTTCCGGGGCATGGAAATCAAAGAATATTATGCGTTTCGGATTACCCGCGATGCGGAATTAGACATTGAGGAAGATGAAGCCGATGATTTGATCTCAGCCTTGCAAGCGGAGTTGCGTAAACAACGGTTTGGCTCGGTAGTGCGGATGGAGATCGCCGCTGATACCCCCAATTACATTCGCAGCAAATTGATCGAACAAATGTGCATCCAAGAAGATGATGTATATGACATTGATGGTTTGCTCTGCCTGCGTGATCTAATGTCGATCGCTTCCCTGCCATTACCAGAATATAAGGATCAGCCCTGGCGATCGGTAACCCATCCTCGACTCAAGACTGAAGATGGGGATGGCTACCAACCGGATATTTTTAGTGTGATCAAAGCTGGCGACTTCCTGGTTCATCACCCCTATCAATCGTTTACTACCTCAGTACAACGATTCATTGAAGAAGCCGCCGCCGATGAGCAGGTATTGGCGATCAAGCAAACCCTCTACCGCACCTCAGGAGATTCGCCGATCGTCCACGCCCTGGTACGTGCCGCCGAAAACGGGAAGCAGGTGGCGGTATTGGTAGAACTAAAAGCCCGCTTTGATGAAGCTAATAATATTTTGTGGGCCAAGAAGCTAGAGAACTCTGGTGTGCATGTGGTCTATGGGGTGCGCAACCTGAAAACCCATACCAAAACCGCGCTGGTGGTAAGGCGCGAAGGCGATCATATTGTCCGCTATGTGCATATTGGTACGGGCAACTACAACCCAAAAACGGCCAGGTTCTATAGCGATCTGGGGCTACTTAGTTGCCGCAAAGAATTGGGCGAAGACCTGAGTGAATTGTTTAATCATCTCACTGGCTATTCGCATCAAACTGAATATCGTAAATTGCTGGTAGCACCAGTGACCATGCGCGATCGATTTGAGCAAATCATCAGGCGCGAAATAGAGCACCAAACCGGTGGATATCAGTCTCGGATGATCGTGAAGATGAATTCCCTGGTTGATCCACGGATCATCAAGCTACTCTATGAAGCTTCTGCGGCCGGGATTCAGATCGATTTGATTATTCGGGGGATTTGTTGTCTGCGACCAGGGGTCAAAAATCTCAGTGAGAATATTCGGGTGGTGAGTATTATTGGTCGATTCCTGGAACATTCCCGTATTTTCTACTTTAGCAATGGTGGCAAGGAAGAAGTTTATATTGGCAGCGCCGACTGGATGCCCCGCAACCTGAATTCACGGGTGGAGGTGATTACGCCTCTCGAAGACCCCGCGATCATCGAAGAGCTAAAGCATATACTTGATGCCACGCTTTCTGACAAACGCCAGGCCTGGGATTGTCAGCCGGATGGCTCCTATGTACAGCGCAAGCCAGCCAAGGGTGAACCGGATATGGGATCGCAGCATTATTTCATGGCGCAAGCCCGTCCTGATTTTGAGAGTAAAGACTTGGATTGAGCTTGAAGCTAAACAATCCATAATCGATATCAATCAATAATCAGGCTCGAAATATACCAAGATCTGATCCAGATATATGTTTAAGTAATGTCCTACCAATCTGGATCAGAATTGTTGGCATCGATCAAGAGCCAGATCCCAGCCTGACTGACAGTTGCAGTCCGATCGATAAATCGATATATAAATCGATAATTAGAGTGGTGCGACCGCAACCGCATCAAAACCTTCCGCGGTTACCAATTGCTGTAATCGTTTACTTTCCAGTTCCAGTACCCGTCTGGCAAAGTCATGGTCACGATCGAGCAGGTGATCAAAGGCATCAACTGGGATCGCCATAATCCTGGTTGGTTCCTGCATTGCCACCAAACGACCCGATTGTTTACCGTGGGAGAGTACCTCCAACTCATCAAGTATTTGACCCGGCACCAGGCTCGACGTTACGGTATTGCCATCACTATCGTGGACTTGAATTTCGACCCCACCCTCAATTAATAGTAATAATTCCCGGCAGGTGTCACCTTCATCGGAAATAATTGCCTCATTGTCATAGATATTAATGTAGGCCAGATTAGCCAGATCTAACAGGGTGTCGCTATGCATATCTACAAACAGGTCAGTATTAAAAAGATATACAAGCTTCTCTAGCAGAGGTAAGTTGGATAGCTCTAAAGCAGAATCACCAGAATTAGCAATAATCGCTGTGATCTCACCAACTGGTTGCGATTGCTTGCCTTCTTCTAATAATGGCTGAGCTGCTTTTTGTGCCTCTGCTGGTGAGAGCAAATGCATAATATATAAGCTGGCGATCTGGGTAATCGGATTGGTTTCCGAGAGCAGCGATCGCAAATGATAGTTAATATCATCAATGCTCAAGACCATCGAACAGGCTGGTGCAATATCCTCAGACTGGCGCAGCAATGAAATCTGTTCAGTGGTAAGGCGATTATTCCATTTGGAGGTGGGGTTTTCTAAAACATCTTGCAATACCCCTGGCGCAAGATTACCGAGATCGTGGGCGATCTGATTGGCGATCTTTTGATCTTCGGTGTTCTCAATCATCTCCAGCAGGCCACGCACTAGCAATCGCTTTTTCTGCTTAACGGTAGACCGCAGTAAGTTCAGGGTTTGTCCATATTGTCTGAGTAATGGTTGGTTCAGGGCATGATAGCGCTCGATCAGCTCTTCTAATTGACCCAGCAAATGCTTGGCACGACGCAAAGTACCTGCTTCTGGTTCCAGGCCGCCCAGGATTTCTTCTTCTTCTTGATAGGTAATACAATAGTCCTGCCGCAGTCGTCGGATTGCCCCAGGATTGTCTAGCAACAGGTCATTGATCGATTGCTTTTGCTGTAGTTTCAGCATCCGTTCCAGAGCCCGCCGATAGCCGCTGAGTTTAACCTGGCTTTCCAGCGATCGCCGCCGCTCTGGGTTTAGTAGATCTGGGTCTTCGATTCCTAGCTCAGTCAGAATCGTGGCGTGCTCGTCATCGCTAATATTTAGTTCCGATCGCATTTGCGCTAATACTGACAGGCTATTTGCCGAATCCACATAACCTTCTGCCAGGGATTCTTGCAAAATGCCCTTATAGGCTTGATAGCGTTTTTCTTTGGTAAATCCTGGCAATACCTTAGACAGCACATAGACTTCGTCGGCATTCAAGGCTTCCAGGGATTTACCCTCTAACCAACGATCGAAGTTAAGACCAAGCTTGGCCAGTTGCTTACGCAGGCGATTAGCCAATCCTTCACGGGAGTAGGTTTCCGTAGTTCTGCCCCAGGTACGATATAGCCAGATTGCGCTGGTGGTAATCAAGACTAATTCCCATATATATTGCACTGAAACAGGCAGCAGTGCTAACCAGGAACGCGCCGCAAAAATAAAGAAGAAGTTAAAAATAAAAAAGGTGCAGAGGGTAAAAATGCGGTGTTGAATCTGTTCGGTTGACAAAAATTTGCCCCAACGGTTTTTAAGATATTGTTCTAGGCGGAGTCCGGTGAAATAACCGATCGCACTAAATGCTCCCAGGGTGAGCGGCACTGCCACAATTTTAGGAATGGCGATCGCCTGACCAAAGAAGTAAAAGCCAGGATCGAGTAATGTACCCAATTGATTTGCCTCATAGGCCCAGATCCCCGACATGTAATATTGCCAGTTCCCGGCATAGAGATAGTAATAGACAAAGTAACCAATCACCAGGCCAACATAGCCGTAGTAGAGTAATTTACGATCGGCTTCGTCAATGCCATTCCAGTAGGTGCGCTCAGCATCAATATCAATGCAGGGGCTTTGGCAGGCAACACAAGCGCTTTTTTCTTGTCCATCGGCATCCACAATCCGACACATGGATTGGGTCACCTTGTTATTGGCAGTATGAGCCTGGGAAGTCAATAAACCCCTTGGTTCGCCATAGACTTTTTGCACCGGTGCCATGGGGCAGAAATAATTACACCAGGATTTGCCACCATAGAGATAACCAACCGCGATCGCAGCACCGATCGTTATAAGCAACCAGAGCGCTAGTGCCATGCGATCGGCATTAATAAATAAAATCCGGCAGCATAAGCCCACAAAAAAATAGCCGAACTGGAGATAAATATAATTTTTTGCGAGCCAGGAATCCTTCGCCACCCTGGGAATCTCAAACCGCACTACACCTGCACTGCTAACCCGCTTGATTTTGCGCTGCCACCCCAGGGCACGGGGAATTTGCGACAGGAACGAAAGTGGACAAATGCGCCGCCACAACTCATGGCCAAAAACAAGCAGAATTAAAATAGCGCTGGGGACAATTAAACCCCAAAAGATTGGTGCGGCTAGCCCATAGGTATTTTGCTCTAGGCATACTTGTTGCACCTGGATGCAAACTTCAGGCTTGGCGCGAAGCGGACTGGCAAGATTGTTTGGATCTGTAAGTAATGGCGAGATCGGATCATAAAACAATGAAACCAGTAAAATTAGCCAGCCCATTGTTAATACCCATCTCACCCGATGCATGGTCTGTTCGGAAGTCTGGTGAAACATATTTCAGGTTATTAAAAAATAATTCTTAGATAGAGCTTAAATAGGTTAATAGGTAGTTCCTTATGTAATATGTAGCCAGATTTTTGGCAAAGGAGAGCCTAGAAATTGGATTAGATGGCTCTAGCCGCAACTTAACTTTAACTATCGGCGATCGCTTCTGCGTCTAACTCCAATTTATCATCTTGATCATCTCTGTTTTCACCTACGGATCTAGGTCTAGTTTCAACTATTTCCAAGGCAAACCTAAGCGCCATAGTCAAATCCAACAGCAATCGCTCCGGCGGAATCATTTCCATGATTTTCAAGGTTTCCAGACGACGCTTAATTTGACCAGTGGCACCAACAATAAAGATATGTCGTTCTTCTTCGATCGCATCTTTAATTGCATTTTCCAATGCCAGTGAAGAAGTTACGCCCAGATGCGGTACATCACTGAGGTCCAAAATTAAAGCATCACAACTTTCGATCGCCTGGTTCTCGCGGGAGATTGCCTTAGCTACACCAAAAATCATTGGCCCACTGAGATGGAACAGCAACACCCGACCATCGGTTTGACGCAATAGATCTTTTTGTTCGTCATTAAGGACAATTGCATCATCAGCATCGGTGATTAATTGCACATCCTTCGATCGTAATTCGCTCAGCTTTTGAATTGTGAGAACATTGGCCACAAATACACCAATCCCCACAGCCCAGATCAAGTCTACAAAGACCGTGAGCAAAATCACGCCATACATGATTAACGAACCCTTCCAGGAAATTTCGTGGGCTCGCTTTAGGAAGCTCCAATCGATGATATCAAAACCAACTTTGATCGCAATCCCGGCCAGCACTGACATGGGAATAATTTCGGTAAAGCCTAGTTGTCCGGCAGTGAGCACCAGAACCAGTAAAATAAATGCCCTGGTTAAGCCTGATAAGGCAGTACGCCCACCAGCTTGAATATTAACTACCGTGCCCATTGTGGCACCAGCACCGGCGATCCCACCACACAAACCAGATACCAGGTTACCTAGCCCTTGGCCAATTAATTCTTTATCTGAATTATGTTGACTACGGGTCAGGCTGTCGGCCACCACCGAGGTGAGCAGCGCATCAATACAACCCAATACACTCAAAACCAGCGCATCGATCACCATGATTTGCAATTGATCGGGGCTGAATGTGGGCATTTGCAACTGTGGCAAACCAGCATTGATTTGACCGATAACGGCAACATCCGTACCCCTGAGGAAGAAGAAATAGACCACCATCCCCACCACTAGGGCAGTTAGCTGCGGTGGCAAGATCCGCTTGAGTTTACCAGGGGTAAGAAACAGAATGGCGATCGTCATAATCCCCAAACCGGCTTCCGTGGGATTGATTTGCTGTGAAATATTGGGGATATTGCGAATCACGTCCAAAGATCCACCATCTACGGCATCAGCACCAAAGAACGGAATGATTTGTAAAATAATTAGAATAATACCGATACCTGACATAAAGCCAGATATGACTGTATAGGGCATCAGGGTAATGAATTTGCCTAGCCGCAAAAAGCCAAAGATAATTTGAAAAACCCCGGCCATCATCACAACCGTAAAAGCCATTGCCATGCCGTTGTCTGGGTTGGCTACGGTAAGATGAGCGATCACAGCGGTCATAATTACAGTCATTGGGCCAGTTGGCTCTGAAATCAGCGTTGGTGTACCACCAAACAGAGCCGCAAAGAAACCAACCAGAATTGCCCCATAGAGTCCGGCTGTTGCCCCAGCACCGGAGGCTTCACCAAATACCAGAGCCATTGGGATTGCGATAATAGCGGCTGTCACCCCACCAAAAATATCGCCCCGCAGGTTACGCAAGTGAATTCGATTCGTAATTCTCATATCTAGTTTAATTAAGAATTTATTTAAAAAATCAAATAGCTAAAATATGCATAGCCAATCTGTATGTTAAGCATTATTTGTAATAGCTAAATCTTAAGGTTAAACCGATTAAATCAAAAATAATCAGCAAGTATTCCTAGCAAAAATCGGCGATCATTAAATAACCATTGCTCACCTTAAACATCCCAAGAAGTAAGGTAGAGCTGGCATGATCGCCGATCAATGTAACCTTCAAGGCATTGAACATGCATCAACTATTATCAACATACCATCACACAACGATAAACAAAAATCAACTATTTAGTGGCTATATATAGATTTAAGCCTATATATAGCTGAATGAACATTTTTGCGGATATGGCATATGTCTAAACTAGGTATTTAGTTTGTACTAGGTTGTCCGCGCCAATGTGAAAAGGCGATCGCACTCAGGAAAATTCCTAACTGGGTGATCACAATACTTGGCCCCGATGGCCAACGCAGCAATGCCGAAATAAACATGCCCAGCAAAGCACTGGTTGCGCCTAGAAGTGTTGATAAACCTGCATAATGAACAAAACTACGACTGAGCAATCTAGCAGCCGAAGCCGGAATCACCACAAATGCGCTCACTAATAACACGCCGATCGCTTTGACTGAGATCGCCACCAATAATGCCAGCATCACCGTAAACACGTTGCGATGCGCTGAGACTGAAACACCACGGGCGATCGCCATCGGTTCATTTAGGGTGATCAGCATCTGGGTGCGAAAGGTCAAACCAAGGAATATTATACAAGCCGCTAACAGCACACCACTAAACAGTAAATCGGCTTCCTGTATCGCCAGAATATCACCAAAGAGGAGGCTATGCAGTCCGCCCTTATATTGCTTTACATAACTTAGAATAATGATCGCCAGCGCTAGGGATGACGAATAAACGATGTTGAGGAGAGCATCAGTACGAAGGTTGGTTCTTTCGAGAAGATAATTGATTGCGATCGCAAAGATCACCGCAAACGGCAATAAAACCAGGGTGGGGCTGACTCCCCAAACGATCCCCAAACTAATTCCTAGTAAAGCTGAATGACCCAGTGCATCACTAAAAAATGATAGCTGGCGCAAAATGGTAAAACTGCCTAATAGCCCACCGGTCAGTCCGGTTAGCATTCCACCTAAAACTGCCCGTTGCATGAAGGGTTGTTGATACAGCTCAAAGACGCGGGTTAGTTCTGTGGTAATGGACATAATTAGCGATCAGGTGATGAACTTAGCTTAATCTTAATGGCAAGAATGCTGATACCTGACAAACTCAGATCCATAGGCGGCAGCCAGACTATCAGCAGAAAGTGCCACTTCTGGTGTGCCCTGGCAGCGCAGGGTGCGATTGAGGCAAAGAACATGATCGCAATTCCGCCGCACCATGTTTAAATCATGGGAAACCTGCAAAATCGTCCAACCCTGTTCCTGTTTGAGTTGGTGGATCAGCTGATAGAATTCGGCTTCGCTATGGAAATCTAGTCCCGCTGGTGCCTCGTCCAAAATTAATAACTGACGCGGCCTGACCAGGCAATAGGCCAATAGAACTCGCTTCATTTCGCCACCGGACAAGCCACTGAGTACCTTCTGTTTCAGATGCATTGCTCCCACCTGCGAAAGGGCTTGACGCACTGCTAATGATCGTTGCCGCGATCGTCCCCAAGGGAGTTGCCAACCGAGCTTATCCCATCCCAGGCCAACTAATTCGGCTACGGTAATTGGCATATAGCGATCGAATCGAAAGCTTTGTGGTAAATAGGCAATTTGCTGATCGATCGATGGTGGTAATCGGCCAGTTCGAGCAAGGGGTTGTCCCAACAAATGAATGCTTCCAGACTGCCGGGGTAGAATTCCCATCAAGGCTTGAATCAGAGTGCTCTTGCCTGCTCCATTTGGCCCTACGATCGCCATGTCTGTCCCCTGGTGCAAGGTGAATGAAACCTCCTGCACTGCAACATAAGCTTCGCGTTGAACTGTCAATCTTTCTACTGCCAAGACGATTGATTTATTAGATCCCAATTCCATTAGCTTGCTACTCCTGTAACCAAAACTAAGGAAGGAATACTGATGGGATACAATGAAAATAGCCAGGGTGCTTGCCAGGAGATAGCTCCACCGCCAAAGGCTGCTTCTAAATTGGCAGCATTTTGCCGCATGATGGTGAAGTAATAATCCGGCTCCATGGCTGCTTCTGTTCCCGTTTCCAGTGGGTCAAATATGCTCACCTGTAGATCTAAATCCTTGGCTAGGGCAGCAAAAGCACTTTCACCTATTTGCGGCTCAGCTAGTAATGTTTTTAAATTGGACTCAGCCACCACATCAATCACATTTTTAACATCTTCCGGCGAAGGATTCTCTTCCGGTGTATCCACTAAAAACTCAGCAGCCAGACCATAACTATCGGCAAAATAGGGAGCGAAATCATGATAAGCAACAAAGGTTTGACCAGCATAGGGGGCTAGCTGAGTAGCAATCTCCGCATCTAGAGCCTGCAATTCGGCAATATAGGCCGCTGCATTCTCTTCGTATTCCTCGGCACCGGCCGGATCGATCGCAATCAAACCGTCCCTAATGTTCTCCACCTGCATGATTGCTCGTTTGGGATCAAGCCATACGTGGGGATTATGTTCTCCATGTGAGTGGTGTCCCGCATGTTCTTCTTGATCATGTTCATCATGTTCATCATGTTCATCAGCATGATTATGCTCTTTGTTGTCTTCCTGGTGTTCATCATGCTCTTCTTCTATATCCGCGCTGGCGATCGTGGGGATACCCTCACTGGTATCAATAATGATTAGATCTGGATTTTCAGCATTGGCCACCATGTCATCTAGAAAAGCTTCCATTTCTAAACCGTTTTGCACCAAAACATCTGCCTGTGCCAGTTTAATTACATCATCAGGCTTAGCTTGATAATCATGGGGACTAGTATTAGAGGGGATCAGGCTAATCACCTCAGTCCGATCGCCTGCTACGGCTTTAGTAAACTGGGTGATCGGCAAAATCGTAGTTACTACTTGTAGTTGTTCTGCGTTACTGCCAATATCAACCGGGCTCGACTGTTCTGATGTTGAAGGCGCAGAGGTGCAACCGACTAAACTAAGCAATAATGCGGCGATCGCGCACCTGGATTGACGGGGCAATATTTTAATTTTTTTCATATGCGTAACAAGTAGGCAACCGTTTTTTGATAACGATTCTCATTTTCGTATGATTGTATAAGCAGAGTTTCTACCTGTCAATCGCCCAGGTGCTTGATTACTAAATATTTTATATTTTGCCCCAAACCTAGTTCCTTGCAGTTGAGAGCAGCTTAAATTACTCAGGCTTTTGTTAAGCTTGAGTTGTACAGGTAAAGGAGAATGGATCTAGGTTTTGATGGTAGTCTTATGGGCTCAGCACTAATGAAAAAATGGACACAACTGGACTCGAACCAGTGACCCCCACGATGTCAACGTGGTGCTCTAACCAACTGAGCTATGCGTCCATCAGGTTTTTCATCATATCATAACTATTATCAAGAGTTGAGCTTTTGCCGTTATAATTCTTAGCCCCCCTCAAAACTATGGTATAAGATATCAGCCAAGAGTTAGGAGAGTGTAGATGAGTCAGATAGAAGCACTAATTGATGACCCTGTCTCGAAAAAATAGACACTCCGCAAGAGTTGAAAATATAGGCGGCTGTCCAAATGACAAAAAAAGGACATCGGCTATTTACAGCCGAGCAGAAAGCCGAAGCAGTAGCGATCGTAAACAGCCCAGACAAGCCAATCAGCCAGGTGGCAAGGGATCTGGGTATGGAGTGCCAGTGCTGATTACTGATTACCAAATTACCAATCTGCGCTCAAACATGCTGGTATATCCACTAGTATGAGCCGTCGAGCTAATTGCTGGGCTAATGCAGTAGCGGAAAGCTTTTTGGGTACGCTCAAGACAGAGTTGATCCAGCACAGGATTTTCGCAACCAGGGCAGCGGCCAGAACCACCATTGCTGAATGGATTGAGGTGTTTTACAATCGGCAATGCATTCATTCTACGATTGGCTTTGTACCACCAGTACAGTTTGAAGAGGAGAAGAGGATTATTGGCTCTCTCTTGAACAAACCGCTTAAACCAACCGTTCTCTTTTTTTGGGAAGGTTAAGGCCAAGTCCGAAATCTGCGGTAAGAAAACTTCAAAAGCATGGGTTGTAGCACGAATGCTCCTGCTAGTTGTAAATGATATTGTGATCATATCCATTTGGTGTAGAGGTGCAAAGAAGATATGCAGCAAGGACTTAGGATCAATCAATTTGTGCTAGGTGGTTTTGGAATCGTGGTTCTAATCGCTGGGATTGCCAGTTTTGTGTCACAATCGACTACCAATTCCCTAGAAGAATCGAACGAATGGGTAATTCACACCTACCAGGTTGAAACCCAATTAAGAGCTTTGGAAAAACTTCTAGTGGATGCGGAGACTGGTCAGAGGGGTTTTGTGATTACTGGTAAAGAGCAATATTTGCAGCCCTATAATGCCGCTAGAGATGTTCTGGACGACGAAGTTAGTAGTTTGCGAGATAAGATCTCAGATAACCCAGCCCAGGTGGCGCGGCTGGATGCGGTGGTCGACCTAATCGATCAAAAACTGGCTGAATTAGCAGAAACGATCGCGTTAAAACGGGTTGGCCAAGAGGAAGAAATGCTGGCTATAATTCTTTCTGATCAAGGTAAAATTTTTCAGGATCAGATTATTGAAGGCCTAGAGGAGATGATCCAGATAGAAGCTGAACTCCTAGAGGAGCGAAATCAGCGTAGGCAGGAGATTGTAGCTCTATCTCGGCTGATGAATTGGGGCAGTTTTCTGGCTGTTTTAGCGATCGCAGCAATTATTTCATTGATCATTATTCGTATCATTGGCCGCAATTTAAGTCTTTCCTTGAAAAATGCGTTTAACGTTGCCGACAAGGTGGCGGCGGGCGATCTGACCCCCCAAGTAGAAACAACCGCCAGTGATGAAATTGGCAAGCTGATGGCGGCACTGGGTAGCATGATTGAGCAGTTAAACTCCCTGGTTGCCCAGGTACAACGATCGGGGATTCAGGTCACTACTTCTTCTACCCAAATTGCGGCTTCTGGCAAGCAACTGGAAGCAACGATGACAGAGCAAATTGCTGCCACCAATGAAACTGCTAGCACGGCGATGGAGATTGCCGTCACCTCTCAAGAATTGGTACAGACCATGGAGTCGGTTGTGACCCTGTTACAAAATACCACTGATGCTGCTGCCGGTAGCCAAACTGATCTGGCGCGAATGGAATCGACCATGAGTCAACTGGTACAAGCAACTAATTCGATCGCGGCAAAACTGGGCGCAATTAGCGAAAAAGCCAATAATATTAATAATGTGGTGGTGACAATTACCAAAGTTGCCGATCAAACCAATTTATTATCGCTAAATGCGGCGATCGAGGCTGAGAAAGCCGGGGAATATGGGGCAGGTTTTGCCGTCGTTGCCCGCGAAATTCGTCGCTTAGCTGACCAAACTGCGGTTGCTACTCTCGATATTGAGCAATTGGTGAAGGATATGCAATCATCGGTTTCCACCGGCGTAATGGAAATGGATAAGTTTTCTACAGAGGTGGCGCAAAGCGTGGGCGATGTGCAAAATGTGAGTTTTCAGGTGGCTGGTATTATTGCCCAGGTGCAAGATTTGGGGCCACGATTTGAGTCGGTGAATCAGGGCATGGAAAACCAAGCAGAGGGGGCGCAACAAATTGGCGATGCGATGTCGCAATTGCGGGATACTTCTGAGCAAACCACTGGTTCGCTGCGGGGGATTAATTTGGCGATCGCCGACCTGAATAATGCTGCCCAGGGATTGCAACAGGAAATTTCTCGCTTTAAGATCAAGTCCTAATTTAATTTCTCAGGATCACGATTAGGTTCTGGACAGATAAAACTATATCAGTGCTGGAAAAACCATGGGCAATGATTACTGGAACCAACTTTAGGTGTATGGGGCAATCGCCTCCTCTAATCTCTGCATTCGCTAATTTAATCTATCCCCTCCATCGACAATTCCCCACCCCCAGACAACCAATTATTTCGCTAAGGTTGCGCTAGGGTTTCGCTAAGTTATGGTCATCTTTATCAACAAATTGTCCTATGTTAAAGCTATTGCGGTCTCAATCCCTTCTCATGCGTGGGATTGCCATTTTTGTGCCTCTGTTGTTAGCTAATAGTGGCTTGTTTATGCTGATCCATCGTAACCAGTTGCAAGCGGAAAAAGAAAACCTTGCCACGCGCACTGCTAGACAAATCGAGCAGAGGAAACTTGCCTTATTGGGGGGGGTTCGGGAAGTTGTGGCGGATCTTAATTTTCTGGCCAATCATTCAGATATCAGCACCCTGGGCGCATCGCTGCTCCAACCACCAGATGATGGGGAAACTGTGACAATCTTCGTCAATAGTCTGCGCCAAAAATTAAACCGCGACTTTTTTCTATTTGTCGATCAAAAAAAGTTATATACAATGGTTCGACTTATCGATCGCCAAGGACAAGAGATAGTTAGAATTAACCTCAATTCAACCAATGAACGTCCTGAGGTAACGCCGATCGATGAACTACAAGATAAGTCTTCTCGGTACTACTTTCAAGAGACAATCCAGCTAGGGAAAAATGAAATTTTTATTTCTCCATTCGATCTCGCTAAGGATCTCGGAAAGGTAAAGCGCCCCTTCCTTCCGGTGATTAGGTTTTCTACCCCTGTTTATAGTGCACAAGATGACAAAGCTGGCATTTTGATCCTCAGTGTGTTTGGCGAAATTTTGCTCAACGAAATCGATCAACGCGAAACAGGCAATGAAGAAGAAGGACAAACGAATGAATTTATGCTCCTCAACGCCGAAGGTTATTGGTTAAAGGGCTTAACCCCCGAAGACGAGTGGGGGTTTATGTTTGACCAAGGCCAGGATCGCACCTTTGCCAATGCCTACCCCCAAGTTTGGCAGAGCATGCAGACCGAAGTAACTGGGCATATCGAAACCACTGCAGGGCTATTTATTTTTAGCAATATCTCACTTCTAGCCGAAGTGCAAAAAATTACCAATCAAGCAGTCAGAGGGGTTAATGTGGATGGTAGTGCAAGCTACAGTTGGCGAATTGTTGCCTACGTTTCCCCCCAGACATTGGCTGGCTTATCCAACCAGATTTATGCTCAACTTTTGCCCATATACCTTGGCATTGTTGCCATCCTGGCTATTGCTACTCTGATTATTTTAAGACAGTTACAGGCGGCCGAAAAAACTCAAGCCCGCATCGATGTCGGGGTGATGGCGGCTGAGAAAATTGCGGCAGGCGATCTGACAGTTCACTTTGATACCGTCGACACCAGCGATGGGCTCAATCGGCTATTTGAGGCATTTGAGTATACGACCCAAAGTCTGAGCAAATTGATTGGGCAGGTGCAGCGGTCTGGGGTTGAGGTGACCACATCTAGCACCCAACTAGCTTCCAACAGCCAACAGCTCCAAGCTACTATGACTGAACAGGTTGCCACCACCAGCGAAATTATGTCCACAACCCAGCAAATTGCTGCCACATCTGAAGAATTATCCAAAAACGTCAGTCGGGTTGCTGACGAGGTTGCTACCACTGCGTTTACTGCGGATCAGGGGCTGTCTGAATTGCAACAAATGAAACAAACGATTCAGCAACTGTCCGCTGCCACCGCGGCGATCGCCAATCGGCTGGGATTGATCAGCGAACGGGCAAATATGATTAATATGGTTGTCACTACGATTACCAAAGTTGCCGACCAAACCAATCTGCTCTCTTTGAATGCGGCGATCGAAGCCGAAAAAGCGGGTGAATATGGCGCTGGCTTCTCGGTGGTGGCCAGAGAAATTCGCCGTCTGGCCGATCAAACTGCCGTTGCTACCCTGGAGATCGAAACGATGGTAAATGAGATGCAGTCTGCTGTTTCCACTGGGGTGATGGAAATGGATAAATTCACCCAGGAGGTTAACCAGAGCGTGAATAGTATTGAAAGCATTAGCCAGCAGGTCGCGCTGGTAATTGAGCAAGTGCAAAACCTGACTCCCAAGTTTGCCGAGATTAATCAAGGGAGCGAGAACCAATCCCTGGGAGCACAGCAAATTAGCGAGGCGATGGGGCAACTGAATGACGCTTCCCAACAAACTGCTAAGTCTATGCAAGATGGCACTAATACGATCGCTAACTTGCAACAGGTTGTGCAAGGACTGCAACAGGAAATTTCCCGCTTTAAGATGGCTCAAGGCTAGCGAATATATGGCAGTAGGCTGTCATACAATGTTGCATAAGATTGTATAAGATTGCATAGATGAGATGGTTACTAGATTCGAACTGCTTAGGGTATTTGCCTTCAGCCCAAGCCCTGACTGAGTGCCTGGAAACATAGAAAAACGCATCAGCGATAGGTAAGACCATGAGCAATGATTGCTGGAATCAAATAGGCGTATGGGGCGATCGCACTTGCCCAGAATTAGCCAACTTTACCCATTGCCGCAATTGCTCGGTCTATGCCAAGGCCGGACGTGGATTGCTAGAGCGCGCAGTCACCACAGCATATATGCAGGAATGGACAAATCTGCTAGCCAAGCCTAGTGCTGAACGCGGGGGGCAACGATCGGGCGAAACGATCGCAGTGGCAATTTTTCGATTGGGACGCGAATGGCTAGCACTGCCCGCGAACCTATTTAAGCAAGTAACATCGCCGGAGCCGGTGCATATCCTGCCCCATCGCAGCAATCAAATTTTGCGCGGTATTGTCAATGTGCGCGGTCAGCTATTGTTATGCATCTCCTTGGCCGATCTGTTGCATGTGGAAAAAGCGACCCCGACGATCGCTAATAGTTCCATCGCTAAAACCACGACCACTGACGTAGCGATCAGTAAAGATGTCAGCCCGATCGTATATCGGCGCTTGCTGGTAATTGCCCAACAGGGTGAAGACTGGGCCTTTGAGGTGGACGAATTTTATGGCATTCAACGATTTGCCAGCGAAGAACTGCGATCGGCGCCGACAGTGGTAGCCTCAGCCACCGAGACCTATACCCGCTGCATTGTACCCTGGCAAGCTAGAAACGTTAACTATCTGGATGCACAACGGCTATTGCAGACCTTAACCGAAAAAATCCTATGACCAGCGACACACCAGATTGGAGCAATTTTTCCATGTTGGAGTTGTTCCGCATGGAGGTAGAAAGCCAGGTGGCAATTCTGGTGGAATGCCTATTGGCACTAGAGCACTGTGGCCAGTCAGATAGTTGCGATCGCGCTGAAATTGACAAAATGCTAGAGTCGCTGATGCGGGCGGCTCATTCAATTAAGGGGGCAGCTCGGATTGTGCAAATTGAAGCGGCGGTGGAAATTGCCCATCGGCTTGAAGATTGTTTTGTGGCTGCCCAAAAAGGTCTATTTCATCTCGATTCTGAGCGCGTTGATATTTTGCTCAATGGGGTAGATTTACTCGCTCAAATTGGTCGTCTAGAAGAAGCTGAATTAACTACCTGGTGCGTCGATCATCAAAAAGTAGTCGAAGGGCAAACTGCCGCGATCGCCGCAATTACTAGCGCGCCATTAATACCAGAATCATCTACCCCAGCTACTCAGGCTCCCCCAACCACAGATGCGCCAACGATTTCACCCAGTGATGTACCGCAATCTACTCCATCTCCACCCACGATCGCCCTGGAACCAAACCCAACTGAAAGCCAATCCCATCAACCTCCCCAGCCGCAGACCAGCCAGCAATCGAGCCAGCCAGCCAGCCAGCAAGTAGCGATCGAAAATCCAGTTACACCCACCACCGCCAAACCCACCATTCCCGATCGGGTAGTGCGCATCAGCGCCGACAACCTCAATCAACTGATGGCATTAGCTGGTGAATCACTGGTAGAGGTCAATTGGCTGCAACCATTTTCTGATTCTTTATTGCAACTCAAACGTCGTCAGCAGGAACTATCCCGCCGTCTCGAAAATTTTCAGTCGGTGCTTGCTGATGTCAGCCTAAATCCCAGCGTTGCCCAATCTCTGGGTGAAATGCAACAAAAGTCCCGCGATTGCCATGAATTATTGAGCGATCGCCTGAATGATCTAGAACTGTTCTCCCGCCGCTTTACCAATTTATCTGACAACCTCTACCGGGAAGTAATTGCCAGTCATATGCGTCCCTTTGGTGATGGCGTGCAGGGGTTTCCGCGCATGATCAGAGACCTGGCTAAGCAATTGGGCAAACAAGCACGTCTAGAAATTAGCGGCCAGTCCACCCAGGTGGATCGGGATATTTTAGACAGGCTGGAAGCACCGATCACCCAGATGCTGCGTAATGCGATCGCCCACGGGATTGAAGCCCCTGCCGCCCGCCTGGCAACTGGCAAACCAGAAATCGGCACAATTCGCCTAGCCGCCACCCATCGTGCTGGCATGTTAGCAATTACGGTGGAAGACGATGGTTGTGGCATCGACCTGGATCAGTTGCGGCAATCGATCGCTGCCAAAAAACTGGCCAACGCCGATGTGATTGACCGCCTTTCCGAAACAGAACTAATGGAATTTTTATTCTTGCCGGGATTTACCACTACTGAGCACATTACCGAAATTGCCGGACGCGGGTTTGGTCTTGATATTGCCAAAAGTATGGCTCAAGAGGTGGGTGGCTTCCTGCGTGCCTTCACCCAAGCTGGCCAGGGCACCACCTTTCGCTTCCAATTACCCTTAACCCTGTCGGTAATTCGAGCTTTGCTGGTGGAAATTGCTGGCGAAGTCTATGCCTTTGGACTCACCCGCATCGATCGGGTGTTAACCATCCAGCGAGAAGCCATCTTCGTGGCCGAAAATCGCCAGTATATTGTAGTAGACGAACAAAATATCGGCCTGGTCTCTGCTGGTCAGGTTCTGGAATTGCCAGATCCAGGGCGCGAAGAAAGCTCGCTATTGTCAGTCGTGGTGATCGAAGATCAATCCGATCGCTATGGCCTAGTCGTCGATCGCTTTTTGGGGGAGCGGGATCTGGTTGTCCGTCCCCTCGATCCGCGCCTGGGCAAAGTCAAAAACATTAGTGCCGCCTCGTTGATGGGCAATGGCTCACCTTTGCTAATCATTGATACTGCCGATCTGGTGCGATCGATTGATAATTTAATTTCCGGTGGCAATCTCAATTTAATTGGCAATGATGAAGCGGCAGCCACCGAACGCGATCGGCAACGGGTTTTAGTCGTAGATGACTCGATTACGGTGCGGGAAATGGAACGCAAACTACTCCAAAATAATGGCTATGAGGTTGATGTTGCCGTCAATGGCGTAGAAGCATGGAATGCGGTGCGCATGAGCAACTACGACCTGGTGATTTCTGATATTGATATGCCGCGCATGAATGGGATTGAATTAGTAGAGCAGATTAAATCCCACCCAAAGTTAAAATCTATTCCCACCATTATTGTGTCTTATAAGGATCGAGAGGAAGATAAGATCGCTGGCCTTAAAGCTGGTGCAAATTATTACCTCACCAAAAGCAGCTTTCATGATGACAGCTTAATTAATGCAGTTGTAGACTTGATTGGCAAGTCTTAGCGGCGGACTCTGTACTTGTTTCAAGCGCCGGGGCAATAACTATCATAATGCTTCTGAACCTTAGCTCATACCGCGACTGCTAAACTAGATTTATCTTGCCTAGAAATTCAATCGCCATGACCATTACAACCAAACCAGTGCCTAGCCTGGCAGAATTTCTACAACTCCCCGAAACCAAGCCAGCCAGCGAATATATCAACGGTGCGATCGTTGCCAAGCCCATGCCGAAAGGAAAGCATAGTCGATTGCAACTCAAGCTATGTAATTGGATTAACGAAATTGCGGAAAGCCAGAAAAAAGCTTATGCTTTGCCAGAGTTGCGCTGTAGTTTTGGCAGCCGATCGATTGTCCCTGATATTGCCGTGTTCAAATGGTCGCGGCTTCCCTTTGATGTTGATGGAGAGATACCCAATGATTTTTTATTGCCCCCCGATTGGATGATTGAGATTCTCTCCCCCGAACAAAGTTCAAATCGAGTGATTGATAATATTCTTTATAGCCTAGACCATGATTGCCAATTAGGTTGGTTAATCGATCCCACCGATCGCTCTATTTTAGTCTTCCTTCCAGATCAGCAACCAGAATTGTGGCGCGGTAGCGATCGCCCGCCTGGACTAGCCCAAATCCCACTGGAGTTGAGCGTAGAGCAAATTTTTAGTTGGTTGAAAATGTTAGATGCTTAGATGCCTAGGCTTCGGATTTTACTACAGCGATCGCTTGTGCCAATAACCTGTAATATCCGGGCTAAAATTTGCCCCATCTTCAAAATTGCCCGCATATGTTAAAAATTGCCATTGTGAACGATACCATGATTGCGATCGAAGCGATGCGCCGCGTCATTGCCACGATTGCCGATTATCAAATTGTTTGGATCGCCCGTGATGGCAGCGAAGCGGTTGCTAAATGTGCTAGCTCCTGCCCAGATTTAATCTTGATGGATTTGCATATGCCCAAAATGGATGGGGTCGCCGCCACCCGCCAAATCATGCAACAAAGCCCCTGCTCAATCCTGATTGTGACTGCCACGGTTCATGCCAATACCGCCAAGGTGTTTGAGGCTATGGGGTATGGTGCTTTAGATGTAGTGCGAACGCCGATCTTGGGTCTGCAAGGGCAACCCGCCGTCGCTCCAGATCTGCTGCATAAAATCGCCACGATCGCTAAACTGATTGGCAAATCACGCAGCTCCAAGCCTAACAATCCAAATCTGCCCAACCGATCGCCGCTTGCTGTACCTCGCAGCGCTGGGCAACTGCCCCCTTTAATTGCGATTGGCGCATCCACTGGCGGCCCCAATGCCCTGGCAAGTATTTTGTCTGAGCTACCCCAGAATTTTGAAGCGGCGATCGTGGTGGTTCAGCATATCGATGCCCAATTTACACCCGGTTTGGGGCAATGGCTAAATCAGCAAACGCCTTTAACCGTGGAATTGGCGATCGCTGGCACTCAACCCACCGCCGGCAAAGTATTATTAGCAGCAACCAACGAACATTTGGTGCTCAAGTCCGATCGTCGGCTTTACTATACCAAGCAACCCAGCCACTATATTCATTGTCCATCGGTGGATGTATTGTTTAGCAGCCTGGCCCAGCACTGGACCAGAGCAGGAATAGGCCTGTTGCTCACTGGTATGGGCAAGGATGGGGCCGAAGGGTTAAGTTTATTACGTCGATCTGGATGGCACACGATCGCCCAAGATCAAGCTAGTTGTGTGGTTTATGGCATGCCCAAAGCAGCGATCGAGGCGGGGGCAGCCGTTGAAGTTCTACCAATCGAGGCGATCGGCGCTGTCCTACGCAACCGAAAAGTCATCACCCCTTAACTTCGACTCCTATGTTTAGCTGCATAATTTTAGTAAAACTACTGCATATCTCACATTAACCCACATTAACCCACAAAATAGTATCGCCATAGACATATTTATCCCACAGACAGATGTCTGGTTTGACTATTATATTCAGCATATATACTCGTATGCTACTGGCATAGTAGTGGGGCAAAATGGCTGATTGCAGCCTTTCGCTACTTAGTCAAAAGATTTATAAATGTAAATTAGAGTAGGGATTTAGCCCATACCTGCTGACTTACCTTGTAATTGCCAATCCAAATAATTATTCAGTCATAATCAGTCATAATTAGTCATAATTATTCAGTAATTAGTGCCGATCGAGGAACTACCAAAATTTTGCCTAGTTTGATTCGAGCATAATTATGCTGCTATTTCTGGTTTTTGCCCGTGGAATTGATAAAGCCTATTTAATATTATATTTGTTTTGGAATACTTAACTTGTGAAAGTTACTAACTAATTCGCCAAATACTTTCGTCTCTTTGCTAGGTAAGGGCGATCGCATAACATCGCATAATTAAATGCTTTTTAGATACTTTGATGTCATAGGGCAATTTTTATTTGGATGAAGTATGCATACACTTGCAATCGTTAGCTTTTAAAAATCGAGCATTCAAACGCCATAGAAATAATATACAAATAATTTACTATATACATCAATCAACCATATTAATTAATGTATATTGTTTGATCTAATTTTGGCATATTTTATTAATGTGGGTATTCTTTGATTAGGAGCATCTTATCTACTAGCACCTTTATCAATAGACGGAAATTGAGGACATGAATTCTCCTGATGCCATAGAGCCCAGCAACAACCTGACTGAACCAGCGATCGCGGTTAACAATTTGTCTTATAGCCAAGACGGTAACGCCTCAGCCACTGCAGTAGCCCAGCAAACTTTAGCTCGCAGCAGCCAAGCCGTGGTGGTGTTGCTAGTTGATGATCAACCAATTGTGGCCGAGTCGATTCGCCGCTTGTTGGCATCGGAACCTGATATTCAATTTCATTACTGTGGCGATGTCCAAAAAGTAATTCCCACGGCAATTCAACTAGCCCCGACGATTATTTTGCAAGATCTGGTGATGCCCGATGCCGATGGGCTGATGTTGGTCAAGTTTTTTCGCGCCAATCCAGCTCTCAGCAAAATCCCGGTGGTGATTCTCTCTACTAAAGACGAAGCAACCGCCAAGGCTGAAGCCTTTGCCCATGGCGCTAATGATTATTTGGTCAAACTGCCCGATCCGATCGAACTAGTTGCCAGAATCCGCTACCATTCTGCTGCCTACGTCAATTTGTTGAAAGGAGAAGAAGCCGATCGCACCCTGGCATATAACAAAGAGTTAGAACAGCGCGTTGACGATCGCACCGCCGAACTGCAGCAAACCTTAAAGAATCTCAAGCAAACTCAAGCCCAAATGGTGCATAACGAAAAAATGTCTAGTTTGGGACAATTGGTCGCTGGTATTGCCCATGAAATCAATAATCCAATCAATTTTATCTATGGCAATATCAAACATGTAAAAGCATATGTCAACGATCTATCAGAGATGGTTCGCCTTTACCAGGAGCACTACTCTGAGCCCGTCTTACCGATTCTTGAAAAAAGCGCAAGTATTGACATAGAATTTATTAATCAAGATTTGCCAAAGCTTCTAATATCCTTGGATACAGGGGTTGAGCGAATCCGTAATCTGGTGCTTGGCTTGCGTAACTTTGCGCGTCACGACGAAAGCCCAGTCAAAGCAATTGATATTCACGAAGGGATCGATAGCACCCTTTTGATTCTGAAGCACAAAATTGATGACATTGAAATTGTCAAAGACTATGGCGATCTCCCCCTAGTTGAATGCTGTGCCAGTCAGATCAATCAAGTATTTATGAATATTCTGGCCAATGCGGCTGATGCACTAGATGAAGCGAGGGAAGTAGGGAAACAGCCCCAGCCCAAAATTACAATTCGCACCGCCAAGCAAGAATCAGACCAGATTACGATCGAATTGAGCGATAATGGCATAGGCATTCCACCAGAAGTGCAACAACTCATCTTCGATCCGTTCTTTACCACCAAAATTGTAGGGGAGGGCACTGGCTTAGGTCTTTCAATTAGCCATCAAATTGTAGTCGATAAACATAAGGGTAAATTGGATTGTATCTCGGCAATTGGGAATGGAACTACTTTTCGGATTGAGCTGCCCACTTCATTCCAAATTGAGCAAGATTCTTAATTGGCCACCCATGTAATCCTTAGGAATGAGACTAGAATTACAGCGTAAAATGATTGGCAGAACCCCAAGTGAGTAGGACAAGATTACAAGATGAAAGGTGCGAGCATAGATTTATAATTTATAACTGTAAGGGGAGCTTGAATCGCCGATGCTAATGTTAATTTTTCAGGCTGGTGACGAACGCTACGCTCTGGCGACGGATCAGGTGGTAGAGGTGGTGCCGATGGTGATCCTGCGGCAGTTGCGCCACGCTCCTGACTACATCGCTGGAGCCTTCAACTACCAAGGGCAAGTTGTTCCGGTGCTTGATTTGAATTATTTGCTCAATGGAGCTAACAGTCGCCCTTTTTTAAGTACGCGGATCATATTAACCAATTTTGCTAATCATGAGGGCGATCGCCACATCTTAGGGCTAATGGCAGAGCGTGTTACCCAAACAATTGAACTGGCAGAAACTGACCTGGTTGATGCTGGTTACCACACCCTTGATACACCTTATTTGGGCAAGATGACGTTGAGTCAAACAGACATGATTCAATGCATTCAGGTGGAGCAACTATTGCCATTAGTGGCGAAAGACAATCTGTTTTTAGCTTTAGAGGGCAGTAAGGTTGACTAATTCAGCTAACACAATTAATCCAGATAGAGGAGCGCGGTTAAAGATCAAACAGTTGCTAGGCAAGCGGATTGGCCTCAACCCTGACTCAATTGGTGACAAGGCGATCGCCAGGGCAATTGACCAGCGCTTGCACCTGCTGGGGATTGAGAATCCACATAAGGATACTCGGTACTATCAATATTATCAATTGTTGCTAACTTCTGCGACGGAGTTTGAAGCCCTGGTTGAATGTGTGATCATTCCTGAAACCTATTTTTTCCGGGGTCGTCAATCCTTCACATTCCTAGAGCGTTATGTTCGCCAGGAATGGTTGCCAAAGCATAGCCATAGAAGTTTGCGCGTGCTAAGTGTTCCTTGTTCTACGGGTGAGGAGCCATATTCGATTGCAATTACACTGGCAAAAGCGGGTTTAAGTCCGGAGCGGGTGCAAATTGAGGCGATTGATATCAGTCGTCAATCGCTTGTAAAAGCTGAACGGGCGATTTATACAGATTATTCATTTCGGCAACAGTTCCTTACCGATCGCCAAGCCTATTTCCATCAGGTGCCAGAAGGTTATCAACTGTGCAATTCAATGCGTCGCTGCGTCAAGTTTGAACATAGTAATTTGCTAGATCCCTGGTTCGCCCTAGAACGTCAACCCTACGATCTCATTTTTTGTCGTAACTTGTTGATCTATTTCCATGCTGCTGCCCGCACCAAAGCAACTCAAGTTTTAGACCAATTGTTGATCGATCAGGGTCTATTATTTGTCGGCTATGCTGAGACAACCCAGATAGACCATCGCAAATTTGTGTCGGTGGGACATTCCCTGACCTTTGCCTACCAAAAAGCTCAAAGAGCAAAAAAAGCAAGTGCTACCAGCCCCAGGCCAGCTCATAAAAACCGCGATCGGCTGCTTGATGCTCCATCCCCGATCCTCAAAAGCAAGACTGCTCAACCAGCAACCAACCTGGCCAACAAGACTAAAAAGGAACAGTTAGTTAAATCAACCGCCCTTGACGATCGCATAGCGGAGCCCAAATCAGACCCCAATGATCAAGCCGATAACCTATTGCAAACTGCGAGAAGTTTGGCCGATGTGGGACAACTCGCCGCCGCCGCTGAACTTTGTCAAGCATACTTGAGCCAGAATCCGATCTGTGCCCATGCCTATGTGTTATATGGAGAGATTTTGCAAGCAATCGGCAAAGATGAGCAAGCAGAGGAATGTTGGCAAAAGGCGCTCTATTTACAGCCAGATTATTATGAAGCACTGGTGCACCTAGCCTTATTAAAGGAGCAAAGGGGCGATCGCCTCGGTGCAGCAGTTATTTTTCAAAGAATTTGCGTAAATGTGCGCTTCGGATCGGAGTAGGTGTCATTTTTAAAAAAGGAATGCACCCCAAAAGAAATTAAATCCAAATTATCCCAGCAATTAGCCCGACGGCTCATACTAGTGGATATACCAGCATGTTTGAGCGCAGATTGGTAATTTGGTAATCGGTAATCAATCAGTAATCAGCACGGGCACACTGCGAACCACGGTCAGAATGAAAGAGCAAGCCATTGGTTGAGGGTATGCGCTACCTCCAGAGCAGCCGCTAAAGCCGTCGCACTCTACACATCATGGCAACTAGCTTAAATCGAATCAAGTTAAAGAGGAGCTTTGCCAGGAACTTGATAACAGTTTTCGTCCCAGTTCAATATCTTTACTCGAGCTTTGCCAATCAGGATGTGCTGTCCTTAAAAGGCTCTCAATCGTCTCACGATCGAACAGATGCCAGACCAATGCGCCCTGTTTGATTTGGCCAGACTGATTTTCGATTACACTCTCAATGGCATAGCAATCAATGCTGAGGCAATAGATTAAGCAGGTAGTAGCAGCGCGATCGAAAACCAGCCGATCGCCAACCTGCATAGTGCGAAAATTAATGATTGCCTGTTTAAACTCTTGGGGTGAGTTGACTACCAAGCCTGGTACTGGCGTAATATACTGCCGATCGCCATTGATTGCCAGCCAGTAATGTCTGGTTGGATCAATGCCCTCAAGCCAAACTGACTCATCATCAAGACGGTATCGGGGTGCAATAACAAGAGGATTGGTCATAGGTGCTGGATTAGGGCATTAGGGTAGCAGTGGCAAATATTAAGCTTCTCGCATAAACATTTCACCCAAATGATCAAGCTAATAGAACCAAAGCTGCAATCTCGTAATCATAGACAACAGGTCAGTATGGGAGGTTAGGGAGTAAAAGATCTATAAGCCTAACCCTAGTTTAAGCAAAACTCGCCAATTCATCCATCCCTAGAGGTACAAACTTAGCAGGTATAAATCCAACCTAAGTCAGATTATGTCGGCGATCGCTGCTGTTAGGTTTAGTCAGAGCCTAATATTAAGGTCAGTCTAGCTCAAATTAGAATAAAGGTATTTCCTAATTCATTGCCTAATTCAGGGATGATTAATATCAATCACCGATTGAGAGTCTATTATTAGGATGGGCAAGGCATGAAGAGCTAAACTGCATTTTATTTTTGTCAATTATATATTGATGTATATGTTGCATATGTAATGTATGTGAATGAAAAATCATATGTACAACTGCAATAAGGTAATACCATCTGTAAAGCTTGTAACGGGGTGAATTTATGGCTGCTAGTGCTGAGCCTGGATTTAATATTTCTCAGCCATGCCAGGTGATAGAAGCGTGGCTGTCGCAGTTTAATCAATACTAGTATTTATGGCAAAATTAAATATTAAATGTTGAAACGATCGGGTCATGCAGTATGATGCAGTGGCCTTAACTTTTTATGATTTAAGTTTGTAATGCTAGAGCTTAGCTGTACTTAAAGCTTTACTTGGAAAAGACAAGTTAATCCAAATGGCGATCGTAATTGGAAGGCTAAAGACATCCTACTAATATGTTTTATGTTTTGCTTTGCTATTTGATAAAGCTTGATTGAGGTAGTAATTAAGCTGATCAGCTATTGGAGTTAGCGATTAAGTATTAAGGCAGAACTAAGATCCGCAGCATTATCCTGGCTAGATGCTAGTATTTCCAGAAGGATAAGTGGCAGATATCACAAGAAGAGAAAACAGAGAAATAAGCAGAAGAAGTTAGATATAATGACCCCGACAGAGAAAACAATCCCATTTTATGGGAGAGAAATTAATTTAAAAATGGGACTGATTGCCCCCCAGGCTGGTGGCTCAGTGTTAGTTAGCTGCGGTGAGACAGCAGTTCTGGTGACAGCAACTAGAGGTTCAGCTCGTGATGGGATCGATTTTTTACCCCTTTTAGTTGATTACGAAGAGCGCCTCTATGCAGTAGGCAGAATCCCCGGTGGTTTTCTGCGCCGCGAAGGACGACCACCAGAAAAGGCAGTGTTAACCTGTCGCTTGATCGATCGCCCGATGCGCCCGCTATTTCCCAATTGGTTGCGCGATGATATTCAAATTGTAGCTACAACGATGGCTCTGGATGAGCAAGCACCACCGGATGTTCTGGGGGTGACCGGGGCTTCGCTGGCAGCACAAATTGCCGGATTGCCCTTTAATGGGCCAATGGCTGGGGTGCGGGTTGGCCTGGTGGGTGATGAGTTTATTATTAATCCTACCTATGCTGAGGTAGAAAATGGCGATCTCGATCTGGTGGTAGCTGGTACGCCAGAAGGGATTGTGATGGTGGAAGCTGGTGCCAATCAGTTGCCGGAGCAGGACATGATCGAGGCGATCGAGTTTGGCTATGAGGCCGTCACTGAATTAATCAATGTTCAAAATGAGGTTTTGAAAGACCTGGGGATTGAAAAAGTAGAAATTGTGCCCCCAGAAGTCGATCCTACTCTGGCTGATTTTATCCAAGATCGCGCCAGCGAAAAAGTCACCAAAATTATCAGTAGCTTCGAGAAAGTGAAGCCTGTACGTGATGATGCCCTAGATGCGGTCAAGGCAGAGCTAGAAGCAGAGATTGCTGAACTCCCTGAAGATGATTCAATCAGGCTAGCCGCTACTGGTAAAGCGTTGGGCAATGCCTATAAGAGCTTGACCAAGAAACTGATGCGCAAGCAGATCATTGAAGAAAGTGTGCGGATTGATGGCCGCAAGCTAGACGAAGTCCGACCCGTTGATACAATGGTGTCATTGTTACCGCGCGTACATGGCAGTGCTTTGTTTAATCGCGGCCTTACGCAAGTGCTTTCGATCGCTACTCTGGGTACTCCTTCCGATGCTCAGGATCTAGATGATTTGCATCCCGATGAGTCGAAGCGATATTTGCATCACTACAATTTCCCGCCCTACTCAGTGGGTGAGGCACGGCCGATGCGATCGCCAGGCCGCCGAGAAATTGGTCATGGGGCGTTGGCAGAACGGGCAATTTTGCCGATTTTGCCCGGTGGCGAGTTTCCCTATGTGTTGCGGGTCGTATCCGAGGTAACGTCTTCTAATGGTTCTACTTCGATGGGTTCGGTTTGTGCTTCGACCTTGGCATTGATGGATGCTGGGGTGCCGATCGCCAAGCCGGTCAGTGGTGTAGCGATGGGCTTAATTAAAGAAGGCGAAGAAGTGCGTGTCCTGACCGATATCCAGGGGATTGAAGATTTTCTGGGGGATATGGATTTCAAGGTGGCTGGGACTGATGCTGGTATTACTGCCCTGCAAATGGACATGAAGATCACTGGCATTGCGATCGATACGATCAAGGATGCGATCATTCAGGCCAAGGCTGGACGCTTGCATATTCTGGAAAAAATGCTAGCGGTGTTGCCAGAACCAAGGCCAGAAATCTCGCCCAATGCACCACGTATTCTGACCATGCAAATCAACCCGGATCAAATTGGTTTGGTAATTGGCCCTGGTGGTAAAACAATCAAGGGGATCGTGGAAGAAACTGGCGCTAAGGTTGATATTAACGACGATGGCACAGTTACGATCGCCTCGGTTGAGTCGGCAGGTGCAAAGCAGGCGATGCGGATCATTGAGGGGATGACCAAGCAGGTTTCTCCCGGTGATGTGTTTATGGGCAAGGTAACCCGAATTATTCCGATCGGTGCCTTTGTAGAGTTCCTGCCCGGTAAAGAAGGCATGGTGCATATTTCCCAGCTAGCTGAAGGACGGGTTGGCAAAGTTGAAGATGAGGTGAACGTGGGCGATGAGGTGATTATTAAGATCCGCGAGATCGATCAACGCGGTCGCTATAATCTCACTCGCTTGGGCATTCATCCAGAGCAAGCCGCTGCTGCTAGGGGCGGAGATAAAGAAGAAGAATCCTGAATCCAGAGTGCTTGGCTAGTTGAGATCGAGCTAAGTTTAAATAAGCAAAACCAACTACGTTAGCTGCAAATCCGGTAGGATAGAAGGTGATAGGGCAGCGGAAAAATGGAGCATATGATAGTCATCTTTGATGGTAATTACGATGCTCTGGATAACCTATAGTTATTGCTCTTAGCACTCATTCCAGTTAATCCTACCTAAGCCTATGCTTACCTCCGACCTGGCTAATCAAAATGCTCAAAATGCTCAGGATTGGCGATCGCTAGCCCAGCAGTTTGCCCAAATTGTTGGCGATCGTTATGTGGTGCGCACCCAGGAAGAGTTGATTGCCTATGAGTGCGATGGATTAACCAGTTATAAGCAACAACCCGCCCTGGTGGTATTACCAAAAGATACCGCAGAAGTCGCGGCAGTGGTGAAGGTATGCGATCGTTATCAAGTACCATTTGTGGCCAGGGGAGCCGGGACAGGATTATCTGGTGGCGCATTGCCGCTAGCTGATTCGGTGTTGATTGTGACGGCAAGGCTAAAGCAAATCCTGGATGTAGATCTAGCTAATCAGCGGGTCGTGGTGCAACCAGGAGTGATTAATAATTGGGTGACCCAGGCCGTGAGTGGTGCTGGGTTTTATTATGCCCCCGATCCTTCCAGTCAAATCATTTGCTCGATCGGAGGGAATGTGGCGGAGAACTCCGGTGGCGTACATTGTCTTAAATATGGCGTAACCACCAATCATGTCTTGGGCTTGAAAGTAGTATTGCCCAACGGTGAGATTGTTAATATTGGGGGCAAAATCCCAGAAATGCCTGGCTATGATTTGCCTGGTATTTTAGTAGGTTCGGAAGGTACATTGGGAATTGTCACGGAAGTCACCTTAAGAATTCTCAAGGCGGCAGAAAAGATCCAGGTTTTCCTGGCTGATTTTGATAGTGTGGAAGCAGCGGGAGCTACGGTATCAGATATCACTGGGGCTGGCATCATTCCTGGTGGCATAGAGATGATGGATAATATGAGCATCAATGCGGTTGAGGATGTGGTGGCTACCAACTGCTATCCCCGTGATGCGGCGGCGATCCTGCTGGTGGAACTGGATGGAATGGCGATCGAAGTGGCCGAGAATGCCAAACAATTGGAAGCAATTTGTTATAAGAATGGCGCTCGGAATTTAGTTTCGGCGACCGATCCAGCAGAGCGAAATATTTTATGGAAAGGTCGCAAGGCAGCGTTCGCGGCAATGGGGAAACTCAGCCCCGACTATTATGTACAGGATGGAGTAATCCCGCGCACCAAGTTACCTTACGTGCTCAAGGAGATCGCTAACCTGGGTGAGAAGTACGGACATTATGTAGCAAATGTATTCCATGCTGGTGATGGTAATCTGCATCCGCTGATTTTGTATGATAACTCTGTGCCTGGGCAATTGGAACGGGTTGAGGAACTGGGTGGTGAAATCCTGAAGCTATGCGTGGCCGTGGGTGGTAGTATCTCTGGCGAACATGGAATTGGTTCCGATAAGCGCTGTTATATGCCAGAAATGTTCAGTGAGGCTGACTTGGAAACAATGCAGTGGGTAAGGCGATCGTTCGATCCCAAAAACATCGCCAACCCAACGAAAATATTTCCCTCACCACGAACTTGCGGCGAGGGAGCGAAACCTCTATCGAAAGAAGAATTAGAATCGAAGTTTAAGAACGTACCACGATTTTAATTAGCTATGTTCAACTTTACACTAACTATGTGCATGGTGATTATTTAGTAGATGAGGAAGCAGCAGAGTCAGTAGAGATCCAGATAACGCATGGCTACTCAAGAGACCACCGCCGCGTTCCCATCCTTGCTTCTAGGTTTGGTCCAAAATATGAGAGCGAGATTTGTCCTAATCTGCTATAGAAAGCTACTACGACCAGGTTCAAGCTCTGAACTGTTAAATTTTTCTGGTAGCTGGATTGTGAAGGTAGAACCTTGGCCAAGCTCACTTTTGACCGTGATCTTACCGCCTAAAAACTGACAAATTTTGTTAGTGATTGCCAGCCCCAAGCCAGTGCCACCATACTTACGGGTAATTGAATTATCTGCTTGGGTGAAGGGAGCAAATAGTTCTGGCAATCGCTCCGGTTCAATGCCAATACCATTATCGCTTACGGAGAAAATCAAGTAGCGATCGCCATGATGTTCCTGTGGCAATTCTAATTGAGAATCTGAAGACGCTGAAGAAGCTGGGGCTTTAGGCTCAACTTGCATATTAGTTTGGGAAACTTGCAAAGTTGTTAGCAACTCACCAAAACTATCCCTTGCTGGCTCTGCGATCGGCTCAGTTAACCCATAGACCGAGAGCGTAATTTCCCCATCGTGGGTAAACTTACAGGCATTACTGAGAAGGTTATAAATGCATTGCCTGATCTTTGTCAGATCGCCATACATATCGGTTAAATCAGGTGCGCAACTAACCACAACTTTGTTATTATTTTTTTTCGCCTGCATCTGAATACTAGAGGCGAGTTCATCAACAAGCAAGCGTACGTCAAAATCCTCTAAATATAAAGACACTCGTCCCGCTTCGATCCGACTGATATCCAGAATGTCATTGATCAAATTCAACAGATGCTTACCCGAAGTGCGAATCCTTTCTAAGTCTTCAACAATTTCTTCATGTCCCCATTCCACCACTTCTTCCTGCAAAACTTCCGTATAGCCAATAATTGCATTCAACGGAGTGCGCAATTCATGGCTCATTGTAGACAGAAATACATTGCGGGCTTTATAGGTTTTTTCGATCGCCTCCTTGGCATTTTTGAGCATGACTTCCGATTGCTTCCTGTCAGTAATATCACGAGCCACCCAAACCACCTGGTTCTCAAGCATAGGTGAAATACTGGCCGCAAACCAGATCTCCTGATCATTAATTTCTAGACTGTACTCAACTGGAATAGTCTGCTGGGAACGCAATGCTTTTCTAACATAGGCCATTAATTCATCGGCCTTATGCTTTGGCATCACTTCATAAATGGTGCGACCAAGCATCTCTTCTGGAGCCAGGTATAAAACATCTGGATTGGTGGGAGCAACTTCTAGATACCGACCTTCATGATCTAGAACCAGAATTACATCGGTGATTGCCCTAAACAATGCCCTTAGCTCGGCCTCGGCATGCTGACGATCGGCAATTTGCGATTGCAGACTTTTATTGGTCGTAACTAGCTCCTGAGTGCGTTTAGAGACTTCTGTCTCTAGATCAGCCGTAATTTTATGTAGTTCTGTTTCTGCATGTTTATAATCAGTAATATTCCGCACAATCCAGGCTACCCGATTTGCTGAAATTGGCGAAACCCGCGCAAAGAACCAGGTTTTCTGTTCGTTAATGTATAGGTAATATTCTATTTCCTGGGTGGTTTGACGATCGAGGGCAATCTGAATAAAGCGGTGATACATCTCTGCCTGTTTATGGGGCAGCACTTCATATACACTCTTGCCTATTTGCGATTGGTGGTGATCTACCAGATAACTAGGATCCGTAGGAGCAATCTGAAGACAATAGCCCTGCCGATCGAACACCAGAATCACCTCATCTATGATTGCCAGCAAAGTTAAGAGATCAATTTCCTCTTCATTACCACTAGCAGAGGGTTGAGCTGTATAGAGAGGAAGTTCCCTGGCATAGGTAGCCTCGGTTTGAGTGCTTGCGGGTTGATTCTGGTGAGTTGCACTAGTCTGGCTAAATTGAGCCAATAAATTAGTAATCAAAGATGATGAGGTATTTGTTACCCCTAACCAGGGTTGTGGTTCAATTTGCCGATCGCTTTCATATACTAATTTGAGCTGCCCATCTGGTTCAACTAAACCAATCCGACATGATTTATGAGTGTGTCGATCGGTGGCAAATTTGATCATGCCGCTGGGAGCCGGAAAGTCTATGTTTTGGCTGGCCATAACAATCTGTTCGGGGGCAAATGAGCCCACCACTTCAGCGGCTAGCTTCCATAGATAGATCTGGGTATAGGCAGTTTCGATCGGCGCAGAGGTAACTCGATCGGCACCATAATGAGCCTGGAAATTCTGGACAAACTGTTGATTCTCTTTGCTATCAAGACGCTGGAAGTAGCTGCTACAGCCATAATGGCCGATCGCTACAATTGGGTCAATTTGTTGTAACTCAGCTTCAGTTAAATTCAGCGAAATGATGGTGAAATCACTAGCCTCAACCCCAGTTTGGCTATACTGGCTATAAAAATCGATCGTATTAAAACTACTCATCAGATTGAAAACAACTGTCGCCTTACTCTGTTTAACTTGCTGGGCGATCGCGGCAAAATCAATGTGAGCGGTTCCCCAGGGCAAAACATAAACCTCACCAGCCAGGGTTTGATTATATTCTTGGAGCAGTGCTTTGAGGATGTTACTAGTGGTACGCGAAAAAATAGTATTGTCACCGAGCAAAAAAATACTTTTATCTTCGGTTTGGGTTAATTGTTGGTCAAAGAGCCATTTAAGCGCAGGCTCTAACAATTGGTTGGCACAAGACCCAGTATAAAAAACATGCTGACTTTGCTCTAGTCCTTCATAGGCAAATGGATACCAAAAGGAACAATCGGCTTGATCAATTAATGGAATTACGGCCTTGCGGGTTTGCGAAGAACCACCACTAAAAATTGCCACCACCCGATCGTGATGGATCAATTGGCTTACTTGTTCAGTAAATTTGGTTGGCTCAGCACTGCTATCCCTGATCACTGGTTCAATTGCTTTACCAAGTACGCCACCACCAGCATTGATCTCGGCGATCGCTAGCAATGCCGCATCTCGCATCGGCAACTCTGCAATCGAATCGCTCAAAGAGTTAAGAATACCAACTTTTACGGTGGGGGAATTTGCAGAATCGATCGCCATTAATCGTTGCCATATTAAGTGTTTAGGCAGCAGTAAAAATATGAAAAGCGCAATAGTTACACTTTTTTGATTATTATTATTTAATTATTATTTAACCGGATTTGAACCGACAGAGTAATAGTTGCAGATCAGGTTAACTATTAACACTATTAACTTAAGTAGTCGCAGACCAGGGTTTATAGTTCCGGAAATTTTGACTAAAAGTTGTTTACTGAGGCTGAATCAGTTTCTGAACGTCTAATTAATCCATTGGTCTAAGGCCATGACATCAACCATCAATGCCAGATAAAAATGCCAGATCAAATAGTAGCCGGAGCCAGGAAAACCTGCTTCCATTATTACTATTGCTCAACATGATGCTTTAGTCTAGATAACCTGGCAGTTATCTCGGTCACACTCAACAAACCAGAGCAAATCTGATTTCTGATTTTTTAGATATTACTCAGCCAATCAACGATCAGCGGGTTCACCAATTCTGGACGCTCATCGTGGGGGCAGTGGCCAGTATTGGCGATCGGCATAAACTTGATCGCTTTGGTTTCGCTATATTGCTGATAGATCGTAGCACCAGAAATGGGTGTCCAGGGATCTCGATCGCCCCAGAGTACCAACAATGGCCTGTCAATTTTCGGCAACAATTCGTCAGGCTTGGGGCCAGGTGGGGCTGTCAAAATTGAAGCAAATACTTTTTGAGCGCCAGGATCACAAGAGGGCTGATGTAGCATTTCTACCAGCTCATCACTAATTGCCTCATGATTGCGATAGACCTGTTTGAGGGTACCGCGAATCCGCTGCTTTTGGCGTACCCGATTAAAAATAAACTGCCCCAATCGGCGCGAACTAACCAGCCTGGTAAAGGTACCCATGATCAAGCCAAACACCGGATTTAGTTCTTCCGGGCGATGATTCAGACCACCTGCCGAATTGAGCAAAACTCCCGCCCTGGCCATTTCAGGATGATCGGCCAGCACCATTAAGCACAGTAATGCGCCGATCGAATTACCAATGAACACAGCCGGTTGATTAATTTTCTCTTGCCAGAAATCTTGTAATAGTTCCTGCCACAACTCCAGGGAATAATCTAACTCCGGCTTGTCGGCCGCACCAAACCCCAGTAGATCGATCGCAAAAACCTGATAACCAGCCGCCGCCAACGCTGGAATATTTTTCCGCCAATGGCCGATCGAAGCGCCAAACCCATGCACCAACACGATCGGCACATTATTGCTATTCCCATTGACGCTATAGAAAATGCGGTGGCCACGCCATTGCCAGGCTTGTTTGTCGATATTTGGAGCTACGCTGATGGAACTGGTGGGGGCGATCATTTGGTTGGTGTTGAGATTAAGTTGATGGTTAATAGATCAAATTAGAAATTCAAAAAATTAAATGGTAATGGGCAAATTCGTAATCTAAATAATTACCCTGCTCTACTAATACCGATCGAATATTTTTAGTAGCGATCGAAACTGCGCATTTCATTTGTTCATTTCTAACATAGAAGCACTGGCCAAGCCTTCCGCCCTACGTTGGATCTATTGGGTTAGATCTACAACCTCAGTTACGGCAGTTATGATTGAATTAGTAATGAATTAGTAATTAGTACCCACCATTTCAATTACTTCAATTATTCGGGTCAAACCCCATACCTAACCGTGAATCCAGTTGACTACCTGCGCATTAGCCTGATCGATCGCTGCAACTTCCGCTGTACCTACTGTATGCCCGAAGAGGCAGAATTTGACTATATTCAATCCCAACAACTGCTCAGCAATGACGAGCTAGTTGCACTCTTGGGTGAGGTATTTATGCCACTGGGCTTTTCTAAATTTCGGCTCACGGGTGGTGAACCATTGCTGCGCAAGAACCTGACCGAGTTAGTAGAATCGATCGCCAATTTGCCGGGGCTCCAGGATCTCTCCATGACCACCAATGGTTATTTGCTGCCCACAATGGCACAACCGCTCTATGATGCGGGTCTACGCCGGATTAATATTAGTCTTGATTCCCTGGATGCAGGCATATTTAAGCAAATTACCGGGCGCGATCGCTGGCAACAGGTATGGCAAGGTATTTTAGCTGCCTATGCAGTGGGTTTTGATCCGCTTAAACTAAATGTGGTGGTGATTCCCGGCGTAAACGATCGTGAGGTGCTGGATTTGGCGGCATTGAGTATCGATCGTGCCTGGCATATTCGCTTCATTGAATTCATGCCGATCGGTAATTCCCCTTTGTTTGACAGCGTTGGTTGGATTGATTCCGCTACTTTACGCGAGCAAATTAGCGATCGCTATGGCCTATTCGAAAGTAACTGCAAAGGCAACGGCCCAGCGGATGTGTTTCAAATTCCCAATGCCAAAGGGACGCTAGGGTTTATTAGTCAAATGTCGGAATGTTTTTGCGATCGCTGTAATCGAATTCGCCTCTCGGCCGATGGCTGGCTGCGACCTTGTTTGCTGAATGAATCGGGGCAGATCGATCTTAAATCTTTACTACGAGAATCGGAGCCAGATTTCACCCAGATTAGAGCCCAGGTGAGGCAGTTATTAATCGACAAAGAAGCAATTAATTTCAAAGAGCGCGATCGCGGTGTAGGCGATCAATCTACCTATCGTCGTACCATGTCACAAATTGGGGGTTAGTAGTTTTTCCAATCAGCAACATACAAAATATTGCGACAAACAGCCTGGCTTAAAGCTCCATTCAGCCAAATCATTCAATCTATAGCCCAAATCTTGAATTAATGCGATGCCGCATATCCGCCTTATCAAGCATCAGATCGATCATTTGAATTGTTATTGCTCCTACTTAAAACTATGCCCACCAATTCAGAATTAAATCAAATCACCAACTTTGTGCCCATTTCCGACCACTTGAGCACCGCAGGACAGCCCACGATCGAGCAATTCAAGGCGATCGCGGCGGCTGGCTATGACACAATTATCAATTTGGCGCTGAAAACATCTACCAATGCGATCGAGAATGAGGCGGAGATTATCGCCGATCTGGAGATGGAATATGTGCATATTCCGGTGGAATGGGAAAATCCAGCAATGGCGGATTTGGAATATTTTTTTGAGGTGATGGCCGCCCACCAGGACGAGAAAGTATTGGTGCATTGCGCCTTGAATATGCGCGTTTCTGCGTTTACCTATCTCTATCGCACCCTCAAGCAAGGGGTTGAGCCCCAGGTTGCCCAACAGGATTTAAATAAAGTCTGGGAGCCGATCCCAACCTGGCAAAGTTTCATCGATCGGGCGATCGCCCACTACAGCTAAAACGCTAACACCAGGCGATCGGTGGCCTCGTTAACTTTTGGGCTGATGTTTAGGCCAAGCCCCTGGAAGCCGAATCTATTGGTATGCATAAGATCCCCGCATAATTTAAATACGACCGATCAAACCTGTCCCTATTGGTGGATTGGTTTATTTAATATTTCCTTTATAAACTAGTAGTAGCTATTTATGGACTTGCTACAAATATTGACATAGCTGTGCTTAGACCAGCTCGATCGAAATTTTTGCATAAGCAAACCAGCCAAAGAAATTAAGGTTGCAAATTTTAGATTGAACCGATTCATCACAATCGCAGTCTAAACCTGATAAGTTCCCCGATCGCAGCTTATAGAACCAACCTGAAGTAACTAGAACATAGTTACCACCGTCAATCTAGGCAATATATCCTGAATCATTAATACAGAAGCGATCGCCCCATGACTAAAGTCAGCCCTACCAATAAAATCAATAAACCCAGCACTAAGTCGGAACCGGAAGCCCCAAATCAAAACCAGCCCCAAAGCAGATATAAAGTGATCTATGACGGTAATTGCAACCTTTGCGTGAGCCTGGTGCAAATGCTCGAAAAACTCGATCGCGGCCAGAAATTCACCTATGCGCCGATGCAGGATCTAGAAACCCTGGCTAGCTTTGGTATTTCCGCAGCGGATTGCGAAATGGGTATGATTTTAATCAATGCAAATTTCCCTGATCAACGCTGGCAGGGTAGCGATGCCGCTGAGGAGATCGGCAGACTCTTACCCGCTGGAGCGGTATTTGTAGCTGCCTATCGATCGCTACCGGGGATGAAGTGGCTGGGCGATCGTACCTATGAACAAGTTCGTGACAATCGCTATGCAATCTTTGGCAAACGCGATCGCACCTATCAATCAGCCTATCCGATCGGTTGTCGGCAAGGGCAGAATTGCAAAGTTTAAACTATTCAATTTGTATTCTTTTGATTAATTCGTTCACTTGATTAATTATTAATTAGTTCAATTGGTAATCATATTAATTAAGCAGAGCAACATAAGTTCATAAGTTCATAAGTTCAGTCGATCGCCATTGTGACTGTAATAAAACACTGTAATAAAACTAAGTCAGGCATAAACAACTATTACAACTATTTAGTATTTGGTTAAAAGCCAATTCAAGATTTTATATACATATTTAGTTTGATATTCAGGTTAGGTAGCGTGGTCAAGGTATGAAACCAATTCAGCGTAATTTAGTTTTGGTTGGCTGTCTTAGTAGCCTGTTATTGGTAGGGGTGGTTAGTGGTTGCGGCTCCAGCCCCGACAGAGCCAGTCAAGCTCAGCCGCAGGGGCGGGGTAGACCTAACCCAGGCGCAGCAGATCAAAATAGACCGATCGCGGTGGATGTGGCGATCGCGGCCACTGGTTCATTGCGTCCCGGCCTGGAATATACGGGCACCACTGCGCCGGTGCGAGAGGTGCTATTGCGATCGCGGGTGGAAGGGCGTTTGCTCAGCCTGAATGCCGACATTGGCGATCGGCTCACCCAGGGGCAGATCGTGGGTCAACAGGATGATGCAGTTTTACAGGCCACTGTCTTAGAAGCCAGGGCAGAGGTGGCAGTTTTGGAAGCGGAGGTAGCCCAGGCAATTACCGAGGTGAATACGGCCAAAACTCTGGTGGAGCAATCGCGGATTAGATTACAACAGGCGCAAGTTGACGCAAAGCGATTGCAAGATCTAGCTGAATCGGGTGCTAGCACTACGCAGCAGGCTGAACTAGCCCAAACTGAGGCCGAAACCGCAGCGCAGGTTTTACGCTCGGCTCAGGAACAGGTGCGATCGCGCCAGAACCAGGTTGTTGCTGCCAGACAACGGGTAGCTGCCCAACAGGCGGTGCTTGCCCAGGAACAAGAACAGCTTTCCTTTACTAGCCTGATTGTTCCCCTGAATGGGTTTGTGCTGGAGCAGATTGCCGAGCCGGGTAATTTACTACGGGCAGGGGATGAGGTAATTAGAATTGGTGATTTTAGCGAGGTTAAGGTGGTGGTGCTGGTGTCGGAACTGGAGCTAAGCCAGATTCAAGTCAATCAAACCGTGATGGTACGGCTGGATGCCTATGACGATCGCCAGATTGAAGGCAGGGTAAATCGGATCTCGTTGGCGGCTGATCCCACTTCGCGGCTGTTGCCAGTGGAAATTACGATCGCCAATAACCCCGACCAACCGATCGGTAGTGGGTTGCTGGCCAGGGTTAGTTTTACTGATCCTGGTGATCAAAGGGTGGTGTTGCCGCTCTCGGCGCTGGCGATAGGTGATGATGTTGCTGGTAGTCCTAATAATTCTAATAAACCTACTAATTCTAATAAACCTACTAATCCTGGCGATCGCGCTGCCAATAACAATATCAATCAAGATCCCAGCATGGCGCAGGTGTTTGTGCTGAATGAAACGGGTGATGGGGCAACGGTGGTGGCCAAGCAAGTCCAGGTGGGCGATCGCGGTGATGGTCGGGTGGAGATTATTTCTGGCCTGGATCGGGATGAAAGGTATGTGGTGCGGAGTGCAAAACCGCTGAAGGATGGCGATCGGGTGGTTTTAAGCGCCTTGTCACAGAATAGTTAATAGTTAAACAAATCTAGTCCCCAAGTCCTCGTCAATAAACTGAATCCCAAAATAGAAACGTAATTAACCAAGCATCAATAATACAAACACCATGAGGCTAGGGTGAATGAGAGAGCCGCAATTAGCTCAACCAACCACGAAGAATAGTTCAAGTAGCCGATTCAGCATCAGCACAGTGGCGATCCGTCGTCACATTGGTACTTTAATGCTAGCGATCGCCGTGGTGGTGGTGGGCATCTTCTCGCTCACCCAACTGCAAGTAGACCTGCTGCCATCGATCACCTATCCGAGGATTGGCGCAAGGCTAGATGCACCAGGGATCTCACCCGAAGTTGCCGTTGATGAAATCACCCGACCCCTAGAGCAAGCCCTCGCCGCCACCGAAGGCGTGACCCAAATATTTTCTAGCACCCGCGAAGGCAGAGTCCGGGTCGATCTGTTCTTTGAACCAGGTAGCAACATCGATCAGGCGCTTAATGATGCCACCGCAGCCTTCAATCGCAATCGCTCCCGCCTCCCCGACACGGTGGAAAACGCCCGATTATTTAAATTTGACCCCTCCCAACTGCCGGTCTATGAATTTGCCTTGACCTCGCCAAAGCTCTCACCAGTGGAATTGCGGGTGTTTGCAGACGAAGAACTGGGGCGAGAACTTACGATCGTCAAGGGGGTAGCTTCGGTCGATGTGTCCGGTGGCGTAAGCGAAGAGGTGCGGGTTAATCTGGATATGCAGCGATTGCAAGCTCTGGGGATTAGTTTGTCCGATGTGTTAGCTGCCCTCAGCGATCGCAATCAGGACATTTCTGGCGGTCGGATCGAAGGCACTCAAAATGAACCACTTACCCGCACGATCGGTCAGTTTGAATCAGCCACAGAGATCGCTAATCTCTCCTTTGAGGTTAATTCTGGTAATTCCAGCAATTCTAATCCAGTTACAAACCAGAGTCGGCGGGTCTATCTGCGTGACTTTGCCGAAGTGATTGATGGCACTGAAAAGGAGCGCATCACCGTAAAACTAAATGGTGAAAATGCAGTCAAAGTAAGCATCCAGAAACAACCCGATGCCAACACGATCGAGGTGGTGGATGCAGTTAAACGTAAAATCGAAGAACTAAGACAGGCGAATGTAATCCCCATTGATGCGGTACTTACGTCCACCCTGGATGAGTCCGAGTTTATTCGCGCCTCGATCGGCAATGTCACTAATGCGGGCTTGTTGGGCACAGCCTTGGCAGCGATCGCCGTGTTGCTGTTTCTGGGCTCATTACGACAGACGTTAATTATTTTAATTGCGATTCCCATGTCGGTGTTAACAGCAATGATTTTGATGGGGGCATTTGGCCTCTCATTAAATCTATTTAGTCTGGGTGGTTTGGCCTTGGGCGTGGGGATCGTGGTCGATAACTCGATCGTGATGCTGGAAAATATTGTCGCTGGAGTCAGCGCCCAAAAGTCTAAATTGAATGGCGAAAATGGCGCTGAAATAAATATTGCTAATGGTGCTGATGATTCTAATGGCAATGGCCATGCCCAAAATAACCTCCATCATCACGATCGCAGCGCCGCAGTGATCGCCCAGGCCGAGCAGAGCAGCCAGGAAGTAGAATCTGCGCTGGTGGCCTCAACCAGTACCAACCTGGTGGTGGTGTTGCCGTTTTTGCTAATTGGTGGATTTATTGCGTTGCTGTTCAATGAGTTGATCCTGACGATCAGCTTTGCGGTGGCAGCTTCGATCGTAACCGCGATTACGATTGTGCCTGCGTTTGCTTCCCGATTGCTCACGCTGCCTTTTGCCAGCAACATCGATCGCTTCTGGCTATTGCAGCAGTTCAATCAACGCTTCGAGGCGGCCACGGCAGGTTATGGCAGAACCTTGGCAAAAGTATTACAGCATCGGCTAGTGGTGTTGGCGATCGCCTTTATTGTCCTGGGTGGTAGTAGCTTCTTCCTGGCTGGGCAACTGTCCCAGGAAATTTTGCCACCAGTGAACACTGGCCAAGCAAGAGCATTTATCCAGTTTCCACCGGGTACAACCCTGGCCACCAATCGCCAGGTGACTAAATTAGTAGACGATGTAATTTTGCAGCAGCCCGAAACCGAATTTGCATTTACTACATCGGGCGGTTTTCTGTTTGGTAGTTCTACCTCATTGAATACCCTGCGTAGTTCCAGCACAATTACGCTTACACCGAATACCAATGTGGCTGCTTATATTGAGCAGGTCAATCGCCAGATCGCTAAGCTCAATCTGGTTGATATTCGGGTGCGGCTGAGTCCAGGCCGGGTGCGTGGTTTGATTACATCCAATTCACCCACCTTTGGTTCTGATTTGGATGTAACTTTGCAAGGCAGCAATGAGGAGGCTTTGGAACAGGCAGGTCGTCAGGTTATGGCGGCTTTAGATGAGCAGGTGAATGCTGCTAGATTTCGACCCGACTCCGATCCGCGCCAGCCAGAGGTGCAAATCAAGCCAGATTGGGAGCGCCTAGAGGCTTTGGGGCTAACCACTGAGGACGTGGGTAGAACGATCGAAACGGCGATCTCTGGCACTGTGCCAACCCAACTACAACGGGGCGATCGCCTGGTGGATGTGAGGGTGCAACTGGATCAAAGCCGAATTACTCAGAATTATCAGCTTGAGCAAATCCCCCTTTTTACCAGCAATAATCAACTGGTGCGGGTGGCGGATGTGGCCAAAATTGATAAAGGACAAGCACCGGGTGAAATCCAGCGCATCAATCAGCGTGAGGTGTTTATCATCATTGGCAATCTGAATGAGGGAGCTAGTTTGAGTGAGGCGATCGCCCAAACCAATGCTGCGATTACGCCATTAGACCTGCCCGCTGGCGTAAACATTCTGCCCAGTAGTGTGGGGGAAACAAATCAGCAATTGCAGAATTCGTTGATTATCCTGGGAGCGTTAGCAGCTTTCCTGGTGTTTGTAGTGATGGCGGTGCAATACAATTCCCTGATTGATCCGTTGGTAATCATTCTGACGATCCCACTGGCACTGGCAGGGGGCATCTTGGGTTTGTATCTCACTGAAACTGCGATCGGTGCGACGGTGGTAGTAGGGGCAGTGTTACTAGTAGGGATTGTAGTGAATAATGCGATCGTGCTGGTGGAGTTGGCCAATCAAATTAGAGATCAGCAAAAATGCGATCGGCAAACGGCAATTTTGATCGCTGCACCCAGGCGATTGCGACCGATTTTGATGACTACAATTACTACTGTGTTGGGGTTATTTCCACTGGCGTTGGGGATTGGTGAGGGTGCAGAATTTATTCAACCGCTTGGCGTAGTAGTGTTTTCAGGATTATCGTTGGCAACATTGCTAACCCTGTTTATCATTCCCTGTTTTTATACGTTGCTGCATGATTTGCTGTCTGGCTCTGGCAATCAGCACGATCACCACAAGCAAAAACTAGCCAGGCAACGATCGCTTACCAAAGTAGGAAAGTAGAGTAGGAAAGTAGCACTTGAACAATTTAAACCCACATTCCGCGGTTAAGAAATAAAATAAGTTAATGTAGACTAACATAGCTCTAACATAGCTATGCCTAGAATCCCTTATGTCGTCCTCAGGCGCGATTGCAGAGTTTGTTCTGGAGTAATTGTTTTAGCTCGCCCTCAATCATTTGGCCTGCGGCTGGATACCGTTCCTTGCCATTGCTTTTAAGATAGATATATTCACAGTTAATATCATCAAATTGGGTGGCGCTATTAATCTGCCAATCCTGGACACAAACGCCGTTGAGCTTGGTGGAGGTAAAATTGGTGGCGATCGCCTGAGCCCTGGATAAATCTGCATTTTCCAAATTTGCACCACTCAAGTTGGCTTCGCTCATGTTCGCCCCATACAAGTTGGCTCGACCCAGATTTGCCTCACTTAGGGAAGCACCACTCAAAATAGCACGACTCAAGTTGGCTCTGACAAAATTAGCCCCGGCTAAACTTGCTTCACTTAGATTGGTTTTGATCAAGATCGCGCCCACTATCTCTGCGTCGATCGCATATACCCCGGTCAAATTGGCTCTAGTTAAGTCGGTGCCACATAGATTTGCACTGATCAAATTGGCCTCAATAAAACTGGCTTCGGTCAAATTCGCTCGATTTAAGTCAGCGCGGCTCAAATTGGCTTCGGTTAAGTTGGCACGGAATAAATCGGCCTCAATTAAAACTGCCCTAGTCAGATCGGCGGAAATTAAATTTGTACCCAATAAATTAGCTCGCACCAAATAGGCTCCGGCCAACTTGGACATACTTAGATTTGCGCCATGTAAATCTGCCTTGATCAGATTGGCGCGACTGAGATCGGCTCGGCTCAAGTTCGAACCGCTTAAGCTGGCTTCGCTGAGATTTGCCTCATTTAATTCAGTACGAACAAAATTGGTGCGGCTGAGGTTGGCACGGCTGAGGTTGGCACGGCTCAAATTGGCGCGACTTAAATCCGCCCCATTTAAGTTAGCACCACTCAGATTAGCTCCGCGTAGGTCTGCGCCACTAAAATTGGCATCGCTGAGATCCAAGCCACTGAGATCTAATTTGGCGAGGCTGGCACCCGTTAAATTAGCCCCATTAAAACTAGCCACACTGAGCTTGGCATCCTTTAAATTTGCCTCGACGAGTGTAGCTTTACTCAAATCAACCTGGCTCAGGTTGGCTCCACTCAGATTTGCCACGCTCAAATCTGCACCGCTCAGGTTTGCACCCATTAAATCTGCCTTGGTTAGATTCGATACCCGCAGATCGCAACGGGCTAAGTCTGCTTCCACCAGGATTGCACCACTGAGATTCGCACCAATTAGATTAGCTCGATTCAAGTTGGCCTCAGTTAAGGTGGCTCTGCCCAAATTAATACTGATCAGGTCTGCGCCAACTAATACTGCTTCGGTGAGGTTAGCTCTTTTCAGGTTTGACTCACTCAAATCAGCCCGACTGAGATCGATGCGGCTCAGTTCAGCGTTTAATAGCTCAATTCTGGTCAAAGTAACGCCGATTAAACAAGCCTCGCTCAGATCAGCTTGAATCGAGCCATTTTTCTCAAACCACTGATTCCAGGCTGTTACACCCTTGCCAATTAATTTCAAATGCTGATCGTTTGCCACAATCTTATCCCTGGATAGTATTTAACTGGATCTTAAAGTTATGTGAACTTTGGTGAAATCAGCTTAGCTCAGTTTCTGATGATTAATGTCGTTAGTTTCTCAATATTTTATCAATAAATTTACCTGATGGAATGTCAAGCCATAGGGCTGAATCGATCGGAATGACTTTAGCTAAAACAAACTAAACCAAAGCTGGCTCTTGCTTTGTCATAACTCTAGTTCTGTTTAAGGAGCCTGATCAGAAATGGGATCAGGTTAATAAAAGGTTATGCATGAGACTTGGGGGATTCCACTTTTGTTTACTTTGTCTGCACTATTACTACCCGACTTCTCCACCTTTCAAGACCAAGCTTTTCCACTTTTGTTGTTTAGACTGCTATTAGTCAGAATATAGGGGCAAATAAATGATTTTTCCCTGATGTTCTTGCTTGGGTAGCCCTAGATGATTTGCCAACCATGACTATTACACCAATTAACACAAAAGATGCTGGGTTTATCGATCGCCCTGTCAGTAGTATAGCTACTGTCGCGCCATTGATTGTTAATCCCGATCGGCCTGAAGCTATTCCCACTAAGCGAATTCTGCGTAATCCGGTCACTGCCATGGAGTTTGAGCAGCAAGTTACAACTATTATGCAATGGGCCGAATCACGCCAGAGCAAGGCGGTCTGTGTTGCCAATGTGCATATGCTGATGGAAGCATATTGGCGGCCGGAGTTTGCAGCGGTGTTGCGCAAGGCTGAGTTGGTTACCCCGGATGGAATGCCATTGGTGTGGATGTTGCGGCAACTGGGGATGAAAACGCAGGATCGGGTGGCGGGAATGGATATATTTCATGCCCTCTGTGAGCGATCGCGCCAACAAAACCTGAATATTTTCTTCGTTGGTTCGACTCCTCAAATCCTAGACTCAATGGGAGCCAAGTTAGCTCAGCAATACCCTGGGTTGAATGTAGTAGGGATGGAGTCACTGCCCTTTAGGCCACTAACGGAGCAAGAAGATCAAGAACTAATTGCCAAGATTGAATCGAGTCAGGCTAATTTAGTCATGGTGGCATTGGGTTGCCCTAAGCAAGAATATTGGATTGCCCAGCATAAAGATAAGATCAATGCGGTCATGATTGGTCTGGGTGCGGTCTTTGCAGTCTATGCCGGAGTCCATAAACATGCCCCTAAATGGGTGCAAAAGTCTGGACTAGAGTGGTCATATCGATTGATGCAAGAGCCCCGTCGCCTGTTTGGTCGCTACAGCAGCACGATCCCACCATTTGTCTGGCTGGCGGTGAAACAGTTACTAACTGAGTCAATCGGCGATCGTCGTCGGGATGCATATTTTGAATCTTCGACTGTCAAGCATTCCGCGCCAGTCATGCCTGCGATCGAGGCTTTGGGTGAACAGATCGAGCAGGCAGCAATGATTGGTGAAATTCTGGTTAAGCATAGGATAATCACCAAAACTCACCTGGCTCAGGCATTACAGCAACAACAACAAACCGGCCAGAAGCTGGGTGAAATCCTGATTCAGAATCAATTGGTTTCTGCGCTAGAACTTGAAAAAAGCTTAAAAAATCAATCGATCAAACTTGGGCAATTGCTGGTTCGCAATCAGATTATTTCGCAAGAATTATTAGAGCAAACCTTGCAAAAACAAAAGCGCAGCCATGCCAAATTGGGTGAATGTTTGCTTCAGCAGGGGGTTGTTGCCCCTGAGCAGCTTGAGAATATTCTGCTTGAGCAATGCTGGCGACGCAAAGGAGTCTGGATGGTTGCTTAGCTTGATCCTTTGCAGCTACTTTGATCAATCTCAAATCAATCTGAAATCAATCTCGAATCAATCTCAAATCGGGTTTAATCAACCCCAGCCATCGTTCAAAGCACAATTCTGAAGACCTAAAAAATGAGGGCAACACAGCGATGATTTTGGTCACCTTAGGTTCTAGTCAATATCCATGTAAGTCCTTGCTGAGCTGGTTGGAGCTGCTGATTCGCTATGAGTTGATCGATGAGAAAATCTTGGTTAATACCCCTGGCAACATATTGCCAAACCCCACAATCAAGTCTCAGCATTTACAGGCTATCTCCCTGACGACTCAGAAGCTACAGGAAAAAATTGCACAAGCTAGGGTGGTAATTGGTGATTGTAGTGAATATTGCATCGATCTACTAGAGAACTCCGGTCGCCCATTTGCGCTAGTGCCACTCAACCCAAGCTGTGGTGAAGTGGATGACGATCGACAATTTGAAATAGCTGAAACCCTTGAACAACAAGGATTTACGATCGCCCGATCGCCATTGGAGTTGGTTAAGTTTCTAGCGGCAGCCGATTTTGCCAAATTCCTGGATTTGCTGGGTAAGCCTGAGCCCGATCAAGTTGATCCAAAGGTGGTTAAGTTCTTGCTTGCCTCTGGTTTTAGTAAGTTTCTTTATGCGCGCGGCATGTCGCGGTTGAGTGATCTGGCAGATCTTAAAAATACTGAGCCGCCAGAGCCACCGTCCCGATTGGCTAATTTAGTTAATTATCTAGGCGATCGGGTTGTGGCCAAAAAAGTAATGCTGGTGTGCTCCGCTGGTAATAGCTTTAAAACCATGCAAAGTCTGAATGCAGTTTGGCAAGATTGCGCCAAAACCAGTTGGGTCACCCCCGCCACCTCGATCGCTAAAGTGGTCACTCGCCATCAGGATACCTATTGGGGACACACACCCAATCGCCGCCAACCGATCAACTGGTGCCGCAATACCTGGCTGGCGATCAAGGCTTTACATCAACAAAAGCCCGATTTGGTTTTTTCCACTGGGGGCGGTTTAGCCATTCCTTTTCTGCTTGTGGCCAAGTTTATTTATGGTTGCCAAACGGTATTTCTAGAAGCCAGCACCAGAGCTAAGGTGCTCAGTTTTCCGGCGCGATTGCTCAATCGTCTCAATGCCCTCGATCGCCTGTTTGTCCAAGATCATGCGCTGGCAATGCGCTATCTCGAACAACCAAGCCCAAATATTGACTATGCGGCCAATGGGGCTGAAGTTGCTGAACCCGCTCAATCAGACAGTAAGAATTCCTCATCGCAAACCAGCCCACTTACGGTTTTTTGTTTCCGCGACACCGTATTTATCAGCACACCTACGCACCTGACCTCGGCGGAAGCGGCTCAGTTCCGTAATCACATTGGCGAAATCTGCCAGACCAGCTTTAGCAAAATTGTCGTGGATATGAGCCAAACCGAGTCGATCGATGGTTCTGGAGTTGGTGCCCTGATTGGCGTACTCAAAATTGCCAATGCAACTGGTAGCGAAATGGTGTTATGGAGTGTGAATAAAGCGGTGATGTCGGCTTTGGCGATCGCTAAGCTGGTGCGACTGTTTACGATCCGTGCGGCCACGCAGATATTTAGGATTGAACCAATCACCCAGATTGTGCACCATTGCCCAATCGCCCTCCAGGAGCATCCCCAACCGACGCTCCATCCATCAGTGCTCAGTCCTACCAAACGGGCGATCGATGTGGCCGGAGCCCTGGTGGGATTAGCTATTACCGCAATGATATTTATCCCCGTGAGTATCGCAATCTGGCTGGATGATCCTGGCCCAATTTTGTTTAGTCAGGTGCGCTGTGGTTTGATGGGGCGACCATTTCGGATTTGGAAATTCCGGACAATGGTCACCAATGCGGAGGCGCTCAAAAGTCAGGTCAAAAATCAATATGCCAATGATGCCTTTTTTAAGAGTGACCATGATCCGCGTATTACCAGGATCGGTCGTTTTTTGCGAAAAACCAGCCTGGATGAATTGCCCCAATTCTGGAATGTGTTGAGCGGGGATATGAGCCTGGTAGGAACAAGGCCGCCCACCAAAGATGAGGTGGAAAAGTATAAATTAGAGCTATTAAAATGCGATCTTCCTGCGCCTGTAGGCAAGGTGAATTTGGCCACGATGACATTCCCAGCAACGATCGCTACCGAGTGGAGTCGGCTAGACGTTACCCCTGGTCTGACTGGAGAATGGCAGGTAAATGGGCGATCGAGCGTGCGTAAGTTTGAAGATGTGGTTAAGCTCGATTTGAACTATCAGCAAAAATGGAGCTTGCATTACGACCTATGGCTGATCCTCAAAACTATATTTGTACTCTTTAATAAAAAGAATCAGGCAGTCTAAAACAAAACCCGCAAATACAGGTAAAAATAAATATATTTGAGAGACAAATTAATGATAGACAGTCTATTAATATATAATTAATTTAAATTAATCCTGATTCGCTTCCTCTAGATGATGAAATAGATTATTAGGTTGCTATTGCTCACCCACCAGGAAACTAAATATTGGTCAAATATATTAGGCGATAATCGCTATAACCATTGTGATTCTGTTGTTTTAGCGATTGACGATCGACAGGATTTGACTTAAGCTCTGATTCGTAAATCTGAATTTATGTTCTGCCTAACCCGGCCTCTTTGTTATCGATAATTACGCGCAGCAAAGTTTAGGCTTCCTAACTACCTAAACTCCCAAAATTCAAGCCAGACCTATCACTGATTGATCCTGATTTGGTTAAGTAACTTCCGCAACAATCCCCCCTGGCAATAACTGAAATTAAACGAACGGCAATTAAATGAACGGCAAACCTGATTACCCGATCAAAGTTGAAGAAGGGGGGCTAGATCTAAATCGGAGTTTCCAGGCTCTCAAGCGTCGCGCTGTTTTAATAATTTGTCTTAGCGGCTTTTTTGCGGGTGCAGCGGTTTTTAAAGCTCTGAGTAAGGATACTAGCTATAGGGCTGAGTTTGAAGTTCTGGTGCAATCGGCTACCCCGGAATCTAATATTGTCTCAACGATTACCGACGAGACTAATCCCAACGCATCTGCAGCCGAAGAAATTGACTTTACTACAATCAGAGTGCTGACCAGCCCCAGTGTGATGACACCGATCGTCGAGGAAATCCGCCAAACCTATGCTGGTCTGAGCTATTCTTCGCTCGCAAATCGCCTGAATGTCGATCACATTTCTGGTAGTAAAGATATTTTGCGCGTTTCCTACCGCTCCCGTAATCCAGAAGAAGTTGTTTTTGTGTTAGAAACGATCGCCCAGTCCTATCTTGATTACAGCCTGCAGGTAAACAAGCGGGACGTGGATCAAGGTAGTGCATTCATTGAAGCACAACTGCCAGTGCTGCGACAAAGAACCGAGTTGCTCCAGGAACAGTTGCAGGAATTACGGCAGGAGTTTAACTTCATTGACCCTACTGAAGAAGGACAGCTTCTGAGCGACCAGACTGGGGATTTTCGGAAGCAGCAGCTTGAGGCGGAGCTGGAATTAAATGTGGCGCGATCGCTGCTGGCGGATTTAAATTTTCAACTGGCCAATGCTGCCGCAGATTCGATTGTAATTGCCGATCTAAGTGATAACGATCGTTATGACAAGATCCTCGATGAATTATTAGCGGTCAAACTACAAACGGCTCAGGAGACAGTGCGGTTTGTCCCTGGCAGCCCAAACATAGACACCCTGGACGTGGAGCGTAATAATCTTCAGCCCATTTTGCGCCAGGAAGCGGAACTAGTTCGAGATGAGATCGCCAATAAAATCTTGGCGCTTGAAAGCCGCAATGCCTATCTAGATCAAGCCATAGAAACCTTGAATCAAAAGATCCGCCAACTTTCCCAGGTCGATCGTCAATATACCAACATTACCAATGAACTAGAGATCGCTACCAATAATCTAAATCAGTTTTTGACTGCCCGTGAAGCGCTCAAAATCGATTCGGCACAACGGCAGATCCCCTGGCAAATCCTAACCCCGCCTACCGATCCAGAACCAGTGGGCAAAGGGATAGCTAGAAATTTGGTGGTGGGTTTGATGTTTGGCATGTTGTTGGGGACTGGTATTGCCCTGCTGCTCGATCGCCTCACTGATGTTTTATATACTGCCGAAGAGGTCAAAAGTATTACTGGTTTTCCCTTGTTGGGCATGATTCCAGCCGAAGCAACCCTGGAGCAGCAGCCTAAATCTTTAAACGGTTCACGCCTGGCCAATCAGTTTCATCAGTTGGCCGGTCGGCGATCGGGTGAACTGGATCAAAATCAACATTATGTCTCGTCTTCATTTTTTGAAGCCTTTCGATCGCTCTATGCCAGTTTGTTGCTGCTGAATCCCGACGAACCAATTCAATCGATCGTGATTACTTCTACAGCGATCGGCGATGGGAAATCAATGTTTTCGGCCTATTTGGGGCAGGCTGCCGCGGCTATGGGTCGGCGCGTGGTGATCGTTGATACGGATATGCGTCAGGCGTATTTATATACAGATGGGAATGGCTTCGTAAATAGCAATATGGATTCTGGCATGGCGATCACGCCGAGCAAGCAAAAAGGATTGACTGATATTATTTCTGCCAATCTTAAGGTGGCACCATTATTACAGCGATCGTCCCTCGAAGAGAATTTATACGTCTTGGCAGCGGGCACGGCCAATTCCCCCGATCCCACGCGATTGTTGGCCTCGCAAAAGATGGAAGCACTGATGGCCTATCTGGAATCAAAATTTGATCTGGTGATCTATGATGCACCACCCCTTTCCTTTGCCGATGCCTATCTGTTGGCTCCCCGCACCGAGGGGATTTTGATGGTAACTAGCCTGGGTAAGCAAAAGCGTTCCGGCCTAGAAGAAGCACTCGAAAAACTGCGCATATCTGGTGTGCCAGTGCTGGGGATCGTGGCAAACCGCAGTAGTAAACTAACCGCAGACTCACTTGGGGCTGAGACAGATCATCGGCTGTTGGCTGATCACAACGCTGATCAAAACAGCAATATGGAGTTCTAAACCTGGGATTTTAAGCTGGGTGTTTTGAATTTGACGTTTTAAGCTTAACGTTTTAAATCGGCCAATAGAGGAATTTAGATTTGTAATGAAGGTATTAATTTCCGCATATTCATGTGAGCCCGGTCGGGGTTCAGAGCCTGGAGTAGGTTGGAATGTGGCCGTCGAAGCTGCTAAGCATAACCAGGTTTGGGTCTTAACTCGCCCCGACGAAAGTGGAGACAAGATTGCCGCTGCATTGGCCAAAGAACCGATTCCTAATTTGCAATTTGTCTATTTCAACCTGCCCCTGATTGGCTCATTGTGGCGCTTTGGTTCAACGGGGGCGATGCAGGCACATTATTATCTATGGCAGATCCAGGCCTATTTTGTGGCCAAACGTTTGCATCAGGAAATCAATTTCGATGTGATTCACCATGTCACGTTTGTGAAATACTCTAATCCCAGCTTTCTGGCACTACTAGATCTGCCCTTTGTCTGGGGACCAGTGGGGGGTGGTGAATCAGCCCCATCGACCTTTTGGCAAGACTTTGGCTGGCGATCGCGCCTGTATGAATTGGCCAGAGCCACGGTGCGATCGATCGGTGAACGCGACCCGTTTGTAAAGGTGACCGCGCAACGCAGCGCCGCTGTCCGTGCCACCACCGCCGACACCGCCGATCGGTTACATCGGATGGGCATTAACCAGGTCGATATCTTGCCGGAAGCCGGGCTAGCCAGCAGCGACATCGATCGCCTGGCAGAGTTTACCTTACCTGTTGCTACCCTAGATCAGCCAATCCGGTTTATTAGCATGGGTAGGCTTTTACATTGGAAAGGTTTTTATCTGGCGGTCAGGGCTTTTGCCGCCGCTAATTTGACCAATGCCGAATATTGGTTATTTGGAGAAGGAACTGACCAACCACGCTTGGAAGCGATGGCAACGGAACTAGGTGTGGCCGATCGAATCAAGTTCTGGGGCAGGCAGCCGCGCGATCTTACCCTGGCACATCTGGGTCAATGCCATGTGCTGGTGCATCCCAGTTTGCACGATTCCGGCGGCTGGGTTTGCCTGGAGGCAATGGCAGCGGGGCGACCAGTAATTTGCCTGGATTTGGGTGGCCCTGCGGTTCAGGTCACCCCAGCAACGGGCTGCAAAATTCCTGCCCACAATCCAGAACAGGTGGTTCAGGATATGGCGGCGGCAATGGTTAAGCTGGCTAATGATCCAGAGCTGCGATCGCAAATGGGCGAGGCTGGCAAGGCATTGATTAAAAGCCACCATAGCTGGGAAATCAAGGGCAAGGAACTAGCGCAATTATATGCAGATGTGGCTAAACAATATCAGGCTAAATCTGGCCAAAACGCTAGCTAAATAATTCGGCCAAGCAAATTAAATAGCTGCAAATTCTGTTAAACAATCTGCCCAAATCAACTAAAAAACGATCCCAACTTTGAGCAAACATCAGCCATGCGTATTTTAGCTATTCACAATCGCTACAGAATCAGGGGTGGTGAGGAAGAATGTTTGGCGGCGGAAGTGGATTTACTGCGGCAGTATGGCCATGAGGTTACCCTCTACGAAGACAGCAACGATCGCCTGAACGAATTAAGTACCCTGACCAAGGTAACCAAGGCGATCTGGTCACAGCAAGCCTATCAGGCGGTGCGAGAAATCCTGCGATCGCAAACCTATCAGGTCGTGCATGTGCATAACTTCCTGTCGTTAATTTCGCCTTCGGTCTACTATGCCGCCAGGGATGAAGGAGTACCGGTGGTGCAGACGTTGCATAATTATCGGCTTTTATGCCCCAATGCTTTATTCTTTCGTGATGGCAGAGTATGTGAAGATTGCTTGGGCAAGTTTTTACCACTGCCGGGGGTAATTCATGCCTGCTATCGCCAGGATCGCGCAGTTACGGCCATGGTGAGCACAATGCTGGCCGTACATCGGGCGATCGGCACCTGGCAGCAAATGGTCGATCGCTACATTACCCTGACCGAGTTTACGCGCGCTAAATTCATTGCCGGGGGGCTCCCTGCCGATAAACTCATGGTTAAACCTAATTTTGTTAATCCCGATCCTGGGATTGGTGCTGGCGATGGTGGCTATATGCTCTATGTGGGGCGGTTGTCGGTTGAAAAAGGACTGGATGTATTGCTGTCGGCCTGGGAAAAACTGGGCGATCGCATCCCCTTGAAAATCGTTGGTGATGGCCCCCTGGCGACCGATGTGGTGGCGGTAACTCAAACCAACCCGCAGATTGAATGGTTAGGGCGATTGCCCATGGCTCAGGTCTATGATCTGATGGGGGCAGCGACTGGCTTAATTATCTCTTCAAAATGGTATGAAACCTTTGGCCGGGTGGCAGTGGAAGCCTTTGCCAAAGGAACCCCGGTCATTGCCGCCAATCTGGGGGCGATCGCTGAGATCGTCGATGCTGGTCGCACTGGCTTACATTTTCGGGTTGGTGATTCTGATGATCTGGCGGCCAAAGTGGAGCTATTACTCAGTGATCAGCTCAAATTGCAACAAATGCGCGAGCAGGCCAGAACAGAGTATGTGCAGAAATACACCGCCGATCGTAATTACCAGGAGCTGATCGCAATTTATAACAGCCTGGCCACAGCGCCTAGTGACGTACAATCTGCTTCGCCATCAGCCTAACTCAGTTAAATCATGGTAATTTTGTGCTTCCATAAATTGCCCCTGTAATTATGCTGTATTATAATTACAATTCTTTGGTAAGAGAGCTAATTTCGGTGATCTTTTCCAGGCCATTAATAACCAATAGATATAGATAACTCAAGTTACCGCCTGCTAGTAGGGGATAGCGATCGAGAGCTTAATTAATATGCTCTACCAGCTAATTAATTTTGATATTTGTATAAGTCATCGTAATAAGTCAGCGCATAGGAGTAAAAGCTGCTACTTGGCTGCTAAAAGCTACTACTTGGCCAATTTAAATATGGCGAATCGTGATCCAGTCGCAGCAACTATTAGTTGTACTTAATTAGTTGTAAATAGAAACGAGCCAACCCCAAAAATATAACTTTTCAAAAGTCTGATATTGACACCGAAGAATATTGACACGGAAGAATAGCGATATTGACCATTGTGTGAGCATTTAGGCAAGAATTTGAGCATTCAGGTAAAGAGTCTAATGCATTGCCAAAATATTCAGAATCACTAAATCAACAACAACTTTAATGGTGGGATGGAAAATGCTTGGCAAAGAACAGGGCGATCGGCAAGATGTGACTGCCATCATCACGGCGATGACCGATGGTGAAAAGCCATTTTTACGGGATGCAACGGCTGCGGTACTTGCAGATCCTTGCATTGGCCAGGTAATTATTTGTGTAGCAGAACAGAATAATTGGCTAGACTCCAGTCTTGGTGACCTTGCCCATGATCCGCGCCTGGAAATATTAAAGATGCCATTGATGCCACCGGGGATGGTTCGCAATCGGGCGATCGATCAGGTAAAACATGCCTGGATCGCATTTTGTGATGGGGATGATATCTGGTGTGAGGGTAAAACTGCCATTCAACTAGACTATGCGATCGAAACAGGCAGCGATTTAGTCGGGGCAGATCATTATCTAACTGATGAACATGGCAAAATCCTGGCATTTGCCCTGGGCAGATTTATTTCCATGCCATCATCCTGGCTTGTCCGCACTGAAGTAATGCAAGAGCACCGCTTTAATGGCTCCCTGAAAACTGGTTCAGATGGTGAATGGTGGTGTCGGACTGATGGTGCTATTCGTAAATCAAGATGCCCGCAAATGCTCCTGAAATATCGAGTGCGACTAGGAAGCGTTAGTTCGGTTACTCCGTCTAAGCGCAGAAAGGCTCAGATTGTTTATTGGGCAAGTATGCCAGTTTTTAACCTGGCGGTGCTTTCGATTAGCTGGGGGTTGTGGCAATTAACTCGCCAGAAAAAATATCTGTGGCATAAAAGCTGGGGTAGCCAATCGTCATAATTAGCAATCTAATCGGTAGCTATACTTGTGAAATATTTAAGTGAAATGTTTAAGTGAAATGGTTGCGTAGAGTCAACCAGCATTATTTCTTGCCACAAAGTTGACTAATTGACCGATCGCTACTAGTTACACAGCGCTGCTCATGCATAACTACCAGCCAGAGATTCGCAAAAAATCATCAACTTTCATCAAGATTTCTACCCTGATCTTGATTGCGATCGCCTCTGTGCTGTTTCCACGCATGTTAGAAATATTAGGCGCACCCTCACCGATTAACTTTGTCCACTTTGCGATCGTGCCTGGTGTTTGTGGTTTGGCTATATTCACCACCCGCACCAGGAACCGCCACCAATTGTCGATCGCCACTGAATTAATATTTGGCCTTTGGTTATTATTAACAGTCAGCTTTGCTAGTGCCTGGTGGAATGGGGCAGGGGCAATCAATGCAATTCTGGGCTTCTTGCTCCTGGCCGAGCCAATCATTTTATTGCTGGCGATCGTTGCTGCCCTGCTGCCGGTCAAGAGTTTGGCACGTTTAAATAACTGGCTAAATGGGTTTGTTTTCTTTCATCTGGGGCTGGTTTATATCCAAAAATTTGTCCTTAACTATTGTGATAAGAAAGGCCTGTGCGATAACGTACAAGGCATCCTTTATCACTCTGGTTCTGGCCATGTGGTAGGAGCCTCGATTTCGGCAACCTTTGCCGTCTGCTACTTTTTTAGTGCGAAGCAACAACCGCTCTGGTGGCGATCGCTGGCTCTGATCGCTGGGTTGGGGCATATCATTGCCGCTGATGCCAAACAGGTGGCTTTGGTCTTCCTCTTCTCGCTGGTGATCCTGGCGGTGGTCAATTTAGAAGATCTAACCAAAGCAGTTTTTTATATGCTTGGCTCAGTTGTGGTGATCGCATTGTTCTATTGGGCAGTGAATAACTTAGATGCATTCTCTGCCTTCAATGCCTGGAATCGCCCGGAGCTGTATGGCGCTGATGGTGAGGCCACCAAGCTTAAATTTTCGGGAATCAGGATTGCCTTGACCTATTTTGAATCCCCCGTTAACTGGCTGTTGGGGCTTGGTCCTGGCCATACGATCGGTCGTCTGGGGGGGTGGATGATTCGGGATTATCGATCGTTGCTGGCTCCGTTTGGCGTGACCAATGCACCACCCGGTGAACCGATCGCCATTAGCTATCATGTCTGGGTCTTTGTTTCAAATAGCTGGCTGGCCGAAGGTAGTAGTGCTTTTTCGCCTTTCTTTGGCTGGGCTGGCATTTGGGGCGATTTTGGCTTCCTTGGCCTCTTTGCCTATCTTTATCTGGGCTCGATCGTATGGCGACGGCTATGCACAAGTAATCTAGATAAGTTCTTCTTGATTAATATTTTTCTGTTTGGGTTTATTTTCACACAGCTAGAGGAACCGGCCTATATGCTCTATGTGGCAAGTTTAATTGGGATTCGCTGGCAAGACTCCAATCGCCAACCCCAGCAAACAGATCCAACTAACTCATTAAAACCGATCTAATCTAATTTGATCGCTGGTGCTTAATCATCTCTATTATTACTCTTTCGTGCTGTTTCAATTGAGATGTTGTGCAAGTTATGACTTAAACACCTCGATCCTGTGGGTATCTATGCCAAAGAAGTTCCTTGAAAATGTACTAGCAATCAGCCTCACTCAGTATGGTTGCAAGCGTTGATCTTGTTCCTATTACTTTGCTATTAAGGCGATCTAGTAGAACTCATTTAAGCATACTGAAGATATTGATAGATGAGATAATTGATTTTTAAATGAAAAAGTATTAAAATCTAAGAGTAAATAAATCTAGATATTGTTTATGATTAATAGTTTAAATTATTAACCTAATTGTATTTAAGTGAGTTATTTTAATCGTTTTCGTGGATTTACCAGCCAATTATGATTAAATCTACCCGATCGCTGTTATTAGTTACGCTTTGCTAGCCAAGATTTCGAGGATTTTGATTGCGTATGTTCGACTGAACTTGATATGACATGCCCCTGGTAATAACTAATTGATCCGTTAATACTTGCTAGGACTGCGATCTAACGCAATCGAAGTAGTGACCTACATCAATATTTGCCTGGCGATCGGATGGTAACTTGATAGTACAAACTGGCAAATGGTTATGAACTAGGCTCGTGGGTATTTCCCTTGGGATCGGGCGGCACAATGCTTTTTCTAGATTATACCAACGCGTTTATGGCAACACTCTGACTAAGGTTGGTAGCTAAATTTATCAGCCAAGTGATTGCAATCATTAAGTTGAATCATTAGGTTAATGGATACAGCCATGGCGTAAATGCGTAATCATTACATTTCACAATATTGCTTGCCTTTTGCTCCTGGACTGGCAAAATATGAGATTCGTTTGGCTAATTTAGCTGAGGAAACAAGCTGATTATTTTTATCTCTCACAAGGCTAGAGTTCTTTTCCGATTAGAAATCACTAAATTGAAATCGCTAAATTAGGGATACCTGCGTTTCTATTTAGTATTAAGTTTAAGCAGAACTTAAGCCTGGATTGATTAATCTAGAAACATTGCCGAGAGTTTAGGGTAAGCTGAACTACCACCAGTGCCAACTAAATTGGGGACAAAACTGGCGATCGAACTTATGAAGTCAGTCAAATTAGTAGCGATCGCCTCGATTGGCAGGACTGGCTAAACACATACAAATAACTGCAATTAAACATAATTAAAGACAGAATGGCTAAGGTTTGGTCACTGTCAAACCCTTGCAATACAAACAATATTCAAATGATATACAAATAATCCCAAAACCTCAAGAAACGTCAGCTTAACGATCATCATATGTGTAGCCGCTCAGGCTAGATCGACAAGTTATAAATAAGAGAAGACGATTCGCACTATGAGAATCCTACTAGTAGAGGACGATGAGACAGTCTCTGCATTCCTGAATGGGGTGCTAACCCAGGAGAATTATGCTGTAGATATTGCCACAAATGCTAATTCCGGGTGGAGATTCGTAGAAAGCCATGATTACAAACTAGTTTTAATCGATTTGACCCTGTCCGATTTTAATGGCATCGATTTTTGCAGCAACCTACGCCGCAGAGGTCTTTCGATTCCGATTATCCTGCTGGCAAATCCAGATAATTTCGATCGCACCGTAGCGGCTGGATTAGACGCAGGAGCCGACGATTGCATCAATAAATCATTTAATTTAAAATCACTGCTGGCCAGGATTCGAGCCTTACTGCGTCGAGCCGAACAGCCATTACCACCAGTATTAGAACTAAGCGGCATCGGGCTTAACCCCAGTAGCCGAGAAGTTAGTTATGATGGTCAACTGCTCAACCTGACCCAAAAAGAATATGGCTTGTTGAAGCTTTTTATGTCCGATAGCAAGAGGGTCTTTAGCCGCAGTACTATTTTGGATCAGCTCTGGAATTTAGAAGATCCACCGGACGAAAGCACGATTAAGTCTCATGTGAAGAGCTTGCGCCAAAAGCTGAAGGCAGCCGGAGCCCCCAAGGATTTAATTAAAACTGTATATGGTGTGGGCTATCGGTTTAAGCCTATTTCCATTGGCAGCGGACAGGCCAGCAAGTCGCCGCCCCTGCGTAGTTTTGAAGAGAATCAAGCCAAGGTGATGGCGGTGGATGATGATAGCTATCAGCTAGAGCTAATCCAAAAGACACTCAAGCCATTGGGGATCGAGCTTACAACCTTAAAAAACCCTTCCCTATTCCTAGAGCGCTTGGAAGAATTCCAACCCGATCTATTGCTCTTAGATATGGAGAGCCCTAAACAAAGCGGCGTGGAGTTATATCAGGCGGTTCGATCGGAGCCGCGCTGGCAATCGCTCAAAGTGATTTACCTGCTTGACACCAATGATGCGGTTACCTTGCAAAAGGTCTTTGAAACCGGAGCCCATGACTTTGTGCATAAGCCGATCGAAGAACGCAAGCTGGCTAACTGTGTGATTAATCACCTGGAACGATCGCGCACTCTGTCTAACCTGCCTAGTCTCAATCAACCAGCTAGGCCGACTGAAGCAAAGGAATCGATCAAGCTACTCCAAAAGCTCTTTTTGCTAGCTCAGCGGCAAAAACAACCCCTATGTATTTCGATCGTAGAAATAACAAATTTCCAGCAAATTCGGAGTGAATATGGCTTTGATGCCGAAGATATGGTGATTCAGAAAATAGGTAAACAGCTCAAGGGTATGTTTCGAGGCTCTGATGTGGTGGACTACGCTGGCAATGGTGAGTTTTGGGTAGGCATGTATGACATGCAGCAAGATGGTGGTAACAAGCGGATGCAACATGTAGCAGCTCGGTTATTGCGGACTAGATATACTACTGAAGCAGGAGCAGAAATCAAAGTGAATTTAAACACGCGATCGGCTGCTTATCCTGAAGATGGCAACGATCTGCAAACCTTGCTTGACTCGATTCGAGCTGGATTTAAAGTATCTATGGCTGTTATTAACTAAATCTTGCTTCTAATTATTTAAGCATTATTATTTAAGCATTATTTAAAGGTGCTTTAAATCGATCGCCCTCGTGTTAGCTGACTCTAGCTAAGTAAAGCCTGGAATCTTTGATCTTGCCGAATGGATTCAAAACTAGGGTGATTTTGAGCTAGATAAGTATATCTTCTGGGTTCAAGGGCGATCGCCTTTTTGAGGTTGGTGATCACAGAATCTAGCTCCGCGAGCGCCGCATAGATGCAGGCTTTGCTAAAGTGGGGGCTGGCATATTTTGGATTCAGTTCAATCGCCTTGTCCCAACTAGCGATCGCGCCATTGTAGTGACCTAAATTACCCATCGCACTACCGCGATTGTAGTAGGCTTCAGCAAAATCTGGCACAATCTCGATCGCTTTGTCCCAACTTTTGATCGCTTCTTCATACCGACCCAAATTACCCAGGGCAATCCCCCGGTTATACCAGGCGGGGTAAAGTTCTGGATCAATGGCGATCGCTTTGTCGTAGCTGATGATCGCTTCTTCATATTGCCCTAGATCATTGAGCGCCATACCTCGATCGCTCCAGGCTGCGGCAAAATCGGACTTTAGCTTAATTGCTTTCTCAAATGAGGCGATCGCCATCTCATATTGGCCAATTTTACTTGCACCGATCCCCTGCTGGAAATAGGCCTCCGCCGAAAAATCTGGTTGTTGCGCCATCCTAGCTACCCTATTGTTTAGATAATTTACTTACATATTAATTGCTTTTGGACTTTATAAGTAAATATGATTAGCGATAGTATTCTAAAACAATCTAATTATGTTTGGTTCGTCTGTCTATTGAACTAACTTAGCAAAGCAGCTCAAGGCCAGCATTCATGGACATAAGTGTATGGCTCAATGCTACCTCGATCGCTACAGGCCAAAGAAATCCAATACCTCGATCTTTTGCCACTTTGGTGCGCTGCGATTTCTAAATTCGATGTGCTGCGGATGGGGGCCAAATACATCAATATCTGATTCCTGGCTCATCCTCAGGTATAACGCCATATCATAGTCACCAATGTGAATTGGTAGATTATCCCTAGCCTTCAACCCCACTTCCACATTAACTACCCCAGGAATCTGGCCTAACAATGCATAGGCATCGGTGGTGATTTGCTCAATGTCCGCCTCAGTTGCGGTGGGCTTCAACTCAATTAGCACAATATGGTGAACCGAAAGTTCGGCTTTGGGCTCGGTTTTGAGTTCGGTTGCTGGTTTAGTCTGGTGGGCATCGGCAATCTGCTGGTTATTAGCTAATCCTAATGGCACATAATTATTAGCAATATTAGTAACATTAGTCGCCTGCCCCCTCAAACCAGGTAGCATCAACCCCAGGGCACAGGCCATCCCGATCCCGATCGCATTTTTTGGCATTTTCACCTCATTCAATCCAGTCCTGATTCTCACTCTCTTCGACCACCTCATGCACTTCATAGCGACACATCAGGCGGCTAAACCCCTCTTCTAGCTTGGGTGGATTTTTTTGTAAGCAATTATGCATATGCTTAATTACATCCTCTTGTACCTGGCGATCGCGTTTACGATTGCGAGCTAGACATGCCCATAGTGGTACTTGCAACCATAGCCCCGTCACGGGTGAAAAATTAAACTCCTGTGCCAACTCAATTACATCATGGCGGTATTTACGTCGATAATTTGTGGCATCATATATTAAGAATTGTTGCGATGTGGCCGCCTGGGCAAACTCACAACGTACTTGTGACCAGATTTTACTCCAGTCACCTTGGGCATTGGCAGAACCATAAAACTTCTTTCTAATTCGATCTGGCGAAACCAGGGCTGGAGCGCTCAATCTGTCAAGTCCTTGCGGTGATTGCAGCAGTGCTTTTGCCAAGGTTGATTTTCCACTTCCAGGTATGCCAATTAGCACAATTACGGTAGACATTTAGATGCTTAACTAACAGGGCTAGAACTACAATAATTTATTTTCGTCAGTAAACCTTAATAAAACATACAAGTAATGCCAACCTTACATACTTTCAAAGCTACCAACATTAACGGTCAAGAAGTTGACTTGTCTCAATATTCTGGCAAAGTCTGCCTGGTTGTGAATGTTGCTTCTCGCTGTGGTTATACCCCCCAATACAAGGGATTAGAAGCGCTCTATCAAAAATATAAAGATCGTGGCTTGATGATCTTGGGTTTCCCTAGCAATGACTTTGGTGCCCAGGAGCCAGGTAGCGAAGTGGATATTCACAGTTTTTGCAGTAAAAATTATGGCATAACTTTTGACATGTTCAGCAAAGTCAAAGTGAAGGGAGCTGACAAGGTGGATGTTTATCAATATCTAACTGATGCCACTGGCAATCAGGTGCAGTGGAACTTTAACAAGTTTTTGATCGATCAGGATGGCAATGTCGCCAAATACTATCCTTCTAGCACCGCTCCCGATAGTGCTGAGTTGATCAAAGACATCGAAAGCTTGCTATAGAAATAATAGCGATCGCGTCGGGGTTGAACTTAATAACGTTTAATTTAATAGCACCGATCGCGGAGCCAGGTTCTTACCGCATCAGCGATCGCACCATCACTGACATCATGGGGCGGGGCATTACCAATTCGGGTATAGGCCATGGCCAAGCGCCAGCCCTTGCTAGTTTCGGTCATAAATAACCAGTAGGCTTGCTCAGTGGTGTCAGTTTTGCCAGCTTGCCGCGTAGTCAGGGTAATAAATATTTGCTCTACGCCTGTTTCGACCGCAATTTGTTCAGGCGATCGCGTTAGTTCAATCTGATTTACGCCATCGCGTGATCCCGCCGCCAGGGGTAAGGGGGTTAGCTCCGGATTGCCCACCAATTGCACCTGAGTTTTGAACCCCAAGCGGGTATAGGTGCGGGTTAAGTAACCATAGAGATCTTGCGTTAACTGATCAGACAATGCCTGGGTGTTGGGGGGGCAACTGTGGCGAGTGCGGTAGGCGATCGCCCCTGGATAGCGAATTGGCGGGATGGAATTAGCTGAATTGATCGTAATTGCTGGATCAATTGAAGGGGTAGCAACTTTTGCATTAGCTGGCGATCGCTCTAGTAGCAGGATCGTAGCCAACAGCCAGATGCTAAGCTTAAGAGCCTTCCCAGCCAGATCAAGGCAGGGCATATGTGTTGATTGAAGAATTTGTCTAGTTTCTCCCCACCACGATGGAGCAATTTTGATCATAAGTACGATCGGCAATTAGCTGGCTTACACTAGATTGACAGTATCATAGAAGCTTAGGCATTTTTATGCTGTGTGGATCGATCGCCTTAGTTAGTTTTTATTTCTTGTTTATCAAGGTATTTAAGAATTTAAGTATTGGCCGAGATTAATCAATCTAGTTTTTGCTCAATCCATTATTCAGGATTAACCGACTCTAGATTAATTGAATTAATTAGCACATCAGCAATCGTCCCCGCCCAAGAGCCCAAATCAAGTAACTAAACTTTGTGATTTCCCTAGACCTGAACCAGTTATTTCCGTTTGAGTTAGATCAATTCCAACTAGAGGCGATCGCTGCCCTGGAGGCAGGTAAGTCAGTGGTAGTGGCTGCCCCAACTGGTTCTGGTAAAACCTTGATCGGCGAATATGTAATCTATCAGGCATTGGCAACCAAGCGCCAGGTATTTTATACCACCCCGCTGAAGGCTCTTTCTAATCAAAAGTTGCGCGATTTCCGCGAGCAATTTGGTGCTGATAATGTGGGGCTCCTGACTGGCGATGTTTCGATCAATCGCCACGCGCCTGTGTTGGTGATGACGACCGAGATTTTTCGGAATATGCTCTATGGCATCAATGTCAGCGATCCGGTGGCAATGGCTGTAAATGATGCGATCGAGGCTGAAGGCGCTGAAAGCATAAGCCCACCAGAACCAGCGGTTAATCTCAAAGATGCTTTGGCCAATTTGGCAGCGGTGGTGTTGGATGAATGCCACTACATGAACGATCGCCAGCGGGGCACAGTCTGGGAAGAATCGATTATCTATTGTCCGCCCTCGATCCAACTGGTTGCCCTTTCGGCCACGATCGCCAACAGTGCCCAGCTCACCGATTGGATCAATCAGGTACATGGCCCCACTGCCCTGATTTCATCGGACTATCGCCCGGTGCCGCTGCAATTCCATTTTTGTAATAACAAAGGCTTAGCGCCGCTGCTAGATCAAAAACGGCAAAAGCTGAATCCCAAGTTAAAGGGCGATCGGAATCGGCGCAGCCAGCAATTTCGCGGTCGCGGCAGACGCAACGAACCAAGCCTGGGTTTTGTGGTCTCGCAATTGGCGCAACGGCAGATGTTGCCAGCAATCTATTTTATTTTTAGTCGGCGCGGTTGCGATCTAGCCGTAACCGAAATGGACAAGGTGCCACTGGTCAATGCCGATGAAGCAGCCCGATTAAAAGAGCAGATTGATGCTTTTTTGAGTGCTAATCCAGATGCCGGTCGCGCTGGTCAGGTGCAGGCTTTATACAAGGGGATCGCTGCCCACCACGCCGGAATTTTGCCCGCCTGGAAGGGATTGGTCGAAGAATTATTCCAGCAAGGCTTGATCAAGGTGGTATTTGCCACTGAAACGCTGGCGGCGGGAATTAATATGCCAGCTAGAACTACAGTAATTTCTAGCCTATCGAAGCGAACTGATAACGGACATCGCCTGCTCAATGCCTCTGAGTTCTTGCAAATGGCGGGGCGAGCGGGGCGGCGCGGCATGGATCGGGTTGGCTATGTGGTGACGGTGCAGACCCGGTTTGAAGGTGCTAAGGATGCGGCTTTCCTGGCGACCGCTGATGCTGATCCACTGATGAGCCACTTTACGCCCAGCTATGGCATGGTGCTGAACCTGCTGCAAACCCACACCCTGGAGAAAGCGCAGGAGTTAATCGAACGCAGTTTTAGTAGATACCTATCTGATATTGTGCTAGCGCCTCAGGAGCAAGTATTAGCAGACAAAGAAACCCGGATTGCCAAGCTAGAGCAGGAATTGGCCGGGGTAGATATCAGCTTGCTAAAGGATTATGAAAAGTTGCGCGATCGCCTGCGGGAAGCCAAGCGCCTTCGCAAAATCCTGATCCAGCAAGCAGAAGAACAAAGATTGAGTGAACTGGCTACCTATTTGCCCTATGTGTTGTCGGGGACGATCGCCAGGGTGAAAATCAGCAAAAAAGTGACTATGGCAGCGGTGATCGTGGCTAAGGTGCCAGGCGCGGGACAGTTCCCCTGGTACATTTGCCTAACCGAGGACAATCGCTTTTTAGTTGCCAGCTATAAAGATATTGTGCTGGTGGGCGAGCCGATCGCTGAAACCGATGCCACTCTAGCTGCGATTGAAATTCCACCGGAATTAATTGTTAAGCCTGGTCAAACCCTGAAGGGAGATGAAAAGAGCCTGGCGATCGCCCATTTAATTCCCAATCTAGAAATGCCCGAATATCCACCAGAGGTGCTGCAGCAACAGGCAGCAGTATTGGCGATCGAAGCCAGGTTAAATGAGCACCCTGCCAATCAATATGGCGATGTGGGTAGCATTAGCAAAAAATTGCGCAAATCCGATGAACTCAACCGCGAGCTGGAGTTTCAACGCAATGTGCTCAATCAGCGTAGACGGAAACAGTGGGATGAGTTTATGGCGCTGGTGGAAATTTTACGCAGTTTTGATTATCTCGAAAACCTGAAACCAACTGCCGCAGGACAGGCAGCAGCAGCATTACGCGGTGATAACGAGCTTTGGCTGGCATTGGCGATGCGATCGGGGGAACTAGATGAACTCGACCCCCATCATTTGGCCACTGTTTGCGCCGCATTGGTGACGGAGAATAGTCGATCGGATACTTGGGTAAACTTAGGCATATCCCCCACCGTTGAGGAGGCACTAACTGAGTTACATGATATTCGTAGACAATTATTCCGGATGCAGCGCAAGCAGATGGTGGCGATCCCAATTTGGCTGGACTATGACCTGGTGGGGTTAATTGAACAATGGGCATTGGGAATGGAATGGACAGAATTATGTAGCCATACCAGCCTGGATGAGGGCGATGTGGTCAGGATTGCCAGACGCACCCTGGATCTGCTGTCCCAAATCCCCCATGTGCCGTTTTTGCCCAATTCGCTTAAACAAAGTGCCAAACAAGCTGCCCAACTTATCGATCGCTTTCCCATAAGTGAAGTAATCTAGTAAAGGGCAATTTAATGACAGCCGACCATAATTTATCCTGTAATTCATCCCGTAATTCATAAATAGGGGGATTTTGAGTAAGTTAAGCTGGCAAGTTGAGATTGTAGCGCTTAAGGATTTAAGAATCTCAGCGATCGAACAGTTAGGCTCAGTGAACTCAGCAACAACTTAGCAAACTAAGAGGCAAATTTCGATCGGGTGGTAATTGAGCATTATGCTGGCTAGCAAGGTTAAGTAAAAAATTTGTAACTATTCGGTTGTTTGGCTCTTTCCTGGATTTGCACACTGGTGTTTAGTGGATAATTAGGAGAATTAAGATTGAGATTTAATTTGGGGTGGAACGAGATCGTTTTACTTGGCAGCCTAGTATCGGCAATTGCTAGGAAATTGGGCAAATTGGGCAGCTAAAGTGCAATAGCCAAGCTATGTATGGGAACTATGTAATTAATCTAAGTAATTAATCTAAGTAATTAATCTAACTAGGGACTGATTAACCTAGAACACGATCGCCTTGAGTATTCATTAGTATTTAGAATATTTAACATTTAGAATATTTAGGCGCATCAAGATGATGGGGATGTCTGTGTGGGTGGCGATGAAAAGCTATGAAAGAAATAGAGTTACTAACTTCTAAAAATTAATCGCACAGAAATATAAGGGGTTGTTTTGTATGTCACGCAGGTATGAGGCTCAGAGTAGTAAGAATAGTAATATGGCAAAACTGGTGTTAGCGGTATTAATTGCCTGTACACCTGCATTAATAGTTAACGAAGCGGCGATCGGCCAGACAAATAAAACAACCAGCCCAGCTAAGACAACAGATTCAACAGATTCAGTTTTAAAACCCAACTCAGGGCAGTTTTTTCAGCAGCAACCCGATGTTCAAGTACCTGCCAAACCAGTAATCACCCAGCCCAGTAGCCGCTTGGCCGTCGTGCGCAATGGTCAATCCAGTTGGGGTGAAATTGTCGAAACCCTGGATGGGGTCAAATACACCACGATCGCCCTGGACAACCTCAGTGCAGCCAGTTTGGAAAATGTGGATGTGCTGTTTTTGCCCAACCTGAATGCCATGACCACAGCACAAGTCAAAGTGCTCAATGATTGGATTAATGCTGGTGGTTATGTAATTGCGACAGGCACGATCGGTAGTGCGGCGCAGCCCGAAGCCAGAATGAATTTGCGATCGCTGATTGGTGGCTATTGGAGTAGTGATCTAAGTAAGTCCAGCCATGTTTTGCCCCGCACCAGCCCTGAATATTACTGGGCGCAACAGGTGCCAGAAATTAGTAGCCAAAAAATCAACACCGGCGGTGTGCTCAGCCCCACCCTCACCACAACTAGAACGGTGGCATTCTGGCCAGACAATCGCATTGCGGCACTGCAAACTAACCATAGTTTGTACTTAGGTTGGCAATGGGGGAATGCTCAAGATCGCCAGGAATACGATCGGATGTGGTTGCTGTCGGCCCTAAGCAATCAGCATAATCAATATAATCAGCAAAATCAGGTGGCAAGTAGCGATCGCCCTGAATCTGCTCTCACCTCGGCAAATCCACTTAGTCCAACCCCTGAAACCGAAACTAGGACAGAAAATACTCCCACCAGGAAGCAGGCGATCAGCAATCCCACTAACGTTCCAGTTAATCCGACAGACAGTACATCAACCCGATCGACTAGCTCAAGTTCTACTGCTGCAAATCCAGTTACGAATAACCCCACTGCCAGCACCCGGACTAGCAGCGATCGGTCTAGATCTAGTCAGGCGCAAATCAATAACCGCGCTAGCAGAGCAGCAAATCCTACGACCCGAAAATCAGCCACCAGCCCAGCCACTCCCCCCAGCCGCAGCCCTAATGAACCCGTTAATCGGCCAAGTCCTACACCGACCGTAACTACTGCTAAGCCTACCGATCGGAGCCGCACCAGACATCCCCTATCTACACGACCTAGCCCCAATCTGAGCAATCGCAATCGCCCAGCCCAACCCACTGCACCAGTTGCCAGAGTAATCGAACCACCAGCGCCATCAGTGCCCGTATTGCCAGTGAATACGCTGGAAGCGATCTCAATGCGCCGCGAACTCAAAGAGATCATGGGCAGGGTTGAAAATGCGATCATCAGTGCGGAAATTGCCAAGGGCAGCAAGGGTGATATAGACACCAGCAAAATCCGTGAAATTGCTGCCGCCGATGAGTTGCTCAAGGAAATGTCCAGTTTGGTGCAGTCTGGGAAGCATACCGAGGTGCGATCGCGCTATCGTCAGGTGCGTCAGGATTTGTTGTCTGGCTATCCCGATGGCTTCTTTACGCCACTTTCGGAAGTACGGGCAATCTGGCTCGATCGCGGTACGATCGTAGCGGCTGGCTCGGAACAGGGACTAGCTCAAGTATTCGATCGGATGGCCGAAGCAGGCGTAAATACTGTCTTTGTGGAAACGATCAATGCTGGCTATCCCATCTATCCCAGTGGCATTGCGCCGCAGCAAAACCCCCTCACCAGAGGTTGGGACCCGCTAGCAGCATCAGTTAAGCTCGCCCATGAGCGAAATATGGAACTCCATGCCTGGGTGTGGGTGTTTGGGGTGGGGAATAAGCGCCATAATCCCCTGGTGGGTAAGCCCGTTAGCTATCCGGGACCAGTGCTGGAAGTCTATCCCCAATGGGCAAACAAGAACAGTCGCGGTGGCATTTTTGCACCGGAGGGTAAAACTTTCCTCGATCCAGCTAATCCCCAGGTGCAGAACTATCTAGTGAGCCTATACCGTGAGATCGCTACCCGCTACGACGTAGACGGTTTGCATCTGGATTATATTCGTCAACCCCGCCAAGACCCTGGCCATAACTTTGGCTATGGCACCGTGGCAAGGCAAAAATTCCAGGCGCTCACTGGCGTTGATCCAGTCAGCATTAATCAAAACAATCGCTCTTTGTGGTGGATGTGGACTGAGTTCCGTACCCAGCAGGTGAGCCAGTTTGTGAATCTGGTATCGACGGAAATGGATCAGGTCAGGCCAGAAATTGTGATCTCGGCGGCGGTTTTCCCCTTCGAGCGAGTGCAGCGAATTAGTAGGTTGCAGCAAAACTGGGAAGACTGGGTAGCCAGGGGTGATATTGATTTGCTGGTGCCCATGACCTATGAGCAGGACACGACCCGCTTTTTGCAACAACGGGTGCAACCGGCGCTGTCTGGTGTGGCGCGATCGCCAGTGCTGTTTTTGCCTGGGGTCATGATTAAGGGACTGGATGATATTGAATTGCTCGATCAATTACAAGCAGTGCGAGATTTGCCTTCCGGTGGCTATTCGCTATTTGCGGCAGAATATCTAAGCCCTAGTTTTCGTACCATCCTGGCCCGCTCCAAGGCCACTGCTGAAAATCAAATTGTGCCCTATCGTAAGCCCTTTGCGGCGGCTGAATCCCGTTATGCCGCCCTGGAACAAGAGTGGCAATCGCTTTTGGCTAGCGATCGGCTATGGGTGCGGGGTGAAAGCCTGACCAATTGGCAGGAGCAATCCGAGCAGCTATCCCAGGCTCTGGCTGAGCTATCGGCGCAACCCAGCGCAGAACGTCTGGATGTGGCAATGGAGGCGTTGGATGTAATGATTGTGAATATGCCCGATTGGATGCGCTTAGAAAACCTGCGTAAGCCTTATTTGGTAAATACCTGGGCTAATCGGCTGGCATCGATCGATACGATTTTGCGCTATGGCGATCGCACCTATTTTAATAAAATGCAGGTGACTGATCATCAAGCTGAACCTACCAATCGAGGGGTTGATCTATCCAAGGCTGAACCAGCAATTGTTGAAGCGGAGCTATAGCTAGTTTCATTCATGATGCTGAATTTGCCTTACTGCCGTCAAAGCCGAATAACTCACCCCCGCCGTGCCTTCGCCAGGATGGGTGCAATCGCCCACTAGCCAGATATTTTTGACTGGGGTGCGATTGGCAAATCCAAATGGCCCAAAGGTGGATACGCGCATGCCAATGCCACCGACCATGCCGCGATCGCGGGCGGTGAAGTCAGCAAAGGTGCGTGGTGTGGCTGCTTCAGTGTGAATGATGGTGTCTTCCAGGTTGAAAAACTGACCTAGCTGGGCGATCGCCCGATTGGTATATTTTTGCTTTTGGGCTTGATATTGGGCTTCGTCTTTTACACCTTCCCCCCACCAGTGATCCGCTGGTACAAATTCAGAGGCAATGATTGTGGCTTTCCCATCGGGGGCGCGACCATCACCGGGCTGGCTGACAGATACAAACAGCGATCGCTGACTCTCATAATCAGCCAAGAACTGGAGATGGGGCGGACAGTTAGGTGGAATCGCACTGCGATCGACCCCTAGATAAACCACAAACGCCATTGAGGCCGTGGGTAGGTTCTCAACTCGCTTTGCATAGCCGCCTGGGGCACGAGTACCCAGCAGCTTCACTAAATTATGCACGGTCACATTGGCCACCACATGATCGGCCGGTTGCCACCAGGTTTCGCCAGTACGCTGATTCTGGATTTGCACCTGGGGTGGATCTTTGGGTTCGATCGCCGTAACCATATGCTGCATGTGTAACTTGCCGCGATCGCGTTCCAGGGATGCCACCAAGCGATCGGCCAACACCTGCATACTGCCCTTGAGATGAAACAATCCCAGTGGTTCCTGGGTAATGCTTAAGGTGGTGGCAGCATATAGTAAAGCAGTTTCCTCGGCGCTGACCTGGGAATAAAGCTTGAGTTGCAAGTCCAAAAAAGTACGCAAACGGCGATCGTCGGCTAGACCAAAACCACGCAAAGCATCGCCAACGGTTGCAAAGGTAAAAGGAGCCGTGCCGATCGTATCTAATCGCACTGCCCTGAGCAGTTGCCACAGATCCCAAATGCTACGGGGGGGCAGAATTGGACGGCGAGATTGGAAAGCCCAACTCCGCTCATATAAATCCTCTAAAAACCGCCAGAATGGTTCACTACCAGGAAATTGCTGTTGCCGTTCTCGTTGCCATTTTTGGCGATCGCGCCACATATTAATAGGTTGCTTTTCCCCCGGCAAGAATACCGCACAACCGGGATCGCAATAAGTAGCGGCCGGAATCTCGATCCCCAATTCAGTGAAAATCTGGTGATGGATGCCACCGGGTTCCAGCCCCGCCACCTGGGTTGCACCCACATCAAATGTAAATCCGCGCCGTTTAAACGTAGATGCACAACCACCGGGTACTAGCGCCTGATCGAATACTTCGACCGCATAGCCCCGTTTGGCCAGCAGCGCAGCGGCCGTTAGTCCACCAATGCCGCCACCAATTACTATTACTCGCTTGCAATTACTTTTACTAGTCAAAATTCTAATAGAGACGCTTGAGCTGGAAATCGGTTAAATCAAGCAAACATTGCTTATGCTCAGAAGCTGGCAACCAATCCAATACCTCGATCGCCATCTTGGCATGGGCTTTGGCTAAATCCCTGGCTCGCTGAATGCCGTCGCTATTTTTAACCATAGCGATCGCCTGCTCAATGTCTCCATCTTCCTTAAATTCCCGCTCAATCAAGCACCCTAACTGGGGTTGTTCTTCCAGGGCAAATAACGCCGGCGCAGTCAGGTTACCCTGCTTAAGGTCAGAGCCAGCCGGTTTACCCAGGGTTTCGGATGAACTGGTGAAGTCTAAAATGTCATCGACGATCTGGAAGGCAATGCCAAAATGCTTACCAAAGCTATAGAGTTGCTCGGTTTGGAAGCTCGGCACCCCGCTTAATACCCCCGCTGCCTTGGAACTACCTGCCATCAGTGAAGCCGTCTTATAAAAACTTTTTTCTAAGTAATCTTCCAGACTGAGGCTGGCATCAAATAAAGTCATGCTCTGGCGAATTTCACCTTCCGCAAAATCCTTAATTACCTTGGAGAGTAGCTTCACCACTTCCAGATTATCGAGATTGGCCAGATACCAGGAAGCCTGAGCAAATAGAAAGTCTCCCGCCAGGATCGCCACCCGATTGCCAAACCGACTATTAACCGTGAGAATTCCTCTTCTTAGTTCGGCGGTGTCGATTACATCATCATGCACCAGACTGGCAGTGTGAATCATTTCGGTGATTTCGGCCAAGCGACGATGCCGATCGCTAAGATCATGTCCAGTCATGGTGGCACGGGCAACCAATAACACGATCGCTGGACGCAAGCCCTTACCCTTGCCTTCAAACAAATGCTCAGCAGCAGCGTAAAGAATCGGATGCCTGGCTCCAACTAAATTCTTTAGGTTTTGAGTCAGGATACCGAGATCTGCTTTAACAGGAGCAAAAAGATCGGCAACCGGGGGCGTGGGTAGGCTCATGGGCAATAAACCAAATTATTTATATATCTTTATTTTACATATCTTCATACATTGTAAGAGAATCTTGAGTCGGATTAGTTGACCTAAGGTAGTAAATCAATGGTAAATCATCGGTTAGACTAACTTTTAACGTGAGCAGCCACATCACGATCGCACTTAGTCAAGGCTATTTTCAGATTGAGGCGATCGATCAAATTACGCTCAGCTAGAAAAATTCCTGGTAGTGCTGAACAAGTAAGGATCTAAGAGATAGTTGAATATCCATAACCCAAATAAGCTAAGCTCCGAATTTTAAATCGATTGCCAATTATCCTTACTACTGCATGACTACCAAATTCCTCTGGTCAAACTAAAACCAGCCTTCAGGTTGAAGCCTAAGAGTACGAACTTTTGTTAGAATCACTTGCCTGAGGGAATAAAGGCATAGCAAACAGCTATGTAGCCATACTTAACTTAGGTCGATCGCACCAGCAGAAGGTTTAGTTTGCCCTGATTTGGATCCTATTGCCCTGAATTACCGCGCGATCGCCCGCATTAAGGCTTTTATGTTGCTGTAAAAATGGCTAGAGGACTGGCAACTTTACATTAAGTGTTATACATTAACAACATAGTAGATAAATTTATTAAAATTTAATCTTCTGTGCGATCGAAACTCACAGCATACCTTTGTAATATTAAAGAGTTCTGAATAATGATGCCTCGGATCCTCATCATTGACGATGATCCCAAAATTTCTGAATTAGTTACCCTTAATCTTGAACTTGCTGGCTATCAAGTCATTCAAGCAAGTGATGGCATAAAAGGGCAGGCTTTGGCGATCCAAATTCAGCCTGATATGGTTATTCTTGATTTGATGCTACCGCGAGTAGATGGTTTTACCGTCTGTCAACGTTTGCGTCGGGATGAACGTACCGCTGATATCCCCGTTTTGATGCTGACTGCGATGGGGCAGACCCAGGACAAGGTAGAAGGGTTTAGTGCTGGTGCTGATGATTACCTAACCAAACCATTTGAGCTAGAAGAGATGCTGGCCAGGGTGCGAGCACTGCTGCGGCGCACAAATAGGATTCCCCAAGCCGCTAAACATAGTGAAATTCTCAATTATGGTGCACTTACGCTAGTGCCAGAGCGGTTTGAAGCGATCTGGTTCAACAACACGGTCAAGCTAACTCATCTGGAATTTGAGTTATTGCATTGCTTGTTGCAGCGACATGGCCAGACGGTTTCCCCTAGTGAAATCCTCAAGGAAGTGTGGGGCTACGAACCAGATGACGATATCGAGACGATCCGGGTGCATATTCGTCACCTGCGTACTAAGTTAGAACCAGACCCACGTCACCCCAAGTATATTAAGACCGTCTATGGAGCTGGCTATTGTTTGGAGTTGCCAAATGCAACGGAATTAGAACCAGAAACCGACGATGCGGAGCCAGCAATCCCTGCTAATGGCAATGGTAAAGCTCATTCTAATGAGACGATCGCTCCTGCTCCTGTGGATCAAGAAAAACCAACTAATCCTCAAGCCTCAGCCTAGTAGCCTAAGTTGCTGCGATCGGCCAAGCTTTGGCTTTGCTTGATGGTGAGATGGAATAGATTAAGCGTAGGTAGTTAAGTATAGTTATAGTTTATAAAATTCTATTACTACCCCCTAACCATCCGTGCGATCGGGACAATCTATCGGTTTATGAGACAACAATCCAACTGTTGGGATTGTTTTTTTGTTGGCTAATTGGGATAAAAATCAAGCATTTTGAATCCCTAACTTATCGCTTCTGGGGATTTCATGTTGCGATATCGATAAATAATCAATAAATAATCAATAAATGTGTTATGGGATATCTGGTGATGGCATAGAAGTAAGATTTTTAGCCATAGAGATCGCTATTTTTGTAAAGTTTGTAAAATTTGATGGTCTAGAACCTTTAATAGAGCGCTATTACCTTGGTGTCAGTGGTTTTTCTGTTCTTCAGCGAACTGACACAACCAACAACCAGGAGGCAAAATAAGGGTTATGCGCTGCCCAATCCGATCGATACTTTAACTTAGCTTGATCCTCTAACTTAACTTGATGAGTTGTTGTTGTTAGATATCTGATTTGGCCAGGTCGATTGCCGCATCGAGGTTCTAACGCTTCTTTTGATCCAGTTGATTCAGATGCAGCAATTTGTAGCGCAGATGTACCCGTTTTGGATAAGAATAACAAAAGTGGACTTAATAAAGATTTAGGATTCGATTGGTCTATGAAAATATTGTTTGCCGCAGCCGAAGCATCACCGATCGCAAAAGTTGGTGGAATGGCTGATGTGGTTGGTGCTTTGCCCAAGGTTCTCCGCGATCGCGGTCATGATGTCAGGATCATCATGCCTTACTACGGCACCTTGCCAGATAAGCTGGCCAATAAGCCGCAGTGGATCTGGAAAGGCAATTGTATGTTCCAGGATTTTGATATTTTCGAGACGACTCTGCCTGGTACTGATGTGCCTTTATATCTGCTTGGGCATGGCTCCTTTATTCCATCTAGAATCTATTACGGCGAGGATGAAGATTGGCGGTTTACTTTGTTTGCCAATGGCGTAGCCGAATTTGCCTGGAACTATTGGAAACCAAATGTAATTCACTGTCATGATTGGCATACCGGCATGATTCCGGTTTGGATGGTGGAGAGCCCGGACATTAGCACTGTATTTACGATCCATAATTTGGCCTACCAAGGCCCCTGGCGCTGGAAGCTAGATCGGATCGCCTGGGTGCCCTGGTACACCCAAGGCCACAACACAATGGCGGCAGGCATTCACCACGCTAATATTGTGAATACGGTTTCGCCTACCTACGCCCAACAAATTTGTACAGCAGGCTATGGCGAGAGCTTAGATGGCTTGCTTTCCTATCGCCAACCACGTGGGATTTTGAATGGGATCGATTACCAAAAGTTAGATCCAGCCACAGATAAATATTTGGAAAAGAACTTTACGGCGGACACGCTAGAAAATCGCACGATCAACAAACTGGTGTTGCAAGAGGAAATTGGCCTGAATGCCAGCCGATCGGCCTTCTTTGTGGGGATGGTATCGCGCCTGGTAGAGCAAAAGGGTATTGATCTAATTATTCAGGTGATGGATCGCTTTTTGTCCTATACCGACGCGCAATTTGTGATCCTGGGGACAGGTGAGCGCTATTATGAAACCCAAATGTGGGAGCTGGCTTCGCGCTATCCTGGCCGGGTCTCAGCCCAGATTTTGTTTAATGTTTCCCTGGCGCAACGTATTTACGCCGGTACGGATGCATTTTTGATGCCAAGCCGATTTGAGCCTTGTGGTATTAGTCAAATGATCGCGTTGCGCTATGGTTCGGTGCCGATCGTGCGACAGACTGGTGGGCTGGTAGATACCGTCTTCCACCATGAGCCAGCCAAGAACAAGGGTACTGGCTATTGCTTCGATCGCTATGAACCCCTGGATATGTTCACTTGCTTGGTCAGGGCATGGGAAGGTTTCCGTTATCCTGATGCCTGGCGGCGATTGCAGCAACGGGCGATGGCTTCGCAATTTAGCTGGGAGCGGTCGGCTGATCAGTATGAAGACATGTATCGATCGGTTACCGGGATTGAAGCTGCGGCCTAACATGTCGGGCTTGATTGCAAATTTGGAGCAATAACTAATAACTAATAACTGGGGCTACTTTGGTAAGTTGTAGTAAGTAGCTCTGTTTTCGATCGCTCCTAATAATACTCTGGTATTACCTGGTAATAAATACACCTGTTCGAGCGTTACCCTGTCGATCGCCCACAGATGTATCAATCTCCATCAACTAGCAGTAGATCCGTTTATCCTCTTCTGGAAGGACAAGGACTAACATGTAACATGCCAGATCCTTAGCAAACTAATTACATTAGTTCTATTGCTCTATTGATTTTATTGCTCTATTGAGGTGAGGTAATGAGGTAACAAAGTTAGAGTTAGTTATTAGTTAGTTAACCGCTTGACTTAAGTTGGCCTAAGGTGGCTTAAGCAGGATGTTCAGCTAAAACCAAGCGATCTTCTTTCTGTCCCCGCGAAGGGATATATAAACTCATGCCCTCTTTAGCAACCAATGCGCCAGGAAATTTTGATTTGGCCTTATCTGCCACCACATCCAAAAATTCATCACTGTGGGAAGGATCATGGTGAAAAATTACCAGAGTTTTAACATTTGCTGCCTCTGCCACCTTGATCGCCTCTTGCCAGGTGGAATGCCCCCAACCCACTTTGGATGAAGTCTTAGACCAATATTCCTCATCGGTATAGGCCGCGTCAATAATTAAAACATCAGCATCACGAGCCAAATGCACCAAATCTAGATCAAGGCGATCGGCAAAATGCTCAGTATCCGTCGCATAAACTGCCACTTCATCACCCCAGCTCACCCGATAGCCAGTTGCCTCACCAGGATGATTCAGTATCCCCGGTTCAACCGTAACGCCATTGCCCAATTCGATATTTTTACCAATTTCTACAGCACTAAAATTCAAGGCTGAAGCCATCACCCGCAATGGTACTGGGAAATTGGGATGGAGCATTTGATCTTCCAGCCGTTCCTGGATTGTGGCTCCATTGGGTGCATCTTTGCCGTGAATAGTAAAGCTATTGCCCTTAATGAAAGCAGGCGTAAAGAAGGGAAATCCTTGAATATGATCCCAATGGCTATGGGTAAAGAAAATATCCGCACTGGCTGGCATTTCTTTGACTATGTGTTGCCCCAACACCCGCAAACCAGTACCACCATCAAAAATAATCCGTTTTCCATGACAGCGCATTTCCACACAGGGAGTATTACCGCCGTAGCGCACGGTGTTAATCCCAGGAGTAGCAATGCTACCTCTTACACCCCAAAAATGAATTGAAAATTGACTATCGATAACGGGCATGAGTCAAATAGTTAGAAGGAGTTGGCTTTTGGTTCAACGGCGATCGCAGGATGATCAATACAAAAAACAATTTACACAATTAATTACACAATTAATTACACAATTAAAACGTGAATAGGCTTTGCTTAATACCACCTATCTGTTTATGTTTGACGACCTCTTGAATATTTAAGCTGGCGTTTTGCATCACAATTAGTCCAAAATCAATAGCATGGGCTAAAGCTATATTCGTGGGCACCAGCTAGAACAGAGAAATAACAGTAACCCCAAAACTTCTTTAGATAAATACTTATCTCTTCAGCTAAACAAATGATCCGTAAATAATCTATGAGCTATATTGCTTAATCTAGCTAGATGGATTAGCAACTTAGTTAATTGGCTAGCTGGATCGTGTCTGCACCAAACCATGCCATGCCAGCTTCCAACAAGTTTAATGCACAATACAATCATTTTATCTTAGCTTCGAGTGATATTGATTAATATAAGCTTTTCGTACTAATTGCCAGGCTGCTAGCTACCAGAACTAAACAAAAAAATGCAATTTGAGACTTTATTTATTAAATTTACTAAGACTGGAATTGCAACATAGATACATTGGCATATTTGTTTAGGTGTGGTGGCAGTTGGATCGTAGTTTTATTACTGGTTTTTATTGCTGAGGTTTGTTAATGGTTAAGTAAATCAAATTGGTAGTGCTGAACAAGTAAGGATTTGGGAGATAGTTGAATATCTATAACCCAAACAAGCTAAGCTCCGAATTTTAAATCGATTGCTAATTATCCTTACTACTGCATGACTACCATCAAATTAAATTAACGATCGCCTAGTCTTAATAGTTGCCAATGTAACTAACAGCCATAGTTAACGATTTAAATCTGCGCGACTATGGAAAGCATCAAAAATAATTAAATCTATTGAATCTAATTACTAATCACACGTAGAGTGATTTAAAAGCTGAGCAGCCACCTAGGCCACCTAGAGCAATAATGAATCTGCCCCTTAGTTTTTAGCGGCAAAAAAGCGATCGATTTACATAACTAAGATTAGTGAGGTTTATTAACTTCTTTCAGTGACTAAGATCACAAATAACAAGATCACAAATAACAATAGATAGTAAGACCACTAGCATGGTTTCTGTGGAGACTATTTAGAGCCTTTCCAGCATTTTAATCTGGTGCCATTTAAAGACCTGTTTGGTCGGAATTACGATCGCTTGGGTGCAATTACGCCATACGGATGTTTCTCTAGGAGTAAATTCCATAGAATGACTACGATCGCAATGTTCTTATGGCAATGGTTGCAGCGATTTTTACTTAGCGTATCTAATTATGCTTATTATGCTTAATCAGATTTGAGCTAAGCTTTCCAGCGCTAGCAGTTTTCACAGCTTATAATCTTAGTTGGGCTTAATTAAGTTCAAACATTAGCGAAATTAGATACCGTAATGACAGCAACAACCCCAAATACGCCGAATATTCCAAATACGCCAAGCACAGAAGTCGCTACGATCTCGCTCCAGGTTTCAGGCATGAAGTGTGCTGGATGTGTGGCCGCCGTGGAAAAGCGGCTATTGGCATGTGATGGGGTCAGGGCAGCTACGGTTAATTTAGTGACCGAACGGGCAACGATCGCAGTTGAGCCAGAGTCCGATCGCCAGGAATTAATTAACAGTGCAATCGAGACTGTTAGCAAGGCTGGCTTTGAGGCAAAAGAATATCAACGATCGCCATTGCAAACTGATTCTGAATCCAGTCGTGAAAACCTCAAGGGCAAAGTTGAGTTGCTGGGGCTAAGCTGGCAAGCGCCACCGGGGGGGGATATTGCGATCGCTGTGGTTTTAATTTTTCTGGCGGTGCTGGGGCATTTGGGGCCAATGGGAGTGATTGAGCTGCCCTTGATCAGTAATATGTATGCCCATTGGGTATTTGCGACTGCTGCCTTGTTAATTCCTGGGCGGGCAATTTTGCGTGATGGGTTCAAGGGGTTGTGGTATCGCATTCCCAATATGAACTCTTTGATCTCGATCGGGGCGATTTCTGCCTATATTGCCAGCGTCGTAGCGCTATTTTGGCCCCAACTGGGGTGGCGCTGTTTTTTTGAAGAACCGGTGATGCTGTTGGGGTTTATTTTGCTAGGCCGATCGCTGGAAGCCAGAGCCAGGGGCAAAGCCAGCGCAGCACTGCAGCAGCTCATAAATCTTCAGCCCTATTCGGCACGGCTCTTGGTTGGTGCGGAGCAATTACAAGTGCCCGTTACTGAAGTCCAGATCGGCGATCGCTTATTGGTTTTACCAGGCGAGAAAATCCCCACCGATGCCAGGGTGGTGGCCGGCAGCTCTAGGGTGGATGAATCAATGCTGACCGGGGAATCTGTGCCCGTAGATAAACAAACAGCGGCCAGAGTGACCGGGGCAACGCTCAACCTGACTGGGGCATTGACGATCGAAGTAGAACAGGCGATCGAGCAGTCCACCTTTGCCCGAATTGTGGCCTTAGTAGAGCAAGCCCAGGCTCAAAAAGCGCCAATCCAAACCCTGGCCGATCGCATTTCCGGCTATTTTACCTATGGAATTATGGCGATCGCGGCGTTGACTTTGCTGGGTTGGCTGTTGCTGGGCGGGGTGGAATTGATTTTTGCGATCAAGCTAGCGATTACGGTGCTAGTAATTGCCTGTCCCTGTGCCTTGGGGTTGGCCACACCAACGGCGATCCTGGTGGGTACTGGGATGGGCGCAGAACGGGGGATTTTGATCAAGGGTGGCGATCGGCTTCAGCAGGTACATAGCCTTGATGCGATCGTGTTTGATAAAACTGGCACACTAACGCTGGGGTCGGCACAGGTCAGCGATCTGGTGGCAGTGGATCATGCCTTTAAGCAAATTTTTAGTCTCAGTCAGTCTGATCAGTCGGCTGTTGTTGCATCTAGCTCTGAGCAGGCGGTAAATGCAAGTGATCGGCCAGAATCACTTATTGCGGCAAATGAGTTATTAAAATGGGCGGCCAGTGCCGAAAAACAAGCTAATCATAATCTGGGGGAGGCGATCGTCAGGGCAGCAGCCGATCGCAAGTTGGCACTTATAAGCACTAAAGAATGCATCAGCGAGACGGGCATGGGAGTGAGGGCGATCGTGGGTGATCTAAATAATCCCGATGCCGATCAAACGGTTCTGGTGGGTACTCAGGCATGGCTGGAGCAAAATAATATTACGATCGATCCGGCGTACCTGTCTCAAGCAACCGAGTTGGCCAGCAGTGGTAAAACGGTGGTGTATGTGGCGATCGCGGCGCGATTTGTGGGGCTAATTACAATCACTGATCCTTTGCGCGGTAATGCAGCCGATGCGGTGGCGGCTTTGCAAAAAATGGGCTTGCAAGTGTGGATGCTAACGGGCGATCGCTATGCTACGGCGCAGGTAATTGCCGATCGGGTGGGCATTCCGGCTCAGCAGATCATTGCAGACGTGAAGCCCGATGGTAAGGCAGCCACGATCGAAAAGCTGCAAGCGCAAGGTTTGCAAGTGGCAATGGTGGGCGATGGGGTGAATGATGCGCCAGCGTTGGCCAAGGCGGAAGTTGGCATTGCGCTTAGTTCTGGCACTGATGTGGCAATGGAAACCGCTGATATTGTGTTGATGCACAATGACATTGCTGATGTGGTCAAGGCGATCGGCCTGAGTAAGGCCACCTTCAACAAAATCCGCCAGAATTTGTTCTGGGCATTTGCCTATAATCTCTTGGGTATCCCGATCGCTGCTGGTTTGCTCTATCCCAGCCTGGGGGTTTTACTCAATCCCATGATCGCTGGATTGGCAATGGCGTTTAGTTCGGTGACGGTGGTGGTTAATTCGTTGTCGTTGCGCTGGAGTTTTAGAAATTGAAAGAGCTAGAGTTTCAGGTAAGTAGCGGCAATATTTTTGCAGATATGGAGCTAGAAGAAGCTGACCAGCTATATGTTTGTGCCCAGCTTGGTTTTCAGATCCGCCAACTCCTAAGGGAAAGAGGATACACCCATCAACAAGTAACAGAGCTATTAAATATTACTCAGCAGGAAGCAGATAATCTTATTAAAGGTCAATACCATTTATTTACAGAAGGGAAACTCATTAAGTTTCTGAATAAACTTGATTTTAAGGTAGTTATTCAGATTTCTCCTCATCAAGATAATGAACCCTTTCAATTAGTGGCTTTGGAAAGAAGCTGATCTCGCATTGGCAGCTAAACCTTCGATGTGTTAACGCGAAAGGCAATTTGAATAATTAATAGCACCTAATTCTAGGCTGGTAAGAAGTATTAGGGGCAATTTTAAGACTGCGATCGCTTCGGGCTAGATTTAGCTACTTTGGCCTCGATCGCCTCTTGGGTTTGGTTTAGCTTCTGTTCGATCGCTGCCATTGTTTGGGCAATTTCTTGCATCTTGTTGCCACTATCGGCAATGCGACGGCAATCCAGCTTGCGTTGGCGGTGGCGCTCGCGGATTTGCTCTAGTTTGGCAAAAATCTGCTGACTTGTTTCCTCGATGTCTTGCCGAGCGCGATTGGCATCAGCCTCGGTAATCACCATTTTGGTGCGGAGGTGATCCATATTCCCTGGTAGCTGCCGCAGGGAGGATTGCAGCTTTTTTTGTTGGCGTGGTTCTAAATAGTCCAAGGCTTCCCTCGCGTTAGTATTAATATCTATTCTTTACTCTCTCATTTCTATATCTATAGTAAGACGACTACATAGGTATGTCGATCGCTAAATGTGTCGTTTGGTTTGGCAATTGCCACGAAAATTAGTTTAGATTATTTGAGGCTTCTAAACTAGATATAGCTTCTTCTAAATACTGCTTACAAAACTCACTTAGCCAGAAGCCACTTAATTTACCTTTTCTATTCTCTGATTCTTGTAACAACAAGTTTTTAACCGATCTAAGCCAAGGTAATTCACTTATTAAATCTTGGTTGTAAACTTCATATCGCTTTTTAAAAGCAAACAATGCTGAGCGCTGATCTTCAATAGACATCCTTAAAAACAAGGAAACAAATTCTGTTGGAGCAACATACTTAGAAATAAATAACGGAGTCTTGTAATATTCCCTCTCATCGGGATCTTCACTTTGGTTATTGTTTAAGTAAATTAAGTGCCTAAACTCAGCAGGTTCTTTCTCCATCTTTGCAAGGAGTTGTTTTACCTTAAAAGGCATTCTTTCTTTTCGGACGACCTCATTAATCTTGCTAATATAATCTTCAAATTCTTTGAATTCTTGGTACTCTTTACCGCTGAATGCAAATCCTAAATATCCTCCAACGTAATACTCTATGTCCCTAGGTAAGACTTCAAATTTACCTGCAGTTCGCAAGTAGCCAATATAATCTTTAGCATCTTGCAGAATTTCCGATTTGTCTTTGCTATAAATACCTGACTCTGAAAACATTAAGAAAAGTCCAAATACATGTTTTATTGCACCGAGGTCTGTTAATTCTCTATTCTCATATTCAGACTTAACTTCCTCGAATAGGTCGTCAAAATCATTATCAGAGATACCTTTTCCCTTGAAACTATTAAGCAATCTAAGCCAAGCAGAACTATTCTCATCTGCAAAATATTTGCTGTTAGGTAATAACTGCTCTAGTATTTGTACATCAATTTTACCCTTGTCGAAAAACTCATACCACCATTCAGAATTAGGGAATGGAGAATGTAAATTTAAAGCGTAATATTTGCTTGCTATTTTCCCGAGCTTATTTTCCTTTGACTGATTCTCATTACTCTTTTCTTTGGATATTTGCTCTTGTGTGAGGTTATTACGCATACTTTTTACAAGCTCATCTTCAAGTTTTAGGATATCTTTAGGGGTCATGGCTCCTCTATTGATTTCAATTGTGAAAGCCATCAATACACTGAAGAGATCTTTCAAGAAATCAGGACTACTTTTAGCCTCTTTAGGCAGTACATTAAAAATAAATTCAAAGTCGGAGATGACTTGCTTTAAACACCTTAAGTTTTTGAAGTTTGCTTGAAGATATATATCTTCGATTAAAGAGATGTTCTCAGACAAAAATTTCTTTACATTGTCTTTTTTCTGTATAAAAGCATTTAGTGCAGCATTAATATCTATGTTCACCTCAAAAGTTTTGCCTATCAATTTTTCTTTGATTCGTGAAAAATCATTGCTTTTGTCGATTAAGAGTTCTTCTTCGTTTGCTACTAAAATCACTCTCAGCTCTTGCTGCTCGACGAAAGAGTTGATGTAGCCTAATCTATCTTTTAGAGGTATGCTGCAGCGCTCCAAGTCATCAAATATTAAGATAGGATTATTCAAATCCAAGAGATACTTCGGGATTTGGTTGAGCGTAGGTAGTTTGAGGGTTACAGGCCCAACTTTCCCAGAACCCCTTATAATATCTCCAAAAATTTGGCCAGCAAGTCTTGCTCCTTTCGAGTTAAAAAGTGGATTTAGCTGCAGAAAGAATTCGTACTCAATTTGCGCTACTGATGTAATTCCATTCAAACTAACGTAAAGGCATTTTTGCTTATTTCTTTTGTTGCGTTTGTCAAAGTGCTTCTTATACTTTTTTACAAACCAAGTTTTGCCGGAACCCCATTCGCCTTTCAATAAAACAGCAAATCCTGGGGAATGCCCGAGCCCACAATAATAATCTAGATATTTCTCGAGGTGAATGTTGAACTCATTTATAAAATTATTGTTTTGAGTCATGATTTTTAGCTTTGCCTGAATTTTTATAACTTCTGCATTGGTGCTAAGCGAGGATCGAGAATTTTTTTGCCCCTCCCCTCAAAACTAACCGCCACATACATTTTTTCGCCCGATCCCAGCAGATTCGTCACCTTGCCCTCGCCAAACTCATCATGCATCAACCGATCGCCCACCTGCCAATCCGCGATCGCCATGCGTGGCTTCACCACATCCTTAGTCCGAGATTTATTTCTAAGTTTGTCAGCGATCGTCAAGCGGCGACCCGCCCCCGCCGATTCACTACTACTACCAGAACTAGCATAGGCGCTGCTGCCATAGCGCTCCGCCGATTGACCACTGAGTAAATCCTTGGGTAATTCATCCAGGAACTGTGAGGCGATTGCATATTCCCGATTGCCATAGAGCCGCCTGGCCTGGGCATGGGTGAGGATCAATTTTTCCTGGGCGCGGGTAATACCCACATACATCAAGCGGCGTTCTTCTTCCAGTGCCATTGGGTCATTCAGCGATCGATAGCTGGGAAATAGTCCCTGCTCCAGGCCAACTAAAAACACCACCGGAAATTCTAACCCCTTGGCGGAATGCAACGTCATCAGGGTGACTTTTTCAGCATCCTCATCGGCATTGTCCAAACTAGAAGCAAGGGCGGCACTGGCCAGGAATGCATCCAAAGAGGGATCGCCACTTTCTTCCGCATATTGCAATGCTGCGTTATATAGCTCATTCAGGTTGGCCAATCGCTCTGTGGCCTCGTCGTTACCCTGGGCTTGTAGTTCCTGTTCATAGCCCGACTCAGATACAATCCCTTGGATAATTTCTGCCGCTGACATGCCCTGAGCCTGACCGATCCATTTGTTGATTAGCTCCATAAAACCAATTACTTTCTTGGCTGCCCTACCCGTAATTGTTTTGACTGAGGTTTCATCGCCGAGAATTTCCCACAGTGGGATACCCAACTCCCGGGCGGCATCGGTGAGCTTTGCGATCGTGGATGCGCCGATCCCTCGCTTGGGCGTATTAATCACCCGCAGCAAACTAATCGTATCGGCGGGATTAGACAGCAAACGCAAATAGGCCAGGATGTCTTTGATCTCTTTGCGATCGTAGAACCGAAACCCACCCACGATCTTGTAGGGGATATCCAGCATCTCCCCTTCCAATACCCGTGATTGGGCATTAGTACGATACAAAATCGCAAAATGTCCCCAATTGGCGTTGGGGATTTGGGCTTTAATCGCGCGAATCTGCTGTACCACATAGGCCGCTTCGTCGATCTCCGTATCCCCCCGATAGAGGTGGATCAGATCACCATCGTTGCGGGTAGGGCGCAAGACCTTATCGATCCGCTCGCTGTTGTTTTCAATCAATTGATTGGCGGCACTGAGAATATTCGCCACCGATCGATAGTTTTCCTCCAGCTTAATCATGGTCTTGGTCTTAGCATCAGCCAGGCGATCGCCAAAGGTTTCCTGGAATTCCATCAGGATTGTAAAATCAGCACCGCGAAATCGATAGATGCTCTGATCGGCATCACCCACCGTAAACACCGATCGCCCCTGCCAGTCAAAATCCTGGCCAGACCTGAGGTTGCCCGTTGCCAACAGCCGAATTAGCTCATACTGAGTGCGGTTGGTATCTTGATATTCGTCCACCAGAATATGCTTAAAGCGATCGTGCCAATAGGCCAAAGTTTCTGGGCTCTGGCGGAATAGTTTTACTGGCAAGAAAATCAAATCATCAAAATCCAGGGCATTATTAGCCGCCAGTTGAGTTTGATAGGTTTCATAGACCAGGGCGATCTGACGCGCTTTGAAGCCAGACTCGTTTTGTTGATATTGTTGCGGTGTCCAGCCTTGATTTTTAGCGTTGCTGATTGCAAACCGCACCGATCGCGGCTCAAACCGTTTTTCATCCAGATTCAGCCGATTGGTCACAATGTCCTTAACCAAAGACTGGGCATCGGACTCATCAAAGATCGAAAAATTGGTCTGCCACTTGTGGCCATTCTCACTGGTGTATTTATCTATATCCAGCCGCAAGATCCGACAACACATACTGTGGAAAGTACCCACCCACAGCCCATCGGTGGCATAGCTATTAATACGCCGGATTTTGGAAGCTAGGCGCTTACGATCGACTTCCACCAGATTATCTAGCGGCTTGCCATACTCAACTAAGGCCAACTCTTGCATCAACAGATTAGAAATGCGATCGCCCATCTCCCTTGCGGCTTTGTTGGTGAAGGTAACCGCCAAAATGCTCTCTGGGGCAACATTGTGGTTAAGCAACAGGTTGGCAATTCGATAGGTGAGGGTGCGCGTTTTGCCCGATCCGGCTCCAGCCACTACCAGCAGAGGACCCTGGGTATGGCTAGCGGCTTTTTTCTGGGCAGGGTTGAGGTGATTTAAAAACTGGGCGTTCATGCTGAAACCTTAATTGCTCTACGCGGATAGTTTTGGGCTGGCGATCGCTGCCAAACTATAACCTAAATTAGATTACAAATGAATTTAAAGAGATGCCCATTACTTAGCTATTTATTTGCTATTGATAAATCTATGCATATAACTAATGATACTTGGCCGCAGGCTCCAGACTTCTCTTAAGACCATTTGCTGACAATCCTTCGATCTATATCACTATCTTGTGATTAGTTTTCTTATTGATCATTTTGAGCATTGGTCTCTAGTTCTGGTGGTGCATAAACCGACTGGTCGATCGGTGTGGCCAGATCAATCAAGCCGCTCAGGGAGCCGACCTGTAATTGACCATTAGTACCCAACTCGCTATAGCAAAAAACAAGGCGATCGGTGGTGCGATGGAGTAAATCCTGCAAAGCATCGTGGAGTCTGCGTTGATCGATTTCCTGTTCTCGCTGAATTGTCCAGGGCTGCCCATCCCAATCATGCCGGAACAGCGGCGCACCATACATAAATGCAGCACGACTGGTTTGCCACAGCGAAGAACCCAGATCGAGCCAGAATTGAATTTTATGGCTGCCCCTGGCCATCCGGTATTGGTAAATGCTAGCAAAAATTACGCTATCATCCGGCATGTTTGGCGTGTAGGGATTGGAAGTAATTGTGCCCTGGCGAATTAGATTAATAAACCTGGTGATAATTTCCGCCTCTGGCCAGTTAAGCCGATAGCCAATCTGCCAATAATATTGCGCTGTTTCGATCAGCTCTTGCAGGGTGGAAAGTTGATCGTAACTGGGATTAGTAGGAATAAAAAATTTCTGGATCGCCCGATCGAGCAGCAGCAATGGCGTAAGCTGGCTTGATTGTGCTTCGATCCAAGCTCTAATCTGTTCATAGGCGTAGCTAACCTGATTGCCCAGGCGATTCCATTGGCTATAGTTCTTGCTTTCCAACAGCCTGGGTTGGTCAGGATGGGGCACAAAACAATGATCGGCCAAAATCCCAGCCCGTACTGGATCGATCGTGGTCTGGGTTGACTGCAATCGAGTAATCGGCGATCTTGCGGTTGGCGCGGATTCAGGTTGTGTCTGTCGATCGGCTTGACCAGTAGAACCGATCGCCGCAAGTGCCACTGCTGGTGAGTTTTGACTAAATTGATCTTGAGCTAAATTCTCCTGCCCAAAATTATCTAATTCAGTATTGTTATTCACACCGCCCCCAAAACTGCGATTAAATACCTGACTCAACACCACCAGCATTTCTGCCACCTGATCGCGGTTCACCAGTCGCCCCAGGTTGGGATATACCAGCGTGAGTAAAGTAAGCAACGATCGCACCTGGGGATTATTCACGATCGGCTTTTGGGGATTAAGCGGCATAAAGGGAATATTTTTTTTGCTTAAAATCTCCCGCAGCGCATATTCAGCAATGTTATCCAGTCCTGGTGCGATGATGGCGATCTCATTGGGTTTAACTCGCTCTGTTTCGATCGCGGTGTTGATCGCCTCAGCCACTATATCGGCGCATTGCCTTAGTAGTGCTGCCCGTGAAGTGGTTTCGATCGCAATAGTGCAGTCATTTAAATTCCTAAAATCCCTGAAATCCGTGCCCAGGTTACTATAGTTACTAAAATCCCCACCCATGTCTGGGTAAACATTAGGATCGATTACCAAATCCAGAATCGGCGCAAGGGCAACCTCGGCAATCGAACTACTTTGTGAATGCTCCAGGGTTTCGATTGTTTCTGCTTCCTGCTCCAGCTCTAGCCAATAGGCCGGATCTGCACCTAACCCCAACCTAGCCGAGCCATTGGGATTGAAGGTAAATACTCCCTTAGCACCATGATCAAGCAAGAATTTACATAAATCACAGGCGATCGCTGGAAATTCATCCACATCATCGGCGATCACATAGCGAAACCGCTGAGCCAGCCTAGCTCTATATTCAGCATGGGGCAACAAATGATAGCGGTATAAGTCAGTGATGATGCCATAGGTAAGCAGGCCGTTTTGCCAACAATGATGCCGCCATGCAGTAAGTGCTTTACTAATTTCTTGCCATACCATTGCCGGAGGTTGATCGCCTTCTAGGGATTCAATGCCGCGATCGCCCAATCCCGCAAAGCTATCCAGGCTTTTGCCACTATTGGCAGCCAACAAAAATAAATCCAACATTCGCCGCACCAATCGCTCCCGCCCCACCCCTGGCATGGCGATCGTACCCTGATCTAGAACCTCTTCCCAAAATTCACTGGCTAGCTCCTGCTCATTTTCTACCCGCAGCACGATTGGGAATTGGGCTTTAATTTTGCCGACATTTTTCACCTTGCCCAATAAGTTGATCAAAAGTGGCCAATATAACTCCACCTCCCTGCGAAAAAAGCTCAATGGTGTTTCGGCGGTGACTGGGTATTGGCCATTACCAATTTGAGTAAGGCGATCGTTTAGTTTTTGCCGCTGCTTTGCATTTACCGATAGGGTCAAAACTGACTGGGAAGCAAGCTGGCGATCGTTAATGCGATTGTTTAGCCTAGATCTGGAAGATCGATTGCCCTGTTCATATGGAGCAGGATCGATCGCAGGATCGATCGATCGTTCAAAATCATCTGGCTGATCTGGATTATTAATCCCAACTGGTAAGTCATTGGCCTCAGGCAGTCCAAAATTACCCGCCCTGATCCAGCGGGCAAATTCCTGACAAGCGCGATTAGTTTTGCCACTGCGACTGTGACCCTGAATCCAGATACTAGATGCCATAGCACAAATGAATCAACCAATAAATCAATAAATCAAGTTGCCAACAAATGGATGTAAATGAATGTAAAAAAATGTTAATTCGGGAACTTTTGACCATCGCAACTATTCCCATTATTCAATATGCAAATAAGGCAAATAAGCTTGTTTAGCTCGATTGGCGTTTGCCTTAAATTCAAATTTGTCTAAATTGAGTCAGAATTGACTATGCCTCGGCTATCCCAAAATAAACCCAAAAAGCCCCAAAGAACCTTTTTGAGCAGTATTTGCTATGGTTAAGAAAATTTCATTAATGTGCATATTCAGAACCATCGGCTAATCTTTGGCTGATTTTGGGTAAACTTGAGCCTGGTCAGGCAAATTTGGATTGTCTCTTTAAAACTAAGATGCCCCGTGGATCTTAAGTTAATTTGATATCACAGTTTGCCCAGGAGCCTTGCCAAAGTCCGGCTGAGCTAGATTGAGCTATTCATGAACAGATTGAGATCGCCGATCGCGCCGATCGCCATCATAGTTTTAGCATCCAGGTAAGTCGCCTCCTGAATCAAATAATTAGTAATTTAGGTGTTGTTAGTTCAATTAATTTGAGCAGTCTAAGCGGTTTGAGTCGAGCAAATTTAGTTAATTGAGAGTGAGTTGCAAATTATTAATTGTTGGCATTTCCGATCGGGCTGATTGCCTGAAAGTAGAATGGTCAACCTGATTTGTAAAGCCGCTAAGATATCTGAAATAGCTGATCTGAAAAAGCAAGATTGCTTATGCTATAGACGATCGGGCTATCCTCGATCGCTGTGATGGTAGGCTCAAACTCTCAATTTATCGATGTGTGTTATCGATATGTGTTACTGATGTGTGTTTATGTAAGAAACGCTACTGGTAAGAGTCGATCGCCGCTCAGAATTACTCAAGTTTAATAGGTATGATATCCTAGCTCAGGCTAGAGATGGGTCTTACGGTAGCCGAAGCCCAAACCCAGATTGCCAATTACTTTAGAGAATTACAGAGTGCGATCATAGGCAATCGGTAAGTGCCTGATCCTGATGTAAGCCAGTGGTGATTGTGTTGTCAGCTTTAAACTACATACCAAAGATTGATTAAAAATTATGTCTGAAAAGAAGTCAAGTCTAGTTGTACCGCTAGTTGGTGCTGCAGTTGTAGCCGCCGGTGGGGTTGGTGCTTATCTGTTTACCAAGTCTGGGCCTGGTATCATTACCTCTGGTGGTGGTGAAGTTGCTACAGCCGAAGTGGTTCCCAGCAACGCTTTTATGGCAATTTCGATCTCCACCGATGAAAGTGCCTGGGCGCAGTTGGATCAGTTCCAAACCCCGGAGACTAAGCAGCTATACGATGAAGCGATCGCTGAACTGAAAACCGAAGTTTTTGAAGAAAGCGAATTCGACTTTGATGCCGACATCAAGCCCTGGGCTGGTGAGGTGATGATTGCGCTGCTGCCACCAACCGCACCACAGGCCAGTTTGCCTGGTGATCCAAATGATGCGATCAGCCAGGTGCGCTATGCCCCGGTAATTGATGGCCAATTGGCACAGGTGGAAACTGAAGCTGCTGAAGCCGAGCCGAATATCATGATGGTGGTCGAGGTTAAAGATGAAGCCAGTGCATCTAGCTTTGCCAATAAGGTCAAAGAAAAATCCGGTGAACCCACCAAACAGACCTACCAGGATTACGAGATCTCAACCTACCCCGATCCTGATGGCGGTGAGCCTACCAACACGGTGCTACTGGGTGACTATCTGGTAATTTCGCCCCAGCCTGGGGTGCTAGAGCAGTCGATCGATACCTTTAAAGGTGGCAATTCGTTTGCCAGTTCGATCGATGCGGGAACGCTAGGCATTGATAATCCTGTCATTCAGGTCTATATCCCTAATTTTTCCGACTCGATCGCCCAAATTGTGGCACTCAGCCCCGATTCCGAAGATATTCCGCCCCAATCGCTCGAACAACTACAGCAGATCAAATCGATCAGCATGGGCGTAGGCATTGAATCAGAAGGCATTCGTCTGAAGGCAGTTACCAAGCTCGATCCCAATGCTCTAGAAGCAAAGTATGAAACCGCACCGGGAGAAGTAATCAGTCAATTCCCGGCTGAAACCTTTGCGCTGATCACTGGTAATAACCTCAAGGCTCGCTGGGAGTTGTTTACCAAGGAAGCGGCCAAGACCCCTGAAATTCAAGAGGGTTTGGATCAGATTAGAACCCAGATGCAATCTGCCCTGCAACTAGATCTAGACCAAGATATCTTTGGCTGGATGGATGGCGAGTTTGCGATCGGTTCAGTTGCCAATAGTGAAGGCATTCTGGCTACCTTTGGTGCTGGCATGGCCATGATCTTCAAGACCAGCGATCGCCCTACCGCCGAAGCTACCCTCGCTAAACTAGAAGAGCTAGCTACAACCAGTGGTGGGATCTCGGTGAGTAGCAGAGAAACTGATGGTGGTGTCACAATTACAGAATGGACTGCTCCTGGTGCGCCTGGTACGCTGTTTGGCTATAGCTGGTATGAGCAGGATTCGCTGGTGCTGGCGATCGGCCCGTTGGTGGAAACAATGGCAACCAAACCAGCCACCCCGTTGAGCGAAGATGCCAACTACAAAACAATCATTAGCTCCCTGGAGTCGAGTAATATTGGCTATTTCTATCTAGACATGGAGCAGGCCTGGTCATTGTTACAGGCGCAAATCCCACCGGAGGAAGTCACCCCCGAAGCTCAAGCAATGGTTAATGCCATTCGTGGGGTGGGTGTTACGGCTTCTATGCCCGATAAGACCACTAGCAATTTTGAATTTTTGCTGGCGCTCAAAAAAGCCAACCAATAGCAACTCAAAAAGGTAACTGGACGCTTAGCTGATAACCATGGCTTAACCAAGTTATTAATTTGCTCTTAATCTGGTTATGGCTAGCTCCATTAAACATCAACCCATGAATGAAGGATCGATTTAAATGCGATCGACTTTCTATGCAATATAAACAGATTGCTCGATCGCACCGATGCTTAATTTATATTTGATATTTAGTTTTTGGCTAGCAGAGTAAAGTTGTTACCTAGTGTTACCTAGTGTTACCTAGAAATTATCTGTCCGAACTCCTCTGGGCTAATGCCTGGGGGAGCTTTTGGTTGATGACTCTGTTATTCTTTTTATTTCCTGAGGATGAAAATAACGATAGCAATCAGCCCAACCAACAAAAAATAGCAGTACGATCGCATCTCCTCAATCAAGATTGTAAAGTTAACCAGCAAGTGAGTTATTCCCCCATCTGCGATCGGCCATAACCACGATTAATCAACGCAGCCAAGATTTAACTTGCCAAGCATCCCAAAGTCAACCGACAATTAAGGCTGTGGGTTGGAAAATGTCTACGATCCAAACAGATAAGATTTTTAAGAAGCAAGACTTTGTTTATTTTTCTATGAAAAACGTACTATCTATTATTCTTGGTGGCGGGCAGGGTACCAGGTTATATCCGCTAACGAAACTACGCGCAAAACCCGCCGTTCCTCTAGCTGGTAAATACCGACTGATCGATATTCCAGTCAGCAATTGCCTCAATTCTGGTGTAGACAAAATCTATGTTCTAACTCAATTTAACTCTACATCCCTGAATCGACATATCAATCAAACCTATCGCCCCTCTTCATTCTCGTCTGGCTTTGTGGATATTTTGGCGGCGCAACAAACCCCCGATAATCCTGGCTGGTTTCAGGGCACCGCTGATGCAGTACGTCAATATATGTGGCTATTTGAGCCCTGGGATATTACCGAATATTTGATCCTCTCCGGCGATCATTTATATCGGATGGACTATAGCGACTTTATCAATCGCCACCGTGATACCAATGCTGATATCACCCTTTCGGTGCTGCCGGTGGGCTATGACGTGGCCTCTAGTTTTGGCCTACTCAAGGTGGATGGCTCTGGTCGGGTGATTGACTTCCAGGAAAAACCCAAGGGCGATGCGCTCGAAAAAATGAAAGTGGATACTACATCGCTGGGGTTAGATGCCGAGGCAGCCAAAGAAAAGCCATTTATTGCTTCAATGGGCATTTATGTGTTCAAGAAAGAAGTGCTGGCCAAGATGCTCAAAAACAATAAAGAGTGTACTGACTTTGGGAAGGAGATTATCCCCTTTGCGATCGAGAATTACAACGTGCAGGCCTATTTGTTCGATGATTACTGGGAAGACATCGGTACGATCGAGTCTTTCTATGATGCCAACTTGAATCTGGCTAAGCCGAATCCCGCCTTTAGTCTCTATAAGTCCGAATCGCCAATCTATACCAGGCCGCGCTACCTACCACCCAGCCGCATCTTCGATTGCCAGATCAAAGATTCAATTTTGGGTGAAGGCTGCATCCTTGAAAAGGTAACCGTTAATCATTCCATGTTGGGGCTGCGCACCACGATCAACGAAGGCAGCGTGATCGAAGACGCTTTGCTAATGGGTTGCGACTTTTATCAAAAAGATAATGAGTATAAGGCCGATATTGCTGCTGGTCGGGTACCAATGGGAATTGGTGCCAATACTACGATCCGCCGCGCGATCGTTGATAAAAATGCCCATATTGGTAACAATGTGCAGATTGTGAATAAGGACAATGTGCAAGAGGGCAGCTTTGAAGACCAAGGTTTCTGCATCCGTAATGGGATTGTAATTGTGCTCAAGGATGCGATCATTCCCGATCACACAATTATTTAAATAGGTGATTTACTGGTAGAACCTCAGATCTGCCGATTACTTTTGCTGGCCAGGTCTTGTCAACGGTTGATAAACATTTGGCAAACATCAATTGCAATTGTGATCAACAGGCTTACTTGGCTAGTTCTGCACCCATTTGGGCAAACAAAAAACTTTGATAAAGTAAAGCGATCGTGTAATAATAGTAGGCCGTGCCCATAACCAGACTTGGCTCGAACTTGGCTGGTTTTCAACTGGTTTTTTCAACAGATTTAAAGAAGAAAATGGCAAAAGGTGTCCGCATCATCATTACCCTCGAATGTACTGAATGTCGATCGAATATCAATAAGCGATCGCCGGGGGTTTCGCGTTATACAACTACCAAAAATCGGCGCAATACTACTGCCCGATTAGAGCTAAAAAAATTCTGCACTCACTGCAATAGCCATACAGTGCATAAGGAAATCAAGTAGTAATTAACTATTGATTTAGGAGCTAAGTAGCGATCGAAGAACCGAATGCTGCCGAATTTCTCGGTTCCTAGCCAATTCGCTATCAAGGTGTTGAGCCGTAATCGCCAGATTATGTATTGAAACCATAACCTATTTAACAAAAACTAATCATCAATTAGGATCGATTAGTTAAGTGTTATCTACCATCAGTCCCAAATCAGTCCAACTTAGATATAGCAACCAGAATTACAAGAAATATGGCTTTTTATCGCAAGCGCCTTTCCCCTCTCAAGCCCTCCGAGCCGATCGACTACAAGGATGTTGATCTGCTGCGCCGCTTCATTACCGAAAGAGGCAAAATTCTACCCCGCCGGATTACTGGCCTAACCGCCAAACAGCAGCGTAGGCTTACTACAGCGGTTAAGCGGTCTCGGATCATGGCCTTGCTACCTTTTATTAATACCGAAGGCTAAGTTGCGTAAGTTGCGCTGAGCTAGATTATTTATAAACAAAACGATTAAACAAAACGATTGCTAAAAACTATCGATTTGCTTTATAAACGCTAGAATATGCTCTATTAAAGGCTACGTGCCATGCAGCAGTGTAGGTTGAGCGGTTTACCCCACCTGTCAGCTCAGGGGCAAAGTTGCTAAGATTGCGCTGTAACGAAACCTCATTGGAGGCCTGCATGATTAAAGCATTGGTTAGCATATTGGTGTTCGTGATAAATGTTCTTTACCGCGATCGGCCAATCCCCCGTTTTTATGTGCTCGAGACCGTAGCCAGGGTGCCATATTTTGCCTATCTATCGGTATTGCACCTGTACGAAACTCTGGGGTTTTGGCGGCGGGCTGATTGGCTTAAGGTTCATTTTGCAGAGTCTTGGAATGAGCTACATCACCTGTTGATTGCTGAAGAATTAGGCGGCAATAACAACCCCTTCGATCGCTTGCTGGCCAAGACTGCCGCGCTTGTCTACTACTGGATCGTGGTTGGTATTTATGTGGTCAATCCTAAGGCTGCTTATCACTTCATGGAAATGGTAGAAGAACACGCCTACCATACCTATGATGAATACCTCAAGGAAAACGAAGCAGAGCTGAAAAGCAAGCCCGCCCCAGCGATCGCAGTTAAATATTACCGTGATGGTGATTTATATTTGTTTGATGAGTTCCAAACTGGCCAGGTTGCCAACAGCCGTCGCCCCAAGGTAGATAATCTCTATGATGTGTTTGTGGCGATCCGCGATGATGAAGCTGAGCACGTTAAGACCATGTCTGCTTGCAAACTAGATAATGGTGAGAATACTCTGCGTAGTCCCCATGAAGTCGAATCGGAGGTTGTCTTAACTGGTACTGATAAGTCCGATCAGACTACTGAGGCAGATGCAAACCCAGAAATGGAAGCTACTACCAATTAGTAAGTATTTGTAAGTATTAGCAATTAGTAAATAACATCTTGTCGCTTGAAAATTAAATAGATTTTCAATTGATTTTCCAGAGTGGGCTTTTTGCCTGCTCTTTGTTTTTTTTTGGCTGCGATAGATTTGCTATAGATTATTTAATTCAGAATTATTCTATTTGCTAACGTTGCCCACCAATTAAACTAATTGCGATCGACAATATAAATTAGCTGCATAGGCATAGACAAGATGTTTTATATGTTTTATGCAGTGGTTATGCAGAGAGATAAACCAAATTCTGACAAAAATTAGATATGAAAAGAGTTTTTGCCTTGCTCATGCTGCCGATCCTGGGTTGGCAATCCGCTGCCCTGGCCACATTAGCGCCGAAAACAGACCCACAAACCCAACTTGCCCAATCGCAGCAGTATGAATACGAATATCGCTCCGAAACTGAATATGAGTATGAACAAGAAGAGCGATCGCGCACCAGTGTAATTGATGTGGGTCTGGTTCTGACTTTGATTTCCACCTTGCGTCAATCGAGTCGGGGTAACGCTAACGCTGGGGCGATCGACCTGAGCCCAGAGATCGCCGAAATTCGCGGTAATATTAGCCGTCTTTATCTGCTGCTGGCGCGGCAATATTTAATTCAAGACCAGATCTACGAAGCCTGCACTGCAATCGACAGTAGTCTGGTGGCTGAACATGAGTCATATTTACGCCGCAGCCTTGCGCCCATTAACCCAGCTAGTAATGATTGCTATGGCCAAGACCTCGATCGGATTTCTCAACTAACTGGCAGCCCCACTGGCATTATCTATCCAGTGCTGAGTGAAGATGGTTTAGAACTATTATTCGTGCCGCCAAATCGATCGCCCCGCGAGACGGCTAAAGCCAAGTTGCTGAAATCGATCGGTCTGGATACTCTGGCTCAGGCGCAAACTGCTAATCAACCAACCAGCCGAGTGGTGCGGGGCACAAATGAAAAAGTTTTAGAAAGCACGGTGCGGGATTTTGTGGTTAATCTTCAAGATCCAAGCTCGGTGGACTATATGCGCCAGGCTCCCCAGCTCTATGATTGGTTGGTCAGGCCGATCGAAAAGGAGATCGACGCAGCCGGGGTGGAAACGCTGGTATTTGTGATGGACGGGGCATTGCGGGTAGTGCCACCAGCAGCTTTTCATGATGGCGATCGCTTCTTAGTCGAAAAATATGCCACCGTGAGTGTGCCAGCCATGTCGCTGACTAATCTGGAGCCACCAACTAGATCTTCAAATTTGCAAGTGCTCAGCATGGGGCTTTCTCAGTCAGTGGCTGGGTTTAGTGCACTTCCGGCAGCCAAAACAGAAGTCAATACGATCGCATCTGAGGTGCTGAGGGGCGATGTGTTTCTCGATGACGACTTTACGATCGACAATCTGCGTAATTATGAGCAGGACAAATATAAAGATGGCATTGTGCACCTGGCTACCCATGCTGACTTTCTTAGCGAAAAGCCCGATGATTCGTTTATTCTGCTCTGGGATGAAAAGCTCAGTGTCAAACAGATCGCGGCGATGGATTTTTCTGGTCTGGCCATGCTTACCCTCAGTGCTTGTAAAACTGCCGTTGGCCAGAATCTTGGCATCAGTGGTACGGCGGTGGGTTCCAAGGCCGGTAGCGTATTAGCTTCGTTATGGTCAGTTAGTGATGCGGGCACAGCGCCATTGATGATTAGTTTCTATAGTCGCTATGGTGAGGCTCGCTCCAAGGCGATCGCCTTGCAACAGGCACAATTAGCCCTGCTCAATCAGGAAGTTACTGTAGCATCCGGCAAAATTATGGGTGTGCCCAAGCTAGAAGCAGTGAACCTGGAAGATAGCGCCTCAGTATCGTTAGATCTATCCCATCCTTTTTACTGGTCTTCGTTCTTGTTGGTGGGTAATTGGCTCTAAATGTCAGGGGATTTGGTTAATACCTGCTTTTTGACTAAACCATAACAATCCGTGGCTAGTTATGATTTCACAACTTCAACGGATTTGTGACTATACCCTTGTCCTGAACCAAGAGCCTGATACCAAATTAGGAAATAGGTGATCCAAATGCCGAGTCATAAGCCTTGCTCATATGGATTGCCGATTAAACATATGTTTCATCTAAAAACTAAAACGGTATGAATCACTAAAACTAACTAAACCTTCTCACCAGTATAATTTGGTTCCTTGGCCGGAATTTCCAAATCTACCAGTGGCCGAGCTTCTTGATCATGATCGCTAGGGGTAATAATTTCCAGATTAGGCGTAACGATGCCAGCGGAAATTACCAACTTAAACGCTTCTTCGATCGAAAGCGAGAGGTTAATCACATCCGATTCTGGCACCAGCGCATACCAACCAGTAGTTGGATTCGGCGTAGTGGGTACAAACACGCTCAGCATTTTGTTATTCATGCGTTTGTCAATTTCACCACCCATTGAGCCAGTCACAAAGCCGATCGCCCACAGGTCTTTGCGCGGGTATTCTAACAACACCACCCGGCTAAATTTTTCATTGTTAGAGTCAGTTAATACTGTCTCTAGAATTTGTTTCAGGGTTTTATAGATTGCTCCCGCCAGGGGGATTGATTGGAGGATTTTTTCGCCCACATTCAGCAACCATTGGCCAAAGATATTCCGCGCCATCAGCCCCACCAGCAAAAAGCCAGCCAGCGGCACGGTCAACCCGATCAATAAATTGATCAAGTTAATCAAAATGGGATGAAAACCAACAAATGGATTAAGTTGCTTGGGTATTCTGGTCAGCAGATCGATCACCCAGGTGGCCAGGGTGTAAGTCATCCAAATTGTGGTAGCCAGCGGAATGATCACCAACAACCCAGCAATCAGGTCATTCTTGATGCTTTGCCCGAACCGTTGCTGCCAAGAGGATTCATTTTTCAAACTATTTTTTCTTGCACTCATACCTGAACTTTTTTCTGGCATTGCCGCTTGTTAGATCTACCGACTCAGATGATGCTTGCCCAGTCCAAACTGTGATCCAAACTAATCACCCTTGATTAATCCTCATCAATACATATGGTCAAGTTATTAATACATATGGTCAAGCCGACTAATTACCGATCGCTAAATACTTTTAATCATTAAATAGCGATCGCTTATAACTATGATGATTGAAATTTCTGTCGCTTGCATACTTCTAAATACTGATAAGTGCTTAGTTAAGGGTTGGGAGTAGATCAACGTCACCCCAGTCGATCGACCTTAACTTTCATGATGCCAGCTAACTATATAAATAGTCTTATCTATATTAGTGCGATGTGCTCCCTAAAACCTGGAAAACTGTGTTTATTGCTACTTAAATTAATAAATTAGTTAACTGTTAGCCAATTTAAGGCTTAGTTGCTGTATTCAGCATTCAGGCTTGCCCCAAACAAAAACAAACAATGCAAACTCAAAATAACCAGATGTTGAACGTAGTTCTTGTTTATCCCGAAATTCCACCAAATACTGGCAATATCGCGCGAACTTGCGCTGCATCGCAAACGCCGCTCCATCTAGTCGAGCCGATTAACTTTGATATTAGCGATCGGGCGGTGAAAAGAGCTGGCCTGGATTACTGGCCCTACGTGGATTTGCACACCCACAAGGATCTAGATGCACTGGCGGCTGTTTCCGGTCGCTGGATTTGTTTTTCTGCCCACGGCACCCAGCATTTTAGCGAGTTTAACTACCAGCCCAACGATTGGTTGCTATTTGGCAGCGAAAGCAGTGGTTTGCCCAAATCAGTATTAGCAGCGCATGAATCAGTCTATATCCCGATCGCCCATCCTAAGGTGCGTAGCCTCAATCTCTCGGTATGTGTGGCTCTGGGTTTGTTTGAGGCCAAAAGACAACTAGGGTTGCTTTAATGCTAGAAGAAACTGCTTGGGCAAGAACTAAGGATCGCCCAGGTGTGAGCGGTGAATAGTTCGAGCGATTTTGCACTATACATCGCTTGAAAAGCTCGAAAAAGTATGGGTTGGGAAATCTAACCTTTAGGCAGCACCGTAATTAACTAAACCCACGATCGACATTTGACTAAGTGATTAGAATCTAGCGATCGAGCAAGACCCCATAAATCAGGGTTTGGTAACACGAACAACAGGAATTAGCTAACCAATGAATAGATAGGCGTTTATTCTTACCACATGTCCATTGGGGGTATGAGTGATCCTGGTCACAGGATCGGGGGCAAAAGAGTCATTCTGGCCAAAAAAGTTCCCCAGCCAGGGCAAAAAAATATTAAATTTGCTAACAAATCAGAAAAAGGAGCATTTTAAAGAAAAAAGCAGTTATATTGAGCTAGATGAAGCTTAGTTGATTTTATTTTTGGATTGGTTATTCTGATACCCCAGTAAAAGTGATTACATAGTATTAACACTTTAGAAACATTATTAAGTTTTCTGCTTCAAATCAAAGCGATCGCTGTTAATCTTTGATAATCAAATTCGGCAAACGGATGCCCACTATGCTGAATTCGGAAACTTTTACTTCCCAGGTTTTGTTGGCTTATATCCGCAATCCACAGTTGACAAATCAAGATTTAATATGCATTTACATCTTTTTTGTGGCTCGATGCATGAAAAACAAAAATAAAATGTTCGCCGTGAACTTGTTTACTGGAAAGAACCAATGTAACTTAGCTTTCGATACTTGATCAATTAGGGCTCCTCCCGGTCACGTCGCTTACGCGGAGGCATAAGCCATACAACCTAGTAATTTTCGACTGCGTTAAATAAATTAATAATTGAAGCGCAGCTAGTTTAAGGAGGCCATATTTGAAACGACTATCTTCGCCAGAAGAGGACTTGCTGTCCAAAGTTCCCCATAGCCGATTGAACCCACAGCGGTCTTCTTTGAAGGTGCGTAAATCGCTTGCGTTGTTGGGTCTAGCATTATCGGTTGGAACTACAAGTGCACTGATTAGTCAGCAAAGCTCAAAAGAATTGGAAGCAACACCAGTTGCCCAATCACCCAAAACATTAGTGAATGTACTGGGTCAAAATTCAGAACTGAAGTATGAGCTAGCACGTGCAGCGATCGCCTCTGGTAGCTGGGATCAACAACAGCGGGGTGTGGTGACCCATGAGGTTAGTGAGGATGAAACGCTTTGGCAGCTTACTCAGATTTATCAGGTAGATGCTGCCGCGATCGCCGTGTCCAACGGAATTAGTGCTGCCACAGAACTGCAGCCTGGTACCAAGTTGGTGATACCGCCTGTGAATGGTCTTATTCACAAGGTTAAGCCCGGTGATACCCTCGAAGCGATCGCTAAGTTTTACCAAGTTCCTGAAGGTGAAATTGTTAAGTTCACCTCCTTGGAAAGTCCAGAATTTCTTTCTGTCGATCAACCGCTAGTAATTCCCGGTAATGTCACGGCTTTGCTGGACATTCGTGAGGAAGATGCCAAGCAGCGTTTGATTGCCGAGCGTCAACGTTTGCAAAAACGCCTACAGGAACTCGAAGGTAGTGCTGTTTTGGTAAGCAATACGGTTGAACCGATCAAAAAGCTACCTAAATACACGGTTTATCGAGTCAAGAATGGTGACACCCTAGAGATGATTGCTCGTCGCTATGGCATCTCTCAAGAGTCGATCTTGAAGCTAAATGAACTGGAAAGTGCCCATTGGCTTGAGTTAGATCAGGAACTAAAGATTCCTAATGGTAAGCCCTTGCCACAGCTTAAGACCGTTGCTAATACCGAAGAAGCTGGAAAGGTTTTGCCAATTGCGCCAGCGGTTGCCCCATCGATTGTAGGTAATGCTGATGGTGTGGATGTTGAGGCCAATGTTGATAAAGTTGCATCGATCGATAAGCAGATCGAGCCGGCCGCCGAAGTTGGCGTTAAGGTAGCCGCTGCAACCCCAATTGTGCCTCCTGGCGATCGCAATCAAATCGATCCTTGGGGTGGCATGATGCAGTTAGCTGGGCCAGATTTAGCTAAGGATATTCCCACGGATTCTTTCCAAGAAGAACAGTTAGCCCTGTCTCAACCCTTGGTTTCTGCAACCAGTGGCAAGCTGCCGGTAGCGGCTGAGTCCAATGCGTTGACAAATAAGTTGACAGATAAGTTGGCAAATAATAAGCCGGCTGAGCAAGTAGCGATCGCGGTCTTTCCATTCCTACAGAATGAAGATTCGGTTGATTTGCTAGAGCAAACTACGGCTGGATTAGGTCTTAATAATCCTGATGTGGCGGCATTGCCAGCACCAGAACCGAGTTTGGAAGTTGCCGCAGCCTCAATTACAGTTGCGCCCAACAGCCCAGCGGTGGCGATCGAGCAGGGTTTAGAGATTAATAATCAGCCAGTTGATACAGTATCTCAGCCCGCCGCCGAGCCAAGCGTAAAAGCACCTCAGCAAATTGCGGCTGCGCCCATTGCGCCTGGGATTGCTGCTAATGCGATCGAACAGGGTATTCAGAGCGTTAATCCTGGTAAGGCAGCGGTAAGCCCGAATCAGCCAGCAGCCGAACCAGCGGTAAAATTACCCCAACAAGTCGTAGCAGCGGTATTACCCGCGCCAGCAACTGAAGCAACTGAGCAGAATGTTGCCATTGCCAATCAGTTGAATGCACCGCAATCATTGCCTGCCAGTGAGCCGCCAGTTCAGGTAGCTGCTGCGCCAACTCTGACTGCTGTAGTGGCCAATCCGATCGCTGATGCCCTAGAACAAAGCATCCAGCAAAGTGCCCCCACTGATACGGTAGCGCTATTACCAGATTCGGAAGCCCGGATGACCTCTGTGGAAATCAAGCGGTTGGAATCGGAAGTGGATACCCTGCGTGACCAAGTACGTCAAGCAGAAGTAGAAGCTGAAGCCCAACGCCAAGAAGCTTACAAGATTGCAGCGGCTGGCCTTTCTCCCAACAATGGGGCGGACAGCAGATATGATCCTAACCGTGAAGCGATCGCCGAAGTTGGTAATTCTGGTTTACCACCGGAGCTACCCCAATTAATGGCCTCGGCTTACTTGCCCGAAGTCAATGACTATGGCCTGTCCAGTGGTTACATCTGGCCTGCTGATGGCATCTTTACTTCTGGCTTTGGCTGGCGTTGGGGTCGGATGCACCAGGGGATCGATATTGCTGCACCCACAGGTACGCCAGTTTGGGCTGCTAGTAGCGGTGTGGTGATCTATGCGGCCTGGAATAGTGGTGGCTATGGCAACCTAGTTGAAATCCGCCATGCTGACGGTACGATCACTCGCTATGCCCACCTGAATACAATCTATGTCCAGGAAGGTCAACAGGTTGGTCAGTCCCAGGTAGTTGGTACGATCGGTAGCACTGGTTTTAGTACCGGGCCCCACCTCCACTTTGAAATCAGACCTAGTGGTGGTAGTGCAGTTAATCCGATGGCATATCTAACTTCTAGATAGGTTGATTAGCTGATTTTGCTAAGTCAATAGCCAATTTAAATTATTTAAAACCTTAGATCATAAAGTGTCTGGGATTGTGGTTAATTCCGGTTCCCAGGCCAGATCTACAAAATTTGAGGAGTGATGCAAGGGAGCGATTCGATCCGATCGCTCTTTTTGCTTGTTTGGCTGTTAGCTGTTTGGCGATCGTTTAGTTTTGCCATAACTGGCTCTAACCTTAGTAAGCTATACTTGCAAAGGTAAAATATTTAATATTTAGCAAATTTAGCAATCTGGAACTATCTTCAAACCAGAGCAAATTCAAATCAAACCCCATGAGCGATCTCGAAACCCTAACCTCTCAACTCCAAGAACTCTCCACTAAGGCAGTTGAATCTGTCCAAGCCGCCATTACCCCTGAGCAACTCGAACAGGTCAGGCTTGAGTTTTTGGGCAAGAAGGGGGCATTGTCTAAGGTGTTGGGTGGTATGGGTAAACTGCCAGGAGCCGATCGACCTAAAATAGGCGCGATTGCCAACGAGATTAAACAAACTCTGCAAACCCAACTGGAACAGCAAAAAAATGCCCTACGCCAGGCGGAAATTGCCAAACGCTTAGAATCAGAAACCCTGGATGTGACTATGCCTGGGGTGATGCGTTTTCCCCAGGGGCGGGCGCACCCATTGCACAGTGCGATCGATCGGGCGTTGGATGTGCTAGTTGGTTTGGGCTATACGATCGCCCAGGGGCCAGAAATTGAAACCGAATACTATAACTTTGAAGCCCTTAATACTCCTGCCGATCACCCGGCCAGGGATATGCAAGACACGCTTTATTTAACCGATGGCAAGCTGCTGCGGACCCAAACTTCGTCGGTGCAAATCCGTTATATGGAGGAAAATGATCCCCCCTTGCGGATCGCTTGCCCCGGTGGGCGGGTTTATCGCAAAGATGAAGTAGATGCTACCCACTTGCCCATTTTTCATCAAATCGAATTGTTGGCAGTTGAAGAAGGCTTAACCTTTGGCGATCTCAAGGGCACCGTTACAACTTTTGTTGAGCAGCTTTTGGGTGAACAGGTAGAAGTACGCTTTCGCGCCAGTTACTTTCCCTTTACTGAACCCTCCGCCGAGGTGGATGTTAAATGGAAGGGGCGCTGGCTTGAACTTGGCGGTTGTGGCATGGTTGACCCAAATGTATTTAAGGCGGTGGGCTATGACCCTGAAGCGGTTTCTGGGTTTGCCTTTGGCTTTGGTGCCGATCGCATTGCCCTGGTGTTGCATCAGATCGATGATATTCGGCTGATGGTGGGTAGTGACCTGCGTTTTTTGCGCCAGTTTTAAGTTTTAACCCTATTTAGCTGATTGGCTAGTTAGAGATAGGGGGAACTATTTTAAGGCGCGATTGATCATTAGATTAGTTAGTGGAATTAGCCCTATGCATATTTCTTTTAATTAATTTGATTAAAGAGTATTAAAGAGTAAGCAACCATAAGCTAGCTCCTGGAATCAGATCAATCAGATCAATAGGTCTAAATTAAAACGATAAAATAATTTCTACCCGATCGCGGGAAGCATCGCCGACAATTGTTGTTTCATACTCATGCATACTTAAGCAGCAAACTAAGGGAAAATCCAGGATTTGATTGACTGGTTGCCTGATTACCTGAGCCAGTAGAATTTGGGGCGATCGAACTTGTCTAGCCAATCAGCTCAATTGTGGCAAACTCCGGCAAAAAATTGAACCACTGCTCTATCCCAAACATGAAAATTCGATCGGCCTATGGCTCCAGCAGCACCGAAAATAGTTCACCGACCGAGATCAACATCATCCCCCTATTAGATGTGGTGTTTTCGATCCTGGCCTTTTTTCTGCTGATTTCGACTGGTTTGGTTGCCCCACAGCGTATTGGTGTAGAACTGCCGCAAACAGATAATAATGGGGAGCAAACTAACGCCCCCACCCGACCGATGTTAGTGGTTACCCTGGATGCCAGGGGGCAGACCTTGATCGATGGCAGTATCATCTCTGATATATATTTAAAAGCTGAGATCGAAGCCTATATCCAGGCCAATCCTACTGCTCTGGTGGTGCTCAATGCCGAAGATGAATCGGTTAGCTATGCAGAGGTGATTAATAAACTGGATGAATTACGGCAAATTGCTGGCGATCGGGTGGCGATCGCAACTTCGACCCAGCCCTGAGATTAGATTTTATGGCTGTTGGATTTAATCTTTAAGCTTTAATTTACCGAGAGATGGCAAACTCAATCTGATCATATGGGTGTAGATATAGGGATTTTGAGCAAGTGACCTTGATGAACTAGAGATTAGTTGAGAGCAAGCAATGGGCAAGCATTTAATTAAGGCAATATTCCGCCATAAAATTATTAGCTGGGGAAACACAAACCCGAAGCGCAACGTTTTAGTAAATTTAAGCAAAGATCCCTTCTGGTTATTGCTGCTCCTTTCGGCGGTTGCCCATGCGGCCTTTTGGTTGTTGCTGCCCAATCCCCTGGAAAAATCAAAGCAGGCCGATCGCTCTCAGCCGGAAGAGATCGAGGTGGTTTCGGTGGTGCCAGTGGTGAATTTGCCAGCCCAGACCGAACCCAGCCAACCCATTGATCAACCCTTGATTACGCCAACCCTCGATCGCCTGGCAGCAGATCAAGTGGAGCTTAATCCCGTTGATAGCGATCGCCAACCCTTTGCCAGCATCCCCGATGAATCTAAGGATGAATCTAAGTTTGACTCTGGCAAATTGATTGCCCTGAATAGCCAAGACACGATCACTGCAGATCAACAGGACGATCCCACCCAAACCGAGCCTGAGAATCAAGCACAAGATCAGTCTGGAACCAGAGCAACTGATGAAACTAGCCCTGATCAGAAAACTGCCTCAACTAGTGATGTTGATCCGCAATTTAATCAGAGTGCTGGTGATCTGAATATTGATGATTTAGAATCTTCAAATGAAGCAGAAGAAGTAGAAACTGCATCAGAGCCTGGGAATATATTTTTTAAGGGCGATCGCGCTAAAAATCCGATCGCGGCCAGGAATCAAACCAATCAATCAGGCAGTATAAATACTGATTCGTTGCCAGCTAGTAATGTCTCAGAACAAATTATTAGCAGCGATGATCAGGCATTTTTGCAAGTTATTAATGATCACAAATACAAAGACAAACTATTAATTAGGGTGATCGCCCCTGCTAGTAAGCCAGTCAAATCAGATCACAGAGAACCCAAAGTTGAATGGATTCCTTTGGATGTTAATCAGCTAGCAGCGCTTAAGGCAGAAATTAATAATCTCAATCCAGAAAGTAAAGAGATAAATATTGCCCTATTAGTTAGCCCAGCAGGCACTGTAGAGAAAAGCTTTATTGAAAGCAGTGAGATTGAGGCACTAGATAAAATTATTAGTAATACGGCCAGGGGATATTACAACAAGTTTGAACCAATTTCACAACAGTCTGACTCGCAATCAGCTACGCAGAAATATCGCTATGTCACAATCAAGTACGAACTAGATCAATTTAAATTCGACTAGTCAATAAATAGTCAAATCAATACATATAAATTTATTTATTTCACCGGCACTCAAATCTTATATTATTTATATTAGGCTGGTGTCCGTGCATGAATACTTGCGTATAAATACTTGAACTTGAATATTATGGTTGGGGCAAGCCAATTGTAATTGCCGAGAATTGTGTTGTGCCTGCGATCGATTTATCTGTTTGGCTCGACTCTTATTTCTTGGCCAAACATTAACTAAATGGAAATCATAATTAGGAATAATCAGTTTAACTTAATCCTATAAATTAAGTATTAGTTTAAGCGATCGATTCCTAATGTTGGGTAACGAAAAATCAGTTAGTAAATCATTAATCTAGCTTGATCTAAATGAATTTCAGCTATGTGATTGAGAAATTAAGCCGATCGCATTCTTTGTGATCCATACTTTGGCTCCGATCGAGTAAATTCATAGCCCCATTCAATCCGAATTAATGAGAATTAATGATTAGCTATAGTTTGGTGCAGGTTGCAGGTTGAATTAATTAACTCTAACTGGTCTAACTTGGTTGAATAAAAGCCAAATTAGGCGCGATCGACAATTCCTAACAATCCCAAACAATCCCTAACCCGTTACGATTTCTCCGCTCAATAGATGCAAACGCTATTAACTTTATTAATAAATAACCCCATAACTTTGGTAAACCCATGAGTGACATTGCTACTGCCCCCCTAACTGGTAAAGCCTTGCTCCAAAAGGTAAAAGAACTCAGCAACCTCCCGAAACGAGAGCAGGCTAAACGCTGCGGCTACTATACCCTTTCTAAAGATGATCAATATCGGGTGAATTTAACCGAGTTCTATGAGGCCGTGATCACAGCCAGTGGCTATCCGCTTGATCCTGAACAGCCCAAAGATGGCCGGGGGCGGGAGCCAACCTATCGGGTGAGTGTGCATAAAAATGGTCAGATTGTGATCGGCGCTACCTATACTCAATCGATGGGGCTAAAGCCCGGTGATGAATTTGAAATCAAACTGGGGTATAAGCATATTCACTTGATTCAACTATCAGAGGGCGAAGATAAGCCAAGTAAGAATGGCAAGTCTGCTTAGCTGAGTTTATTGGCTTTATGAAATTAAGGCGTGAGCAAAATTAATTTGTGTCGCTGGTAGGTTTAGATTAATCCAGCTAGAGCGAGCTAGAGTGTAAATAGAGTTTCAGGTAGAGTTTAGGTTGAGCGTTATGAATTATTGGTTTGATAAGGTGCAAGCTACTACTGCTGGTTTCGATCGAAATCAGGATGGCATTGATTTCTTTGCTCCCAGGCGCATTGCTTTTGCTGTGGCGATCGCCCTGGTTGGCTTTAGTAGCATGGTTGGCGTTGCCAGGGCTGAAGACCCGCGCGATGTTAATAAGTTATTAGATTCACGCATTTGCCAGGATTGCGACCTGCGCGGCGCAAACCTACGCGGTGCTTTCCTCAAGAATGCGCGATTGCGCGGTTCTGATTTAACTGGTGCTGATCTGCGTGATGCCACCTTGACCGGAGCATATTTCACTGGTGCAAATCTAACTGGCGCGGATTTAGCGGGAGCGGAAATGGAATGGGCCAACCTGCGCGATGCCAATCTTCAAGATGCTAATTTGCAGGATGCTAACCTAAGCCGCAGTGATTTAGATGGTGCAAATTTGGATGGAGCCGATCTGAGGGGAGCTAATCTAAGCCGTGCTAAAATGCCCGACAATACGATCCACCCTTAGTAAAAGTTTGGGTAGTGCTGAACAAGTCAAGTTAACGCCTCAAAAGTTGGTAGGAACGGTAAAACAACTCAACTCTTCAGCCTCTCTTGGATCAATTCTGGGAAGCTTTGTCTGATATACCTCAGTGCTGAGGATCATTTCACTTCTTCCCATAAAACATCTATCGGCTCAGCGACTTGTAGGAAGGGTGCTGGCAACAATCAAACCGATCGCTAATTGCCTCGATCGTATTGATCCCAGAAATAAACGGCAGATGGCCCTTGGGCGCTCTCAGGGAAAAAGTTAGCTCCTCTGGTCGTTTCCAATGATAATCACCGGTTAAAAAGTTGCCGGAACGCCAGCCCACCTTGCGGCCAAACAAAATCCAGGCATCAGCTTGATCCCATCGTGCCCGATCGCACTTTTGCCAAAGTTCCACTTGCACGCTAAGCC